>NZ_JBTBYJ010000002.1:0-142369 GCF_054226325.1 Roseobacter cerffii
ATGTTTTCCACCCGACCGGTCGGTCGCGGAGCGTCTGCACGCAAGTATGATTTGCTTACTGCGCTAGGGGCTTACGCCCTGTCGCAGAGCAAACATGACCAACGCAGAGCATTGCGGCTCATGACTTTGATTACTGCGCGCTATAATTGGGCGCGCGACGAACTCGCGGTCGGCCAGCGCGAGATTGCACAGCTGTGGTCCGTCGATGAACGCACGGTAAAGCGCGAGATGGCGATGTTCCGCGCGAAAGGCTGGCTCGTCGTCAGACGGCAAGGTGCACGGGGGCGGGTGACGCAATATGGATTGGGCATCGATACGCTTCTTGAGGACACTGCGGTCACCTGGGGGTGTGTCGGGCCTGACTTTGAGCTGCGCATGGGGGGGCAGGGCGCTGCAGAGCCTGACGTTGTGCCACTGCCCGTGCCCGGCGCCGTTTCGCCCCCGGATGTCTCCTCCGGGGCAGAATGGGCGCTGGCGCAGGCATTGCTGCACGCCGAGGACCCTGGCACATATGCCAGTTGGATCGCGGCGCTCGCCCGTGCGGAGAGGGCAGGGGGGCGCCTGACGTTGCGGGCGCCCTCACGTTTCCATGCGGCCTATGTGCAGACCCACCTGGCCGCGCGGCTTTTGACCGCTTGCCAGGATGTCGATGGCGAGGTTTCGGAACTCAGGATCGTGACCTGACTTCGGTGCGTTGGCTATGCGGAGAGAACCGCGGGCCAATTTGCATCGGCTGACGCGATGCGCCCGGGAATGTCCCGCTCCCATCTGCGTTGGATGCGGCGCGAATAATTCAGGTAGAGTTTGCCATCAACGATCTTCCACGCCTCAGGGGTCGTTGAGGCGGTGTAGCCCTCGCTGACCGCATAGGCGCAATAGCCGCCGTATTGCGGTGCATAGCGGACGGGGTCAGCGGCAAAGGCATCTCGGTTATCTTCGCTTGTAAACCGCCATGTCGCGCCCATCCAGTCGTGTGAGATGTCAGCGTTGCCTGCCATAGGCCGCGCGTCGGTATGGTAAGCCACGACGTCAGTGCCATCGACGGCGACACCGCGTGATTGATACACCGGCGGTGTCGCAGCCCAAGCCGCGCGTCCGAGCAAGGTGAGGGTGGGCGCCGCAGCAGCGAGCGTAAGGAGGTGGCGTCTGGTGTAGGTCATCGAGGTCTCCGTCCTGACTGGGATCATTGCTGGGCCAAAGATGGGCCTCGGGGGTGTGGGGCGCCAGCAGGCACACGCGGAGTTTATCGGCGGTGTGGCCCGTCGTGACCTCCAAAAGAAAACCGCCGCCTCCGAGGGGAAGACGGCGGTCTGTGCACAACGTGTTGAGATCAGCTCTGCGGGCCGACCGAGGCGAGATAGGCTGCGACGTCTTCGCTGCCCTTTCTCAGCTTGAAGGCCATCCGCGACTTTGCCGAGGAATCGTCAAGAAATGTGCGCAGGAAGGCGCGCGGGTCCTTGGTGTACTCGGCCAGGTTTGCTTCGTCCCAGACCAGACCGGCTTCGCCCGCGGCGACCAGATCATCGCCATAGCGGAAGTCAGCCGTGCCCGCCTGACGGCCGATGACGCCGTAGAGGTTCGGGCCGGTCTTGCCGCCTTTGACAATCTCGGTGCCGTCGTCGGCGACGATCATGTGGCAGGACTTGCACTTGTTGAACTCTTTCTCGCCTGCGGCTGCGTCACCTTCTGCAAGTGCAGGTGTGGCGAAGCTCAGGGCGATGATGGCTGCAAAGGTACGTGTCATCGTTATCTCCTCAGTTGCTTGGCATACAACGTAGAAGATCGCGGCGAGAGTCAACAGTCACAATGTCGCGTGATCAGGCCACCGCGTGGGCAATCGCGCATTGTTTCCAAAGCTCTTTCAGCGCCATCACCAGCTTTTCGATGTCATCGGCGCTGTGCAGCGGTGAGGGGGTGAAGCGCAGCCGCTCCGTTCCCTTCGGGACCGTCGGGTAATTGATGGGCTGCACATAGATCCCGTACTGCTGCATCAGGTAATCCGCGATCATCCGGCATTTGACCGGGTCCTTGATCATCACCGGGATGATGTGGCTGGGGTTCTCCAGATGGGGAATGCCTTCCATGTCCAGCCGCTTTCGCAGATAAGCGACGCGCTCGCGCTGCAACAGCCGCTCCTGGTCCGACTGCTTGAGATGGCGGATCGAGGTTTGCGCCGCAGCGGCCACGGCAGGGGGCAGCGCGGTCGTGAAGATGAAACCGGAAGCGAAGGACCGGATGAAGTCGCAGAGCGCCTCAGAGCCCGTGATATAGCCGCCCACGACGCCATAGGCCTTGCCCAGGGTGCCTTCGATCAGGGTGATGCGGTCCTGCAGCCCCTCACGCTCGGAAATGCCACCACCGCGCGGACCGTAGAGGCCAACGGCGTGCACCTCGTCCAGGTAGGTCATTGCGCCGTGTTTCTCGGCGACCTCGACGATCTCCTGCATGGGGCAGATGTCACCATCCATGGAATAGACGCTCTCGAAAGCGACGATCTTGGGCGCATTGGCGGGCAGGGCGGCGAGTTTGCGGTCGAGGTCCTCGGGGTCGTTGTGGCGCCACAGCACTTTGTTGGCGCGCGAATGGCGAATGCCTTCGATCATCGAGGCGTGGTTCAACTCATCCGACAGGATCACACAGTCAGGGATACGAGCCCCCAGCGTGCTGAGCGCGGCCCAGTTCGAGACATAGCCGGAGGTGAAGAGCAGGGCGCTCTCCTTGCGGTGCAGGTCGGCGAGCTCCGCCTCCAGAAGCTTGTGATTGTGGTTGGTCCCAGAGATGTTGCGTGTCCCGCCCGCACCTGCGCCACAGTTGTCGATTGCCTCTTTCATCGCATTGATGACTGAGGGGTGTTGGCCCATCCCCAGATAGTCGTTCGAGCACCAGACCGTCACCTCATCAGGGCTGTCCTCATCGTGGCATTTGGCCGTCGGAAACGACCCCGCCTTGCGCTCCAGTTCCGCGAAGATGCGGTAGTTGCCATCGTTCTTGAGCTCGTCGAGCTGTGCCTGGAACAGTGCATCAAAGTCCATGATGTCCCCCCTTGATTTTAGCTGTCGGTAGTGTGTCGGTATCACGTCTGTGTCGTGTCGGTGTGTCGGTCGGTATCATCCAGCGCCAGAGCTTTTCGTCCGGGATCGGCAGCACCATCATCCAGTGTTCGAAGAGCGCCAGCAGGGTGATCGCTGTCAGCAAAGTGAAGCCGGCGACTGCGCCCGCAGTGTCGGCAGCGTAGAGCCGCTCGAGCCAGCAGGCGGCGGCAAAAGTGAGCGCGGTGATCGAGACCGGGAAAAACCAGTTCATCGCGCGGTGCCGGAAGTGACTGGGCAGATGTGCGAGGGCTTCCGGTAGGAACTCGATGTTGATCTTGGGCACGCCGAAGAAGAGGTTCAGCTTGGCCGAGAGGCGCGCGAAGAACAGCACCGCGAAGGTCCATGTGGCAAATTTGTTTTCGGCCCCGAGGTTCCAGTCGATCAGGATCATCGCAATTAACGTCGCGACCAGCAGCATCTCGTGATAGGCGAGCGTGCCCCAGGCGCGAATGAACCGCTCCCATTCAGGTACGTCCCGGGGCAGCTCGTGGTGGTTGGGTCCGGTGATGATCCCGGTGAGAAAGGCGAGCTCGATCCAGCCCCAGATGGCGAGAGCGGCGATGAAGCCGAGATAGGCGCCGAACGCCGAGGTATCGTGCAGTGAGGCCCAGAAGCCCAGGCATCCCAGCCCGAGGAAGGGCAGGCCCCAAAGCACCGCGCGCTTCCGGGCCGCCAGCCCGTTGCGGTCAGCCGATTTCACGACCCATAGGATCGCACCGGTAGAGAACCACCACAGAAAGAGCGCAAAGAGGGCAGGGGTCCAAAGGCTCACAGCACATGCCCCCTCTGAGCGGTGCGGCAGGTCGTTGATTGCACGCAATCAACGGCCACGGGCGCGCAGGGCCTCGTATGGCCCAAGCGCCCGCGCCCCGTGTCCAGAACGCGACGGGTTATGCCGCATGCCTGTTTCAATAGGCTGGCTCCAACCGAGTGGAGGCGGGCACCTGGTGCTTGTTCGCCGGGATCGTGATCAGCGAGATAAACGCCGCCGCTGCCCGCACCTGTGCGCCGAGTTTGGCAAAGAAGCGGCCTTGCTCGGTGGCCTCTGCAAGATCGGCATTGGCCTTCTGCAGCTTTTCTAAGGTCGGCTGCCAGCGCGGATGCTCGATATCCAGCGTGATCGGGAAGATCTGCTCGCTGAGCTTCGAGGTCTTGGTGAAGACCTCATGCGCATACCAGTCCGGATCGACGCCAAGCGCCTCATGGAAGGCCGGGCGCTGGTGGTCGCGGACGTACATCGTCGCGTAAACGGCGGTGAGGAAGAACTTGATCCAGTAGACGTTGATACCGCTGGTCAGCTTCGGATCGGTCTTCATCAGCAGGGCAAAGGCCTCTCCGTGGCTGAACTCGTCATTGCACCACTCCTGGAACCACTTGAAGATCGGATGGAACCGATGCTCCGGGTGCGCCTCCAGATGCCGGAAGATCGTGATGTAGCGCGCATAGCCGATCTTCTCGGACAGATAGGTGGCGTAGTAGATGAACTTGGGCCGGAAGTAGGTGTATTTCTTCTTCTGCGTCAGGAACCCGAGGTTCACCGCCACGCCCGCCTCGCGCAACGCATCGTTGATGAAGCCGGCGTGCCGCGCCTCGTCCCGCGCCATCAGCTGGAAGAGCTGCGTGATGTCCTTGTTGGCACCGCGCCGCTTCATCTCCTTGTAGAGCACGCAGCCGGAGAATTCGGCGGTGCAGGAGGAGATCAGGAAGTCGATGAACTCCTTCTTCAACTGCGGCTCCATGTTCTCCCAATCCACATGGTCCCAGTCTTCGTTTTTCTTGAAGTGGCCCTTGTTGGGGTCGGAGACCATCTGGTCGATGAGCTTGTCCCAATCCTCGCGGACGCCGGAGACGTCTATCGCATCCAGCTCATCGAAGTCGGTGGTGTAGAAGCGTGGGGTCAGCAGCGTGTTGCGCATCGCCACTTCGGTTGCGGCCTTGCTGTCGAACTTCGCCTGTTCCTCCTGGATCGCGAGGCCTTCTTCGACGGTGGTGGCATCGGCGGTGTGCTTGAGTGTCTTCGGCGCATCAGAGGCGCGGGGGGTCTGGACGTTCATAGCGTGACCTCCTCGGAGAAGGAGAATTCACACAGCTCCATGACTTCGAAATCGCCCGTTAGGCGGGTCCAGAGCTGTTCGAGCTTGCTGGCGCGGATGATCGTTGCTTCGCGATCCTCGGTCACGATCTCGCCGAAAGGCGCCATGATCTCAGGCCCGTGCACCTTCACCTCGTCACCGGGGTAGATCACGGCGCCGTTGTTGAAGCGCACATGCGCGTGCAGGCTCTCGAACTTGTGGCTGATTTCGACCGTGCAGGGTGCACGTTCAAAGTCTTTCGTCAGTAGTCCCATAGGTGGCTTCCTCCTAAGGTTTGGGTTGGTCCAGCAGTCTGGCGAAGACGCGGGAGTTGGATGCGCCGAAGCCCATGAGCTCGGCAGACCATCCGGTGGCGGGGTCATGCAGCGACAGGCGATTGCCCTCGCGCAATTGCAAAAGAACGGGGGTTCTGGGGTCGATACCCTGCAGCCCGCGGGTGCGGGCCAGCACGCGTTCGACACCGGCGACAAAGCCGCCCTTGTCGGACGGGAAATCAGCGATCAGCACGCCATTGGCGTCAAAGACACGGGCCGCGCCAGAGGCATCCCCGGTCAGGATGATGGCGCGTTCTGCGATGACAGGTGCGACGGGCGGTGTGCTGTCGACGGGGCGACCGGTGAGCGTGGCGATGCTGACCATCACCAGGACGAGAGCGACCAGCCCGAACATGGCGCGCACAAGGATGCGCGGGATCATCTCTTCGGGCTTGGCGTGGATGCGGGGTTGAGTCTGGGTGTTCATCTGCCTACTCCGCGGCCACGGCATTGGCGGGCAGGGGGCGGGACACCTTTGGCACCGAGATGCGCGCCTCGGCGGCTTCGGCTAGCAGGGCGGCCACTTTTTCCGCGTCCGGGATGCAGCGCAGCGCAGGCTGTGTATGCCGCATGTGCCAGGGCCGGACGTGTGGCCAGCATACCAGATAGCTCAATCGCGTCTCGCCCATAGTCTCCAGCGCGATGGTGCCGGTGCCGCCCTTGCGCAGGTCGAGCATCGCGTTGCTGACCTGGGTGTAGGGCAGGTTCAAGGTGACCGTGAGCGCGGCCCCGATCCGCATCACCACGCGCGCGTCCGTGACGGTGTACATGGTCGCCCGGGCCTGCACATAGGCCACCGCGATCAGCAGCCCGCAGACCACGGCCCCTAGCATCAGGAAGGGCACCGCGGCCCCGATGGCGTGCCCCAAGGGCAAGAGGTCCAGAACGGAAACGAACCGCCAGACCGCCAAGAGCAGGAAGTACCCCGCAACCCATTTCAGGCAGAGCGCCTCGACAGAGAGGCGCCACCAGTCGGGACGGCCCTGCCAGAGGATCTGTTCGCCCTCGGGCGGCTTTTCGGGAAGCCCCTCAACGGGCTCGATCTCGAAATCATCATGGGACATGGCGAGTATCTCCATTTTGGTTGCGGGTGAAGCGCGGGGCAGGGGCCCCACGCCGTGATCAGAGTTTCGGTTCGGCGCGGGTGCCGGCGTAGAGCTTGCCGCCGCCGTAGTAGCCCGAGATCTTGTCCTCCTCGAGCAGCGTCACCTGACGCGGGCTGGCGATGCTGGGCACGGTGGCGAAATGCTTGCCGTAGAGCGCATGCACGCTGACGCGATCCGAGCGGATACGCGCGAAGGTCATCGGCAGCAGGCGGTTGCCCGAGCCCCATTTCGCGTCGAGCTCCAGCTCCAGATAGCGGACCAGCTGTTCGGGCTCGTCGATCCACATGTCGATGATCTTGCCGACGATCTCGCCGTCTCCGGCCACCACGGGAAGGCCGCGCGGATCCCGCCCGGCGGCCACTTGGAAGCCTTCTGCGGCGGACATCGGCACGATCTTCGGATGGCCGTGACCGTCGAGCTCGGGCACATCGCGGCGGGGCGCCCAGCTGGCCGGGCCAACACCGTCGAGCATCGGGTCACCCGTGGGCTCCAGCGGATAGCCGTTGCCGGGGCCCGTGCGCTTCATCGGGATGTCGGCGCGTTCGGGCGTCTGCCCGCTCGGCACGGTGACCTCGCCGCGGCCATGGGGCAGCTTGAAGGTCTTGTCTTCCGGCAGTGGCCACATGCCCGAGTTGGATGAGGGGTTGCCCTCGTCATCTTCCAGTGGATAGCCTTCGCGCATGTTCTCGCGCTGGATCCAGATCACCAGAGCTGCGAAGAAAATGTAGAATAACCATAAGGTTACGCTCGCCAGATCGACTTCGCCAAAGAATGTTTCTGTCATGTCGTTTCCCTCTCAATCGGGGTCATGTGGGGAAATCGGCAAGGCCCATGGGGCGGGTACCGACATCCTGCGGGGTGAGGGAACCGCTTTGGCGCACTAGCGGTCCCAGGATCACGAGAGTGACGAAGAGCAAGCCAATCTCGGTGTGGTATACGAAAGAGTAACCGGTGGCGGGGCTTTGCAGAGCCTCGCCCAACTGGCCGGACATCGCGGCATGGTCGATCCAGTCGCGCAGGCCGCCGCCGATAGCAATCGAGAGGCCCGCCGCCGTCGCCTGTGCAGCGCCCCAGGCGCCGAGTGCGAGGCCGCGGCCCGCGGTGCCGGTGGCGGGCATGGTCATCGCGGCGGTGAGCGTGGCGACGGCAAAGAGCCCGCCGCCAAAGCCGATGATGCCGGCGCCTGCGTAGAAGAGCACATTTGACTGCATGGGGGCTGCGAAGATGACCAGCGAGAAGGCCCAGATGCCTGCCACGATGCCTGCACCCGCCAGACGGTAGGGGTTCGAGCCCTTGGCGAGGCGCGCTCCGGCCAATGCAAAGCCGAGCAGAGCGCCCGCGGCCCAGAGGGCTGTGAGAAGCGTTGTGGCAGAGACCGACAGGCCAAGGATTTCGCCGCCATAGGGTTCCAGCAGCACGTCTTGCATATTGAAAGCCATCGTGCCCACGAAGACGCAGACGAGCAGCCGCCCGGCCCGTCCGCCCTCCATGAAATCGCGCCAGGCATCTGAAAAGGCCGGGCGCGGTTGCGCGCGCTCCTCGCGGCTCATGGGGCGCACGGTCTCCTGTTTCCAGAGAGCAATCAGGTTCAGTAGGATGCCAACAACTGCTGCGCCTTGCACCACGCGGATGAGTTTCAGCGCGGTGAAATCCGTGAGCAGCACACCCATGATCACCGCAGAGATGCCCATGCCGACGAGGAACATCACGTAAAGCAGGGCCACGACTCGTGGCCGTGTCTCATCCGTCGCGCGGTCTGAGGCGAGGGCCAGACCGGCAGTTTGCGTCATATGCATGCCGAGGCCGGTCATGACGAAGGCGAGGGCGGCGAGGATTTCTCCGGCAAAGGGGATCTCGTGCACCACGTCGCCGCCGAGCACCAGCAGCGCGAAGGGCATCACCGCCAGCCCGCCGAATTGCCAGAGCGAGCCGAACCAGATGTAGGGCACCCGTTTCCAGCCGATCGCGGATTTATGCGTGTCCGACCGGAAGCCCAGGAGCGCGCGGAACGGCGCGATCAGCACCGGGAGAGCGATCATGGCGGCGACGATCATGGCCGGGACGCTGAGTTCGACGATCATCACGCGATTGAGCGTGCCCAAGAGCAGCACCGCCGCCATGCCGACCGACACCTGGAAGAGCGATAGCCGCAACAACTGGGCCATCGGCAGATCGGGGCTCGCGGCATCGGCGAAGGGCATCGCCCGGATCGAGAGAGACTGCAGGCGAGAGGTCATGAGCGTACCTCCATCGCCTGGGAGATGTAGAAGCCCGAGGTGACACGCTCCACGGGGCGGATCAGGCCGCTGACCCCTTGCGCCCGCGCCGCCTGCGCCAGTGGCTGATGCGCGTGGGGCACCATGACCGGGCTGCGGTCGGAGCGGGGGAAGAGTTTGCCCGCATACCACATTGCCATCAGCAGCCGCGTGCGCGGCGCGACGGTGAAGACAATTGTGCCGCGTGTCCGCTTTTCCAGACTGTTCAGCGCGTTGCCGATGTCGCGCGCGCTGTAATAGATCAGGCTGTCCATGGCGATAACATGATCGAAGTGACCATGAGCTGCGCTGAGCATGTCACCTGCGGTGAAGCGCACCTGTTTGCGGTATTCTTCGGGCAGGCGCAGCTCAGCGATGTCGATGAGCTGGGGCGAGACATCCACGCCCAGAACCTCGGCACCCCGTGCGGCAAGCTCCGCGCTCATTTGCCCGGTCCCGCAGCCCGCATCGAGCACGCGCTGACCGCTCAGATCGGCGGGCAGGCGGCTGAGCATCAGCGCCCGCATCCGGTCCCGCCCCTGGCGAACGGTTTCGCGGATCTTCGAGACAGGCGCGTCCGAGGTCAGGCGCTCCCACGTCTTGGTCGCGGTCTTGTCGAAATAGGTTTCCACCCGGTCGCGCGTGGCATCATACCCGGCCCGGACAGGGCGGGCAGGCTGCGGCGCGGGAGAGGTGGCAAGGTCACGCATCAATCGAACCCCAAAAGCTCGAATATCTCACGGTCGGGCAGGGGGGCGGGGGCCAGCGGTTCGGTCCCGTTCCACAGCGTCTCGGCCAAGCGGATGTATTCTTTACGGACCTGCACGATTTCCTCGTCATCCGGCATTTCGAAGAGGGTCTTCTTCTTCAGACGGCTGCGGCGGATGGCATCCAGATCGGGCATATGCGCGATGCGGTTGAAGCCCACGGTTTTGCAGTAGCGGTCGACCTCGTCGGTCTCACGGCTGCGGTTGGCGACGCAGCCTGCGAGCCGCACCTTGTAGTTGTTCGACTTGGCCTGCACCGCCGCGATGATCCGGTTCATCGCATAGATGCTGTCGAAATCATTCGCCGTCACGATCAGCGCGCGGTCGGCGTGCTGCAAAGGTGCTGCAAAGCCGCCGCAGACCACGTCGCCGAGGACGTCGAAGATCACCACATCGGTGTCATCGAGCAGATGGTGCTGTTTCAGCAGCTTGACCGTCTGTCCGACCACATAGCCGCCACAGCCGGTGCCTGCGGGCGGACCCCCGGCTTCGACGCATTGCACGCCGTTGAAACCCTCAAAGACGAAGTCCTCCGCGCGAAGCTCCTCGGGGTGGAAATCGACCTCCTTTAGGATGTCGATGACGGTGGGTACGAGGCTGCCGGTCAAGGTGAAGGTGCTGTCATGCTTGGGGTCGCAGCCGATCTGCAGCACGCGTTTGCCCAGCATGGAAAACGCTGCCGAGAGATTGGACGAGGTCGTCGATTTCCCGATCCCGCCCTTGCCATAGACCGAAAACACCTTGGCGCCTTCGATCTTGGCAGTTTCATCCTGATGCACCTGCACCGAGCCTTCGCCGTCGAGGCCGCGAAGGGAGGGCGGTGTTCTGTCCAAGGGACTCATGTCAGTCTCCTTTCAAAGGGGCGCGCTCCCCTTGGGGTTTCGGTTGGGATCGCGGTCATTGCGCAGCGATCCCTTCGAGCTGGTCCTCAAGCGCATCCGCGGCTTCCTGCAAGGCGGCCAGCGTGTCGGCATCGGGGGACCAGTAGTTGCGGTCATGGGCCTCCAGCAGGCGGTTCGCCATACGGCTGGAGGCGGTGGGGTTGAGATCAGCGAGGCGCTGGCGCATCGCATCGTCCAGCACAAAGGTCTCCGAGATGCGCTGATAGACCCAGTCGTCCACCTGACCGGTCGTCGCGGACCAGCCGAGCGTGTTGGTGACCTGCGCCTCGATCTGGCGCACGCCCTCGGGACCGTGCTTCAGCAGCCCTTCGAAGAATTTCGGGTTGAGGCTGCGCGCACGTGTCTCGAGCGCGACCTGATCCTTCAGCGTACGAACCTTGCCTGCGCCGCGTGTCTGGTCGCCGATGTAAACGGCGGCGTCCGTGCCTTTGGCACGCTTCACCGCGCGCGCGATGCCGCCGAGCGTGTCGAAGTAATGATCCACTGTGGTGACACCCAGCTCGACGGACTCGAGGTTCTGGTAGGCCACATCGACCTCGGCCAGCGTCGCCTGCAAGAGCGCCGCATTGGCAGCCGCCTTGCCGTCGGTGCCATAGGCATAGCTCTTGCGCGCTTCATAGGCGTCGGCCAACTCGTCTTCATCGCCAAAGGCCGAACTGTCCACCAGCCCGTTCACGTTCGAGCCATAAGCGCCTTCGGCGTTGGAGAAGACGCGCAGCGCCGCCTCTTCCATCGCGCAGCCGGTTTTCTCGGCATAGGCGAGGGCGTGGGCACGGATGTAATTCTGCTCCAGCGGTTCTTCGGCCGTGGCGCATTTCAGCGCGGCTTCAGCCAGCATCCGTGTCTGCAGCGGCAGCAGATCGCGGAAGATGCCCGAGAGTGTCATGATCACGTCGATGCGCGGGCGACCAAGGTCCTCGAGCGGGATCAGATCCGCGCCGGAAATGCGTCCGAAACTGTCAAACCGCGGCGTGCAGCCCATCAGCGCGAGCGCCTGTGCGATAGGCCCACCATCGGATTTGATGTTGTCGCTGCCCCACAGCACCAGGGCCACGGTGCGCGGCAGGGTGGCATGGGTGTCGAGCAGGAGCTGCGCTTGTTTCGCGCCGTCCTGGCAAGCGAAGGCGGTGGGCATGCGGAAAGGGTCGAAGGCGTGAATGTTGCGCCCCGTCGGCAGGATTTCGGGCGAGCGGATCAGATCACCGCCCGCGACAGGTGCGGTGAAATGGCCCGCAAGGGCAGCCATGAGCGCGTCGAGTTCGGTTTCCTGTTGCAGCAGGTGATCAATGCGGGCGCGGGCGTCGTCATCCACATCGGGCAGGATGCGCAGATACTCAGCGCGCTCTGCATCCGTCAGCGGCTGTCCGACGATGTGCAGGCCCTCGGGGATGAGCGCATCCTCGGTTTCGAGTAGCTTGATCCACAGCGCCTCGGCGGGCACACCAGCCATATCGACCGCTTCGGCCTGTTCGGCGATCAAGGCTTCCAACTCGACGCGTTCGGGGGCTGACGGATCGGTGCCGCGCCAGCGGGTCAGGCTGTCTTTCAGCTCGGCAAGGCCTTTGTAGAGTCCGGCGGTCGCGAGCGGCGGGGTCAGGTGGCTAACCGTGACCGCATTGCTGCGCCGCTTGGCCAACGTCGCCTCTGAAGGGTTGTTGGCCGCATAGAGGTACACATTCGGCATGTCACCAATCAGCCGGTCGGGCCAATCGGCACCACAGGGACCGGCCTGTTTGCCCGGCATGAATTCCAGCGCACCATGCATGCCGAAGTGCAGCAATACATCGGCCTTCAGTGTGTTCTTGAGCCAGAGGTAGAAGGCGGTGAAGGCATGGGTCGGCGCAAAGCCCCGCTCGAAGAGCAAGCGCATCGGGTCGCCTTCGTAGCCAAAGCCCGGTTGCAGCCCGACGAAGACTTTGCCGAACTGTGCGCCCAGCACAAACACACCGCGTCCGTCCGATTGCACACGGCCCGGGGCAGGGCCCCATTGCGCCTCGATCTCGCTCAGCCAAGGGGTGCCCGAGACGATCTCATCGGCGCTCACATGGGCGGCGACATTGGCCTCCTGTCCGTAGCGTTGCGCGGTCCCTTGCAGAACTGCGGCGCGCAGGTCATCGACCGTATCGGGCAGTTCGACATCATAGCCCTCCGCCTTCATCCGGCTCAACGTATTGAAAAGGCTTTCAAAAACGCTGAGGTAAGCGGCGGTGCCTGCAGCCCCGGCGTTGGGCGGGAAACCGAAGAGTACCACGCCAACGGTCCGGTCAAAGGCCGCGGATTTGCGCAGGCGGGCCTGCCGCTCGGTGCGGGCGACAAGTGCATCGATCCGTTCGGGGCAGGGGGCCATGGCTTTGCCTTGGACCGCCGCGCTGCAGGTCCGGGCACACCCCGCGCAGCCGGCCTCACCATGGCGCCCGGCAAAGACGGTGGGTGTGGTGGCGCCGTCGAGCTCGGGCAGGGCGATCAGCATCGTGGTCTCGATGGGGCCAAGACCCTGCGCCGAGGCTGACCATTGACCCAGCGTCTGGAACTCCAGCGGATGGGCCGCGATGTAGGGCACATCGAGGTCTTTCAGCACATCGACGGCTGCTGCGTTGTCATTGTAGGCCGGGCCACCGACCAGCGAGAAGCCGGTGAGCGATACCAGCGCGTCGATCTTCACCTCCGCGCCGTCCCGGAAGTAGCCATCGATCGCCGGACGCCCGTCGAGCCCCCCGGCAAACCCGGCGAGCACCTTGATGCCCCGGGCTTCGAACGCGCGGATGACGGCATCATAGTGAGCGGTATCCGATGATAGCACGTAGGAGCGCATCATCAGCAGGCCGACAGTCATCTTGGCCTGTGCCGGGCCGGGCGCCTTTGCAGCATCGGTGGTGATCCGACCAGGCAGATCGGGATGATAAAGACCGGTGTCGGGGTATTCGATCGGGGCTGCGGCTTCGGGGGCCTTGGCCCAGCCCGGCTCACTCGCGTAGCGGTTCACGAGGAAGCGGACCATCGCTTCGACGTTGTCATCGGACCCGCCCAGCCAATACTGCATGGTCAGGAACCAGGCGCGCAGATCCTGGCTCTTGCCGGGGATGTATTTGAGGATCTTCGGCAGGCGGCGCAGCAGCGCCATTTTCTGCGCGCCGGAGGAGCTGGACGGTTTCGACGAGCCGCGCAGCCGTTTCATCAGCTTCATGGTGCCAGACTGCGGCGCCATCATGTCGAGCGACCCCATGCGGGTGAGCTTGACGATGGTCGCGTCGGCGATCACGCCGATCATCGCATCACACTGATCGCGACGGGCCTGCAGGCTCGGCAGAATGCGCGAGATATGCTCTTCGAGAAAGAGCAGATTGGCGATGATGATGTCGCCGGTTTCAACGGCTTCTTTCGCGGCCTCGAAGGCGCCGGGGGTCTCCCCCCATTCGGCGGCGGCGTGGATCGAGAGGGTGAGGCCGGGGTAGTCGAGGCTGAGCCGCTCCATCGCGCGAAGGGCGGGGCCCGCCGCGTGGCTGTCGAGCGTCAGGATGACGACGCGATATCCGGGCAGGCGCCCGTTTATGCCCTGATCATCGCGCATAGTGGGCCTTGGCTTCGTAGAGCGTGTCGACGCTGATCTCTGACACCCCGCGTTCGGTCGCGAAGGTTTCCGTGTTCCGGCGCGCCTTGCCACGCACGAAGAAGGGGATCTTTTTCAACTCGCGCTCGGCGTCTTCCAGCCAGATGACATTGCCCATGGGGGCAGGGGCGGTTTGTGGCTCCTCGGGCTTCGGCGCGTGGCCACCGTGATGCGAGGGACCCGCTGCGTCGTGGAACTCGAAATCGTCGCGGAACATATGCAGGAGGTGCTCTTCGAGGCCCATCACCAGCGGATGCACCCAGGTGTCAAAGATCACATTCGCACCCTCGATACCCATCTGCGGGGAGTAGCGGGCAGGGAAGTCCTGCACATGCACGGGCGCAGAGATCACGGCACAGGGAATGCCGAGGCGCTTGCCGATGTGGCGCTCCATCTGGGTTCCGAGGATCATCTCGGGCTGGAGCTTTTCGATGACACGCTCGACTTCGAGGTAGTCATCGGTGATCAGTGCGTCGACGCCATAGTCCTTGGCCAGCGCCCGAATGGGACGGGCCATTTCGCGGTTGTAGCAGCCCAGGCCGACGACTTCGAAGCCCATTTCGTCCCGCGCGATGCGGGCGGCGGCGGCCACATGGGTGCCATCGCCGAAGAGGAAGACGCGCTTGCCGGTGAGATAGGTGCTGTCCACCGACTTGGAGTACCAGGGCAGGCGCAGGCGCGACTCGTCCAGGTAGGGGTCGAGCCCCGTAATCCGGGCGACTTCGGCAACGAAATCGCGGGTGGCGCCGACGCCGATGGGCACGGTTTTGGTGTAGGGCTGGTCGAGCGCGCGCTCCATCCAGCGCGCCGCACTTTCGGCGGTTTCGGGGTACATCAGCACGTTGAAATGCGCAGCGCCCATGCGCGTGATGTCGAAGGGCGACGCGGTCATCGGTGCAACGACATTCACGCTGATGCCCATATCGCTCAGCAGCGAGGTGATCTCGGTGATGTCGTCGCGATGGCGGAAGCCGAGGGCGGTTGGCCCGATCAGGTTGCAGGTGATCTGCGCGGTGCGCTCCATCGGCTTGGCGAGCGCGCGCACGATCTGGAAGAAGGTCTCGTCGGCGCCGAAGTTCTCCTTGCGCTGATAGCTCGGCAGCTCCAGCGGGATTACGGGCACCGGGATATCCATGGCTTCGGACATGCCGCCAGGGTCGTCCTGGATGAGTTCCGCTGTGCAGGAGGCGCCGACGATCAGCGCTTCGGGCTCAAAACGGGTGTAGGCGTCCTGCAGGGATGTCTTGAAGAGATCGGCGGTATCGGAGCCCAGATCGCGGGCCTGGAAGGTGGTGTAGGTGACGGGCGGGCGATGGTCGCGCCGCTCGATCATGGTGAAGAGCAGATCGGCGTAGGTGTCGCCTTGCGGCGCGTGCAGGACATAGTGCAGGCCCGTCATGCCGGTGGCGACGCGCATGGCACCAACGTGCGGTGGGCCCTCATATGTCCAGACGGTGAGCTTCATGACGCGCACCGGGTTTGAGTATTTTTGGAAGGGTGAAGGGTGGGGTTCTCGAGTTCCAGCAGGTCCGCGCGGCGCAGGGGGCGGGAGAAGAGGCCCGCGAGATCGCCAGCCTGTTCGTAGAAATGCACCGGCGTGAAGACCAGCTCGATCGCCCATTTGGTGGCGAGGCCTTCTGCCTCCAACGGGTTGGCGAGGCCGAGGCCGCAAACCGTTAGGTCAGGCCGAGCGGCGCGGCAGCGGTCGAGTTGCAGGTCCACGTCTTGGCCTTCGGAGAAGGTTGGGCCCTGGGCCAGCATGTCGAGGTCCGGGCCGACGATACCCTTGTGAATGAAAGGCGCGCCGATCTCGGTCGCGTCCATGCCACATTCGCGGGTGAGAAAGCGGGCCAGCGGGATTTCAAGCTGGCTGTCGGGGAAGAAGAAGATGGATTTGCCGCGCAGGGCTTGCGCCGCCTGGGCGATGGCTTTGCGGGCCCGGGCGCGGGGGGCCGCGGTGACCCGTTCGAAGGTTTCGGCGTCGACACCGAATTCCTCTGCGATCACGCGCAGCCAGGCTGTCGTGCCCTCTTCGCCGAATGGGAAGGGGGCGGGCAGGTGCCGCGCGCCGCGGCGCTCGAGCGCTGCATGGGTGTCGCCAAGGAAAGGTTGGGTCAATGCAAAGACGGTGTTCTCACCGATGCCCAGGTCGGCGTCAGCGCGGGGAGCTGGCAAGACCTTGATTGGGCCGATGCCCATGTCGGTGAGCAGCGAGAGCGCCTGTTCTTCGACCACATCGGGCAGGGCGCCCACGAGCAGCAACTGGCGGTCCTGCGTTTCGGGCAGCACTGGGACCATGGAGGCAAGGCACGCATCTTCCCCTTGGGTGAAGGTGGTCTCAATGCCGGAGCCGGAGAAATTCAGCACCCGGACGGAGGGTGCGTATTTCTCGGTCATGCGCTCGGCGGCGCGGCTCAAATCGAGCTTGATGACCTCGGAGGGGCAGGAGCCCACAAGGAAGAGCTGCTTGATATCGGTGCGCCGCGCAAGCAGTTGATCGACCACCTTGTCGAGCTCGGTCTGTGCATCGGCCATGCCGGCAAGGTCTGATTCTTCGAGAATCGCCGTGCCGAAGCGCGGTTCGGCAAAAATCATCACGCCGGCGGCGGATTGCAGCAAATGGGCGCAGGTGCGGCTGCCGATCACCAGAAAAAACGCGTCCTGCATCTTGCGGTGCAGCCAGATGATGCCGGTGAGGCCGCAAAACACCTCGCGCTGACCGCGCTGTTTCAGAATCGGTTCATCGCGGCATCCGCCCGAAACCGGAAGGCGCGGGGCTTCGGTCATGCCGTGGCCTCGCGCGCTTGGGTCGGGGCCCTTTGGGCCTGCAACCGGGCGGCGCGCAGCTTGAGCAAAAACTGCGCTGCATTGATCACGTAGGCCGCGTATGCGGCCAGTGCGAGAAGCATCAGCGAGACGGGCGAAAGTGCCGCTGAAAACAGTGCCCAGAGATAGGCTGTATGCAGCGCAATCACGGCAAAGGAGAACACGTCTTCCCAGAAGAAGGCGGGCGCGAAAAGGTATTGATCAAAAACGACTTTTTCCCAAATCGCGCCTGTGATCATGATCAGGTAGAGCAGGGCGGTTTTCAGGAGGATCGAGGCGGTCGTAACCTCATAGCCCAAACCTGTCGCGAGATAGCGCAGCACGAGCGCGAGGGAGACCAGAAAGACGAGGAACTGCAGTGGTGCCAGAATGCCTTGAACAAGGGTCCATACCGTCGCGTCGCGCCGGGCGCGTTCCTCAGCGGTGTAGAGCCCCGCCGGCACGGTTTTTCGAGCCCTCTGACTGTGCATCGTGTGAATGACCTCTCCCGATCTTCACCTTTGACGGTAGCTGCTTTCACAGAAAAGTGTCAACTCAAACTTACACATGTGACAGATCAGATTTACACTCTGGCATCGGGCCGCTCTGCCCGTTTTCACAGCAAAAACCAACGATAGTTAACGGATGGGTGCGTTATCGCATTATTTTATGGGTGTCAGGGGGGTCGAACCTGTCAATTTGATTTGACATTGAGGTGTTCAAGGCAGAGGCTTGTGACAAATTGACGACTCTGAGCGGCGCGTATCTCGCAGTTTGCAAGGAGTCCGGTCAGGTGGTGCCATGTCGCAAGATGATCAATCACAGACGCGTGGCCTTCAGCGCAACCGACCCGACGATGTAGGTGCGCTCGCGACTAAGGTCATTTCAGTGCTGCGCGACCGTCAAGTCGTGGGCCGCGATGGCGCACGTCAGTTTGTGCTCGATCATCTGTATCGTGCCATCCTGTCGCGCACCGCTTTTGATGCGGCCCTTTTGCTGGATGAGATCCGGGGTCACCGTCTGAGTGTTGACGAAATCATCGACCTCTATATTCCGCAGGCGTCCTGCATGTTGGGCGAAAGCTGGGTTGCCGACGACATCAGCTTTGCCGACGTGACTGTGGGCGCCCTGAGATTGCAGGCGCTGCTGGGTGAGGCGACGGGACAGATGCGGTTCGATCTCACACCCGACGAGAGCCGTGTGCGCGCGTTGATTGTATTGCCGCAGGGCGAGCAGCATTTCCTGGGCACCAGCGTGGTGGCCGCGCAGTTGCGGCGCATGGGCTGCGAGGTGTCTGTGTCCTTCGATGAGACGCTGGGGTGTCTGCAGGCGCGACTGTTGGCGGAAAGCCCCACTCTCGTGATGATCTCCTGCGCGCGGCGCGAGACCCTTGAAACTGTGGCCGAGACAGTGCACATCATCCGAACGTCATCCATCGAGCAGCCGGTGATTGCCCTTGGCGGTGCGGTTCTGGATGATATGGAAGATGTGAAGGATCAGGCAGGCGTTGATATCGTGACCAGTACTGCAAAGGACGCCGTCGCCTTCTGTTCCAAACGCGGCAAGGCGCCAACTCCTAGATGACAACCGGTGGCAATACATTCTGGAGCAGCGGTGCTGTTCCACTGATTGAGCCGGAGTTTCTGAGCAGCATCATCGGAGCCGCATCGGACATCGCCCTTGTGGTCTCCGCGGAAGGTATCATCCTGTCGGTGGTGCTGAACACGCACAGCGAGTCCTTCGGTAACCTCAAGCATTGGGAAGGGCGACCCATCGTTCAGTTCCTGACGCGTGAGACGGTGCCGAAGTTCGAGGCCGCACATAAGGCTTATCTGGATGGCGAAGTGCCGCGGAAGCCCCTGGAGCTGAACCACAGCGACAATGCGGTGTGGCAGTATCCCGTCCGCTACACCTTCCATCGCTTCGGGCATGAGAATGCGGTGCTGTTGCTGGGTCGCGACTTGCGCCCCATTGCCGAAACCCAGCAACAGCTGGTTCAGGCGCAGATCGCCCTCGAACAGGGGTATGAGGCGCGGCGCGAGTTCGATGCGCGGTTCCGGGTGCTTTTGTCGAACACCGAGGATGCGATTGTCTTTGTTTCTGTTCAGTCCGGTCGGGTGGATGATGCGAATGACGCGGCCGCCAGCCTTCTGGGTCTGAAGCTCGACGCGTTGCGCAGCAGCACGTTTGCCCAGCATTTTGCAGATCGCTCGACAGTCGAGCTGACCGAGAGCCTGATGAACGCGACGCTGGCCGAGGAGGGCGGGCGGGTGACCCTGCGCGCGCAGAAAAGCGGACAGTCGCTGATCGTGCGGCCCGTCGTCTTCCGGGCGGGTGGTCAACGCATTCTGATGTGCCGGATCACGACCGACGATGAAGCGGCGAAACCATCCGATACTGCGGCCACGCAGGCGCTGGCGCTTTTCCGCGCGGGCAGCGACGCGATGGTGTTCATGACGGGCAAGGGGGTGATCACCTCCGTCAACGAGAGCTTTCTTGACATCGTCGGAGCCGCGCATCTGTCGGATGTGGTGGGGCGCAGCCTGTCGGATTTCCTTGGTCGGGGGCAGATCGATCTCGGTGTGCTGGTTGACCAGCCACAGCGGTCGGGCCAGATGCGCATCTATTCGACCAAGTTGATCAATGACCTCGGCACCCGGCTTTCGGTGGAAGTGTCGGCGACCCATCTGGATGAGCAAGGGCCGCAGCTCATCGGGTGCATCATACGCGACGTGAGCCATATGGAGGCCAGCAGACCGAATGGGCCGGTGACGGCGCAGATGCCCGCCGAACCGTCGCGCAATGTGATGGATCTCGTCGGCTCCGCCTCGCTGAAGGACATCGTCGCCGAGACGACGGATGTGGTCGAAAAGATGTGCATCGAGACTGCCGTGGAGCTGACAGGCAACAACCGTGTGGCAGCCGCCGAGATGCTCGGCCTTTCACGCCAGAGCCTCTATGTGAAACTGCGTAAATACGGGCTGCTCAGCAAGAACGGCTGAGGCGGTCTGTCCTCTTGCGCCGACTCAAACTGTCAGCCATAGTTGACACATGTCTGTCACTCAGGTCATACAGTCGCGCCGTTTTCCTGACCCTGCCGCTACGCTGCGCCTGATCAAGCCGATCACGTGGTTTCCGCCGATGTGGGCTTATCTCTGTGGCGTTGTCTCTTCTGGCGTCTGGCCTGCGGGGCAGTGGTGGCTGGTGATCCTCGGGGTCATTCTGGCGGGGCCTATCGTTTGCGGTATGAGCCAGGCGGCGAACGATTGGTGTGACCGCCATGTGGACGCGATCAATGAGCCCGACCGGCCGATCCCGTCTGGTCGCATTCCGGGCCGCTGGGGGCTGTGGATTGCGCTGGCCATGTCGGTGCTCTCGCTCATCGTAGGTTGGCAGTTCGGGCCATGGGGTTTTGGCGCCACGGTTATCGGTGTCCTTGCCGCTTGGGCCTATTCGGCGGAGCCCGTGCGGCTGAAGCGGTCGGGGGTCTGGGGGCCGGGGCTTGTCGGCTTGAGCTATGAAACGCTGCCGTGGTTCACCGGCGCGGCGATCCTCAGCGCAGGTGCACCTTCTGTTTACGTGATCACCGTGGCGCTGCTCTACGGGATTGGCGCACACGGCATCATGACGCTGAACGATTTCAAGGCGTTGGAGGGCGATCGGCAAACCGGTGTGAACTCGCTGCCTGTCAGCCTCGGGCCAGAGCGCGCGGCAAAGGTCGCCTGCACCGTCATGGCTCTGCCACAGATGATCGTTGTGGCGCTGCTGTTCCTCTGGGACAAGCCGCTGCATGGTCTTGGCGTCGCCATTGTTCTGGGCGCGCAATTCTGGGCGATGACCGTGATGTTCAAAGACCCGAAAGCCAAGGCGCCCTGGTATAACGGCACGGGCGTCTTGCTCTACGTCAGCGGGATGATGATCACGGCCTTTGCAGTACGGGGGCTGACATGACGCTGAGTTGGCTTGCCATCATCCGTCTTGGTTTCGTGCAGATGTGCCTCGGCGCGATTGTGGTGCTGACCACCTCGACGCTGAACCGGCTGATGGTCGTGGAACTGGCATTGCCTGCGGTGCTGCCCGGTCTGCTGGTGGCGCTGCATTACGGCATTCAGATTACCCGGCCCAATTGGGGGTTCCTGTCGGACACCGGCGGCAACCGGACCCGTTGGATCATCCTTGGCATGGCTGCGCTGGCTGCCGGTGCAATGCTGGCCGCGTACGGCGTGGTTGTGCTGGAGAGCCGATTTGGGCTGGGCCTTGGCATCTCGGTCGCGGCTTACGCGCTGATCGGCCTTGGAGTCGGGGCCTCTGGCACCTCCCTGCTGGCATTGCTTGCTACGGCGACGGCGCCCGCGCGCCGAGCTGCTGCTGCGACGATCACATGGCTGATGATGATCGCTGGCATTGCGATCACCGCAGGCGTCGTGGGCGCACAGCTTGATCCTTATTCTACAGGCCTGTTGCTGCGCATCGTTGCTTGTGTGACAGGTGGCGCGTTCGTGCTCACCTGTTTCGCTGTCTGGGGCATCGAGGCGCGTGTGCAGGCGGCACCAGAGGCCGCGCCCATGCCGTTCCGCGAAGGGCTTGCCGAGATCTGGGCCGAGCGCAAGGCGCGCAACTTCACCTTCTTCGTGTTCCTGTCGATGACGGCCTACTTCATGCAGGAGCTGATCCTGGAACCCTATGCGGGGCTCGTCTTCGGCTTCACGCCCGGGCAATCGACCTCGCTGTCCGGCGCGCAGAACGGCGGCGTCTTCCTGGGTATGGTCGTCGTCGGCATCATGTGCACCGGGTTCAAGCTGGGCAGCCTGCGCGCCTGGGTAATCGGCGGTTGCCTCGGTTCGGCGGCGATGCTGGCGGCGCTGACGCTGCTGGGCCAGACCGGGCTGGGCGGGCTTTTGGTCGCCGCGGTCGTTGGCCTTGGATTTTTCAACGGTGTCTTTGCGGTTGCGGCCATCGGCTCGATGATGGCGCTGGCAGGGCAGGGGCGGCGTGCTCGCGAAGGCACGCGCATGGGCCTTTGGGGCGCTGCGCAGGCGATGGCGGCGGGCTTTGGTGGCCTGACCGGGGCCGCGCTGGTTGATGTGATGCGCGCGGGGGTCGGGCAAGATGCGACCGCCTTCGGCACAGTTTTTCTGATCGAGGCGGGGCTTTTCGTAGCCTCCGCGCTTATGGCACTGCGGGTCATGGACCGGCCCGGTGTGCCGCACCGAACATTGGTCCCGGGAGAATGACCTATGTATGATGTCTTTGTCGTCGGCGGTGGACCTTCGGGGGCGACCGCGGCGTTGGATCTGGTGAACTCGGGGCACAAGGTGGCGCTCTTGGACCGAGATGGGCGCATCAAGCCCTGTGGTGGGGCGATTCCACCGCGGCTGATGCAGGATTTCGACATCCGAGACGAGCAGCTCGTCGCAAAGGTGAACACGGCGCGGATGATCTCGCCCACGGGGAGGCATGTGGATATCCCCATCGAGAACGGCTTTGTCGGCATGGTGGATCGCAAGGATTTCGACCCGTTCCTGCGTGCCCGCGCGGCGGCGGCGGGGGCCACGGCGCTGACGGGGACCTTTTTGCGGATTGAGCGCGAGGGCATCCGCACCTTTGTCGTCTACCGCGAGAAGGCAACGGGTGAAGAACGGCGGGTTCAGACGAAGCTGGTGATCGGCGCGGATGGCGCGCGCTCCAAGGTGGGGCGGGCTGAGGTGCCGGGCGGCGACAAGATTCCTTATGTGCTGGCCTACCATGAGATCATCAAGGCGCCGGGCAAATCGGATGTTTACGATCCGGTGCGTTGTGATGTGATCTATGACGGAGACATTTCGCCCGATTTCTACGGCTGGATTTTCCCGCATGGAGACAGCGCAAGTGTTGGGATGGGCACAGAGGTCTCTTCGGTCGACTTGAAGCAGGCCACAGCGGCGTTGCGCGAGGCGGCCGGGCTCAGCGACTGCGAGACGCTGCGCAAAGAAGGGGCGCCGATACCACTCAAACCGCTGGACCGTTGGGACAATGGCAATGACGTCGTTCTGGCAGGTGACGCGGCGGGAGTTGTGGCACCGTCCTCTGGCGAGGGCATTTATTACGCAATGGTGGGCGGCAGGGTGGCTGCAACCGCCTGTGCCGCCACGCTGGCCTCGGGCCGGATGCGCGATCTGCGTCTGGCACGCAGCCTCTTCATGAAGGAGCACAAGATGGTTTTCCGCGTGCTCGGCTCCATGCAGAATGCCTACTACCGCAATGATGATCGGCGGGAGCGGTTTGTCTCGCTGTGCCATGACATCGACGTACAGCGCCTGACCTTCGAGGCCTATATGAACAAGAAGCTGGTCCGCGCGCGGCCGCTGGCGCACCTGAAAATCGGATTGAAGAACCTTGCACATCTGAGCGGTCTTGTGGCACCGACGCGTGTATGACGATCATGATCCCGGCCTGGGTCGACGGCAAACTGACACCGGTGGAAAAGCTTGAGGCGCATGTGAAAGGCCTGCGCCACAAGGCTGTGTCGGTGTTTGTCATGCGGGGCGATGAGGTGTTGCTGCAGCAGCGGGCGATGAGCAAGTACCACACGCCGGGGCTTTGGGCGAACACCTGCTGCACGCATCCCGAATGGGACGAAGACCCGCTCGATTGCGCGGTACGGCGGCTGCGGGAAGAGATCGGGGTGACGGGTTTGGTGCCGGAACACCGCCATCATCTGGAGTATCGCGCAGATGTGGGTGGTGGCCTGACCGAGCATGAGGTTGTGGATGTCTTCGTGGCGGGGACCCCTGAAAGGTTGAAGATTACGCTCAACCCGGATGAGGTCATGGCGGTTTCATGGATGAGATTTGACGATCTGCGTCGCGAAGTCGAGGAAACGCCGGAACGTTTCACTCCGTGGTTGAGGATTTACCTGCGCGAGCACGGCGATGTGATCTTTGGAACTCTGATAAACGCATAGGTGGACCACTTCGATCACGGCTGAGTTCATTGCTCGCAATCTCATGTATTGGTTTGGGTCGTTAGGGGATCGAAAACCACCCATCTTGATGACGTAAGTATCAGAGCAAATATGGATAGATGTGAGCAGCACAAGATCGCTGACGTCAGGCAAATAACCCTCCCCTAATCAAAGCCAACTGCTTTGAACAATACTGGGCTAATGCTCATCAGGCTCAGGTGTAGGATCGAGCTGAGCAGTTTCAGACGCATTTTTCCAGATATCACGATGAAGCGATTGGTCAAAAGCGACAAGAATTGCAAGTAGTAGAGCGGCAGAAGGACGAGGGCAAAAACCCCGCCATTTCCCAATCTGGACCGAGGACTTGTAGCGCAATCCTGTTGACCTGCTCCCCTTTGAGTCCGCCAATCTGGGTTAGCTCTGTTCAGGTTTTGCTCCTCTTTTCACTGGTTAGCATATTGGTATGGCGTCGGGCCAGCGAGGTTGGAATAAGGCCGGTTGTTATTGAAGTCGGTGCGGCAAGTCGCGATCAGGTTTCTAGCATGACGCAAGCTGTCAAACAGATGTTCATTCAAGCATGCGTCCGTTGAAGCTTTCGATGAACCCGTCCTGCATTGGTTTGCCTGAGGCAATGTAGTGCCAGTCGACCTTGCGATCCTCCTGCCACTTCGGTATTGCGTTACTGGTCAGTTCGGTTCCATCGTTGCTAAGCAGCCTGATCTGATTGGTCCGATTTGATTGTTAGTGCATGATTGGGCTGGTTTCCATTGGGATGATGATTTCTGGAGCTGGTGGGCGATAGCCCAATGCGCTATGTGGTCTCTTAGTATTGTAGGGTTTACCCCATTGCTCGATCAGGATCTGAGCCTCGCGCAGGCTGTAGAAGACTTCGCCGTTGAGCAGTTCATCCCGCATCCGCCCGTTGAAGCTTTCGCAATATCCGTTCTCCCAAGGTGATCCTGGCTCGATGTAAGTGGTCTTCGCTCGGACGGCGGCGATCCAATCCCGAACCGCTTGTGCAACGAACTCAGGGCCATTGTCCGAGCGGATGAAGGTGGGAGTTCCCCGCAGGACGAACAGGTCGGTAAGAACATCGATCACGTATGTCGAGTTCAGCTTGCGCTTCACCTTGATCGCCAGGCACTCACGGCTGTGCTCATCCAGAATGTTCAGTGTTCGGAATGCCTTTCCGTTATCGGTTCGACAATGAACGAAGTCATAGCTCCAGACATGGTTTCGATACTCAGGCCGCAGCCTGACGCACGATCCGTCATTCAACCAGAGCCGCCTCCTTGAGGATCAGCTTGTCCAGCGTCAGATCCGATACAGCGCGCCTCAGCTGTTCGTTCTCCTTCTGGAGACGCTTCAGTTCCTTCAATTGACCGACGCTCATTCCACCATACTGCTTGCGCCACCGGCAATACGTCTGTTCGACAAGGCCGATCTGGCGGATCGCATCAAGACGGCACATCCCTTGCCCCATCAGCACCTCAACTTGCCGTAACTTCGAGACAATCTCTTCCGGCTTTGGCCGCTTGTTTGCCATTCTTCGTCCTCCGTTTCCTAAGCATAGCGGTGGACCTATTCAGTTGGATAGGTTCAACCATGCACGGCATTCGCAGCGGCACAATCGAACTGGCGGTGCCAACGATTGACCATGCAATCTTTGCCGAGGTGATCCAGGGATTTTCGGATTCCGTGGGGCAGCGTGGGTTCACGATCATTCTGACCTCGCATGGTTACGATCTGGAGCGGGAGTATGCGATCCTGAGGAAGTTTCACGAGCATCGCGTGGACGGGGTTGCGTTGATCGGGCTGGACCATTCGGCGGAGACCACCAACCTGATCGACCAGCAGCAGATACCAGCGATTTCGATCTGGAACTATGACGCGACCTCGCCGACCTCCTGCGCAGGTGCCTTGGCGGCACAGCATCTGATCGATCTGGGGCACCGGGAGATCGGGGTGGTTTTTCCGCCAATGCCGGACAATGACTGGGCGCGGGGGCGGCTTTCCGGCGTGCTTGAAGTGCTTGATCAATAATGTGCGGCCCGGCGACGTGGGTTCGATGTGCCGGGGCGTATCTCGATCAACGGGATCGGTGATTTCAAGGGATCGAAGGAGATGGAGCGGGGTCTGACAACCGTTCGGCTGCCGGCGCGGCGGATCGGGCATCTGGCGGGGCAGCAACTGGCACAGTCCATTGTCGGCGACCGGACCGAGGTGCGCCGCGAGGATTGCGAAATCGCGCTGTTCGTGTGGGGGACCCGCAGCCCGGTTTTGTGACGGGCCCTTTTCAGGCCTTGACGATATGCGCAGCGGTCTCGCGATAGACCCCGCGGCTGTCGATGATTAGCGGTGCCTCGGCCCGGATCAGATCATAGTCGAACCGGTCATGATCCGTCGTCAGCACCACCGCGTCGAGGTTTTGGAGGGCGTCGGCGGTCAGCTCGGTGCTGGAGAGGTCGAACTGGTGGTTTCGCATGCGCGGGAACACAGGCACATGGGGGTCTGAGTAGAGCACCACACCGCCGCCATCGCGGATCAGCTCCATCACCTGTACTGAGGGAGATTCGCGCATGTCATCCACGTTTTTCTTGTAGGCGATGCCCAGAACCATAACTTTTGCGCCCTTCAGCGCTCTGCCGCGGGTGTTTAGGGCGCTCACAAGTTTGCCAAGCACGTAGGTGGGCATGGCCTGATTGATTTCACCCGACAGCTCGATGAACCGCGTGTGCAGCCCGTATTCCCGTGCCTTCCAGGTCAGGTAGAAGGGGTCGATGGGGATGCAATGGCCCCCCAGACCGGGACCGGGGTAGTAGGGTGTGAAGCCGAAGGGTTTGGTGGCCGCGGCGTCGATCACCTCGAAGATATCGATGCCCATGCGGTCGGCGACGACCTTCATTTCGTTCACCAGTCCGATGTTGACGGCGCGGTGAATGTTTTCGAGCAGCTTCGTCATTTCGGCTGTTTTGGTGGAGCTCACCGGCACGACGATGTCGATCGCCGCTTCGTAAAGAGCGATGCCCGCCTCGAGGCAGGGCGCCGTGTGCCCGCCGACGACCTTGGGAATGGAATGTGTTGAGAAATTGGCGTTGCCGGGGTCTTCGCGTTCCGGGGAATATACAAGGAAGATGTCCTTGCCCACGACAAGCCCGCCCTTTGTGAACCGGGGCAGGACCTCTTCTTCGGTGGTGCCAGGATAGGTGGTGCTTTCCAGCGCGATCACCTGCCCCGGCCGCAAGAACGGGGAAAGGGTGTCGCAGGTGTTAGTGACAAAGCTCAGGTCAGGCTCGCGGTGCTTGTTCAGAGGGGTCGGCACGCAGATGATGATGGCGTCGACCTCGGAGATGCGCGCGAAGTCGGTCGTGCAGGACATGCCCGCGGCGTTGGCGGCGGCGACGTCCTCATCGGCGATATGTTCAATGGCGGAATGCCCGGCATTGAGGTTGCTGACCATCTCGGGATCGATGTCGAATCCCAGCACACCAAAGCCGATCTGCGAATAGCGCAAGGCCACGGGCTGGCCGACGTAGCCCATGCCGACAATGCCGATAGTGGCGGTCTTACCCTTCAGTTTTTCGAGCAGCATGTGTTTCATCTTGGTCTTTCGGTGGGGTGGACCCCGGGGTTGTTTTCTTGGGGGTAGCAAAAGGAGCCGGGTCTTTGATCTCGTTGACCCGCAGATATCTGTTTGAACGATGATCGGCAAATCGCAAGGTCTTGTGTCTTGGTGAGGAGAGGATAAACAGCGCACGTGATCGATCTGTCTGGTCTCACCGACAACCCACCCAACACCATCCCGATGACGCAACCACGTCCCGATCTCTCGAAGCCGAAGATTTGGCTGCGGCATTAAGGCCTGCTATCAACCTTGCCACTCCACGGCCATTTTGGCACATAGGGATAAATTTCTCCGCCAAATCAGCATATCGAGAAAGATGCCATTGATATGAAAAAACGCGTCATGATTGTCGGTTCGGGCTTTCGCGGTTTTTGCGACGCCCTGCACCTCCTCGATAATGATGATCTCGAACTTCACATTCTCGATAGTGCGCCGTTTTTCGGCGGTGTCATGCACTCTTTAGACATTCACGGATTTGCGGTCGATAAGGGCGTTCATATCTTCGACTCGATCCCGGTGTCGCTCGCCGATGTTGTTACTGACATCATGGATGGTCAGGTCCATGAGATTGATTTCGTGTCCGCATCTGCCTTCAACAGCAAAGTCACTCCCGGCTTTTCTTTGCCTGACCTTGCCTCAATCGATGACGAGTCGGTGAAAGAACGGATACGAGAAGAGCTGCTGCAACTGGCGCAAAATGTGCCGACCGAAGCACCGGGTACGCTGAGCGATCTGTTTGCACAGCGCTACGGACGAACAGCAGGCGATATCTTTGCCTCGATTTTCAAGAAGGTATATGGGATCACCGCTGGCGAGGTGGAGGCGACTGCAATTGCGCAAACATCCATGGGGCGGCTCAAGTTTCTTGATGACTTGGATATGCTAGACCTGAAGAAAGACCCATTCCTTGATACTGTACTGGCTGCCCGTCGCAAGGCTGTAGGCAAAGTTGACGATCTCGTTTCGATCTATCCCAGCGACGGGGACGCGATGAAGGGATGGTGCAACCGTGCCGTAACCTGGCTCGAGAAAAAAGGCGTAACGATCACGCTTGGTAAGAAGATCACCAAGATCGTCGAGACCGACCAGGCAGTTACGGTACACACTGAAAACGAAACCTTTGAAGTCGACACCCTGATCTGGTCCAACGACAGCCTGCGGGCGCTTGGGTCTGCCCTCGATTTGCCGGGAGATGTCGATGGCAAGCAATACGGCACTCCGATGTTGTTTGCGACATTGCTGACGCAGGCCGACAAAGTGCGTGACTTCACTTATCTGCAAAATTTTGACCCCGACCAACTGACATACCGAAGTGCCGCCGCAGGTCGGTTCAGCCATCAGGTTCGGGATGACGGTGTGTCATTCGTGACCTGTGAATGTCCGGCGGAAGTTGGCAGCGCGCATTGGAATGACCCGGATAGCCTCGCCACCGATGTCTGGGCCGAGATAAAAGAACTGGGGGTTGTCGACTCCGATGCGGACTTGGTCGCTGCTGATGTGAAGCGTATTCCTGTGTCCTTCAAGCTGGCAAAGCTGGGGTACGCGGATGCATTCAAGAAATTCCACGGGGATGTTTCGTCTCAGCACGACAAGGTGATTTTGAGGGATGTCGTGCCGTTTTTCAGACGTGATATCTATCTGGATTCGGCGCATCTTTCCAATTTGATCACCTGAGAAACATGGCACGGCCCAAACGCATCTTGCTGATTTCTCTTGGTAGCATTGGTCGCCGACATTTACGCAACATTCAGACCCTGATACCTGAGGCGACGCTGTGCGTCTGGCGCCATAAGCCCGGCTCGTTGCCGCAAGAAGCGGACGGGGTTGAGATGGCATATTCCCTTGCGAATGCTTTGGCTTTTTTGCCAGACGCGGTTCTGGTATCGTCGCCGGCCTCGATGCATGCAGCACAATGTGTACCCTTTGCGGAGCGCGGTTTGCCGATCTTTGTCGAAAAACCCCTAGAAATCTCCGCAGATGCCTTGCCGCCGCTGGAAGCAGCTTTGGCAAAGGGGAACGGGCTGTTGTTCGTCGGCTATGTTCTGCGCTTCCAGCCGATCCTTGGCTTTCTGCGCCATAGCATTCACGAAGGGCTGGTAGGTGAGGTCAGAACGGCCCAGATCTCGACGGGACAGTATCTGCCAGACTGGCGTCCTGACAGTGACTATCGTGATGGCGTGAGCGCACAGTCGAAACTGGGCGGGGGGGTCTTGCTGGAATTGAGCCACGAACTCGACTATGCGAGGTGGCTGTTTGGGCATCCGGCCACGATAACCGCGGAAACCGGCCACATCAGCGCGCTGGATATTGACGTCGAAGATCAGGCTACAATCATCTATGGCTATCCGGACCGGCAGGTTACAATCAGTATCGATTTTCTGCAGCGTGTTCCGGCCATGACGCTGAAGGTTGTAGGGGCAGAAGCGACCCTGTATGCGGATTTGATCGAGGAGACAGCGGAGTTGCGCACTCCCGAAGGTCGACAGGTTTTGGACGTCCCGAAGATGGAAACTGGAAATGATATGTATCTCAGACAATTTGATGCGTTCCTAGGCCATGCGTTTGATGACTACGTCTTCCAGTCTGAGGCCAGCGCGAAGGCTGGTTTTGCGACTTTTGGTGAGGCGAAAGCGGTTCTGGATCTGGTTGACGCCGCACGCATGTCGGCCAGAACTGGCCAGCGGATCCAAGTCTGATGCGCACCGATTACACCGCTTTCATATTTTGCCGGGGCGGTTCCAAAGGCATCAAGGACAAAAACATACGCCCGGTCGGTGGAAAGCCGCTTCTGGCATGGGCCGTCGAAAGCGCGCTGGCATCAAGCTATGTCTCGAGGGTGGTTGTTTCCACCGATAGCACCGCAATATCAGATGTTGCATACGCGGCCGGGGCGGAGGTGCTGGCGCGTCCGGCAGAACTTGCGACGGATCAGGCTTCAGAACTGCTTGCCTGGCGGCATGCCATCAATGCGGAGCGGGCGCGTCTCGAGGGCGTTTTCATCTCGCTCCCGGCGACATCCCCATTGCGCAGCCCGGCGGATATCGATGCGGCCATGGAGGAGTTCAACCGTGGTCGGAGCGATATCGTCTTTGGCGTCAGTCCGAGCCATCGGTCACCGTATCTGAACATGGTCACCCGGGATGCAGAGGGGTCGATTTCGCTTGTAAATCCCGGCCTGAATGCGGTGCGGCGACAGGATGTTCCAGACGTCTATGACATCACGACCTGTGTCTACATTGGCGCTGTGTCATACATCGACAGCTGCTCGAGCCTAATGTCCGGCAAGGTCGGGTCGGTCGAGATTCCGGCCCACCGCGCGCTTGATATCGACACGCCATTCGATTTGCATCTTGCCGATCTGTTGCTGTCCAGCCCATTTGAGGAATCATCATGACAAAACCGATGCAGGACCAAGTGGTATTGATCACAGGTGGCGGTGGTCACATTGGCCGCGCGACGGGCGCTGCTCTGGCAGAGATGGGATGCCATCTTGCAATTCTTGACAGAGCCAGCGCGGACGTTGATGCGTTCTGCACTCAGATCCGGGCGGAATACGGTGTAAACGCGGTGCTGATCGAAGCCGATCTGAGAGCAAAATCCTGTTTTGTTGAGGTTGTGCAGCAGGTTGGCGATCAATTTGGCAGGCTTGATGGTCTGGTCAATAACGCCGCTTTCTATGACGATATGCCCGGTTGGGGTGTGCCTTTTGATGAAGAGGGTTACGAGGCCTGGCTGGCGGTGATGCAGGTCAATCTGCTAGCCCCGTTTTTTCTGAGCCAAAAGCTGGCGCCGCTCCTCAGGGGAAATGGCGTTGGGGCTATCGTCAACGTCGCTTCAATTTATGGGTTGGTCGGGCCGGATCACGGACTTTACACGGGGACAGTGATGACAAATCCAGCTGCTTATGCGGCGTCAAAAGGGGGGCTTATTGCCCTAAGCCGATGGCTTTCGACGGTCCTGGCACCCGACATCCGCGTCAACACCGTGACGCCCGGAGGCGTGGAGCGGGGACAAAACCCGGAATTCCTTGCCCGCTACGAAGCCAAGACGCCGTTGGGGCGGATGGCAAATGAGGGTGATGTGGCGTATGCTATCAAAGCTCTGCTTGACCCTCGGGCCAGCTACATCACCGGTCAGAACCTGATCGTCGATGGCGGCTGGACGGCCTGGTAGGACGAGAAGATAGCCCCGATGCATTTTGCGCAAATGTACCATCACTTTCACGATGACACCCATCCTGTTGGGCAGGGGTCGATTTCCGCTCAAACGTTTGATGACCTGATTTGCTGTACCAAGCGCCTTGGTGTCCAGTATCTCGATCCGCAGGACTATATTAAACGCGCGCTCGACGGCACGCTTGAGGACAATCAAACCGCACTGACCTTTGACGACAGCCTGAGATGCCAGTTCGACGTGGCGCTGCCGGTCATGAAGGCCCATGATCTCCGGGGTTTTTTCTTTTGCTACACCAATCTCGCGCTGCCAAACGTGACGACCTTGGAGTTCTTCAGGGATTTTCGAAATGTATTCTTTGATGATATCGAAGCCTTTTACTCGGCTTTCTTTAGCGCAGTGCGCGCGAATGACGATGGCCTGCTTGATCCTGCGCATGATGCCATCAAGACCGGTTTTCTTGGAGACTGCCCTTTCTTTACCTATAACGACAAGGTCTATCGCTACGTACGCGATTACGTGCTTGGTCCAAAGGACTACGACAAAGTGATGAAGTCGATGATGGCCGCCACAGGTTATCCTTTCGCGGAGCGTGCCGCATTGCTGCTGATGAGCCCGGAGATGATTCACGAGTTGAACGCGACGGGCCACGAAGTCGGCCTGCACAGTCATTCACACCCTATGGTGATGACCCAATTGACCAAAGAAGAGCAGACCTGGGAGTACCAGACCAACCATGAGGTTCTGCAGATGCAAACGGGCCAAGCCGCGGTGAGCATGTCACATCCTTGCGGCCACTACGATGAGCGCACGCTCAAAATACTTCGTGATCTTGGGGTGACCGTCGGCTTCCGATCCACAATCACCAAGCGCCAAATCGTCTCGCCTCTGGAAATACCGCGGGAAGATCACGCCAATCTGGTGAGGGATTTGCTTTGAAGGTCACTCTGTTCACCTCAAATCAAACCCGACACCTACATTTGATCAGAGGCTTACAGGAGGTTACGGATGATCTTCATGTGGTAATGGAGACACTGTCGGTCTTCCCAGGAAAAGTGCAGGATTTCTATAACAAATCCGAGCCGATGCAGCGCTATTTCTCGCGTGTTTTGGCGGCCGAGGAGAAGGTATTTTCAACGTCGAGCCATAATTTGAGAAACATCAATCTCGTTCCTCTGAAATCGGGTGACCTGAACCATATGTCGCGTGAGCAATTTGGTTCTGCTCTGGACGCAGATTTATTCATTGTGTTCGGAGGCAGTTGGATCAGGGGGTGGTTGATTGATTTCCTGATGTCAAAACGCACGGTGAATCTGCACATGGGTATGTCGCCTTGGTATCGGGGAGCGGCCTGCAACTTCTGGGCCTGCAAAGATGGTAATCCCCAATACGTGGGTGCGACGCTTCACCTGCTTTCGAAAGGCCTTGATACGGGCGGCATGCTTTACCATGTTCGTCCAGAGCCCAGACTCTATGGTGATAGCTTCGAATTCACCATGGCATCGGTGCGTAGCGCGCATGACGTCATTCTCGAAAAAGTCCGCGATGGTAGTCTTTTGTCGGTAAGTCCGGTTGAGCAAGATCGTGGCCGGGAAATCCGCTATTCGCGTAACGCCGAGTTTACCGATGAGATTGCGCAAAACTGGCTGGATCATGAACCGACCCCCGAAGATATACGCGACGCCGTACTGCATGCGGATGATGGCAATTTTACCCGGCTGCATATTCGCTAAGCCGAGACTGCCTCGTCCAATCTTGCCATGATCAGCGCTGCGATTGCCTCGGAAGCGTGTTGTCGCGGGAAATGCCGGTCGATGTTCGCCAAGACCTCAGCGGCTGCCGCCTTGTCGGACACCGCATTTTGTATGACGGCCGACAACTGATCCATGTGCGGGACGCCCCAGGCTGTTCCAAGTGCGGTGAGTGGCATGTCAGGGTGTCGCTCCGGTTCGAGCTGAATAAGTCTTTGGCGCAAAATAACGGTTTCGAGCGCCACAGTGGATGACCTTGCGATAACAGCGTCCACATTTCGCAGCAGATCATGCAGCGCGTCCTGCCGAGCAATGAAGCATCCGGATCGTTCCGAAGCCACCTGCTCATGTGGACCAGGATCTTGCGAGGGATGCGGGCGAAGTGCCAGATTGACATTGGCCGCGTCGGCGGCCTTCGCACAAGTTTGCAGTTGATCAAAAACCTGCTCTTCGCTTTGCCGATGACTGGTATTTGTCCCGGCATTCACCCATGAAACCATGTCGGCGAACAGCACCATTGGGCGTTCATCGGCATCCGGAAACTGTTTTCCAAGCCAACGCGGGTCGGGCTGTGCAGGTATCTCGAAAAGCGAGTCAAAGGCCGGGTTTCCAGTGAAATGCGATTCTGATTTGGTCGGATCTACAATTCCAATGCGTGCCAAATTCTCCATCGCAAAAGCGTTGAGATAGGTAATGTCTTGCGCCTGGTTGCGGTGATGTTTCATGGCAATGAAAACATCGGTCATCGAGATGGTCTTCAGGCCCCGTTTGTTGGCGGCTTCGATTGCGGCGGCCTCAGCACGTGGGGAGTTTGTTGCTATAACGACCTTTGGTTCAACAATATCCAAGACACGGTCCAACACGCCAACAGGATGAAAAGCATGTCTTCCCATTGCTTTCATCTTCTTTTCTGCTGCCTCAAAGCCAAGACGTGTGACCAGATCTGAAAAGCTCAGCCCAAGATAGGCAACGGATTGTTCACGTGGAATGCCGCTGTGATCGGCATGGTGCTCCTTTGCAAGCTGCTCCCCCCATTTCAGCGCATCACAGTCGCTCTTGGGATCGATGACATCATTGCAAGTCAAGGTCGGGATACCAGCCATGTTGAGATGCTTGAGGGCTGATGGCAGCCCAAAAACAGAGATTTTGATACGATCTCTCAGTGCCTGGATGACCGGAATGACCATTTGAGCATGGCCGCCGCCATATGTGACAAAAAGAACTTCTGCTGGAGTGGGTTGGGCCATAGGTCGGGATGTGACGTAATGACGGGAAGCTGTCAATCCACACGCAGTACTCATAATCCCGTTGCGACGCTTCATCGTCTGGACTACGACAATCCAGTGATTTTGGAGTTCCACGCCTCGTCATCATCGTCGCTATTGGCGGGCAAGATCAACTAGGGAGATGTCGGATTGGTCCTTGGCGAGGTCATTCTGCTAGAGGAGCGTGATGTATTGAAACACGGGTGTGGATCATTGGCGGGTTCTGCCTGATGAACCGGCGCATTGCATTCGTCACGACCGCGCGCAGTGACTATAACACCATGTTTCCTGTCATGCGAATGGCGCAGGAGGATCCCGATATCGACGCGCGTATCCTCTGCGCAGCCATGCATCTTGTGCCCGCTTTCGGAGAAACCTGGCGCCAGTTAGAGAGTGACGGGCTGCGGATTGCCGAGAAGGTCGACTTCCTCTCAGAGAGTGATTGCGCGGCTGATTTTGCCTTGGGCCTCGGCAAGGGGGTTGCCGCGTTTACAGAGGCGTTGAGCAGACAGCGTCCGGATATTGTCTGCGTCTCCGGGGATCGCCTGGAGAACCTGTCTCTTTTTGTGGCGGCGACAACACTTGGTATTCCCATCGCGCATATGTGCGGTGGGGATATCACCGAAGGGGCGCTCGACAATCAGGTTCGACATGTAATGACCAAGCTGGCGCATTTGCATTTCGTTTCGATGCCGGAGCACGCCCGCCGGGTCATCCAGATGGGCGAGGAGCCATGGCGGGTCACTTTAACAGGGGACGCCGCGATTGACGTTATTCTTGAGCAACCTCAGATGTCGCGCAGAGACCTTACCGAGCTGATCGGATTGGATGATGACACCTCCTTTTGCTTGTCGACATACCATCCGCAGACCCTGGGCGACGCCACCGCTGAACAGCAGTACGCCTGTCTGTTGGAAGCCCTGACCGATGTGCCTGAGCGACCGGTTATGATGCGGCCGAACATTGATCCCGGGTTCCAACCGCTCGTCGATATGCTGGAGCGTTTCCGGACCCGGAGGACGGATGCGATTGTGCGCACGTCATTTGATCGCACTGAGTTTTATGGTTTGATGGCGCATGCTGTGTATATGGTTGGTAACTCATCCTCTGGTTTGTGGGAAGCCCCGAGCTTCGAATTACCTGCTGTCAATGTTGGCGAGCGTCAGAATGGGCGCGTCAGAGGTAAGAACGTTATCGATGTGACAGGTCTTGATGCGGCGGAAATGCGGTCTGCCTTGGCAACGGCGCGGTCGTCGGAGTTCCACTGTACGTTGCGTGGCATGAAGAACCCCTATGGGGATGGCACCGCTTCGCGACTGACATTGGACACTTTGAAGGCCGTTCCCTTGGATACGGCACTAACGCTCAAGAAGTTCCACGAGATTGATTTTGATCCGCTTTCTCTAGGTTTGGGCCTGAGTATTCAGAGGGGAACATGATGGACGCCATCTGGGAAGAACTGCATGCGAGCCGTCCTTGGGGTAAATACCCAGCTGAGCCGTTGATCCGTACCGTCATGCGTGCATACCAGACGCCTGAAAGCCGCGCGAACACGCGCGTGCTTGAACTGGGGTGCGGTGCCGGGGCAAATCTGAGCTTTTTCCTAGCGGAAGGATTTCAGACGCATGGTCTTGATGGGGCACCCAGTGCCATAACAAATGCAGAAGATCGGTTGCGACCACTGGTGACCGAAGGTCAGACCTTTGAGCTGGTAGTCAGCACGTTCGAGGACATTGAAGCCAAGGCCGGCAGTTTCGATCTGATCGTCGATCATTTCGCGGTCTATGCCAACTCACTCGCAGTAATTGTAGAGACATATGCAAAAGTGCGCGAGATGTTGGTCGATGGGGGTCGATTTTATGCCTGCGTCTGGGGATCAGAGACAAGTGGTGCGGACAGCGGGAAGCGATTGGAAGCCGGTACATCGGAAAATCCGACAGCAGGTCCTTGCAAGGACATGGGCGTGTCGCATTTCTTTTCCCGGCCTGAAATTGAGGAGATGTTCCGGGGCTGGGCGGATTTGCAGATAACCCGGAGGGTCACGGAAGAGGCAGGCGGCGATCACATCGAAGAGTTCGTCATCTGGGCCAAGAAGTAAGCGATGCAATCCGACCCCATACTCCAAAGCGCTCTGAGCATTCTCGATCAAGGCAACGGCCTGGCAAAGCGGCGAGCGGAAGGGCAGCCCCTCGTCAGCACGCGGGAGGGATCGCCGATTATTGATCCTGCAGTAATCGAGGCGCTTCGTTCCGGATTGGAACCTGATCAACAGATGCAGCGGGCCTTGATCTTCGCGCTTGATTTGCTGGCGGCAGGGGAGCCGGATAACCTGCGGAACACGGTTAACTCGGAGATACAAAGAGTAGCTGGCAAACTTCGGCAGAGATACGCGCGCGCCTTCAAAAGCTCCGCCTATGCCGTCAGCGCTTAGGCGGGCTTTCTCGCAACGAAGAAAAGCTGCCCCTGAGTCAGATCGCTGCTGATCGCACCGGTGACGTAATCGGTAGCCTTGGACTCATCAATAAGGAAACCGGCAGTGGTCAGCAGGTCTCGCATTTCAGCAGGCGTGAAGAAGTGGCCGGATGCGGGGTAGTCCACGCCGTCGATGGCCCAGTTGAACTGGACATCCCCGCGGGAGTAGTCGGGCCGGAGGGTATCGATGATCCGCCGCCCGAGCACCTTCAGCCTTCCGTATCCAACGTAGTGACGGTTGTTAACGTCGATAAAGAGCCGCCCGCCAGCGCACAGCAAGCTGTTTAAATCTGCCAGGAGTTTGCGGCGCCCATCTGTGTCCGGAACGTGCCCCAGCACATTCCAAAGACACAGGATAGTATTGATGGGGGGCAAGTCGTCAGACCAGTTCGCTTCGAGAGCTTGAAAGACTTCTTTTGCAACCCCGACGCTTTGGCACCGCGTGATCATTTCTGCGCTAACGTCCGCCTGATAGAATTCCTCTGGGTTGATCCGCGCTGCCAGGCCGGCGCCGCGGACACCGTCACCCGCGCCATAGTCCAGAACCACGCCTGCTTGCCCGTCCAGGGCATCACAAATCATCTCATCGACAGCGTTGATGTATGCCGATTTAGTTTCACTGTAGGATCGGTACTTCTGCGCAAAAGCATCATAGATTGTCGCGGCGCTCATTTCCGGTTTTTGGGCATTGGTCATAAATCTGACCACTGGAAAGGCGCATCGGTTTCTTTGTCGACCTTCAACGCCCGCCCCAGAACTTTATCAAGATCGAAAGGCTCGATGCCGTTCAGGGGCCGTTTGAAAGCGAGGTCTGCTTCGGTCACCACATGGCCAGCGGGAAGGGAATGGCGTGCCACGATACTTTTCCGGATCAGAGGAAGCTGTGGAAGTTCGGACGGCACCGGCACCTTCACGCCATTTCCCAAAGCGGCCCGCGCGCCCGTCATGCCAACGATCATGTCGGACAACTCATCAGGTTCGATAGAAGCCCGGTGATCCGGCCCGTCCATGTTCCGGTCCATCGTAAAGTGCTTTTCCACCGCGCAAGCGCCCAAGGCGGCGGCGGTAATCGGCGCGACAATCCCCCGAGTGTGATCTGAATACCCGACAGGATATCCAAATGCCCGGGCCATTGTTTCCATTGATCGCAGATTGACCTCATTCAACGGCGCTGGATATTCTGACACGCAATGCAGAAGGACCAGATCCGGTGTTGTTTTCGCTTCTTCGATGACGCGAACGGCTGCCGCGACTTCTTCCAGCGTACTTGCGCCGGTTGACAAGATCATACTGGCGCCGCTTTGTGCGATCTCGGCCAGAAAGGGATGATGCGTGACCTCCGATGAGGCGATCTTGATGGATTGAACGCCAAGCCCGTTCAAAAGAAAGTCAAGGCTCTTGCTTTCGAAAGCGGTGCAGAGAAATGGCATTTGCAGACCGCGACAGAAGTCGCGCATCGTTTTGAGCTGGTCGTGCGACAGCTCAAGCGCCTTAGCCATTTCCAACTGGCCTACGTCCGCGCCAGTCGTATCTTTCTGATAACTTGCCTTTTCGGCGTGAATGGAAATCTCTTCCTCTGAGATAAAGGCCTGAAATTTGACAACATCGCCGCCACGCTTGGCGATTTCGCGCACCATCGTCCGGGCCAGATCGAGATCACCATTATGATTGACACCAATCTCAATGATCGAAACTGCCTTTTCGGTTGTCGCAAAGTCGATCGTGGTGCTGCCAAAGTTCATATCGGACCCTTCATGTCTGCAGACGATATCGTGGAAAGAAGCTGGTTTCGCGCGGTTGGCCCAGAATATCGGTCTCGCGTTGCTTGGCTGCGCTGGTCAATGCGGCATAGGCTTTCTTATCAAGAATACGCTGAGTACTGAACAGCGGTTTTGTCTGACCGGAAAACGCCCGCTTAAAGGTGAAGAGCGCATCCTCACCGTCGGTTCGACCGCCGCCGAAGTGAAACCAGCGGTAGCCGGCATTTTTGGCCCATATCAAGCTGTCCAAGAGGAGCAGGGGCGTGGCGTTCAGGGATTTTGCGCCAGGTTCGGAACAGGAGAAATGATAGTAGGCGGTATCATACATGTGAATGTGAAAGACTGAGGCGACGATTTCGCCATCTTTCTCTGCGTGGAATAGGCTGACGTGATCGTGCCCGAGAGCATCCCGGCAGTTTTGAAAGTACGTTCTCGGGAAATGCCAGAAGGCGCGGGCGTCAACCGTTTCCATGGTGGCTAGATATCGAGTGTGATAGGCATCAAAGTCTGCCTCGCTGAGATCGGACATCCTGACGATTAAGCCCGACTTTCGCGCCGCAAGGGCGGCCTTGCGTTGTCTTTCTTCGATGCGCGCCCAGATCTGTTCAAGAGGCTTTGAAAGGTCGACCACGACGACCTCCTTGCGGTAGTCGATGGGTTGTTCGGCCCCGATCAGCGGTTTTTGGTCTTTGGCTGACAATGGGTGCAGCAGACAGAACTCGCTGACGACGCCAAGACGTCTTGCGTATTCTGTGAATGCGTCATCGAAATCGAGCAGGTCCTGTTGTTTTGGCGCGCCAATGGCAAGCGGCCCACCATACCCGTAGACCGATGACAGGTCGAGGAGGTCCGTTCCCGGTATCGCCTTTGACATGAAGGGTTTGAAGAGTGTGCAACCCGACGTCTGCCATCCAAAAAGATGCGCGATCTGATCTGGATAGGTGCGTTCGTAGATGTTCAGATAGTCAGGATGGAAATGGATGTCTTGCAATCGTGGCGGCAGGGTCTGGAGGAGATCAAGCCAGCGTTTGCGGTCATCACTGTCAGTTGAAAGATGGAATGCGGTCATTTTGCTCAGGCGTTCGATCCGGCGACATCATTTTTGATCGCGGTGTTACTTCTTTGCCAGCCCAAGTGCAATTGGTCGCGGTTCCAGGGTTACTTCAGCCTTCCGCCACAGTGGCCGGTTTTCCAAACACGTGATGTTGCGCAGCGATGCCGGCAAGCAGACAGGCGGGGATCAGAGCCAGCGAGAGCGCTGAGTAACCAAACATTCCAACGCTAATCGAGACCAGCAGGACAACCCAAATCGAGATCTCAAACTGTCGCCGAAAAATTTGACGCAGCAGGAAGGCCAAAAGGGCCCCCATCAGACAGAATATTGGAAGTTTGATGGACAGGATGTCCAAGTCTAGAAAAAACGTTCCGAATCCGTGGCCCGCCATGCCTTTCCAGCCCATCATACCTCCTCCATAGTACGTCAGGTTTTTAATCAGCATGGCCGCAAGGTCAAAATAGTAAAGCAGAGCGCAAAATACCAAAGGGATCAGTTTTTCAAGCCGTTCTGAAATGCTGGACGCCTGAGCGGCGGCACAGGCGCTTAGCACGACAAGCGCTGCAAATGCTGAGAAAAAAGTACCACTGGAAACCGACGTAAGAAACAACCCAAGCGCGGAACAAAGAGCTACTAGATACGGTGATTTCGGTGCCGTGGTCAGGTGGCTGGCCAGTAACATGGCATAACCGCAGTATGCGAATAGCAGCCGTCCATCCATTGCAGCAAGGATACCGATGACCGGCAGGATGGCGAGAAGCCCCGTCGAATGCATCGCTTGACCGCTGCGCTCGACCACAATTTTTGCAACTGACCACATCGTAATGGCTGCCAGCAGTGGGACGACACCGGTGAATACGGTGTGTGCGCTGATATTGAATTGAGCGCCCAGCGAAAAAAGAGGATAGCTCAAGAAATACCGCAAACGATGTGCCGATGGTCGCTTGCTTTCGGCGCGGGCGAGGTCATCAGGATCGCTTGTCGGCGGCAGATGCCAGTTGGTGATGGTCCACCCGTGATCCCAGAGATAGACTACCTGGCTCCAAAGTGAGGCCTGGTGGAGGCCGCTTATCACGGCGGCGCCGAACATCAGAAGCGTGATTGCGGCAACACTGTTTGGAGAAATCCGGGGGCTAGACTTTAGCATAAAATTCTCACTTAAATTGAATGTTTACTAAGCATTCCCCTTAGGGCTGTCCAGCCCTTACTTGTTTTGAACTTCCAGGTGTTTCCACCCAATTCAGGTTGCCCCTGACCTGGATGCCGTCTACTCTTTTGCAAAAGAGCTGATGACCCTTAGACAGCACACTAAAAATACTCTTAAAATCCCGTGCGGTGCCGCTGCGATATTGCTGCAGTGGATGGCGATGCCTATTCTGGGAAATCTATCGGGACTCCTTTTTCTCATACTGGTACCGCTACGAAGGATGAGAAACGGACCCGTAGTGTCCGAGTTGCGAGCGTTTTTCGCTATCTCGTCCGCTTACACTGCTTACATCATCACCAGGTCGCTGGCTGCCGGTCCAAACGCGAAGGAGCCGATCGGCGACACCCTGCCGCTGATATTGACCGCTGGTCTTGCATTTTGGGCGATGCGCCAGCCCGTGCGACTTGACATGGGATGGCTGTTTCGTGGAACAACGCTGATGTCTTTGCTGGTTTTTTTGCTCGCCGTATTTGAACGTGTCGTTCTCGGAGTTTGGCGGCCAGAGCTCCTGCTTGGAAATCCGCTCAACCTGACCCCGCTCTTGTTGGTGCCATGTATGTTGGTGACGATGACGCAATTCGCGCCATCTCCAAAGTGGGTTTGGCTTGGCCTCCTGAGCTTCTTTCTCGGAGGTTACGTGATTGGGGGTCTGTCACAATCACGCGGCTTGTTCCTCGGACTTGGTGTGCTGGTCATGATACGGATCACATTCGAAATGCTGTCTCCGGTTGATTTGCGGGCAAAGCTTAAAACCAGCCTCTCGATACTGGCAACAATGGGCTTGCTGGCTATGGTCGTCGCGTTTGACCCAAGTGTATCAAACCGATACGTCGCGGCGGCGCAAACACTTGCCAAGCCCGCAGGCGAGGTTGAGTGGTCAACAGGCTTGAGAGTGACAATGTTTAAAGAGGGTTGGCGTACTTTTCTGGAAAGACCCTTCTTCGGTCACGGCCCGCAGAATCGCTTTGATGCGGTTTTCCCCGATGTTTCATCGCTTCCGATCCGTTTGTCTCATCTGCACAACGACTTCCTGACGCATGGCGTCGCGGGTGGTCTGGTCGCTGTGGTTCTGCTGTTTCTGATCCTTGCTGTACCAGCTTGGGCGGGCTGTCGTAACTCCGCTGGCCTCGATGCAGCTGTTGCCCACGCGCGTCGGCAGATTGGTGTGCTGACAAGCTGTGCATTTGTTGGTGTCGCGGTGGTCAATAACGTATTTTTCGTTTCGATTTCGGCGTTTACCACAGCACTCTCGTTGGTTTCCGTCCTGTTGATCTTGGCGGCTCTTCGCCAGTCGACAGGGCGGACAGCGCCAGCAAGATCGATTGCGCTTGAAGAACGAAACGATTAGGTGTGTTACCTCAAGTTGATTTGGATTTTCTCATGTCGCTTCAACAGCACATCCTGCTTCCTGGTGCGACCTTGCGTCAGGCCCTGACGGCTTTGGAAGACTGCTCGGTCAAGCTGTGTGTGGTCGTGGATGACGACCGGCGTATCCTGCGGACCATCACAGATGGCGACATTCGGCGTGCGCTATTGCAAGGCGCTGATCTGGAAGCTGTCGTGACTGCGCTGCCGGGGCGCGCCCCGGTTACCATGCCCGCGGGCGCACAGAAGTCTGAACTAGTGGCAGAGTTGAACGCACAGAACATTGATGTGATTGTACTCACGGACAATGACGGGCGCGTCGTCGATCTCGCAGACCGCACCAGTCTGACAAAGACGTTGTTTCTCTCGCCGCCTCATATGGGTGAGGCCGAGGCGGTTTATGTGCAACTTGCTTTTGACGAGAACTTTGTCGCACCTGCTGGATCGAACCTGACGGCGTTCGAAGCGGCGCTCTGCGAGGTGTCGGGGCGCGCGCACGCTTTGGCCGTTTCGTCCGGGACAGCCGGTCTGCATCTCGCACTGCGCGTCTTGGATATCGCGCCCGGTGATAGGGTTTATGTGTCGGATTTGACCTTTGTTGCTTCCGTTCAACCCATTCTCTACGAACAGGCGATCCCAGTCTTGATAGATGCCGAGCCGGTCGGTTGGAACATGTCTCCTGAGGCGTTACGCCGTGCTTTGGCGCGTGATGCGGTCGCCGGCACGCTGCCGAAAGCAATCATCGTTGTGCACCTATACGGGCAATCCGCTGATATGGCAGGCATCATGGCGCTGGCCGATGCGTATGACATTCCGGTGATTGAGGACGCAGCAGAAAGCCTGGGTGCCACCTTTGGCAACAAGGCCTCCGGTGCGCACGGGTTGCTAAGCGTCTATTCCTTTAATGGAAACAAGATTATCACAACTTCTGGTGGTGGAGCACTGGTCTCGGATCGCGCTGATCTCATTGCTCGGGCGCAGAAACTCGCAACCCAGGGACGGGAGCCGGCTGATCACTATCAGCACTCAGAGATTGCATATAACTATCGGATGTCGAATGTGCTCGCCGGAATTGGCCGGGGTCAGTTGGAAGTGCTTGCTGAGCGTGTGGCGGCTCGGCGCGCGGTGCACGATAGATATGCTTCCGGTTTGGGTGATGTTCCAGGTCTCGGATTCCAAGCTGAGCTGCCGGGTGCAATCGGCAACCGCTGGCTAACCGTAATCACCCTCGATCCCGATCTCATTTCGATGCATGCCTATCAACTGATGCGCGCGCTGCGCGCCAGTGGGATCGAGACGCGGCCGTCTTGGAAACCCATGCAGATGCAGCCGCTGTTGCGGGGGGCCCAATTTGAGCCCCATTCCGAGGATGAAGCGATCAGCATTGGTTTGTTTTTGCGATCGCTTTGCCTGCCATCGGGGTCGGCCATGACGCAAGCAGAACAGGATGGCGTAATCTCCGCCATTCGGCACACGCTGACGCATGAGGCCGCGGCATGAGTGATAGCATCAGTTTTGGGGCCGCGCAGGCCAGACTGTTGTCCTTGCTCGATGACGCGACGCGCAGATCGGCGTCTGAAAGTAAATGCGGCGTTGCGCTGACTGGAGTGGCGGAAGATATGGCGGTTCTTGGCTTTATGAGCCTTTATCGCTCCGAACCGGTTCGCTGCTATGCAGTTTCGAGCGACATCAAAGCACGCGCCGCAGCCATTCGTTTCGGCGCATTGCATCAGACTTGCCCAGAGCAGCACAGCTCCGCCAAGCACCATGTGCCGGATTTGGTCGCTCTGGCGCGGAAGGATGGCATTTCCTTGATCACGGGCCGCGAAGATACAGCTGTCGCGACCCCGTTTACGGCGCCCGAGATCCAAGCCCTGTGGAAGACGTTACCGACGAGGATCAATAGGGCTGATCTCATCCGTGCAGCCCTCGTGCCACTCTTAGGTACCGCTCTTTGCGCCGAGATCGCTGCACAATGAAACGACCTCCTGTTGTTCCCGACACTACCCAACTATGGGGCACGTTCGCCCGCATCTGTAAAAAGGAGGGCCGATGATGTATGATCCCGTTCTGCAAGGTATAACCTCGCAGGATCGCGCTGCGATGCTTGATGACCTTGGCGTGCCGTCAACAGATACTCTTTTTGCACCGATACCGCCTAAATTCCGGCTAGAAGGTGCTCTCGACATACCACAAGCGCAGTCAGAATGGCAGCTGACGCGCGACATGCGAGCAAAAGCGCAGCAAAACATAACCTGCCTTGATGCTGTCAGCTTTCTTGGCGCTGGGGTTTATGATCACCATGTGCCCGCTGTGCTGGACGCGATTGCGGCGCGCGGGGAATTTCTGACCGCCTATACGCCTTATCAGCCTGAGATGAGTCAGGGCTTGCTGGCCGCCCTCAATGATTTCACGACCAAAGTCGCTGCTGCGACGGGTTTGCCGGTTGTCACCTCGTCGCATTACGATGGCGCAACCGCGCTTGCTGAGGCGGCCTGGATGGCCGTGCAGGCCACCGGTCGCAAAGCCATTGCGGTATCACCTTACCTGTTGCCGCAATACCGCGCCGTTCTCGAAACCTACTGCTGGGCGCGTTCGGTTGAAATACATGACCTGCCCGCGGACCCGTCCTGCGGTCGGGTGCGCGCGGACTGCGCGGCGGGGCAGGTGGCTGCGATCCTACTGCAAACCCCCAACGGCCTTGGCGTTCTTGAGGATCAGGCTGGGTTTTCTGATCTGGCCCATGACAACGGTGCGCTGCTGATCGGGGCGATGCACCCGTTTATTCCTTTCTTGCGCGGCGCAGGCGCCGTCAGAGGATACGATGTGCTGGCGCTGGAAGGGCAACCCTTGGGTCTGCACATGTTCGCCGGCGGTGCCCATCTCGGTATCCTTGCTTGCACGGATGCACTGCGTCGCTACACACCGGGTCGGCTGATCGGCAAGGTCAGCGATATCAATGGCCGATCCGCTTTAGCACTTGTTTTCGAAGATCGCGAACAGCATGTTGCGCGCGACCGGGCAACGTCGAATATCTGCTCGAACCAGGCTCTGAACGCGTTGCGCGCCGGGGCCTACATTGCTCTGTTGGGCCGGGAGGGAATTGCAGCGCGTGGGCGCGGAGCCGCAAATTCAGCCTTGGCCCTCCAAGCAGCCCTGGCCGAGATCCCGGGCGTGGTGCTGCCAATCGATGGTCCTGTGTTCAATGAGTTTGTGGTGGAGTTCGATACGCCGGATACTTGTTTGCAGGTTCTGGACACCCTGAACAGGCGGGGAATTTTTGCCGGTGTAAGTTTTGTGGATCACGCGGGGCTGACACGATCGCAGCTTCTTGTGGCTTTGACCGAGACAAAAACTCCTGAGCATTTGCGGGCCTATGTTGAAGGCGTTTGCGCCGCCGTCGACACAGCCTCGGGGACCGCTTTGACCGCGCTGGAGGAGACGCTGCACGCTCAGCAAGGAACCCCGGTCCTTTCGGAAACCACCCATCCCGATCTTCAGCCGGTTCCCGAGATTGGTTTGGTCCGGCGTTACACCAACTACAGTCGCAAGAATTTTGGTGTTGATACAGGGTCCTATCCGTTGGGTTCCTGCACGATGAAGTACAATCCAAAGCGAAACGACCTGCTCACGGAGCAGTCAGGGTTTCAGGCGCTGCACCCCTTCCAGCCAGAGGGGACGATGGATGGGCTGGTGGCGATCTACAACGAGCTGAAGTCAGACATCGCTGCTTTGATCGGCATGGATGGTATCGACCTGACCCCGGCGGCTGGTGCCCATGGCGAGCTCAAGGGGCTGTTGATCGCCCGCAGATATTTTGAAGATCGCGGCGAACATCAACGCTGTGAGGTGATCATTCCCGACAGTGCCCACGGCACCAATCCTGCCAGCGCGACGATGGTTGGTTTCACTTGCCGCATCGTTCCGACCCGACCCGATGGGCTGATGGATATTGACGCCTTCCGGGCGGTATTGTCGGACCGGACCGCCGTCGTTATGACGACGAACCCGTCCACTTTCGGTGTGTTCGAGGAAGAGATTGGCGATCTGATTGAAGCCGCTCACACCGCCGGCGCGCTGCTTTACTATGACGGCGCCAATATGAACGCCCTCATGGGCCATACCACGCCAGGTCTTATGGGTTTTGATATTGCGCACATCAACGTGCACAAGACGCTCTCGACACCACACGGCGGCGGTGGTCCAGGGGCAGGACCCATCGGTGTGAAGGCCCCATTGGCCAAATATCTTTCTCCGGGCCTGAGCGATCCACGCGCCGCCGATCCGTTGCGGGCCAAGTTGTTTCATGGGCATATTTCTGTTTTGCTGCGTGCTTATGCATACATCCGGTCGCTGGGCCCGGAGGGTTTGAAACAGGCATCAGCCGACGCCGTTCTGAATGCAAATTACTTGATGCGGGCTCTGGCGCCAGTCATTCCGCCGATTTTTGATCGCCCTTGCATGCATGAAGCGCTGTTAGATGGCAGCAAGCTGCCGATCACAACGCTGGACCTCGCCAAACGGATGATTGATTTCGATGTGCACCCGCCGACGCTTGTCGGCGCGGGCTGCGTTTACTATGGCGAGAATATGACGCAAGCAATGTTGTTTGAGCCGACGGAAACCGAAAGCAAGGCGGATCTCGACAATCTCGTGGCCGTCATCACCGAGATACTGACCGAAGCGCATGAAGACACAAGCGTCGCCGAGAACGCACCTCACTTCAGCCCTGTCTCTCGGCTGATTGTATAAAGATAAGGACTACGCAGATGTGCGGAATTGCAGGGGTCATCGGGACCTACAAATTTACCAAAGACGATGTTGCCCGCATGATCGATTGCATCGCCTACCGTGGCCCGGATGAGCAGGATGTCGTTCAGATTGGTCCCGCGTTGCTGGGTCATGCGCGTCTGGCCGTGGTCGACCCCGAAAACGGGGGCCAACCGATGTCGAATACGGACGACACTGTCTGGGTGGTGTTCAACGGTGAAATCTATAACTTCATCGAGCTGCGCGAAGACCTGAAATCTAAAGGCTACAAGTTCAAATCCCGTTGCGACACCGAAGTCCTTGTGCATCTGTGGCGTGAGAAGGGCGTGGCCATGTTGGACGATCTGATCGGTATGTTCGCCTTTTGCTTGTGGGATACAAAGCTGAATAAGGGCATTCTGGCGCGGGACCGTCAGGGCATCAAGCCGTGCTATCTGATGGATCTGCCTGGGGGCGGCTTTGCCTTCGGGTCCGAGATCAAGACGATCCTGTCATTGCCGGGCGTCAACCCGGGCATTGATGACGTCGGGCTGAACCTCATGCACAGCTTCAACTACTGCCCGCCGCCGCGCACGTGTTATGAGGGCATCACGCATCTCAAACCTGGCAGTTATCTGGAGATCGCGGTCGATGGTACGCGCACCGAACATCGCTATTGGTCATGGCCTCTGACCACTGAGACGACACCAATGTCGCATGACGCCTTTGCGGAGCTGTTGGACGATGCAATACGGTTGCAGATGCGCTTTGACGTGAAGGGGTGCCTGTTCCTGTCTGGCGGTGTCGACAGTTCGGTTGTCTTGGCACATCTGCACCGCCGCTGGAACGCGCCCCGGATGCTGGCTTTTGGTCTCGATTGTCGCGAGGAGGGGTTTGGCGAATACCACCTTGCCGAACAAGTGGCTGGCCAGTTCGATATGATCGACCTGCATCCTATCCAATATGACCACGCCATCGTTCCCGAAAGCATCAGCGCTGTGCTGCATCACGCCGATCAGCCGCATGGTGACTTTTCGTTCTTCCTGATACGCAAGCTCTGTCAGGCAGCACATGAAGCCGGAGTTATCGTCGCCTTTAACGGGGATGGTCCGGATGAAGTGCTGTCCGGCTTTTACCACAATCAGGCGTTCTTCTCGACCCAGACCCGCACCAATTTTCCACTGACGGAGTATTTCGCCAAGATTTGCTTCATGCCCGAGCCGTCTCGTACCCGCCTGTTGACAGATGACTTTCGCGCGACCATGGCGCAGCCCATCGAGGTTTTTGAAGATATTCTGGACCCTTGGCGGCATTTGCAGCCCGTTGATCAGATTGCCGCTTACGAGTGCACGTCGCTGAGCCCGGGCAACAATCTGATCAAGACCGACCGGATGGGAGCAGGGCAATCCATTGAAGGACGCTCTCCCTTCATGGATCATCGCATCTCCGAAGCCTTTGCGCGCCTACCGGTCACCGACAAGCTGCGCGATGGTGTTAGCAAGCATTACCTCAAAGACTACGGATTGCGGCATTTTGATCGCGACCTCATGTTCCGCCAGAAGTCGATGCCGACCATGCCGATTGGCGAATGGATCAAGGGTCCGCTTGAGACATGGGCGCGTGATACGCTGAACACGCTTGATCCGACCCGCTACAGTATCGCCGACTCGCAGATGATGCTGGATGATCACATCGCCGAGAAAGCCAATCATACAAGAGAGTTGCGGACGCTGCTGATGTCGGCCACCTGGATGCAACAACAGACCACCGCCGCATAACGGAGCCGATTGATGACGGACATAACTGAGAACCCCGAGATCAAGTATTGGCTGATCAGCTACACGGACCTTTTCGGGTATCAACGGGCCAAGCTTGTGCCATCGGCGGCCTTTGCCGGTGCGCAGGAAAACGGCGCCGGATTTGCCGGCTTCGCAAGCTGGCTTGATTTGTCACCGGCGGATGTTGATTTGCTGGCCATGCCCGATATGCAGAGCGCGGTACAACTGCCGTGGAAAACCGATGTCGGTTGGGTGGCGTCTGATCTTGTGCTGGACGGGGTTCCGCTGGCGCATTCTCCGCGAGGGTTCTTGAAAACTCTCACAGAGAAAGCAGCCCAGCAGGGCATCGAAATGCGTACGGGAGTGGAGCCGGAATTCTTTCTGCTGACAGCTGAGGGAGACGCGATCTCAGACGTCGGAGATGTTGCGGAGAAGCCTTGTTATGATCAGGCCGCTCTATTGCGGCGGTATGATGTGATCGCCGAGATCTGCGATCACATGCAGACGTTGGGCTGGGGTCCTTACCAGAACGATCACGAGGATGCGAATGGCCAGTTTGAGATGAACTGGGACTACGATACTGCCCTGCGCACAGCTGACAGGCACGCGTTTTTCAAGTTCCTGACAAAGTCGGTGGCTGAGAAACACGGGTTTCGGGCGACGTTCATGCCCAAACCATTCGCTGACCTGACCGGCAACGGATGTCACGTGCACGTATCGGGCTGGACGCCGGGCACCGACACTTGTCTGTTCGACGATGTAGCGGACCGCGACGGTCTTTCCGCTCTTGGGAAATCCTTCCTCGCCGGCGTTCTGAATCACGCACCTGCCATGGCGGCTTTTTTGAACCCAGTCGTGAATTCCTACAAAAGACTACAACCGGGGACCACTCTTTCGGGTGCCACTTGGGCGCCCAACACGGTTACATGGACGGGAAACAACCGCACTCATATGGTCAGGGTTCCGGGTCCTGGTCGGTTCGAATTGCGTCTGGCAGACGGGGCTGCAAACCCCTATCTGATGCAAGCCGTCATTCTCGCTGCGGGTCTCAATGGGGTGGCGCAGAAAATGACTCTGCCACCGCGCAGCGATGGCAACATGTATGAAGTACCACCGGAAAAGCGCACAGCTCCACCGGTGCCATCGAGTCTCGATGTTGCATTGGAAGCTTTGGCGAATGATGCTGGGCTGCAAGAAGCAATGGGTTCAGACATCTCGGCTGCCTATCTCAAATTGAAACGTGCCGAGTGGAGTGCCTTTCTGGGTCACTATTCGGCGTGGGAACGCACGAACGCCATTGATATCTGAGGCAGACCAACAGGGCGAGGCGATCTCATGGCTGCATCACAAGACCTCAGCCTGCTCATGATTGTGGAAGACCCGGCCATCGCGCAATTTGCGGCTGATAGCGGGGTCGACAAACTCTTCGTCGATCTGGAAATCATGGGCAAGGCTGAGCGGCAGGGGCATCTAGACACCGTTCAATCTGTTCAAACGGTGGATACTGTGGCGCGCATTCGTGAAGTTGTCCCGGACAAGCATCTTCTAGTCAGAATCAATCCGATGCATGACGGTTCAAAGTCTGAGATTGACGCCGTACTGGACCGCGGGGCGGACAGTATCATGCTTCCGATGTTCCATGATCGAGACACTCTGGCGAGGTTCTTCGATCTGTTGGCTGCTCGTGCCGAGGCCTTGCCGCTATTTGAAACCGTTGGCGCTCTGCAGGCGTTGCCGAGCATGGTGGGAGATCTTCCGCTGACTGGGCTTCATTTTGGGCTGAATGATCTGCATCTTGAGCGTGGCGATCCGATGATGTTCACACCCCTTGCCGCGGGTGTGCTTGACGCGTCTGCGATCGCGCTAAGCGAAGCGGCTGTTCCTTTTGGTATTGGTGGTGTGGCGCGCGCGGGGGAGGGCAAAGTTCCACCCGAGCTTCTACTTGGTGAACATGCAAGATTGGGTTCAACCGGGGCAATCCTCTCACGGAGCTTTCATCGACGCGCTGCCAGTCTGGAAGCCTTGACGGCGAACATGGATTTCGCACACGAGATCGGAAAACTCCTGAAAATCTACCGTGAGTTTCAGAGTGCGGACCCCGTCGCGTTGACCGAAAACCATGCTCGGTTTTTGCGAGCTGTTGAAACCGCATAAGCAGAAACTGGCGGGGTATATGGCGCACTCACTTCTAACAGCCTCGACCCTGGTCAGCTTTGCCCTGCTTTTGAGCCGGTTATCTGGACTGATACGTGAACAGGTCCTTGGGGCACGTCTCGGTTTGAGCGCCGATACCGACGCGGCCGTGCTGATGCTGACCCTGCCAGATCTTTTGGTCGGGCTGCTGCTATCGGGCGGTTTTGGTGCTGCACTGATCCCTGCGCTTACACGGGCAGAGCCCCCGGCAAGGGTGGTTCTGATGCAGCGCGTCGTAGTTTGGACGGGCGCAGTTGGTTTGGGCCTCGCTGGCATTCTGTTTGTCGCCATGCCGCTTGTTCTCTCTTTGCTGGCACCCGCGCTCGAGCCTAACACACTGATCAATTTTCGTTTAGGGTTTGCTGTATCGCTTCTGGCCGTACCAGTTGCAGCCGTCATCGGTGTCGCTTCGGCTTATTTGAGCGCGGTTGGAAAGTATTCAGTCCCCGCGCTCAGCGTTCTGGCGTTTAACGGTGCCTTAGCGGTCTATTTTTCTGTTGGGCTGGAGACGGGTGCCGTAAATTTTGCAGTATTCGGCGTCGTACTTCTCGGAGCGTGTCTGTTGCGACTGACCGTCCAGTTCAGCCGAATGACAGAAGCTTTGCGCCCTGGCCGAGGCGATCACAGATTTGACGCTGGTTTCGCGGCGCAGTTCTTTCAGGGTGTTCTTGCCTATTCTGTCATCGTTGGAGCACCAGTGCTTTTTCGGTCTCTCTATGCTTTGAACGGCCCCGGCGATCTCTCAGCGTTTAGCTACGCGCTACGTGTATTTGAACTGCCTATGGGTATCCTGATTGCACCAATCGTCGTGGTTTTTCTGCCCCTACTCTCCGCGCTGTCCGGACCGGATGACCCTGTTTTTAGTGACCGGACCAATCTGGCAATGAGAGTCGCATTTGTCGTAGGCCTAATCGCAGCTTTGATAGGTGGCGTGTTCGCTCGCCCGATCGTAACCATACTTTTCGGTTACGGTGAAATGGCGGGTGACGGCAGCAAGCGGATTGCTGGAATCGTCCAGATATTGCTCGTCGCGTTGCCCTTCTTCGCTGTCTTTCAAGCCATGGCCACGGCGTTGAACGCAAGCCACAGAACATGGCTTGTATTGATGTGTACTTCAGGCGCGCTCGCACTGGCCCTTGGGTTCTACGCGATTTTTCCTATCTTCGGGATGTCCGCGGCGACATCAGCGCAATTCGCATTCGTAAGCTTTCACATTGCTGCATGCTGTTTTGCAGTGATTGCAGTGCGCGGCGTAACAGGCCTATTGGAAACGTTTCGTGTCTGCGGCGGCGCCGGTTTCGTTACCATTATGCTTATGGCTCCCGTTGTCTTCTTAAGCCCGCGGCTTCGGGACGATACCGTAACAATATCCGATGTCGTGCTAATTGCTACCCTCGGTCTGTTTCTTCTTTTGATACACGCACATCTCTTCTTTGAGCTGGCAAAGCTTCGAGATACTCGGAAGCAACGCTGACCGGCTAAACGCCGCTGCGATTTACCACTTTTCTTACAGTGCCGAGCAACACTTTCAGATAGACGTCAAAAGTCCGCGTTCGGACCCATTCGAGATCCTTCTGAGTCCGCACGCCGGGGATACTGTTAGCCCCATGATCGATCTGCGCTAGACCTGTGATTCCGGGTCTCAGTAGGTGGCGCTCATCCCATTCCTCAGACGTGTAGTCCACTTGCTGGACTGGCACATCCGGACGGACACCAACAAGTGACATATCGCCTTTCATCACATTAAGGATTTGCGGTAACTCATCAAGATGAGTGGCGCGGAGAATGCGGCCGACTTTTGTTATGCGCGGATCGTCCCGTTGCGCCGTTTGGAATTTCGCCCGCTCGGCCACCAAATCCGAAGCAACGCTGGCTGCTCCAGACGCGCGCTCAGGATCGACGCGCATGGTACGAAACTTGAGCATCTCGAAGGGTTTCGTTCCGCGACCGATTCGAATTTGGCGAAACAATACGGGTCCACCGTCATCCAGCTTGACGGCGAGCGCGACGATAAGAAATGCAGCCGCGATCAACGGCAAAAGAATTGCGCATACTACAAGGTCGGTCATGCGCATCAAATGGTCGCCAAGGCGATGCGGATCTGTATCTCTCATCAATTTGGCCTATGAGCTTTACGTACGTTCTCCTGATGTGAAACACACGTCACTGTCGGCATCTCTTTTGGGATGCCATGTCCGCCTGTGGTCTGACGGGTCACCGTCCAAAAATCAAGATATATGATGCTTAGAGTGTTTGAAAGCGGCTTGGGTTTGAACTTTCGGAGAGGGTCAAACGAATTTATGACATTGTCTACTCCGCCGTGCATGGGTAGCTGCCCAAAATCACGGCAAAAAGGTTACTCTAGAACGCTGAATTTTAAGGCGAGGTACAATTGCATCTGCCAGATACCGCTTGGCATTATCCTTTAAAATAGGGCAAAAGAGACCTACGCAACCACGGGTGGAAAAGCTGATCACATTGAAAATGTTATGCATTCTCGGTCTATCGGACATCTGTGCTGCCAGACTGTTCCAAATGAAGCAGGTTAACAAGTGACGATCCCGACTCTGCAATTTCTTGTCGGCCTCGAGCGGCGCCGCAAAGTTGGTCTTGTGTTACTGCTAGACACCTTTGTCATGGCGCTGTCACTCTACACTGCAATCGCTCTGCGAATTAGCAATTTCGATCTTGGTATCTACTGGACAGGCTTCTCGACCTCGCTTTTGGGGCTATGTCTGCTGGGTAGTATCGCTTCGTCGATGATGTCCATTCCGTGGGTTTCCATGCGCGCCTTCAGCATGCATGGAGTTCTGCGGTTGGGTATGTTCGCTTTTGGTCTTGGGGTCGCCTTCTTTTGTTTCAACCTATGGGGGCCGTGGCTCGTTCCGCGATCCGCTCCGCTGATCATGATACCTGTTCTTCTGGTGGGGCTGGTTGGCGTGCGGTTGATTTTCGGTCAAGTCCTTGACCGCTGGTCGCCACGTCAGGAGGGGCAGGACCGAGTGCTCATCTACGGAGCGGGTGCCGCGGGGCTACAACTAGCTAGTGCGATGCGCAGTTTCGATGGAGCAGAAGCGATTGCGTTCGTTGACGACAACCCTTCAATGCGTCGCGTATTGGTTGGGGCTTTGCGCGTTTTCGGTCCCTCACAGATTGATAAGCTGATCCGAACCCGCGGAATTACGCAGATCATCTTGGCGATGCCGTCGGCCTCTCGGTCACGTAAGCAGGAAATCCTGCGCAGTCTCACGGACTATCCGGTGACTTTGCGTACCTTGCCGCACTTTCTGAATTTCATGACGGGAGAGCCGCTGACCGCACAGTTGCAGAACGTCACAAGCGAAGATCTGCTAGGGCGGTTACCACAGTCACTGGACATGCCCGAGATTTCGGCCGCCTATGCCGAGCGGAACGTCCTGGTTACTGGGGCGGGGGGATCCATTGGGTCGGAACTCTGCTTGCAACTTTCTTCGGTACCTGTCGCTAAGCTATTGCTGTTGGACCACAGTGAGGTCGCTCTTTACAACATCGAGCGGCGGCTGAGGGCCAACAACGTGCAGTGCGAGATCGTGCCGATACTTGCATCCGTGCTGGAAAGAGACGTTTTGGCGCGGGCCCTTCGAGATCACGCCGTAACGGTCGTTTTGCATGCCGCAGCTTACAAGCATGTGCCCCTAGTCGAACACAATGAGGTTGTCGGCGCGCGCAACAATGCTATCGGGACTTATGACGCAGCTGAGACCTGTGCGGAGATAGGCATCGAACGCTTCATCTTGATCTCGACTGACAAGGCCGTACGCCCAACCAATGTGATGGGTGCGACCAAGCGCTTTGCCGAGATGTTGGTGCAGGATCTTCAGACACGGCACAGCGGCACGGTCTTTTCAATGGTCCGCTTCGGCAACGTCCTAGACAGTTCCGGCTCGGTGATCCCGCTTTTCAGGGAACAGTTGTCAAAGGGGGGCCCGCTCACCGTCACACACCGCGAGGTGACGCGCTTCTTTATGACTTTGGGCGAGGCAGCGCGCCTTGTATTGCTGGCGGGTACTTTCGCCAGAGGAGGCGAGGTTTACGTGTTGGACATGGGCTCTCCGGTCAAGATTGTGGATCTGGCTCGTAACATGATCCGAATTTGCGGGCTGACAGAGCAGACGGAGGATAACCCAGACGGAGACATCGCTTTGGAGTTTATCGGCTTGCGGGCAGGCGAAAAATTATATGAAGAACTGCTGATTGGCGAAAATCAGATTGCAACACCGCATCCAAAGATAATGTGCGCGCGCGAGACTTTCCTGGATCGTGTGCAAAGCGCTGAAGCGCTGTCCCGTCTTCGAGACGCAGTCGACAAAAACGACCCCAATGCAATACGAGCCTTGTTCCTCGACACTGTGGATGGTTACACCAGCTGTCCATCAAGTTGAGCAAATCTGTTTAGGGTTCTGCTGCGATGTCGGAGCGTAGGGGGGTAGCCGATCCTGTTTTGACCCCTCCGATGCAGTGAGGCCATAAAGCGAAGGTGCTTCTTCGGCAAAACGGCCGGGTCTGAGAAATGTGGTCCCGGACCACAAAAATGAGAGAAGAGGCTGATGCAGGCTAGGCGAAGTGCCAGCGATATTAAATGAGATCAATTGAATTACCCAAATCAAAATACGCCTGAACGTTAATCGCACCGGCTCGACACACCCAGCTCAAGACCGCAGTATGAGCGGAGTGGTTGGCCGTCTCGAAACACTTCGGACGGCCGGTCGGTCTTGTTCTTGAGGATGCGTGCCTCGCCGGAGTTCAACCCGATGTTCCGACCAAAGCACACCGACAGGGTAAGGTGACGGTCCGGCAGGCTCTGGAACGCGAAGCGCAAACACAGCACGTGTCTGGGGCAGGGTTTCCATGACACCCATAAGCTTGCTCATGAAGTGGTTCGAGCTTCGGTCGTTGTTACGGAAGAGAACCGCGAACCGTGCTTTCCGTTCAACCAGCGAGGCGACGTTCATCACGCCGTTGGCACGCTCGAAGATCATCGGATCGCCTTCCCAATCGCAAAAGTCTTCGCCCGTCTTCACACGCTCTGGGCGTTCATGGATGGACCGATCGGGCGGGAAAACCTGGCCTCGGGGCCGTCTGGTGTAGTGCTGTTGCAGTCTCTTGCGTCGGCTGGGCAGGTAGCGTGAAAGTTCTTCCGACTGTCCTTCCTTGCTGTAGAAATAGGCGTAGATCGTCTCATGGCTCACGCGCACGGGCTGACCGTCATATCTGAGGCGACCAGCGATCTGTTCTGGCGTCGAGCCCATCTCCAAGCGGTTGATGACATGGGCGCGCAGATGATCCAGTCGGATCAACTCGCGGCGCCGCGCATCGACCGTTCTCTGTGCTGTCACACGATGTTAGCCGGCCATTTCCGGCAACTCGCCGTCTTTGAAACCGTTGCGCTTGATCTCACGATACACCGTCGAGCGATGCCTGCCAATCTCGACTGCGATCTCGCTCACCGACATCTTTGTGTTCAACATGTCTTCGATTGCGCGTCTTTCACGCAAATCCACTTCTGTCGGGGCCATGTCCGCTCTCCTTGCCTTTCAGTAAGATAGGGAATTTGTCGCAACCCAGTTTAAAATGTACTCCGGCTATAGATAGAGCGCCAATAATGCGTCTTATGGTAAAAAATAGTGAGTGTTGAAGCGGCTCACCATGCCTTTGTGGACCATGAATGGAGCGACGCTGGTATTTTTGGGATCAGCACTAGCCGCGAAGATCCGGAAGGATGTGGACTCGAACCACACGGGTTTGGCCTGTGGTCCCCAAGTGTCGACCAGCTGACATATGCTTTGATAGATTATGAGCAATGTGATCCCGTACTTTCGACCGGCATCCCGCGCGGTCTGCAAGATGCCCGTGCGCCCGATCAGAAACGCTTCATCGAGCAAGAATAGGGTGCGGTCTTTGACATCGCCATCGGCTTCGTAGAGCGAGTTGAGCAAGGCGCCAACGATCACCCGGCCAAAGCCGGGATGGGTTTGCAGTGTCTTCAGATCGAGGTTGATGAAGACATCTGTCTTCCCCTCGCGTAGCGAGGCCGATGTGAAATGGTTCCCGCTGACGAGCTGGCCGAAGCGCTCAAAGGACAGCCACTGTGTCTCCTTCGCGGCGTTTGCGTAGACGCCCGAGAAGGTCGTATCGGTCATGCGAATGAAGGTAGCGACGGTTTCCCGCACGAAACTGTTGCAGCTTTCCTGATAGATGTCCTCAAGGCGCTGCCTCAAATCAGGCTCGGGTGACGCGATGATCTGGCGAAGGTATCTCAGGTTTTGCTTGGACGGGTCCGTGTTGCCTGAGAGCATGATATCTCCCAGAATACCGGTGATAAGCTGCAGTGCCGAGTTGCGAAAAAAGTCGTCGGAGCCTGTGGAGACGGAGGGCTTTTCCGTCATGAGCTAGCTAGCGGTTGCCGCGACGCTTTCCTCTGGATTGTCGGAGGCCGCTATCCAATCTAGCACGTTGAACCCGAGTTCTGGACGATCCGGATCAAGTGAGCGAATGATCCGATCCTGCGCATCACGCGCATCAGCCACCATGGGTGCGACTTCTTTGGACGGGTCCAGAACGACAAGAGAGCCGGACCAGTTGAGCGCGGTTGGCACGACAACCGCGGTTGTCTTGAAGCCGCCAGACCCGGCAAAGACCAATCCGTGGGTCGGGCCGAACTGTCCGTTGAAGCACAGTTTGTCGTGGCGTCCCCCCTGCCCCCACGTGGACTTGTCGGACGGAACGAAAGTCGGACCGGCGCTGTAGTCTTCATCTGGACGGTAGTTCTCGCCGATGACAATGCCCGGGCCGTCCGGGAAAAGTTCCGCAGCTTCGCTGTCGGTCATCCAGTCCGCATCGCCGTACGTTGCGTTGCGTGACCGCTTGGCACGTGTCTTACCGGACCGGGTTCGCATCGGTGAGTGCATAAGCGTCCACATGCGGCATCAGATCTGGCCAAGAGTATCCACGCAGTGTGAAGGGCGCGAGGCGCTGATACTCCACGACAGCCGCCCAGCCAATCACGACGAGGACACCAACTGCGCTGCCCACTGCGACGTCACGAAAGCCTGTCTCATTCATGAGAGCGCGCAAGAAGAGCATGAGCGCGAACATCGGGAAAATGATGACAAGCGGTGGGCCGAGGCGCAGGAGGTCAGTATCGACCGCTCCTGCGAAGCTGTCAAAGAAGAAGCTGACGACGAATGCCATGAGCATTGCGGCAGCCACCGGACCAGTCATGTAGATCGCTCGCATCATGAGAAGAAAGCCCGACGTCCGCGGCGTTTCAGGCGGTCCTGTTCGTCCGGGTTGGCGAGCGCTTCCGCCAGTTCAACAAGCCCACCGTAGAGTACGAGTTTGTCCACCTCGCCGATGCCTGCCTTGATGATCAGGCCCCCGAGTTCGATTTTGTGGCGTATGTCTTTCTTGCGCTCTGAGAGAGCCGCTCTCGCGCGGTCTGCTTCCACCTTACGCAGCCTGGCCCGAAGTGTGCCCAACGGGCCGTTCTTGCGCTTTGTCACTGGTCCGCTTTTGAAATCGCCCGGCAAACTCTTTGAAGAGTGCCTTCCATTCTGCGTCGGAAATGCTGAGATCAAGCAGACCTTCTGCAGCGGCCAGCTTTCCGATTTTGATGGCCGCGCGCTCCTCAGCTTCGGATATCTGCGCCTCCAAAGCTGCCATCTCTGCCTTGAGTGTCGTGATAGATTTACGTGCCATGGTGCTGCTCCTTGTTCTCGTATTACGGGAATCTTGGCTTAGAGCAGACCGGCCGTAAAGCGGCCTCTTCGCCGTAGGCGGTCACTTGCCTTCAAGTGCGCACCTACGAGTTGCGATTGCAACTCAGAGCGAAATCGCCAAGATTCATTCAGTGAATCCAGACGATTGAGAGACGAGCCACGTGGCGATCTACCATCTCAGCATGAAGCCGATCTCACGGTCGCAAGGGCGCGGCGCTGTGGCTGCGGCGGCCTATCGCGCCGGGGTCAGCCTCACCAATGCACGTGATGATCTGACCCACGACTTCACCAACAAGCGTGGCGTTTTGCATGCGGAGATTGTGTTGCCGGAGGGCGTCGAGGCGGCTTGGGCACAAGTTCGATCTGATCTGTGGAACGGCGCTGAGGCAGCCGAGAAGAGGAAAGATGCGCGCGTTGCGCGGGAGTTTGAGGTAGCGCTTCCGCATGAACTGGATGCTGAGAAGCGGCTTCGGGTCACGAGGGACATCTCGCAGATGCTCGCGGATCGCTATGGGGCTGCGGTCGACTTTGCCATTCACGCACCGCACGAAGAAGCGGATGTGCGCAATCATCACGCCCACATCCTGATGACGACACGGCAAGTCACAGCCGATGGGTTTGGAGAGAAGACGCAAATCGAACGGGAGAATAAGTGGCTGCTGGCGAACAGCCTCGCGACCACAGACATGCAGTTGCGGGAGCTGCGGCAGGCCTGGGAAGTGATCGTCAACGAGCGGTTGGCGCTGGCCGGGTTCGATGTGCGAATTGATCACCGGTCTCATATTGCACGTGGCTTGGAGATCATCCCGACCGAGCACATGGGTGTGCAGGCGACGCAGCTCGAGCGACTTGGAGCCACGCCATCGCGGGTGCGGTTGGGGGCCGAGGCGGCGCAGCACAATGCGGATCTGATCCGTCAGAAGCCCGAGCAGGTGCTGGACATCATCACGGCGGAGAAGAGTGTCTTCGATCGCCGCGATGTAGCGCGCACGCTGCATCGGTACATCAACGATGATGCGACGGAGTTCCAGAGCGTCTTTGCGAAGGTCATGGCCTCCCCTGCCTTCGTTGAGCTGCAGGCCGAGTATGAGACGACTGGACCGGGCGACAGCGGGCTGGCGTTGTACTCGACCAAAAAGATGGTGGACGTCGAAACCGGCATGCTGGCAGCGGCGATTCGACTTCATGGGAGTACGGATCATGCAGTCGATGCACGTCATGTCGCTCGGGCTATTGGCGCGCAGAGCGCCGCGATCCAAATGAGTTCGGGAGATCCAAGTGCCGGTCTCTCTGAGGAACAGAAAGGCGCAATCAAACATATCACTTGTGCAGAACGTGTCTCCGCTGTCGTTGGATTTGCGGGGGCTGGCAGGAGCACGATACTGGCCGCTGCGCGGCAGGCTTGGGAGGCCCAGGGGTATCGCGTCCATGGAGCTGCGCTGTCGGGTAAAGCGGCGGAGGGGCTGGAAGAGTTGTCCGGCATATCGAGTCGCACGCTGGCATCCTGGACGCGCAGTTGGGATCATGACCGGAACCGGATCGGCCGAGGCGATGTGTTTGTCATCGACGAGGCTGGGATGGTGGGCAGTCGTAAGCTGGCGGAATTTGTGGCTGAGGTCGGGGCGCGTGATGCCAAGATCGTACTGGTGGGCGACCATGAATAGCTGCAAGCCATTGGCGCAGGTGCGCCGTTCCGTACGATCACGGAGTACATCGGGCGTGCGGAGCTGTCCGAGGTCCGGCGCCAGCGTGCCGCGTGGCAACGGGAGGCGTCGATGGCCTTTGCGACGCATCGGGCGACAGGGGCTCTGATGGCGTACCGAGATCAGGGTGCGATTGACCTTCGTGAAACCAGATACCATGCGATCCGCGCGATTGCGCATGACTACCTTGCCGATGATGATGTTGGTGGCGGTGATATACGCGTGGCGATGGCGCATCGCCGGGCTTATGTGCGAGCGATCAATGAGGCGATCCGGGCGGAGCTGCAGTCGCGCGGCGCGTTAGCCCGTGTCGAAAAACCGGGTGCGGATGACGGGCCCACAGCCCGCTAGGTGCGTGATCAGATTGGCGAGGCCACCCCAGCGGCACACCGCTACCAGACTAACTATGGTGCCCGGGGCTTTGCCGTGGGCGACCGCATTGTCTTCCTGAAGAACAATCGCGATCTCGGCGTGAATAACGGGATGCTGGGCACGGTGACTGCCGTCGACGCCGGTGGTTTGAGCAGAAATCTGGGCGGGCGCGGCGGTGCGCGGGTCAACGTGTCGACCGAGGCCTACGCCGCCATCGACAACGGCTATGCGACCAGGATCCATAAGACGCACGGTGCAACCGTGGACCGTGCCTTTGTCCTCGCGTCGCGCGCGATGGACCGGCAGCTCGCTTACGTTGCGATGACGCGGCATCGGACGGATAGCTTTATGCCGCCGTGGATGATTTCGCAGACAAACGGGCGGGCCGGTTGGTGGCACACCGTGTTGCGCCTTATGAGAACAAGCCGGACAACAAAGACGGCTACTTTGTCACGCTGGAGAGTTTGAACGGGAAACAACACACAGTCTGGAGTGTCGATCTGGGCCGAGTGATGGAGGAAGCGGCGCCTCAGATCGGGGACGAAATCGGGTTGCAGCATCTTGGCTCCACCCCTGTTACCCTGCCTGACAACACGCAGACCCATCGCAACACGTGGAAGCTTCAGACCGTCGACGATCTGGCGCATGCTCAATTGGAAAACCGACCGTCGCGGTCTGGACTGAAATCCAGCACACTCGACTACGTGAACGGCTTCGACATCAAGAGCGCCATTGAATTTTGCGAGCGGCGTGGCCTCGCATCCAGACAGTTGGTACTACGCAGTGTGCGCAACACCATCGCGCGCCAGGCCAAGCGCCTTGCTGGCCTCGTGACCCGGCTGAAGGCTGTTGCCCCAGAGGTGTCGAGATTGAGCAAATGGTTGATTGCGCCACTGGTTGAGGCGGATCGCAACGCAGCGAAGTTGGCGCATGACCGTGCCTTGATCTCGCCAAAAGTAGCGGCGGCCGAGCGCGACCTGCAGCCTGCGGCAGCAAAGCTCTTCCGAAACCCGGACGCCACGATGGCGATGCTCCGACAGCTACTGTCCGAGCCGCTCGATGCGGCGGATCAAATGGGAAGTCGGGTTCAGAAAGATCCCGAGAGTGTGGCCGCATTGCGAGGGAGCACTGGCTTGATGGCAGGACGGGCGGCCCCAGAGGAGCGCGCCGCAGCAATTGCCGCCATCCCGCCGCCGCGGCGGCGCATCGGCGACGACCGCGGAATGTTTGGAGCGATGGAAGCCAAGGAACGCTGCATTGAGAGCGAACGCCGGGAGCGGCTTGGCGTTGGCATCCCTGCCCTCTCGCAAGAGGCATCGTCGCTGCTCCATGGCGCCGCGCACGAGGGTGACAAGGCGTTTGCGGCAGCGCTTGAACAGGCGAGGAAAGACGCTCCAGAGGTCATGGCACGGCTGGACGGCTTTCAGGCGGCGCTCAGCAAGCGCCTATGGCAGCTGAGCGCTTCCTCGTAGGTCACTTGCCCCTGGAGAGGTCGCCAAGACCGAGAGGAAGCGTCTCATGGCGCAAATTCCCAGCCTGCGACATCTGCAGCGCGTGAAGCAAAGCCTGGCTAAGCGGCAGACCTTGAAGCAGTCACCCAAGCGGGATCTGAGGTTGTAGTAGTTTCAGGTGCCCGCGCAATGGAGCGCAAGAGGCAAGGCGAAACTGTCAGTAGCAGGCGCCCTACAACGCTGTCAGGATTGAAAGCGTCTTTGCGCGGCCTTCCGCAAACCTTACTTCTTCCTGTTACGACACAACTTGGTTTCTCAGAGGATATAGGCATCGAGACTCGTAGTTTCCGAGACTGATATAGTATAAGTGCTGGAGATTGCTTTTGATGCCTAACCACAAAAAGCCTGTGGAGAAGCTGTGTTGGAAACGACGTCTCTGGTGGCTGAACGGCGTGCTGGAGTAGAACCAACTACCGGCGCTTGCTTGTGGTGCAGCCACAAACCGAGACGATTGCTGCAAAACCGATCATAAGGAGGCGGTAATCCCGCCATCCACAAAAACCGTCGTACCGTTCACAAATGACGATGCATCCGAGGCGAGGAAGATGCAGGTGCCAACCAACTCTTCGACCTTACCCCAGCGGCCTGCGGGTGTGCGCTTCTCCAACCATGCCGAGAACTCTGCGTCGGCGACCAGCGCTGCGTTCAAGGGTGTGTCGAAGTAACCGGGCGCCAGGCCGTTGCATTGGAGCCCGTGCTTCGCCCAGTCGGTCGCCATGCCCTTGGTCAGGTTCGCCACTGCGCCCTTAGTCATGGTGTATGGTGCGATGCCGGGCCGTGCCAGGGCCGTTTGGACCGAGGCGATGTTGATGATCTTGCCTTGACCACGTGCGATCATATGCCGTGCGCAGGCCTGGCCGACGTGGAAGACACTTGCGATGTTGGTTTGCATCAGCCGCTCGAAGGCATCGGCTGGGAAGTCTTCCAGAGGGGTGCGGTGCTGCATGCCCGCGTTGTTCACAAGGATATCGATGGCGCCCGTTTCCGCCTCGAACCCGTCGACGGCTGTGCGCACGGCTTCATGATCAGTTGCATCGAAGGGCAACATGTGGACCGCTCCACCGAGTTTCTCGGAGGCGGTCTGCAGTTTGGCAGCATCGCGACCGTTCAGGACAACCTCAGCACCGGCGTCCTGCAGGCCTTTGGCGAGGGCGAAGCCAATCCCCTGAGAGGAGCCGGTGATCAGGGCACGACGGCCGCTCAGGTCAAAAAGATTTAGGCTCATGGGGGTCCCTCTTTGCGCTCGACGTCAATTTCGAAGCTGGTTATGTTACCGGTAACGCACGAAGTCAAGCAAGCTAAGGGTCGCGCAAAACGCGGCTTGGGAGAGGACCTCATGAAATCGCTGGTGATCCACGCGCCCCGTGATCTGCGGATCGAAGACAAGCCCGAAGAAGCCCCTGGCCCCGGCGAGGTTCAGGTCGCCATTGCGGCGGGCGGGATCTGTGGATCTGACCTGCATTACTACCAGCACGGTGGTTTTGGCACGATCCGGATCAAGGAACCCATGATCCTCGGGCATGAGGTGTCAGGCCACATCACCGCACTTGGATCGGGGGTCTCGGGCCTCGAGGTCGGCCAGTTGGTGGCCGTGTCGCCGTCTCGGCCCTGTGGCCAGTGCCGCTATTGCGAGGAAGGAACGCACAATCATTGTCTCAATATGCGGTTTTACGGCTCTGCAATGCCCTTTCCGCACATCCAGGGAGCATTTCGCCAGGTTCTGGTCGCGGATCAGCGGCAGTGCGTACCCGCCGATGGGCTGACTGCGGGCGAGGCGGCGATGGCCGAGCCGCTGGCCGTCTGCTTGCACGGCGCGCGCCAAGCTGGCGAGCTTCTGGGCAAACGTGTGCTGGTAACCGGCTGCGGGCCCATCGGTCTGCTCTGCATTCTGGCCGCGCGGCGTGCCGGGGCGGCAGAGATTGTCGCCACCGACCTGACCGATTTCACCCTGAAGATGGCCGCTGACAATGGCGCTGACCGGGTGATCAATATGGCGAGCGCGCCGGACGGGCTGGCGGGGTACGAGGCCGACAAGGGGCACTTCGATGTTCTCTTTGAGTGCACAGGCGCGGCCCCCGCGCTTGCAGGTGGGATCGCGGCGTTGCGTCCGCGTGGTGTGATCGTGCAATTGGGGCTGGGTGGCGATATGACCCTGCCGGTTCAGGCTCTCACGGCGAAGGAGCTGCGCCTTTGCGGTTCGTTCCGGTTTCACGAGGAATTCTTCACCGGTGTCACGCTGATGCAGAAGGGTCTCATTGATGTAAAGCCTCTGATCACCCAGACGCTTGATCTGAAAGACGCGGTCAAGGCCTTCGAACTGGCAAGCGATCGCACCCAAGCCATGAAAGCCCAAATCGCCTTCGCCTAAGACCGCTTCTCAGTCGGCACACGGCTGCTATCCTGACAGAAAAAGAGGGGACAATCCGATGTCATTCTTCGAGGTGCATGACCCGGTCTTCGGTCAATACGTGCTGGGCAACGCGCCGGTCAAACAGCTCGCCACCGGGTTTGACTGGGTCGAGGGGCCTGTTTGGTTTGGGGATGCGGGGTGCCTGCTGTTTTCTGACATCCCCAACAACCGGATCCTGCGCTGGACGCCTGAGACGGGCATCACCACCTATCGCACGCCGTCGAACTATGCGAACGGGCACACACGAGACCGGCAGGGGCGGCTGGTCTCTTGTGAGCACGGCGGGCGGCGGGTCACGCGGACAGAACTGGACGGCAGCATTACGGTGATTGCCGACAGCTACGACGGCAAGCCGCTGAATTCCCCCAACGATGTGGTGGTGAAGTCGGATGGCACCATCTGGTTCAGCGATCCGCACTACGGGATCATGACCAACTACGAAGGGTTCGCGAGCGCGCAGGAAAACCCCTGCGTGGTCTATCGCGCCGACCCCGAAACGGGCGCGCTCGACGTCATGGTCGATGACATGAACTGCCCCAATGGTCTCGCGTTTTCGCCGGACGAGGCACTTTTGTATGTTGCCGACACGGGGCGAATGTTCAGCGATGATGCGCAGCATATTCGTGTCTATGACGTCGCCACCGACGGTGTTGCCGGTGGTCGTCACTTCCATACGATCGATCCCGGCGCAGCGGATGGCATCCGGGTCGATACCGACGGCAACCTCTGGTCCTCCGCCGCCGACGGGGTGCATTGCATCGCGCCGGATGGGCGGCTTCTGGGCAAGATCCTCGTGCCCGAGCTTGTGTCGAACATCTGCTTTGGCGGACGTGCGAAACACGAGCTTTACATTACAGCGACAACCAGCGTCTATCGGGTCATCCTGAACCGGCGCGGAGTGCAATTTCCATGAGCAGCGAAATCGGCCTCATTGGCCTTGGCACGATGGGGTCGGCGTTGGCACTGAACATCGCCGAGAAGGGTTTCGACATCGCGGTGTTCAACCGGACTGCGCAGGTCACCCGAGACTTCCATACCGAAGCGGGTGATCTCGCCAAGCGGATCACGCCGACGGAGACGCTGGAAGAATTTGTCAAAGCGCTCGCGGAGCCGCGTGCCATCATCCTCATGGTGCCTGCGGGCGAGATCGTGGACGCGCAGATCGAAGCTTTGAGGCCCCTGCTCGGCCCGGATGATCTTATCGTCGACGCGGGCAACGCGAACTTTCACGACACCAACCGACGGATGCGGGACGCCGCGGGGCCCTTTCTGGGCGTTGGCGTGTCAGGCGGTGAAGAGGGCGCGCGGCATGGGCCGTCGATCATGGGCGGTGGTCAGCGCGCGCATTGGGATCGCGTGGCACATATCCTTGAAGCGATCAGTGCCAAATACGACGGTGCGCCCTGCGCCACCTGGATGGGCGAAGAGGGTGCGGGCCACTTCGTGAAAGCGGTGCACAACGGCATCGAATATGCCGATATGCAAATGATTGCCGAGGTCTACGGCGTCTTGCGCGATGGCATGGGCTATGACGCGCCAAGGATCGGCAAGGTCTTTGATCGGTGGAACGAGGGCCCGTTGCGGTCCTACCTCATCGAGATTTCTGGGAACGTGGCGGGCACCATCGATCCGGCAACTGGCGGGCCATTGCTGGATGTGATCGTCGATGCGGCAGGCCAGAAAGGCACGGGGCGCTGGACGGTCATTGAGGCGCAGCATCTCGCCGCCCCGGTGCCTGCCATCGAGGCGGCAGTGGTGGCACGCAACCTTTCGTCCCGGCGAGAGACCCGCGCGGACGGTGAGGCGCTCTTTGGCGCGGCACCCAGGGCACTCCCGCCCGACACGCTGGGTGAGGACCTGCTCGAACAGGCGCTCATCTGCGGCAAGATCCTCTGCTATGCGCAGGGGTTCACGATGATCTCAGCGGCCTCCGACGCCTTCGGTTGGGCGCTGCCCCTGCCCGACATCGCGCGGGTCTGGCGCGAAGGCTGCATCATTCGGTCCGACATGCTGAACGATATGGCGGACGCCCTGACGCAGAACCCGGCGCAAAATCTGATGTTCGCGCCCTACTTCGCCGATCATCTCAAAGCCAGCCACGATGCCCTGCGCCAGGTGGTGGCCGCCGCCGCCCTGCACGGGACTGCGGCCCCTGCCCTCGCATCGGGCCTCGCCTATTTCGACGCTATGCGCACCGCGCGGGGCACTGCAAACATGATCCAGGGGCAGCGCGACTACTTCGGGCTGCACGGTTTTGCGCGACTGGATGATGGCAGCACGGATCAGCATGGGCCATGGGCGGGCTAGCACCATAGTGCCGGGCCTGGTTTGCAGCATATGTCTTTGTGAAAAATACGTGTAAAATCAGATCATGACCGCTGTGAATGCGCCGATTCCCCGTGAGGACCTGATCGTCTGCCCGCATTGCGATGCGGCCTATACGCTGTCCCGCCCCGGCCACGGCGAGCGTGCCGTCTGTCACCGCTGCGACACAGTGCTGATCATGCCGCGGCGCAAAGCCGGGCTCCAGATCATCGCACTTTCGGTGGCGATTGTGATCCTGATCACCGCGGCGGCGATCTTTCCGTTTCTGTCCATCTCGGCGGCAGGCGCGCGGAACTCTGTCTCGATCCTCGACGCCGCCCTCGCTTTCAGCGATGGGCCGCTGATCGTCTTGTCGCTTGCCACGGCCGCGCTGATCATCTTTGTGCCCCTGACCCGTGTTTTGCTGTCGCTCTACGTGCTGGTGCCCATCGTGATGGACCGCCCGCCCGCGCGGCACGCGGTCCAGGCGTTTCGGCTGGCCGAGGCGCTGCGCCCATGGTCCATGGCCGAAATCTTCGCCATCGGCTGCGCGGTGGCGCTCGTCAAGATCAGCGACCTGGCGGATGTAACCTTTGGCCCCGCGTTCTGGATGTTCGCCATCCTCGTGGTGCTCGTTGTGGTGCAGGACAACTTCCTGTGCAGGTGGTCGGTATGGAACGCGCTGAGCAAACCGAAACGGTCATAAACGCCCGCGACCTTGGTGTCGTCGCCTGCACGCGCTGTCTGCAGGTCTGGCCCGCAGAGACGGAATCCTGCGCGCGCTGTGGGCGCAGGCTCGTCCAGAGGGACCTGAAAAGCCTGCAACGGGTCTGGGCGTGGTGGATCGTGGGTCTGATGTGCTACATTCCCGCCAACCTCTACCCGATGCTGCGCACCCGCACGCTTTTCTACGTGCAGGAAGACACGATCGTCGGTGGCGCGATCGAGCTCATCCATTATGGCAATGTCGGTATCGCACTGATCATCCTGCTCGCCAGCGTGGCCATCCCGCTGGGCAAGTTCATGGCCATCGCCTTTCTCGCCATCTCGGTCACCCGGCCCTCCAGCATCTCCAAGACCCAGCGCCAGATGCTCTACGAGGTGGTCGAATACATCGGACGCTGGTCGATGATCGACATCTTCGTTGTCGCCATCCTGTCCTCCCTGGTTCAGCTCAAGGTGCTGGTGGCCATTAACCCCGGGCTCGCCAGTCTTTTTTTTGCGCTCTCGGTGATTTTCACTATGCTCTCGGCACAGGCGTTTGACAGTCGTATGATCTGGGATGCGCAGCAGGGCAAAGGACAACAACAAGAATGAACGACACCCCCGCCCCCGTGCCGATCGATCCTGCACGCGAGAGCTTCTTGGGCCGGGCCTCCATCGTCTGGGTAATCCCTTTGATCGCGCTGGTTATCTCTTTGGTGGTGGCCTGGCAGTCCTACAACGACCGCGGGCCGCTGATCTCGGTAGAGTTTGAGAGTGGCGCCGGCATCGCTGCGGGTCAGACCGAGCTGCGGTTCCGCGATGTGACCGTTGGGGTGGTCGAGAACGTGACCTTTGCCGAAGGGCTCGAAGGCGTTGTCGCCGAGGTGCGTCTCGAGAAGGAAATCGCCCCCTTCGTAGATGCAGGCGCCTCTTTCTGGGTGGTGCAGCCGGAATTGACCATCCAAGGCGTTTCCGGTCTCGACACCGTGCTCAGCGGGATTTTCATCGAAGGCTCGTGGGACAGCGAGGTTGGTCCGGAGCGGACGAGCTTCAGGGGTCTCGAGGCCGCGCCCCTCTTCCAGCCCGGCAAGGAAGGTCTGCAGATCGCGCTGCGCACCCGGCCCGGGGGCTATCTGACGGACAACGCCCCAATCCTCTTTCGCGGCATCGAGGTTGGGCGCGTCGGCCCGGCCCGCATTTCGCGCACGGGTTCCTTCGCCATCGCCGAGGCCATCATCTTTGAACCGCATGGGCGTCTGATCACCAACTCCACCCGCTTCTGGGACAGCTCCGGCTTTAGCGTCTCGCTTGGCCCGTCGGGCGCCGAGGTTGATTTCTCCTCGCTCGCGTCGCTGGTCGGCGGTGGGTTGACCTTCGACACCTTTGTCTCCGGTGGGCGCCGGGTCACCGATGGCACGGTTTTCGAGGTCTATCCGGACGATGTCAGCGCCCGCAACAGTGTCTTCAACGCCTCCGAGACCGATCTGCTGGAGCTTCGGGTGATCTTTGACGAGAATATCTCCGGGCTCACCGTCGGTGCTCCGGTGGAATGGAGCGGGTTGCGTGTCGGCTCGGTCGAAAGCCTGTCTGGCATTGTTGATTCCGATGAGTTTGGCGACAGCCGTGTGCGCCTTGACGTGGTGATTGGTATCCAGCCTGCTCGCCTCGGCCTGCAGGGGGATATCGATCCCGCCCGCGCGCTTGAATTCCTGCGCGCCCGCGTTGCGGAAGGCATGCGCGCCCGGCTCGCCACCGGCAGCTTGCTGACGGGCGGCTTGAAGGTCGAACTGGTTGAGATCGAGGACGCGGAGCCCGCCGAGGTGATCGTCTCGGAAGACGACATCGCACGCCTGCCCTCGACCGACAGTGAAATCTCCGATGCGACAGCCACCGTCGAAGGCGTCTTCACCCGCATCAACAGCCTGCCCATCGAAGAGCTGCTCAACAGCGCCATCGGTTTCATGCAAAGCGCCGAGGCCTTCGTCTCGAGCCAGGAGCTGCGGGAAACCCCGCTGGAGGTGCGCGCGCTACTAGGTGATCTGCGCGGCATTCTGACCTCTGAGGATGTGCAGAACATCCCCGTCTCGCTGAACGCAGCGATTGCGCGGGTTGAAACCATCCTGGCGCAGATCGAGGACGGGCGCGCCGTGGACCGCATCGTGCAGGCCATCGCCGAGGCGACAGATGCAGCGGCGGCCGTCAATGCCTCCGTAGCGGGCGTCCCCGAACTTATCAATAACCTCAGCAGCGTGGCCGCCAAGGCCGAGGCGATGCCCTTGGAAGAGCTGACCGTGCAGCTCACCGAACTGCTGGCCTCTGCCGATGATATCCTCGCCACCACCGCGGCGCAGGAGCTACCCGCGTCCTTGGGCGCCGCTCTGGATGAGTTGAACGCAACGCTGGCCGAGCTGCGCGAAGGCGGCGCGGTGACCAACGTGAACGCCACGCTGGCCTCGACCCGCGAGGCCGCGGATGCCGTGGCCCTGTCGAGCCGTGATCTGCCTGCGCTGGTGGAGCGGATCACGGAGGTCTTCGACCAGGCCAGCCGCACCATCGAAGGCTATAACAAAGGCGATGTGATCAGCCGCGATGCACAGGCCGCGCTTCGAGACATCTCTCAGGCCGCCGATGCGCTGACCTCCCTCGCCCGCTTGCTGGAGCGCAATCCCAGCGCATTGATCAGAGGGCGTTGACCATGGTTACCAAAGTTGTCTCAGTCGCAGGCGCCGCCCTTTTGGCGCTCACCGCCTGCGGTGTAAGCCCGGATCGCTATGTCGTACCCGACCCGACGGTGACAGAGCGCCAGCGGATCGCCTTCCGTGCCGTCGAGATCCGCGAAGTGTCCCTGCCGGCCTATGCTGCATCGGACGAAATCCCGCAGCAGGACACGGATGGGCGGCTCAGCAGTGATGGCGGTACGCTCTGGGCCGATACGCCCGAACGCGCGGTCGCACTTGAACTGTCACGCCATCTGGCCCGGATCACCGGCGCGCGGGTGGCCTCGGCCCCCTGGCCCTTCGAGAGCTTCCCCGATGCCCGGCTCGATCTGCGATTTGAGAGCCTCGTGGCCGAAGCCGACGGCCGGTTCCGCGCGACGGGTCAGTATTTTGTCGCCGTGCCCGATGGTCGACGCGAGCGGTCCGGCCTCTTTGATCTGGCGGTGCCCTTCGATCCGGCTGGCGGCCCACAGGCAATTGCCACCGCACGGGGGCAGATCATCCTCGATGTGGCGGCCTTCGTGGCCGCCAACGGCCTGCGCTAACGCTGCCAATCCGCCAACGCTTGGGCGACCCGGCCCAGCCCCTCCTCGAGGTTGACCTCGGTCCCGCCACCGACACCCAGCCTGATGTGCTGTGGCTGATCATAGGCGCTGCCCGGCAGCAGGAAGGTGCGGTACGGCGGCTCCAGCAAACGCCGTGCGAAAGCGTCACTATCCATGCCGTCCGGCAACCGGCCCAGACCGATGAGCCCCGCCTGCGGTGGCACCCAGCTGAGATTTGGCTGCGCGTCCAGCCAGCCGCTCAATCGCGCAAGGTTGTCGGCCCCGGCGGCACGCGCCGCCTGCAGAGACGCCGCGTATCGCTCCGGGCGCAGCGCGATCTCCGCGATGACCTCTCCCATGATGTTCATGATCTCCGAGGAATTCTCTCGCAGGATCACCGCGTCCATCAACAGTTGAGGATCGCGGCAGATGAGCCAGCCTGTCCGCAGCCCTTGCAGCCCCAAGGCCTTTGACACCGATCCGGTGGTGATCCCGCGCGCATAAAGCCCGGCGACCGACGGCGCCCGCGGTCCCTGCCACTCCAGCCCCGCATAGACCTCATCAACCAGCAGCCACGCCCCCACCCGCTCGGCGATAGCCACCATCGCGGTCAGCTCATCGTGGCCGAGAAGCTGCCCCGTGGGATTGTTCGGATTGCTCAGGAAGATCATGCGCGTTTTTGCGGTCACCGCCTCCGCCAGCGCGTCCAGCGGCAGCTGCCAACCATCGGCCTCCTCGCGTCTCACCTCGACGATTGTGGCGCCAACCGCGCGGGCCAGCACCGCGGCCTGCGGCCACCCCGGCGTTTCAACGACAATCTCATCGCCCGGCTGCAACAGCTGCATGATCGCCAGATAGTTGGCCTCCGCCGCCCCGGCAGTGATCAGCACATCCTCGAGTCCGCAATGGTGCTCAAGCCCGGCCTGCGTCAACACATGTGCGCGCAGCTCTGGCAGGCCGCGAAAGTCGCGGTTGTTCCAATCCAAGGGCAGCGCCGGGTCGAGCTCATCCAGAAACGCGCCCAAGGTGGGTGAGGCCGACAGCGAGAACCCGACAACGGCTTCGGGGTCGGCCTCGGTTGTCTCCAACAGATACTGGAACAACGCGTGTATCTTGACTTTCATGGTCCCTCCCCCGCCTACTTGGGCCAAGAAGACTGGCGAGGCAGGTGAGATGCAACCCCTTCTGACAGGGCGTCCCTTGCGGATGGCGGTGCTCGATTACGGGCTCTTTCAGGTGCACGCCAACGGGCGAATCATTGGCATCTGCGGCTACCTCATCCAGACGGATGCCGGTGAAAACGTGCTGATCGACACGGGCTTTCCCGCCAAATATGCCGAAGATTCCGTTGCCGCGACAGCCGAGGACGAATTGGGCAGCTTTGGCCGTGTTCTGTCGCTGACCGCAGACAACCTGGCGCCCGCTCAGCTGGAACAATTGGGCCTGTCTGCTGATAACATCACGGTCATGATCCAGAGCCACACGCATATCGATCACGTTGGTTTCCTGCACGGCTTCCCCGATGCGCCAATTGTGATCGCTGCCGCCGAACGTGCCTTACCCCGGCCCCTCTATTGGTCGGGCAAGCAGGTTATGGACTGGCCGGACCGGACCTACATCGAGGTCGACAGTGATACATCTGTCGGTCCGGGCTTCGACATCTATCTGGTTCCGGGCCACGCTCCGGGCCAGCTGGCCTTTCTGATCGAGCTGCCGGATACCGGCCCTTTCCTGCTCACATCGGATGCTATCAGCCGTCCCGCCGAGATCGACGAGCGGTTTGCCGGGTCTTGGAACGAGCCCGCCGCAATGGCCAGCGGCGCCAGACTGATGCGCATTGCAAAGGACCGGCAGGCGATGGTCATCTACGGTCACTGCCCCGAGCAATGGCCCAAGCTGCGCAAGGCGCCGGACTGGTACGCCTAACGCACATCGCGGCCCTGGTTGAGAATAATCACGTTGCCGCTCGAGATATCGCCGGCAGGCGACAGCAGAAACCCGACCCAAGCCGCAATCTCAGAGGGCTGCATCGCCCGCCCATGCGGCATCTGCGCGATGGCATCGGCCAGCACCTCCTCACTCACAACGCCGAAAAGCGGCGTTTCCGTCATTGCCGGTGCGATGGAGTTAACCGCAATCCTTTCTGTCGCATAACGCCGAGCGAGATCCTTGGTCAGCGTGTCGAGCGCCGCTTTCGAGGCGCGGTAATGCGGCGGATCAAAGGCATCGAAGTTGTAGGCCCCGTTCGAGGAGATGTTCACAATCTTCCGTACGCCTGCCCGCCCCAGCATCAGCTTGACCGCGGCCTGACAGCAATGGAATGCGCCCGTGAAGTTCAACGCCATCTGCCGCTCGAACACATCGGCGGGGATCTCCGGGAAATCAGACATAAGACAGGTGCCCGCGTTGTTCACCAAAGCATCGAGCCCGCCGTGCACCGCCGCGATATCGTCGAAGGCCTCGGTAATCGCCGCGGGGTCGGTCAGATCAACGCGTTCGCCGTCAAACCCGCCGCGCGCCATCTGCGCCAAACCGGCCTCGTCGATGTCAAACCCGATGACGTGAAACCCGTCATCGACGAGCCGGTCGACAATCGCCCGCCCCAGACCTCCGGCCGCGCCGGTCACCACAGCGGTTCGGGTCATGGGTTTTCCTTCCTGAAAGCAGGGTTGGTCATAGCGGGCCAATCAGCGGCGGCTGCGCGTTCAACGCACCCACATCGAAGCCCGCGAGCCGCTTGTACTTGGCCGAATGGGCGGCCAGTTCCTCCCGTGGGATCACATCTTCGATGCTGTCAAACACACCACCACAGCGGTCTTCGACCAGCTGCAGGATCGCATCCGGGCCGCTGCCGCGATTGGCCAGCGTGACAGCGGTGGTTCGAGGCCGCACACTGCGCTCATAAGCCTCCAGCGCATCAGCGGTGACACCATGTGCGAGCAGACAGGCGCCGAGCGTGCGCGCGTCCACAATGGCCTGACTCGCCCCGTTCGAGCCGACCGGATATGTCGGATGTGCCGCATCGCCCATCAGTGTCACCACTCCATCTCTCCAGCGGTCAACGGGATCGCGATCCACCATCGGATACTCAAACACCGCCTCTGCGCCCCGGATCAGTGCGGGCACATCCAGCCAGTCAAACACCCAGTCCTCGAAGGCGGGCAGAAAGTCTGCAAGGTCCGCCGCGCGGTTCCAGTCTTCCTTGCGCCAGCCTTCGCTCGGATCGACACGCCGTTCCGCAATCCAATTGATCACCGCGTTTCCGGTGGTCGGATCGGCCCTTGTGATCGGATAGGCCACGATCCGCTGGTTGTCATGCCCCGCGAGGACCATGTCGGCGCCGCTCAGAAACGGCTTTGCCCGCGTCGTGCCCCTCCAGAGGATTGCGCCACTCCAGACCGGCGGGCCCTCCCGTGGGTACATCTGCCCGCGCAGGGCCGAGTGGATGCCATCCGCGCCGATGATCACCGTGCCATCGACCGGGGTTGTACCACTGGGGCCCTCCAGCGTGAGCTCCGTGCCGGAAAACCCGGTCGCGCGATGTCCGGTCATAACGCAGCTCTCCCCCGCCCGCGCGCGCAGCGTCTCATAGAGCAACATCTGCAACCGCCCCCGGTGTATCGACACCTGTGGCCAGTGATAGCCTGCCGCCGTACCGCGCGGCTCTGTCCAGATTTCACCACCCGTCTTGCTATAGAACCCGACGCTTTGGGTCGATACGCCGATCTCCGCCAAGTCGTCGGCAAGGCCCAGATCATACAATTCGCGCACCGCATTCGGCTGCAGGTTGATACCCACGCCCATGGGCTTGAGCGCGCGCACGGCTTCGTAGATGCAAAACGGCACGCCAATCTGCTGCAGCGTCAGGCCCAGTGTCAGCCCCGCAATCCCGGCCCCGGCAATGAGAACGGTCATCGCCGGTCAGCCCGCCATGTGGCAGGCCACGCGCGCGCCCCGGATCTCGCGCATCTCGGGGCGGGTCTGGCTGCAGATGTCCTCTGCAAGCGGGCAGCGCGGGTGGAATGCACAGCCTTTCGGCGGATTGATCGGATCGGGAATCTCGCCGGTGGGCGGCGGCACTTCGCGCCCGAAACTGTCGAGCTGCGGTGCTGCTGCCAACAGCATCTGGGTATAGGGATGTTTGGGGTCATCAAAGAGCTCATCCGGCCCCGCCTCTTCCACCAGACGTCCCAGATAGAGCACGCCAATCCGGTCGGCCATATGCTGCACAACCGTCAGATCGTGACTGATAAAGAGATAGGTCAGGCCAAACTCGTCCTTCAAATCGCTCATCAGGTTCAGCACCTGCGCCTGCACCGAGACATCGAGCGCCGAGGTCGGCTCGTCACAGACGATCAGTTTGGGCTCAGAGGCCAGTGCGCGGGCGATGCAGATGCGCTGTCGCTGTCCCCCGGAAAACTCATGCGGAAACTTGCCCGCATCCTTCGCCGACAGACCCACCTGTTCGAGCAGCCGCTCCGCCATGCCATCGGTGTTGCCACCGCGTGCCGCCACCGGTTCGACGATGATATCCCGCACTCGCCAGCGCGGGTTGAGCGAGGCGAACGGGTCCTGAAAGATCATCTGGATTTCGCGCCGCACCGCATCGACCTTCGCCGCGTCCGTCTCACGTGCAAGATCGGTGCCGCGGATCTCCACTGCGCCGTCGCTGGGCCCAAGCAAACCGACGAGCATCTTTCCGATCGTCGATTTGCCCGAGCCGCTCTCGCCCACCAGCGCATAGACGGTCCGCTCCGCAATCTCGAAACTGACGTCTGAGACGGCGGTGAGATAGGACTTCTCGCGCCGTTCCACCACCCGGTTCAACCACGGTTTCGAGACATCGAAAATACGGGTCAGGTTGCGAATATCGACCAGCGCCATCAGGCCACGGCCTCCTCGACCATCGGAAAGAGACAGGCAGCGCGGCCATCGCCATCTTCGATACGCGGCCCGGGCGAAACCCGGCAACTGTCATGCACGCGCGGACAGCGCGGATGAAAGGCGCATCCCTCCGGCAAGGCATCAAGTCGCGGCATCGCGCCGGGGATCTGGTGCAGCCGATCCTTGCCGCGTGAGGCCAGCGGGGTCGATCCCATGAGCCCATGGGTATAGGGGTGGCGCGGCGTCGTGATCACGTCGCGCACCGGCCCAAGCTCCGCGAGTTTCCCGGCATACATCACCGCCACCCGGTCAGCGGCCTCGGCAATCACACCCATGTCATGGGTGATCAACATCACCGCCGTGCCCCGCTCGCGGCAGAGCTTCTTCAGGAGCGCGATGATCTGTGCCTGCACCGAGACATCGAGGGCGGTGGTAGGCTCATCTGCGATGATCAGGCTCGGTTCGGCGCAAAGGGCCAAGGCGATCACCACCCGCTGGCGCATACCCCCGGAGAACTCGTGCGGATAACTGTCCACGCGCTCCGCCGCGCCCGGAATGCCAACCTCCTCAAGTGCGGCAACCGCACGCCGGTCCGCATCTGCCCGGCTGATGTCCAGATGCGCCAGCATCGTTTCGGTCAGTTGATCCCCGATCCGGAGCAGGGGGTTGAGCGAGGTCAGCGGGTCTTGAAACACCATGCCGATTTCCTTGCCCCGCAGGCGTCGCATGGCATCGCCGGCAAGTTGATCCACCCGCGTGCCCCGCACATGAATTTCACCGCCTGCGATATGCGCAGGCGGGTTCAGAAGACCGATGACTGCATTGCCGGCCATTGATTTACCAGCGCCGCTCTCACCCACAACGCCCAGGATTTCACCTGCGGCAATGTCATAGGAAACACCGCTGACAGGGCGCAGAATACCGTGCCGTGTCGGGATCTCGACCGTCAGGTTACGGATGGACAGAACCGGATCAGCCATTATCGCAACCTCGGGTTCAGCGCATCGCGCAGCCAGTCACCCAGCAGATTGACGCTTAGGGCGAGCGCCAAGAGGGTGAGCGCCGGGAAGAGCAGAATCCACCACTCGCCCGAGAACAGGAACCCCTGCCCGATGCGGATCAGCGTGCCAAGGCTCGGCTGTGTCGGAGGCGCGCCGACACCCAGGAAGCTCAGCGTGGCCTCTGCGATGATCGCCAGCGCCAGCGAAATGGTGGCAATCACCAGCACCGGAGACAGCACATTCGGCAGGATGTGCCGCAGCATGATCGCCCCCGACCCGCGCCCGATGAGCCGGGCGGCCTGTACGTATTCCTTGTTCTTCTCGACCAGCGTCGCGCCCCGCACGACACGCGCGAACTGCACCCAGTCCGACAGACCAATCGCGATGATCAGCACCCAGATCGCCATCTGATCGCGGTACTCGACCGGCGTGATCCCCTTGGCGATGCCGAAAATCAGCATCGCCACGAGGATCGCCGGGAAGGTCAGCTGCACGTCGGCCACGCGCATGATGATCGTCTCGGTCCAGCCACCAAGATACCCTGCGATCAGCCCCAGCGTGACGCCCAGCACCATCGCGAAAAGCACCGCCGCCACACCGACAAAGAGCGAGATGCGCATGCCATAGAGGATCGTCGAAAACACATCGCGCCCCTGATCGTCTGTGCCAAGCCAGAAGGTCTCACCCGTGAAGGCATTTGGCTCCATCGGTTTGGAGAAGCCGTTCATCAGGTTCAGCGAGGCCGGATCGAAAGGGTCATAGGGGGCAATCAACGGCGCGAAAATGGCGCAGAGGACCATCAGCAACACGATCGCCGCCGAGACAATCGCCACGGGGGATTTGCGGAACTGATAGGCAAAATCGCTCTCGAGCGCGAGCCGCAGGCGCGAGCGTTCTTTGACCGCAGCCGGTGTGTTGAGAGAGGTCTCCGCCATCAGTGCGCCGCCGTCCTGTCCACGCGCAGGCGTGGATCAATTGCAAAATAGAGCAGATCAACGATCAGGTTGATCGCCACGAACATCACCGAAATCAGCATCAGATACGCGGCCATCACCGGGATATCCACGAACTGGATTGCGTTGATGAAAAGGAGCCCCACCCCGGGCCACTGAAACACCGTCTCGGTGATGATCGCAAAGGCGATAATAGAGCCAAGCTGCAGCCCCGTGACCGTGATCACAGGCACCAGCGTGTTTTTCAGCGCATGGCGGAAGTTCACCGCCCGGTCCCGCAGACCACGGGCGCGCGCAAAACGGATGTAGTCTTGCCGCAGCACCTCCAGCATTTCCGACCGCACGAGCCGCATGATCAGCGTCATCTGGTAAAGCCCCAGTGTAATCGACGGCAGGATCAGCGCCTTCAACCCGCTTTCGGTCAGGAACCCGGTGGACCAGCCGCCCACCATCACCGTATCACCCCGCCCGAAGCTTGGCAGCCAGCCGAGCTCAACGGAAAACAGGTAAATCAACAGGATACCAATCAGGAAGGTGGGCAATGATACCCCAATCAGCGAGACCGACATGATCGCATTCGCCGCAAACCCGTTGCGCCGGATCGCGGTGAAGACCCCCAGCGCGATCCCGATGCTGATCGCCAAAAACCCGGAGACTGCGGCGAGCTCCAGCGTTGCGGGCGCCCGTTCAATCAGGATGTCGGACACCGGCCGCCCCTGCCGGTAGCTCACTCCGAAATTGCCCTGCACCGCGCCTTCGAGGAACTTGTAGTATTGCACCGGGAAAGGCTGATCGAGGCCCAGCTCGGTGCGCAGACGCTCGATATCCGCCTGCGTGCGCTCCTGCCCCAGCATGTTGTCAATCGGATCACCAACAAAGCGGAACATCGAAAAGGCCACCGCGCCGACCACAAGTAACACAAGGATCGATTGGAAAACACGGCGGATGATGAAGGCGAGCATGTCGGTTCTCTAGTTCACGGTGACCCAGCGCAGCAGAAAGAAGTTATCGGGCCGCTGCGTCAGGTCGATATTCGCCTGTGTGCCCCACACCAGCGGCTGCACATAAAGCGGCACGTAAGCGACCTCGTCTTGCAGGATCTTCGTGGTCTCGTCGAGCATCATCTGCCGTTTGCTATCGTCGATCTCCGATTGGATCATCGGCAGAAGTTCATCGATCCGCGCATTCGAAAATCCGCCGAAATTCCAAGAGCCTAGCTTCTTTTCTTCATTCGGTGTGCTGGCCAGAAACCGCACCGGATGCTCGGCATCGAACGTGCCGGGCGACCAGCCCAGCAGGTACATGTCGTAGTTGTCACTGCGCAGCTCCGGCCAGTAGTTTTGCACCGGCATCGCATCGAGCGTCGCGCGCATTCCAACCTGCGCCAACATGCCCGTCACTGCCTGGCAGACGGACTCGTCATTCAAATAGCGGTCGTTGGGGCATTTCAGACCAAAGGAAAAGCCATCGGGGTACCCCGCCTCGGTGAGCAACGCGCGGGCCTTCTCCGGATCGAACGCAGGCCGTGCGGCCAAGTCCCCGCTAAACCCGCGCATCGTCGGGCTCACAAGCTGGCTCACCTCTTCGGCATTTCCCCGCATGATCGTCTGCAGGATCGCGGGCACATTCACCGCGTGTGCCACCGCCTGCCGCACACGGACATCGGCGAAGGGGTTGGCGTCTGTCGTCTCTCCGGAATACTTCAGCGCCTCGGCCTCATGCGGGAAGCCCAGCATGATGACCCGCGCCTCAATGCCTTGGATCACCTTGACCTGATCGTTCGCAGCCAGCCGCGCCGTATCCTGAATCGGCACCGGGTTGATGAAATCCACATCCCCCGAGAGCAGCGCCGCCACCGCTGTCGCCGGGTTCTGAATCGGTGTCAGCTCGGCCCGGGTGATGTTGTGTTCCGCTTCGTCCCACCATGCGTCGAAGGGCTCCAGCACCGTGCGCAGCCCCGGCTCGCGCGTCACCAGTTGAAAGGCCCCCGTGCCATTGGCATTCAGCGTGGCGAAGTTGCCGTTGTCCTTGTCGGGCAACCCGGCGTTGTTCGTCTCGGCCCAGCCCGCGTCCATCATCATCCAGTTCGCGATGCTGTCCGGGAAGATCGGGTTCGGCGCGGTGGTCATGATGTCGACGGTATAGTCGTCCACCACGCGCACCTCGGAGACCGGTGCAAACCAGCTGCGAGTATCAGCCGCCTCGCTCGACGCGCGCTCGTACGAAAAGAGCACATCCTGCGCGTCAAACGCACTGCCGTCGTGGAAGGTCACGCCCTCGCGCAGGGTGAACCGCCAGCCTGCCCCACCTTCGATTGGCTCCCATGCCGTAGCGAGCGCTGGTTCAATGGTCATGTCCTTGCCGCGCCGCACCAGCCCTTCGTAGACATTGTTCAGAAAGCCAAGAACGGCCGCCGAGTTCACCGCATGTGGATCCATCGTCTGCGGGTCTGTCGTCTCAGCCCATCGGAAGTCTTCGGCCCCAAGCGCAGACGCGGTGGCCATCAAAACAGCAGCAAAAGAGAGGGAACGGAGCATCGGATAACCCTTTCGGCAGATTTGCGGGAAAGCGGTGAAGACACGGCCCTTTGCCAGGGCCGCGCCAGATTTTTTACAAGCCCATCAGGCTCAGTTCAGCTTGAAGTACTTGATTTTCGGCGAATCTTCCGCCTCAACCACGGTGTCGATGCCAGACTTCATACCCCAGTTCAGCACCTGGTGGTGGATCGGGATATAGAGCTTTTCATCCTGCACCACTTCCCAGATCGCGGCGATATCCGCATCGCGCGCCTCCAGATCTGTGTTCGACGCAAGGCTCTGGATCTTGGCGTTCAGATCGTCGTTGGTGTAGCGCGTGGCATTCCACGACCCATACTTGTCGTCCCGCCCGTGCACGAGGAAGTTGAAGATGTACTCGGAGTCGTAGGTCGGCACACCCCAACCCAGCATGTAGAAATCTGTCTCAAGATTGCTGAGCAGCGGGAAGTGCTGGGCCTTTGGCTTGGCGTCGAGATTCACGGTGATCCCGATTTGCGCCAGCATCCCGACCGCCGCCTGACAGATCGCCTCATCGTTGATGTAGCGGTCGTTCGGGCAGTCGAGCTGGATCGAGAAGCCATCTCCATAGCCCGCCTCGCCCATCAACGTCTTGGCCTTGTCGAGATCGGTGGTCGAGGAGGCATCCATCGCCTCATCCCAGCCATTTACAAAGGGCGGTGCGATCATGCCCGCGGGGGCCGACTGTCCGCGCATCACCACTTGCTTTATTGCGTCGCGGTTGATCGCAAGGTTCATCGCCTCGCGCACACGCACGTCAGAGAGCGGGTTGGCGCCCTCGACGCTGTCATTGGCGAGGTCTTCATCGCCGACGTTCATACCGAAGAAAATAACCCGGTTCTGCGGCGCAGTGCGCACGTCGAGCCCATCTGTGCCCGCCACGCGGTCGAGGTCTTGCACCGGCACGTCCTGGATGAAGTCCACTTCGCCTGAGAGGAGCGCCGCCACACGGGTCGCCGCGTTCTGGATCGGCGTGAAGACAATCTCCGTCACATCCAGCGGGAATTCGTCCTTGCCCCAGTAGTTCTCATTGATGGTCAGCACCGTCTTCACGTCAGGCTCTCGGCTCACCAGCTTGTAAGGCCCTGTGCCATTTGCGTTTTTCGCCGCAAACGTGTCCTCACCACCTTCATAGTCCTGCACCTTCACCGCGTTGTTCGCCTCGGCCCAATCCTGGTCCATGATGAACATATTGGTCAGGTTGTTCGGCATGATCGGGTTCGGACCATTGGTCACGATCTCAATCGTATAGGCATCCGGCGCGCGCACTTCAGCGACAGAGGCCAGCAGTTCCTTATAGTCGGAATCTTCGGTCATCGCCCGCTCGAGGCTGAACTTCACGTCTGAGCTGTCGAAAGCCGCGCCGTCATGGAAGCTCACGCCTTCGCGCAGCTTGAACACCCAGACGTTCGGGTCGTCTTCCGACGGCGCCCATTCGGTGGCCAGCGCGGGCACAATGGTGCCGGCATGATCGCGGTGCACCAGCGGCTCCATGATCTGATGCGCAAAGGTGGAGGTCGGGCCTTCATTCTGCGCATGCGGGTCCAGCGTCAGGCTGTCACCTGCGCGCGCCCACCGCAGCGTCTCGGCGGAAGCCAGCGCCGTGCTCGACAGCAGTACCGCTGCCGACAAAACAGTTGTCGTCATTCTCATGATATTTTTCCCCGGTTTGTTTTTCTGGCACCCATCTTCGGGACGGCGCCGGGTTTGGCAAGCCCCTTCTGCAACTTCGATGCGAAGAGCTCTGACTTCATTGGTAAAAATCTGAGACTGCCAAGATTTCAGGCCGCACCGGGCAACAGGATATGCTGGCTGCCTTCCTCGAAACCTTTCAGCGACAACGGCCAGACAGTTCCGGGCCAGCGCAGCTCCATCTGCCGCCGCTTCGGACGGTAAACCGCCGTGTAAAGTGTGCCAAAACCTACGTTGAACGCGGTCGAATAAAGCGGCGGCTTCAGGAAAGCGCCGATGAACTTCTCTTCCGGATCACGGTGCAGGGTCAAACGATGCAGCAGGAACCGCTCACGCTCCACCGTCGCGGTGAACCGCGCGTGACTCACCCACTCGACATTCTCCTGATGGTTCGTCGCCACGGCCGCGTGGGTGATCAGCGTCTCGCGGTCCGGCGCCATCATCGCGGTCAGATACTGACGCTTTCGGTCCAGCACGGTCACGTTGTAACTCATATGCGTCGGGATCCGTGCGAGCGCCGCACCCGCCTCCTCCGCCGTCTCGCAAGTTTGCAACACATAGCGCAGGATCAACGGCACACCGAAGCCTTCGCCCACGACGCGCCGTCCGCCGAACGTCAGCGAAATCGAGAGACCCGCGTCGTTGACCCCATCAACCAGCCCCCAAAGCCCATCCGACGTGCCCATGACCTGCCGCCCCTGCCATTTCGTGTGCAGGACCAGGCTGTCGAAGGCATTGGGATTGTAGTCGTAGTTGCGCACCATGACCGGCTCCTTGCCGGTCCAGATGGCCTGGCTGCACCCGGCCAGATAGGGCGGCGGACAATAGAACGACAAAAATCGCGCCGCCAGATCACCACCACCGACCAGCTCGCAGAGCTCATCGTAAAGCGGTACGATCTCCGGCATATGCTGCTGCAAAGCGCCGCGCGACTCCGCATAGGTGGGCCGCGCGGTCTCGCCCTCTTTCAGCCACCAGCGTTTGTAATCCGGCCAATATTCGGCAAACAGCCCGGACCATTTCGGCCCAGGGCTGTCTTCACTCACGGCGCGCCATAACATCTGTTGCGCGGTCCTTTCGGGTCAGAGGATCTTGAACGCCGGATCCGCCAGCGCCGTCGCGGTGGGCAGCGGCTTAGCCGTCACGCTCTGCTTGATCCCGTGAATCCATTTTTTGGCGCGCTCATTCAACCGGAAATTCTTGGTCATCGAACGCCCCCGAGTGACCAGAATGCCGATGTCCGCACCCTCGTAGCGGTAGTCGCCAGGGCCGAGAATACGCAGGAAGAACGCCTCGTTCTCGCTCTCGACTGCCCGACGGTGATAATCGAACCGGTCATAAACCACACGCCCGTCCTCCAGCATCCGGTAAATGCCGGTTTCAGGCGCCGAGGTGCAGATATCCACGCTGTCTTCGGTGTGTTTGATCACCATCTGAGACCAACTGTCGATGTTCGCGCTATCTGCCCAGCGGGCGTTCAGCTCATCCACATCGAGGTTGAATTTCCGTTTAGAGAACTCCAGCAGGTGGAAGAGGAACAGCGGCGCATCCGCATGGGCAAAGGCCGCGTGGTTGGTCATCGACGAGGCCCCCGTAATGCGCGGGTTCAACTCGCCCAGCCACAGCTCACCCGTCTTCTTGTCGATCAGGAAATCGAGCTCGAAATACCCGCGATAGCCTTCCTTGCGCAGCTGCTCGCCGAACTTGAACGTGAGATCGCGCGCCTGCTGTCTGACTTTCGGCGGAAAGGCCGTCGACAGGATCTCATTGCCGCACCAACCACCGCGATAGGGCGTCAGCTCCTTGAAGCCGACAAGCTCCGTCATCAACGGCCCGACAATGGTGCCTTCCTTAGTGGCACAGGCCTCGATCGCCGATCCCCGGCAATCGATCCGCTTCATGATCTTGATCTCGCCCTCCCCGACGATCTCATGCTCATGCCGCCGGAAATCCGCCTCGGACTTGATGAAGAACGTGGTGTGCCCGGAGTCCCCGAAGGCGGATTGCAACACCAGATCATGCCCGATCTTCGCCTTCTCGCAGGTCTTCTTCAGATCTTCGTAGGATTTCACTTCAGCCAGCACATTGGGCACCGAGGGCACGCCCGCCTTGTTGCCGATGCGCACGGTTTCGATCTTGTTGTCCATCTTCGTGCGCAGCTTGGCTTTGGGGAACCAGACCTCTGCCCCCAGCTCTTTCGACAGCCGCTCGGTTTCCGCATCAAACATCAGGAAGACGAATTTCGGCTTGCCGCCGCGCCGCTTGATAAAGTCGATGACCTCCTTGTGCTGCAGCAGATAGTTGTTGATGTCCTCGATGGACTGGAACTCCGCATGCGGCTGCTCGGAGGGGCAGAACACATTGGGATGCTTCCCGCCGTAACAGTCGATGTAGCAGATGTACTTGAAATTCTTCACCCATTCGTCGAGGCCCAACAGGTTGAAATTCGTGGCCGAGATGAAATAGATCGGGTCCTCGTTGCGGTGGAAATAGCGGCGGATCTCCGAGATATTCTTCAGAACCGTAGCTGCCATGTCTTAATGTCCTTCCTGTTGGGATTATTCGGCCACCTGGGCCATTTTTTGCATCACCGGCTTGGCGTCGACGAGCGTCTGCAGCGCCTCTTGGGTAAAGACCCGCAGCCCCAGATCGGGCCGGTAGCCGTGGATTTCGCTCACATCCAGCGCCAGCATGAAAGCGAGGATTTCCTTGCTGACCACCTGCCCCGGCACCAGGATTGGAAAGCCCGGCGGGTAAGGGATGATGAAGCTGGCCGACACCACCTCTTCACCCGCATCCAGCGCCGCACCAAGCGCTCCGTTGATGTCGAAATAGTCGCATTTCTCCTCGTCATAGGCGAGGAAGAAGGCCGAGCGGATATCGCCCTCGCCCGTCACATCACACTGCCGGAAAGCATCGTGGAACCGGCTGAAATCAGGCAGCGGCGGCAGCTCTTCCATGAGGCCCTTGACCCGCCGCTCGAACGACAGTTTCTCCATCCGGCTCGCATCGTCCAGCCGCTCATCGATGGATTTGGCGATCTCCACCAACACTTCGATGAGATAGGCGACCGACGACCGCGTGGTGCCGATGTTGGTCATGAACAGCACCGTATTGCGTGAGGTCTTGTTGATCTGGATGCCGTATTTATCCATCAGGATATCGGTCTTGAACGTGTCCCCGTCCCAGCCGGTGCCACCAACGGCCAGCGTGACCCGCGTGGCATCCAGAACGAAATCATCCTGCTCCCAGCTGTCCCACATGTCGGTCCAGCCCTGCTGCGCGTCATAGTAGCTGGTGATGCCGGATTGCCGGTGGTGATCGGGGATCATGTCCCCCGCCGTCAACACCTTGAAATACTTCGACAAAAGCGGGTGCGTCATGATCGCCCGCCGCATCGACATCGCCGCCTCGATCTGGCGCTGCACGAACTCGAAGCCTTCCAGCTCCACCTGCCGGCGCCCCACGTCGAGGCTCGCGATGATCTGGTAATTCGGCGAGGTCGAGGTGTGGGTCATATAAGCTTCGTGAAAGGCCTGTTCCACTTCGCCTTTGAAATCCTGATCGAACACATGGATCATCGAACCCTGGCGCAGCGACGTCAGCGTCTTATGCGTCGATTGCGTCGAATAGGCCCGCACCCGGGCGTTCGGTGGCGCGATCAGCCGTGTGTCGAGCAGCTTCTCATCGTCGCAGCCCTCCAGCATCGACTGCTGCGCCTCGTAAAGCCGTTCATGCGTGTCACTGCGGAACTTCTCTTTCAGCGTGCCCGCGGCCGCCATCGCCGTCCGCTGCCGATAGGTCGGGTTGAACCGCGCAAAGGCGAACCACGCCTCGTCCCAGAGGAAGATCAGATCCGGCTTGATCGCCAGACATTCCTCCATCACCCGCTCAACATTATAGACCAGCCCGTCAAAGGTGCAGTTGGTCAGGAGCAGCATCCGCACCCGGTCGAGCTTGCCTTCCGCCTTCAGCTCCAGCAGCCGGTGCTTGATCTCGCGCAGCGGCACAGCGCCATACATCGAATATTCATTGAGCGGATAGCTGTCGAGGTAGCTCACCTGCGCCCCGGCCAGCACCATGCCATAGTGATGTGACTTGTGGCAGTCGCGATCCACAAGCACGATATCTCCAGGTCGAACAAGGGCTTGTACGACGATCTTATTACAGGTTGAGGTGCCATTCGTCGCGAAGAAGGTCTGTTTCGAACCAAAGGCGCGGGCCGCCAATTCCTGCGCCTCCTTGATCGGCCCATGCGGCTCCAGAAGACTGTCGAGGCCGCCCGAGGTCGCCGAAGTCTCGGCCAAGAAGATATTCGGACCGTAGAATGCCCCCATGTCCTGGATCCAGTGAGAGCGCGAGATCGACTTGCCCCGGCTGATCGGCATCGCGTGAAACACGCCCGTGGGCTGCTTGGAATAGTTGGTGAGCGCCGTGAAAAACGGCGTTTTGTTGCGCGCCTGCACCCCCCGCAGGATGTTCAGGTGCAGCTCCATGAAGTCTTCCTGATTGTAGAAGACCCGCCGGCAAATCCCCAGATCAAGCCCCGCAATCTCCTCGACCGAGCGTTCGGTGACCAGATAGGCATCCAGCTCGGGCCGAACCTTCGCCACCAACCGGCAAAGCTCCGGCCCGTAGTTTTCGGGCAGCATGTTGTCGATCTCTTCCTGCCCGCCCGCGCGGGTGATAAATCGCGCGACGATCTCCTGATCCATCCGCGATTTCAGCACCAGCCCAGGCCGCACGACAATCGCCTGAATGTTGTGGTTGAAGAGCACCGCCACCAGCGCGTCCTCAAGGCTCGGCACCACCAACGCCTCGTAAACAAACGGGTCTTCCGGCCGCCGCATCCGGGTGACATTGCTGCGCAGCCATCGCTCCTGATGCTCATTCACATTATCGACGATCAGCACCTCGAAATAAGGCTTGGCCAACGCCCGCGCCTCCGGGGGCAGCATCGCCTCATCGTCATGCTCTTCGTGATCAATGCTGTCCCGCTCCAGCGGGATGTGACGGCGGCGGTACGCCCCGGTGGTCAGCGCCCGCGTAACCCGCCCCACCGCAAAGGCCAGATCATCGAAGGAGCCGTGCTCGAACTGCCGCCGCATGTGATCAAAGGCCGCCATGCCGGGAAACGCCCAGTAAGGCTCGATGACTGCAAGCGATTTGAAGAGCTCCTCGACGGTCTCGCACAGCGCGGCTTGCTGCTTGGGTTTTGGGCCGCGGGTCAAGCCCGAGGTGGCCTCGCGCAGCGCGCTCCATCGGTCAGATCGCAATTGAATCGCCGAAGAATAATCGTTTATCGCATGCATCAGTCGTCCTCCGCTGTCCGGGACAACCACCGATGCTGCGCGGGCCAGGCCCGCCTTACTCCGGCGATCTACCCGCTAGATTGTTTTTCGTTTTCCCCCGTACCTTCGGTCAGGGGTTTTGGCGCCACTTCGGTCGCTGCGGCTTTGTCGGTATGGGATGCCGGGTGCGCGGCCACGGCACCGGACAACGTGTCGATCGCCATGCCCTTGAAGGCTGGCGTCTCCTGCACTTTCTGAGCTGGCACATCCACGTGAAGTCCCGCGCGCGTCCCCTGTTGCGGTATTTCCAGTGGGCCCAACGTCTTCAGATAGGCATCGGTTCCGCTGTCACGGTCATATACGGAGAAATCGACGGATCGGTCGCGGAAGCTTTTTAGCACCTGGCCCAGCCCCTTCATGCCCGTCTCGCGCTGACGGCGCACCATGTTGAGGTCGATCTCGATGGGGAACATATCCTCTTGCCCCGCCGACTGGTGCAGCACATGCGCCGACGGATCGACCACAAGGCTGCGCCCCACCCCGCCTGCACCCAAGCCATTGACATCAAAGACATAACACTGGAATTGCGCCGCCGTCGCGCGCGCAATGGCGAGCTCTGCATCGCGGTCGGTGGTGCCGGTCAGCACCGGGTGCAGCAACACTTCCACGCCTTGTGCAGTCAATTGGCGCGTGGTCTCGGGGAACCAGATGTCATAGCAAATCGACAGCCCAAAGCGGCCCACCTCGGGCACGTCGAACACACAGAACTCCGTGCCCGCCGCAATCCCCGTCTCATAGGGCCGGAACGGGAACATCTTGGCATAGCGTTTGATGATCTCCCCCTCGGGGTTGATCACCACGGCGGTGTTGAATACCAGCCCCGTCTCCGGGTCGCGCAGGAACATCGAGCCCGGGATCAGCCAAACGCGATGTTTGCGCGCGGCCTCGCAAAAGGTCTCGAGCGCCTCGTTCTGCGGCGGCTGAGCGAATTTATCGAGCGGGCCATAAGGCGCCAGCTCGGAAAACAGCACCATCTGCGTCCAGGGGAAGCGCGCCATCAGCACGTCCAACCGGTGGATCATCCCTTCCACGTTGGAATGCAACGCGTTCACATACATCTGCACGCCGGCAATGGCGAATGGGGTCATAACAAAACACTCCGTCGCGGCGAAGGGGGCCGGTTTGGCCCGCGAATGGCTTCGCACCGCGTTGCCTTACGCCCATCGGGCGCAGGTTGGAACCACTGATACGCATGTGGAGTAAAAGGAACGTTGGGGAACTGGCGCTTTGCCCATGGAGCAGGCGCCGAGACAGCTATGCTGACTATTATTTTAAACAAACCCATGACCTCTCCCCGCAGGTCGCTGACTGGGAAAGCGCAGGGGCGCATCCATGGGCAAGCACGTTGGCAACAGGTCCCCCGTTTCTTTCTGCGGTCTGCGCCACCCCGTCGTGTCGCGGGATTCGACTTTTTGATCATACGCGCAGCCGACTGGGTTAAAGCGTACGAAGCTTTGCGCCGCTGATCAAGCATCATGGCCAAAGGCGCCGTCGCAAAAGGGTGATACAGAAATCCTTGCGCAAATCTGCACAATGACTCATCATTTTCAGATGTTTAATTTATCGTGAACCAACCAGCCGGGGCGCGCGCCCATTTTCGCTGCAGCCAGAGCAGGACCGAAGCATGCCAGATCTCTCGTCGATGATGCGCTACACCACCTTTGCCGGGGTTGTGGCGGCCAGTTTCCTTTGCCTGATCACCGCAGCCATATGGACCTGGTGGATGCTGATCCCGGCCGCGGCGTTTATCTTCCTGTCGCTGCTCGGCCTGCACGATGTACGCCAGCCGCATCACTCGATCCTGCGCAATTACCCGGTGCTGGGGCACATGCGGTTCCTCTTCGAAGGCATCCGGCCCGAAATCCGCCAGTATCTCATCGAGTCCGATCAGGATGAGGAGCCGTTCTCCCGCGACGCCCGCAGCCTGGTCTACCAGCGCGCCAAGGGTCAGGAAGACAAGCGCCCCTTCGGCACGCGCCAGCGGGTCTATGACGCGGGCTATTCCTGGGTCACGCATTCCGTCGCACCGGTCGAGATCGAAGACTGCGATTTCCGCGTGAAGATCGGCGGCGACGCCTGCACACAGCCCTATGACGCCTCGCTCTACAACATCTCGGCGATGAGCTTCGGCTCTCTCTCCGCGAATGCGATCCAGGCGCTGAACACCGGTGCGAAACTCGGCGGTTTTGCCCATGACACGGGCGAAGGCTCGGTCAGCCGCTATCACAAGGCGGGGGGCGGCGATCTGATTTATCAGGTGGCCTCGGGGTATTTCGGCTGCCGCGCGCCCGATGGCACATTCGATCCCGAAAAGTTCCGCGACACCGCCAGCCTCGACCAGATCAAGATGATCGAGCTGAAGCTCAGCCAGGGCGCCAAGCCCGGCCACGGGGGCATGCTGCCCGCCTCCAAGATCAGCCCCGAAATCGCCGAGGCGCGCGGCATTCCCATGGGTGAGGATTGCGTGTCACCCGCCGCGCATTCGGCGTTCTCCACCCCCATCGAGATGATGCAGTTCATCGGCCAGCTGCGCGATCTCTCCGGCGGCAAGCCTGTCGGCTTCAAACTCTGCATCGGCCACCGGCGCGAGTTCATGTGCATGGTCAAGGCGATGCTGGAGACCGGAATCACCCCTGATTTTATCGTCGTCGATGGCACCGAAGGCGGAACCGGGGCGGCGCCCGTGGAATTCTCCAACCACATCGGCATGCCGCTGACCGAAGGGCTCACGTTCGTGCACAATACCCTGCGCGGCGCGGGCCTGCGCGATCAGGTGCGCATTGGGGCGGCGGGCAAGATCATCTCCGCCTTCGACATCGCACGCGCCTTGGCTCTGGGCGCGGATTGGTGCAACTCTGCTCGGGGGTTCATGTTCGCCATCGGCTGCATCCAAGCGCAGGCCTGCCATACCAATCATTGCCCCGTCGGCGTCGCCACCCAAGATCCGATCCGCCAGCGCGCGCTGGACGTAGGCTCGAAATCCGAGCGCGTCGCGCGGTTCCATGACAACACGCTGAAAGCTCTGGGTGAAATGACGGGCGCGGCGGGTCTCAAACACCCGGGCGATTTCATGCCGCAACACCTGATGGTGCGCTTAGGCGACAAGGAAATGGCCGAGGGCAGCGACGCCTACCCCTATCTGCCCATGGGCTTTCTCTTCGACAACCAGTCCGACGTCGGTGCGGATTATCGCAAACGCTGGGCGCGGGCGAGTGCCGCCAGCTTCGCGCCCCCACCCTGCTGACATGAAAAAGGGCGCCGCTGTGGGCGCCCCTTTACGTCTCCATGGAAGATCAGGCCGCCTGTTCGGCCACCGCATCCGCCAGCGCTGCTTCAAAGATCGCCATGCCTTCCGCGATGATCTCATCCGAAGCAGTCAGCGGCACCATGATCCGCAGCGCATTGCCGTGCATCCCGCAGCCCAGCAGGATCAACCCGCGCTTCAGTGCATGGGCGCAGATGGATTTGACCAGCGCGGCATCCGGGGTAGCGCTGTCGAAATCGCTCACAAACTCCACCGCCAGCATCGCGCCCAAGCCCCGGATGTCCCACATCCGGTAGGGTGCCACCCGCGCGCCAATCTCGGCAAACCGTGCCCGGAAGGTCTCGCCCAGCTCAAACGACCGCGCCAGCAGCCCTTCCTGCTCGATCGCATCGATCGCCGCCAGCGCCGCGGCACAGGCCACCGGGTTGCCGCCGTATGTGCCGCCCAGACCGCCCGGGTCCATCGCGTCCATGATATCGGCATGCCCGATCACCCCGGCCAGCGGATAGCCGCCCGCCATGGATTTTGCCACGGTGATCAGGTCTGGCACCACGCCGGAATGCTCGACGGCAAACCATTTTCCGGTGCGCGCAAACCCCGCCTGAATCTCATCCGCGATCAGCAGAATACCGTGCTCATCACAGATCGCGCGCAGGGCCTGCATCATCTCGAAGGGCACAGGGATGTACCCGCCCTCGCCCAGCACCGGCTCGATGATGATCGCCGCCACCCGGTCCGGCTGCGCGTCGGTCAGAAAAAGGTTCTGCAACCCGGTCAGCGCATCCTCGACCGTGATGCCATCGCGGACCGACGGGAAGGGCGCGCGGAAGATATCCGCCGGGAACGGGCCCACGTCCTTCTTGTACGGGCTGATCTTACCGGTCATGCCCAGCGTCAGCAGCGTGCGCCCGTGATAGCCGCCGGTAAAGGCAATCACCCCCGGCCGCCCCGTTGCCGCCCGCGCGATCTTGATCGCGTTCTCCACCGCTTCGGCTCCGGTGGTCACGAGCAGGGACTTCTTCGCAAAATCCCCCGGCGCCAGTGCGTTCAGCTTCTCGGCCAAAGCCACATAGGGCTCGTAAGGCACCACCTGGAACGAGGTATGCGTGAAGCGATCTTCCTGTGCTTTCGCCGCCGCGATGACCTCCGGATGACGGTGGCCGGTGTTCAGCACCGCGATGCCACCCGCAAAGTCGATGTAGCGATTGCCTTCGACGTCCCACAGTTCCGCATTCTCGGCCCGATCTGCAAAGACAGCCGCAGCCGAAGCCACCCCGCGCGGCACCGCGGCCTCGCGCCGAGCCAGCAGGGCCGCATTGCTCTGCGCCTCCGGGGTCGAGGCGACCACCTCGATCTTCGGCGCTTTCTTGGCGCGCGGCTTACGGGGCTTGCGCGTGGCGGGCTTGGCGTCGGGCGATTTCACGGTGGTGGCCATTGGCAGAATCCTTCGCTGTGAGGTGAACGAACTTGTGTTTAAAATATCGATACGTCGTTTAATTTTGTTGTCAATCATCATTGTGCCGTCAATTTTACGCGGCACCAGTGCCCGCCAAGAAAATCATTGAGCGACGGCGGCAGTTGCTGTTTAAAAAACCAAGCAAAACCAAGACGTCACAGCACCAGCGAGGAATACCCCCCTTGGATATCGGACACAGGCTGCGCGCAATCCGCAAAAATCGCGGGCTGTCCCAGCGGGAACTTGCCACACGCGCGGGGCTGACAAACGGCACGATTTCTCTGATTGAGCAGAACAAGACCAGCCCCTCGGTGGCCTCGCTGAAAAGCCTGCTCGATGCGATTCAGATCTCCATGGCCGAGTTTTTCGCCACCCTGGAAGACCCCGCGCAGAGCAAATATTTCTACAGCGCACAGGAGTTTACCGAAATCGCACCGCCCAACCTCGAAGGCCCGCAGGCCCGGCTTTTGTCGCTGCGCCAGCTTGGCAATGCGCAGGACCACGCGCTGCAATTGCTGCATGAACGCTATGCTCCGGGCGCGGATACCGGCCCCGGCATGCTCAGCCACGAGGCGGAAGAAGCGGGCGTGGTGATCCGCGGCGAGGTCGAGATCACGGTGGATGACGAGGTGCGCGTGCTGGGCCCCGGTGACGGCTATCTCTTCAACAGCCGCCTGCCGCATCGCTTCCGCAACACCGGCCATGAAGACTGTGAGATCATCAGCGCCTGCACGCCGCCAAGCTTCTGAGACGTGAAAACCCCGACCGCGTATCACGGTCGGGGCTTCGGTTGTCTCTTCGGATTCCATCTGCCCGCCTCGGACAGTCCTATTGGGGTCATGTAAGGCGCTGTGCACCCACCCAAGCGACCAACAATGGTCAGGCGATGACGGATACTCTAGTCTTTGTCATCACCACGTCCGCCTTTGCCCTCACTTGTCAAAACAAGAACAATCAGCGCTACCACAGTCAGAATGGAAAGCCCGAAAACAAACAGGTCAGTCGACATGTCGGGTTCCTTTCTTCAGTGTTCCGAGCCAAAACGCGAGATGCGCAGGCTTTGTTCCACGATCTATCCGAAAAAATTTAATAGTCTTGGACAAGCTTGACCCGGTGCGGCACCGGGAAGCTCAGCGTCAGCGTATGTACGCCGTTCTCTTCCACCGTCGTGACCTCTGCATTCAGCTGGGTTGAGAAGGCGTTGATCAGCTGGGTGCCCAGCCCCGTGCCTTCCGCCTCCGAGGCCTCGCCCACCGTGTTCGAGATCGTGAAGGTGGCGGTTTCGGCATCTCCTTGCTTGAGCGCGATATCAAGGGTCGCGGGGTTGGCCGCCGTGGCATTGCCGATGTATTTCATCGCATTCGTCACCGCCTCGGAGACCAGCAGCGTCAGCGGCGCGGCGTCATCCGTGTCCAGCTGCACCGGGTCATAGCTCTGCGTCACCTTCACGGCCGAGCCAGGCGGCAGCCCCACGACCAGAAGCTGGCCGATGATCTCTTCGACCAGCTCCCCCGCGTTCACCCGTTCAAGCCCGTCATTCTGATAGAGGTTCTTGTGCACGGTCGCGAGGCTGAGAATACGTTCCTGCAGGCGGCGCAACACGCGCTGCGACTCCTCGGTTGGCGCACGCCGGATCTGCATGTTCATGATCGACGAGATGAGCTGAAGGTTGTTCTTGACCCGGTGGTGCACCTCTTTCAGCAGGATGTTCTTTTCGCGCAGCGAGTCCTCCAGAGAGGCTTCATCACGCAGGATCGATTCCGCCATACCCATGAACGCGGTCTGGATCTGGACGAATTCGCGCGGCACCTCTGGGCCCATCGCCGTGCGGGGCATCGCTCTGTTATAGGCAAAGAGACGCATCTGCCGTCCCAGCTTGCGGATATAGCGGATGGCGAGGCGGTTGATCGCCCAGAACGCCACGACGAGGCTCGCCAGCCACATGACCACTGGCAGGAAGATGCTGAGCGTGCCGGTCGGCCCGGCACTGGCCAGCACCTCGTCCCGCCGCCAGATGCTCATCGAATAGACCACATCGGGCACGATCGGCACCAGCGCATAGACCCGGTCCTCGCCCTTCGTGTTCACCTCTTCAAAGACCGCCGTGCGCTCGCCGATCAGCGTCTTCAGGCTGCGGTTCAGCGGCAGGTCCGCCTCGGTGACAAGCCGCGGACGGTCAGAGGTCAGCACATCGCCAAGCGCGTTGAAGGTCACCAGGTCGCTCGGGACCATATCGCTCGGCGGATCGGGCCGGTCACGTAAGGAGGTGATGGGCACCGAAAGAAGCATGAACCCGGCAAATTCACCCTGCACCATCACCGGCTGCAACATCGCCAGAACCGGGTCGCGGCTGATCGGGCCGGTGCGGCTGAGGATCACCGTCCGCTCCTGCGTCGCCAGCACGGTGTCGAAATCCGCGTAAGCACTGAAATCATAGGACCCGCCCGCCGAAGAGCAGGTCATCACGCCATCGGTCGGGATGAAGCCCACAACCGAATAAATCTCGGAGCTTTCCTGGTAGGTGCGCAGGAAGGAGACGCAGGCCTCCTGCTCCTCGCCAAAGAGCCGCACGATGGAGCTGAGCGCCTCCCCGGCCCCGAAGGCCTCCTGGATGAAACTGCGCTCCGCACCCGAGGCCAGCTCGGTCAGCCCGAGCAGCGACAGCTCGGCATTGGCCTCCGCCTGCCGCGCAATCTCGCGGGTCTGAACCACCGCAATCAGGCCAAAGGGCAACAGCGCCAGCGACAGGAAAACAAGGATCCGGAAGGCGAGCCCCCGGAAGACATCTCCGTCCAGAAACCCGCCCGTCATCGCTAGAAGGACGCCACCTTCGCCGCCGTCAGCACCGACATGGTCGCATCATCGGTCAGCTCGAGCGACTCGTCGTCGTTGATCTGCATAAGCTCCGCCAGACGCTGGCGCGCGCGGTTCGTGCGGCTCTTGATCGTGCCGACAGCCACGCCGCACATGTCAGCGGCTTCCTCATAGGAAAAGCCCGATGCGCCCACCAGCAACAGCGCCTCGCGCTGTTCATCGCTCAGCTGGGCAAAGGCCTCGCGGAAGTCGGTCATCTGCAACCGCCCGTCATGCGCGGGCTTCTCGGCCAACCCCTCGGTATGGGTGCCATCCACATCCGCGACTTCGCGCTTGGCCTTGCGGCGCGACGAGTAATAGGTGTTGCGCAGGATGGTGAAGAGCCAGGCGCGCATGTTCGTGCCCGCCTCGAACTTGTCGATATTGGTCCAGGCCTTGACCAGCGTGTCCTGCACCATGTCGTCCGCAGTTGCGGAATTCCGGGTCAGGCTGATGGCAAAGGCGCGCATCGCAGGCAGATGCTCGACCAGCGCGTCACGGGGATCCTGCGCGCTCACTTTGCAGCCCCCTTAGACTGGTCCTGCTGTTTCAACGCATCGAGCAGATCCTTGAAGCGATCAGGGATACCCTCATCGAGCGTTTCCTCGTAAACACGCTTCAAATTCTCATCGATCACGCTTTCGCGTTTTCTGTTTGCACCTGTTTGAGCCATACTGCCGATCATTCCCGAGACGATTAAAATAATCCCACCTGCGTCGGAACCAAACACACAAATACGAGTTTGGTTCCAAGAAAAAGTGAAAAAAGGAAGATTTCATATGTCGGATGCCTCTGTCTCCCCGGACATCAGCGATGAACTGGGACATGTTCTGCCTTATCTGCGCCGGTTCGCCCGCGCGATGACAGGCAGCCAGAGCAGCGGAGACCGCTTTGCCGCCGCCGCCCTCGAGGCCATTCTCGCCGACCGCTCCGTGCTGGACGGGGTCACGGTGAAAACCGGCGTCTTCCGTGTGCTCTACCGGATCTGGTCCAGCGCCGGTGCCCCGGTGGAAGATGATGAAAGCGGCCTGCAGGCGCGGGCGCAGAAGCATCTCGCCCGGCTCACCGCCAACAGCCGCGAAGCGCTGCTCTTGCACAGTGTCGAGGGCTTCGGTTTTTCCGACGTGGCCACGATCATCGGCATCGACCAGTCCGAAGCCGAGGCGCTCGTGAGCATCGCGCGGCGCGAGATGGCCGATGCGGTCTCCGGCTCGGTGATGATCATCGAGGACGAGGCCATCATCGCCATGGACATCGAGAGCATCGTCTCCGACATGGGCCACCGCGTCACCGGCGTCGCCCGCACCCGCGAAGAGGCAGTCAAGCTCGGCGCGGCAGATGTGCCCGATCTGATCCTCGCCGACATTCAGCTGGCCGACAATTCGTCTGGCATAGATGCGGTCAACGATCTGATGGCCAATCTCGGCGAGCGCCCGGTGATCTTCATCACCGCATTTCCCGAACGTCTGCTGACCGGCGAAAAGCACGAGCCCGCTTTCCTGATCTCCAAGCCCTACACCGAGGATCAGGTGATCTCGGCGGTCAGCCAGGCGATGTTCTTCTCTTCAACCGAAACGTTAAAAGCCTGACACAACCACCTACTCTAACTAGAAAAAGCCGCGCTGAACTGGCGCGGCTTTTGACGTTCATCGGTCGAGTAAATCCGCGATGATCGGAACCAACCGACAGCCAGCGCCCGCCCGCACAGATCCGTCAGGCGCTCAAAACTTCGTGCAGCCGACAAACCCCTCGCTTTCCAGAAAACCCTCAAAGTCGAGAAAACTCGCCTCTCCAATCTTCAACACAAGGTTCAGCGAGGCCGCCTCGATCCGCGAGCGGTCATAGGTATCCTCGCACCGGTACTGGGTCGACCAATCACTCCACCGCACGTCAAAGACGGTCTTTTGGGTGTTCTCGCGGTAGAAGTACCCCCGCACGGCCTCTTTCGCGACGATGTACCTGCCATTGATAACAATCATCTCGGCCTGCACGCTCGATGCCAGAAGAGATGCGCCCACAGCCATCGCCAACAGTCTGATCTTCATGCTAACCTCTCTCCTTCCGCAAACGGCATGCCGGTGTCCAACCGATGTTACCTGACCCTAACAGCTGCGCGCGCAATCGCATTGCCTGAACGTGTCCTGCCCCCGCAGAGCGGGCGGATATCCGCCCGGCAACGGCCGCTCTAGCGCCGAAAAGCCGACCCCATACGACGGACCCACGAAAAAGCCCCACCAAATTGGCGGGGCTTCTCCGTGCCTGGGGTGCGGCGGGGTCAGCTTTTCGCAATCGAACGCAGCATCCACGCAGCCTTCTCATGGAAGGCCGCACGCTCGGTGGCGAGGTCTTCGGTCACCGGGTCGCTGTGCTCGTCGGCAATCTTGATCAGCGCGTGCAACCGATGCGCCACACGCTCGTGATCGGCGGCAAGGTCTTCGCACATCTCGCCAGCAGAGGCGGGTGTTTCCTCGTCTTGCACCACCGAATTGGCCACAATCGACGACAACGTTGCCGGGGCGAGCTGACCCAGGGCCCGGATGCGCTCGGCCAGCTCATCGGCCGCTTCAAAGAGATTTTCGTACTGCTCTTCGGTCAGATTGTGCACCGAGAAGAACAGCGGCCCTTCCACGTTCCAGTGGATCGCGTGGGTCTTGAACAGCAGCCGGTAGGTGTCCGCCAAGGCACTCTCCAGCCCCGTGGCCATCGCCGCGGCGTCCTTCACGCCGGTGCTGATCTCTGTCGTTTCGGGGACAACATTCAATGCGCTTGTCATCAGGGATCTCCTTTCGTTTTCTGTTACGAAAGAAACGAGGCGGGGGCGCAATCAGTTCCAAGAAAGACCACCCCCGTGACCGGGTGACGCAGCTACTCCGCCGCCTGCGGGGGCGCCTCTTCCGGCGCGGGTGGCCCTTGCCACTCGGCGGGCCGGTTTGGCTGGCGTTTTTCGATCTCGGCGTTCAGTGCCGCGCCCAGGAGCACCAGGAAGCTGCTCAGCCACAGCCAGACCAGCATCGCGATCACCGCACCAATGGAGCCGTAGACTTCGTTGTAATTTCCGAAATGCTTCACGTAATAGGAAAAGACGATGGACATCACCGCCCAGCTTGTCCCCGCCATCACAGCACCAGGGGTCAGCCAGCCGATCTTGATGCCCTTGCGGTTCGGCCCAAAGCGATAGAGCAGCCCGATCCCGCCAAAGATCACCACAATGGCAATCATCCACCGCAACAGCTCAAGGGCGAAGGAGGCCAGCGGGCCCAGCGGAAAGAAAGCCAGCAGGATGGGCGTGATCACGATGGTCAGCACCGATACGACCCCCACGCCCAGCAGACTCGCCGTCAGCAGCAGCGCCCGCAGGTAATGCTTGAAGCTCGACCGGCCCTCCCGCGCATAGACCACGTTCAGCCCGTGCATCATCGCCCCCACGCCCGCGCGGGCCGACCAGAGCGCCACGCCCAGAGACACCGCCCCGGCCCAGCCCAAAGTGCCGGAGCTTGCGCTCACCAGCGCCACGATTTGTCTGTTGAGAATGTCGTAAACCGCATCGGGCATCAGCCCGCGGTACTCTTCCATTTGGGTGATCACCACCACCGGATCGGCGATCAGACTCAGCACCGCGATCAGCGCCGCTAGTGCTGGGAAAACCGAGAGCATGGAATAGAAAGCAACCCCAGCCGCGATGAGGCTGAGGTTGTTGGTGCCGATTTGCTTGCCGGCGGCGAAGACCGACGCGCGGCTTATCGCAAAACTTAAACGGTGCCCCTGGGGCATGTTAGATGGCGGCCCTCGACGAACGGGGTCCGGCGATCAGCCAGACGATGAACCCAACCACAGGTAGCACGAGCACCAGCAGTGTCCAAAGAACTTTCGACCCTGTCGATGCGCTCGATCCGATGATCGAGACAATCGCCCAGATGTTCAGGACCAGTACGATAAAACCGCCAATTCCTGCATATTCCATGATCAATCTCTCCTATGTTTGCTTGCAAAGCCAACGCGCGCGCCGCCGGCAGGGTTCCGAAAAACCTCAGGAGGCGGGCAATTCATCCCGCACCTGCCCCCAGGCCATCAGCGCGAAAATTGCCGTGCCACCGATGATGTTGCCCGCCAGAACTGGAAGGAAAAACCCGCCAATGGCCTGCGCGGCCCCCAGATCGCCCATCCAGACCAACACCGCCATTTCAACCGACCCCGCCACGATATGGGTGAAGTCACCCGCAGCGATCAGCCATGTGAAAAGCAGGATCAGGAAGAACTTGGCGCTTTCCGCCTGCGGCATCATCCACACGATGAGGGCCACGATCACACCGGCCGGAATGCCCCGCCAGAATGACGCCTGCGCGCCCATGCCCGTTGCGTGATGCGACAGGTCAATGACCGCTGGCATGATCTCGGGTGGCAGGGCGGGCGTGAACACGAAGAGCGCAGCAACCGCGAAGGCGCCCACCACATTCGCCGCCAGCACGATGCCCCACAGCCGCAGCATACAGCCGAAACTATACCATGTGCGCTCAACCATGACCGGCAGCACCGTGGTGATCGTATTCTCGGTAAAGAGCTGCATCCGCCCCAGGATTACCGCCAGAAAGCCAAGCGAGTACCCAAGGTTCTCGATCAGATAGCTGTGCGGCGCCTCCGGCAGATAGGTGCGGAAGATCGCCTCGCCCAGCACCGACAGGCTGATCATCACGCCCGCGGCAATCCCGGACCAGATCAGCGAGCGCTTGGGCCGCGCCATCTCCTCATCGCCCTCGCGGCGAATGACCTCATAGATCAGCTTGGGCGCAAGCCCGGTTGCGTCCTGAACCGACGCTTCTTCCTGCATCTCTTCATCTTTCGCCATGCTATCTTTCATCGTGTGCCCCGGGGTGCCCGCTGTTGAATGTCGTATGACACCCAACCCCGCAGCGCCCGTCTGGGTTCCGCCCCATCTCTACGCGACTGCTGTGATCAAGCGGATGGCACGCCCCAGGTCCCTTGTCGAAAAATACGCTTCCGCAGCATGCGCGCCCCTTGCCAAGCCCCCCGCCGCCGCGCACAACTTGAGCCCATGCTGCACAGCCCCACCCTTCCGCAAGCCATTGACGCCAAACGTGATGATCTGATCGTTCTGACGCAGGAATTGATCCGCATCCCCACGCTGAACCCGCCGGGCGCCTACTATCGCCAGATCTGCGACTACCTCGACCGCCGCCTGACCGGCCGCGGCTTTGCGACGCATCTCATTCGCGCCACCGGCACCCCCGGAGACAGCGAGACCTTCCCGCGCTGGAACATCATCGCCCGTCACGACGGCGCACAGTCCGGCGACTGCGTGCATTTCAACAGCCACACCGATGTGGTCGAGGTGGGGCGCGGTTGGACGGTCGAGCCTTTCGGTGGCGAAATTCACGACGGCAAGATCTACGGCCGGGGCGCCTGCGATATGAAAGGCGGGCTCGCCGCCTCGATCATTGCCGCCGAAGCCTTCATCGAGACCCACCCTGGCTATCACGGCGCCATCGAAATCTCCGGCACGGCAGATGAGGAATCCGGCGGCTACGGCGGCGTCGCCTATCTTGCCGAACAGGGCTATTTCGACCCCAAGCGCGTGCAGCACGTGATCATCCCCGAGCCCCTCAACAAGGACCGCATCTGCCTTGGGCATCGCGGCGGCTGGTGGGCCGAGATCGAGACCAAGGGCGAGATCGCCCATGGCTCGATGCCCTTCCTGGGCGATTGCGCCGTGCGCCACATGGGCGCGGTTCTCAATGAATTCGAAGACAAGCTCTTTCCCGCCATGGCGCAGCGCCGCACCGATATGCCCGTCGTCCCTGACGGCGCGCGGCAGTCCACCATGAACATCAATTCGATCCACGGCGGCCAGGCGGAACAGGACCCGGACTTCACCGGCCTTCCCGCCCATTGCGTCCCCGACAGCTGCCGCATCGTGATCGACCGTCGGTTCCTGCTGGAAGAACCGCTCGAGCAGGTCCGCGCCGAGGTCACCGCCCTGCTGGAAGGCCTGAAAGCCACCCGCGCCGATTTCGACTATGAGATCACCGAGCTCAACTCCGTCCTGCCCTCCATGACCGACCGCGATGCCCCGGTGGTGCAGACGGTGGCCCGGGCCATCGAGGACGTCATGGGCAAGCCCCCTGAATACGTCGCCTCCCCCGGCACCTACGACCAGAAACACATCGACCGCATCGGCAAGCTGAAGAACTGCATCGCCTACGGGCCCGGCATCCTCGAGCTGGCGCATAAACCGGACGAATACGTCGGCATCGAAGACATGATCGACAGCGCCAAGGTCATGGGCCGCGCGCTGGAGACCCTGCTGCTGCCGCGCACCTGAACGCTTTGGCCAGCGCGCTTAACGGTTTTCGATCAGCCAGCGAGAGGCCTTTGCAGACCGTCTTTGGTAAGGCAAACTGCTCGACAAATCAGCAATGAACCGGGCCGAAACCACAAGCATGGAAGATCAAATCCGATTCAGAGATTTGCTGCGTTCCTTGAGCGTTGCATTCTCCAAGGAACCTCGCGCCGGAGGTGTCTTGGCGTCGCGGTCGCTTGGCAGCGCCAACATTGGCACGTACCGGCGCATTGCTTCAGAGCAGGACCCATCGTCGGTTCTGGAGGCCATCAGCCGGTTGCCCGGCGCTTTGCCCGTGGTCGATCAGGTGATGCTCTGCGCCACGCAACTGGACTGGACGTGTTGGGAAGGCGAGGGATTGGATAACACGATATCTCGTCGACTATTCACGACAGAACTTCTTGGCCCGGACGGCCACATACCGGCTGAAGACGTGCGCGTCGGATTGCTGATCTCAGACGCCTGGACAGACTACCCGGTGTCAAGCCACTCCGGAGAGGAGACGTACATCGTATTGGCAGGTGTCGCGGAATGGGTGGTTGGCGATACGGGCTACGTCAGGCGCCTGCCGGGAGAGTTCGTGCATCACCCGGCCTGGGTACCCCACGGTCGAAGAACGACAAACGATCCCTTCTTAGGCGCGTGGCGCTGGAGCGGTGACCTCGACCTGTCAACATTCTCGGTTGCGTGACTGAAATCGGTATGAGGACGGATCGGTCCCGCGTCCTGATTGTCCAACCTTGCGGCAGCGAAAGGTCGGTTCGAAACCCGAGCTTTGCACATCCCTTGAGTGAATGGTCTGACGACAAGAGCAACGCTGCTTCGGACCGGTCGCAATATGGACAAAATTTTCAGCCACCTTCGCGCGCATGTATCTGCGTTTTGTCTATGCCAGGCGTGTCGAGGGATTGGGCGCGCGGGAAGGCTTTTTTCAAGCCGCCGCTGAGGTGGCGAATAACCCTCTGACGGATACTCTGGTCGTGGATCAGATCGACGAGTTGCGAGCGTGGTTTTCTGACAACCTCCAGCGCCCTGAGCGGTTTTCGCGTAGCAGTTCGAAAGATCGCGACCATAAGGAAACCAAAGGTCTAAGCTGGTTCAAACCGTCCGCAACTGATCACATCGCCAAGGCATTTGAACTCAAAGGCATCCTGGGCAGCTACGGCTGGGCGATTGATGTCCTGAAAGAAAGCCGCATCGGTTACGTCGTCTACGAGGATGACGTCCAAGTGGTCGCAGAACCCTTCGCCGAAACCGCACGGTGAGGCGGCACGCCTCGGGCGTCATGACGCAAGATGTCGATGTATCGCCAAGATTAAGATATCCACTGAGAGTTGGCCTACCCTGTGATCAAGATCGCCTGACACGACAGTGCAGCAGACCTCCGCCATCGAGGCCATCACAGGGCACTCGCATCCGCATCCTGGGCATTTGGAACAGAAAGATGCGAATTCGCAGGTCATCACTGGTTTACGATCCCTTGATAAATGAGCGCGGTAGGTGCATTTTTAAAGCGAGAAAGGACCCCGAGGACATGGCCAAGAAGACCACCGCCACCGTCGCCCGCACCGCCCCGAAGGGCGCCTTCACCGTTCGCAAGGACGGCGGAGACACCTCCGTGCACGCCTCGGGCAAGACCACGCCCAAGGTGGTCAGCTCCTCGATCCGCAAGAACAGGGACGCCCTGCAGCGGCTGGCCAATCGGTAAACGGCACTATCGCGTCACGCTCGGGGACGTTCTGGAGGCGCATGAGCAGTCGCTCGAAGCTTTCGGAGGGCTGCCGGGCATATGCAATCTCGACAGCATCCTCGGCGCCATCGGACGCCCCTATCATGGCTATCACCTGCCAATCCACTGCAAGGCGGCGGCCCTGCTGCACGGCCTTGCCACTTCTCACGGCTTCAATGACGCCAACAAACGCACCGCTTGGCTGACCACCGAGGTGCTCTGCCTCAACAGCGGCTATGATCTGGCGATCCACACGGGCGATCGGATCGATGATGTGGTGGTCGATGTCGTCACCGGTGATATGTCGCAAGACGCGTTGGAAGACTGGTTCCGCGCTCGGCTCTCAAAGCTCGACCCATGACGCTTTGGACACAGTACTGGTGCCATAATGCGAATGCGGAAGGAGCGCCCTCGCCCCCATCGAGCGGGGTCGGGCGCTGCCCGGCCTGTCGGCCGGGCGGACGGCGGCACAGGTCGCCTCTCCAGTCCCGGTTAAGGTCTTACTGCGCGACCGGCACCTCGATATTATCGATCAGCCGCACGCCCGCCACCCAAACGGCGGCGAAGAGCCGCGCGGGCGCTTGGGCGCGCTCGATGAGCGCCAGCGTGTCATGGGTGCGCATCTCCAGATAATCGATCTCGCCGAACCCCGCCGCCGCCAGCCGCGCTTCGGCTCCGCCGCGCAGCTCGGTGATCGCTGCCCCCTGCCCCAGCTCCGCGGCCATCTCCTCCATCACCTCGTTCAGCACCGCCGCCCGGCTCCGCGCCTGATCGGACAGCAGCAAGTTGCGCGAAGACATCGCCAGCCCGTCGATCTCGCGGATCGTCGGGCAACCGACCACCTCCACCGAAATATCCAGATCGCGCGCCATGCGCCGCACCACCTGCAACTGCTGAAAATCCTTCTCGCCGAAGAAGGCAAAATCCGCCGCCGTCTGCAGAAACAGCTTCGAGACCACCGTCGCCACCCCGTCGAAATGCCCCGCCCGATGCGCGCCACACAGCACATCCGTCAGCCCGGCCACGCTGACGTTCGTCGCAAAGCCCTCCGGGTACATCTGCGCCCCATCCGGCACATAGATCGCATCGACGGCAAAGCGTTCCAGCTTGCGCGCGTCCTCATGCTCGGTGCGCGGGTAGTTCGCCAGATCATCGGGGTTGTTGAACTGCTTGGGGTTCACGAAGATCGTCACAATGACGCGGTCCGCCATCTCCTTGGCCCGCGCCACCAGGCTCAGATGCCCGTCATGAAGCGCGCCCATGGTCGGCACCACGCCGATGCTCTCGCCCGCCCGCCGCCAGCCGCGCGTCATTGCACGCAGCTCCGCCAGTGTCCGGACAATCGGCGCGGTCATGGTGCTTTGTCCGCAAACACATGCTCCGGCCCCGGAAAGCGGCGCGCCCGCACATCCTCGGCATAGGTCGCAATCGCCGCCGCGCCGGTGCCCCCAAGCTCGGCATAGCGCTTCACGAACTTCGCCTTGAAAGCCGTGAACAGCCCCAGCATGTCATCGACCACGAGGATCTGCCCGTCACAGCCCGCCGAGGCCCCGATGCCAATTGTCGGGATCGGCACCGCCCCGGTGATCCCATCAGCGAGCCCCTGCGGCACCTTCTCCAGCACCACCGCAAAGGCTCCGGCCTCGCTGACCGCCTGCGCATCGGCGAGCAGCGCCGCACCCGCTTCGCCACGCCCCTGCACGATGTATCCGCCCAGCGTGTTCACAGACTGCGGCGTCAGACCCACATGCGCCATCACCGGAATGCCGCGCGCCACCAGAAAGGCAATCGTCTCACCCATCGCCACGCCGCCTTCGAGCTTCACCGCCCCCGCGCCCGTCTCACGCATCAGATGCGCCGCATTTCGAAACGCCTGCGCGGGGCCTTCCTCGTAACTGCCGAACGGCATGTCGATCACCATCATCGCCGAGGACAACCCCCGTGCCACCGCCTGCCCGTGCATCACCATCATCTCCATGGTCACGCCCAGCGTCGAAGGCAACCCATGCAGCACCATGCCGACACTGTCGCCCACCAGCACAAAATCGCACTGGGCGTCCATCATCTGCGCCATGGGCGTCGTATAGGCCGTCAGGCTCACAATCGGCGTGCCCCCCTTCATGGCGCGAATATCATCGGGCAGCGGGGCGGTCTTGCGGGCGGTGGCGCTCATGGGTCTTGCCTTTCCATGGATCCTTTGGCGCGCGGCATAGCAGGCCACGCGCGCCCAATCCACCTGTCCCTTGCGCGACGCCGCGTTTGCGGGAAAGCTGGGCGCACAACCGCACCCACGGGGAGACCACCATGTTCCACCGCCTGATGATGACCACCGCCGCCTGTCTGATCGCCGCGCAGGCCCACGCGCAGACCGACATCACCGTTGCCGTCCAGCTTGAGCCGCCACACCTCGACCCGACCTCGGCCGCCGCAGGCGCCATCGACACGGTTCTCTACTCCAACGTCTTCGAAGGGCTCACGCGCTTCATGGCCGATGGCTCGGTGGTGCCGGGTCTCGCCGAAAGTTGGGAGATCAGCGACGACGGCCTCACCTACACCTTCACGCTCCGCTCCGGCGTGACCTTCCACGATGGCACCACCATGGACGCGGAGGATGTGAAATTCTCGCTCGACCGCATCCTGGCAGATGACAGTGCGAACGCCCAGAAAGCGCTCTACACCGCCATCGCATCTGTCGAGGTGATCGACCCGCTGACCGTGCAGCTCACCCTGTCCGAGCCTAACGGCAATATGCTCTTCAACCTCGCCTGGGGCGATGCGGTGATCGTGGCCCCTGAAAGCATCGACGGCATCAAGCAGATGCCCATCGGCACCGGCGCCTTCAAATTCGTCGAGTGGGTCCAGTCGGATCGCATCGAGCTTACCCGCAACGAAGACTACTGGGGCAAGCCCGCCGCTCTGGAAGCCGCGATTTTCAAATTCATCTCCGACCCCACCGCCGCCTTCGCCGCGGTGATGGCCGAGGATGTCGACTATTTCTACGCCTTCCCCGCGCCCGAGAACCTGCCGCAGTTCGAGGCTGATCCGCGCTTCCAGGTCCTCGTCGGCTCGACTGAAGGCGAGACGATCCTCTCGACCAACAACAAGATGCCGCCCTTCGACAACCCGCTTGTGCGCCAGGCTGTCGCCCATGCGATCGACCGGCAGGCAATCATCGACGGCGCGATGTTCGGCTATGGCACGCCCATCGGCACGCACTTCGCGCCGCATAACCCCGCCTACAAGGACCTGACCGATCAGTCCGCCTATGACCCCGAGAAGGCCCGCGCTCTGCTGGCCGAAGCGGGGCTGGCGGAGGGGTTCGAGACCACCCTGCACCTGCCCCCACCCTCCTACGCCCGGCGCGGCGGCGAGATCATCGCGGCGCAGTTGGCCGAGGTCGGCATCACCGCGAAGATTACGAATGTCGAATGGGCCCAATGGCTCGAGAGCGTCTTCCGCGGCAAGGATTTCGGCCTGACCATCGTCAGCCACACCGAGCCCATGGACATCGGCATCTACGCCAACCCGGACTATTACTTCCAGTACGACAACCCCGACTTCCAGGCGCTGATCACAAAGCTGAACAGCACGACCGACCCTGACGCGCGCACAGAGATGATGCGCGAGGCGCAGCAGATCATCGCGGATGACTACGTCAACGGCTACCTCTTCCAGCTCGCGCAGCTCTCGGTCGCCAAGGCCGAGCTGCAGGGTCTCTGGGCCAATGCGCCGACCCAGGCCACGGACCTCACCGGCGTAAGCTGGGCCGAGTAGAGGTCAGCCGCGGCAGGGGCAGAACCGGTAGAGAGGGAGCGCCCTCCCTCCTGTCGAAGGAGGTCGGGCGCTGCCCGGCACAAGCGCCGGGCGCGGCGGCTCAACGGTCTGTGCGAGCGGTTCGGGCGACGGCCCTTTGCCAGACCACCTGACGAATCACCCACGCTGAGGCACCAGACTGGGCATCGGAATTGAGACCGGAGGGCTCACTGCCCTCCGCCGCGAAACAGCATTTTCCATACGCCAGCGTTTGTACTTCGCAGCAATTGATCGAGGTCAAACAAACAGGCTGCCTAAGCTGCTATCATAACGCAAAGTGGCGCCCATTTTTTACGCATTTGCTTGTGCAGTTTCTACTTTTCCGAGTACAACTAAGACATTCGGATAAGGGAACATCCGAAGCTGCTGCATCCTGCAAGACAACCCTCTTTGGACGAAAGGAGTATGCCTTGACTGACCTACAACAGCGCGCGTCCCACCTGGAGCACCTGATCGAGAACGCCTCGGCGAAAGAGCGCATCGCGTTGCAACCACAGTTCGACCGTGTGATCGCCACCCTCAAAGCCTCCGGCCAGATCGTGCCGCGCCGCCTGGAGCGGATAAACAACGACCTGCGCGACGAAGCGCTTGAGGACATGTTCGACAACATGCCTGTCTGAGACTGACCGGGCGCACCAGCTACGCTTTGGTCACAAAGCCAGCCGCGCGCCCTGTTAACCCCGTCCGGACCGACGTCCCCACCGACGCGATACCGACAAAATACCGACGTGATACCGACGTGTCGGCCCCCAAGTTTTCCCACGTTAACCTACGATTCGCCGTGGTGGGCCCGATCGGCCCACCGACCGTTGCGTTAGGACACGCACGCGGTCCTTGACCTCGTCGCGTACCGGCCCTTCGCGCGGCGCGTCCCGCAGGGTCGTGAACCAATGCTCCGGCGGGCTCTTGCCTCGGCGCGTGTTCTCCCACCGCAAGCCGCGCAGCACCGCCTCCCCCGCCTCCGGCAGACGCTCCGGGATCGCATGTCCGTTCAGCATCGCCCAGACCCCGGTCCAGAGCCGCCCGACCGACCACGGATTGTATCCGCCACCGCCCAGCACCAGCAGCCGGGGCGCCATTCCCATCAACGCGGCCACCACCGCCCAATGCGCATTGTTGCTCATCGACAGATGCGCCAACGGGTCCTCTTCGACCCCGTCCGCCCCGCAGAGCAGCACGACTGCATCCGGCCGGAACGCCGCGACCTGCGGCACGATCAGCGCCTCGCGGATGAACGCCATCTCGCTATCATTCAACCCGCGCGGCACCGGCAGGTTCAGCGCCGATCCGCCCGCATCATCCTCCAGCACCCCCGTGCGCGGCCAGAGCCGCTCCTCATGCACCGAGATCATCAGACAATCCGGATCGCCGTGAAACCCGACCGCCACGCCGTCGCAATGATGCGCGTCGATGTCCACGTAAGCGATCCGCCGCACGCCGTTCCGCCGCAGGCTCAGCATCGCCAGCACCGGGTCATTGAGATAGCAAAACCCGTTCGCCCGATCCGGCATTCCATGGTGCGTTCCCCCCGGCGGGTTGTAGATCACGCCCCCCTCTCGCAGCAGCTCACCCGCCAGCAGCGAGCCCCCCGCGGCCGTTGCCGGGCGGCGGTAGATCTCGGGGTAAACCGGGTTCGTGACCGAGCCCAGATCATGCCGCTTCAAGTCCTCTGCTGTCGCCGCCTGTGCCGCCTCAACCCGTTGTAAAGCGGCGACATAATCAGATGTATGCCAGGCCTCCAACGCCTTCGGTTTCGCCCGTGGCGCGGTGATGAACTGGTCCTTCGGCAACCAGCCAAGCGCCCGCGACAGGTCCATCACCGTGCTCACCCGCGGCACCCGCAGCGGGTGCCAGCGGCCATAGCTCGAATGGCGGAAAATCTCCGCCCCGATGAAACGCGCAGCAGTCATGACCCCAAAACCTAACGCAGCCGGCGCGCCCTACAACCCCTCTGGACCGGCGCCGGGCCTACCCCTAACGTCGGGGGCAATGCTGCGCTACGTGCTCAAACGTCTGGCCTCGCTCGTCCTCAGCCTCGCGGTGGCGTCGCTGATCATCTTCACCGTGATCGAAGTGGCGCCGGGCGACCCCGCCTCCTTCATGCTCGGCATCAATGCGCAACCCGAAACCCTGGCTGCCTTGCGCACCGAGCTTGGCCTCGACGTACCGAAGGTGCAGCGATATCTCGACTGGGTCGGCGGCATGCTGACGGGCGACTTCGGCACCTCCTACACCTACCGCACGCCGGTCTCTGAAATGGTGGCCGACCGCATCGCAGTCTCGCTGCCCCTGGCGCTCTATGCGCTGATCCTATCCATCCTGATCGCCTTTCCCGCTGGCATCTTCGCCGCGTCCCGGCGCGGGCAAGCGGGGGATCTCGGCGTCATGGGCGCCACGCAGCTGGGTGTCGCCCTGCCGAATTTCTGGTTCGCTATGATGCTGGTGCTGGTCTTCGCCATCCAGCTGCGCTGGTTTCCTGCGGGCGGCTTTGCGGGCTGGGACGAGGGGCTGCTCGCGGGCCTCACGTCCCTCACCCTGCCCGCCATCGCGCTCGCCCTGCCGCAGGCGGCGATCCTCACGCGCGTCATGCGCTCGGCCCTGCTTGACGTGCTGGGCGAAGACTTCATGCGCACCGCCCGCGCCAAGGGCCTCACCGCGCGCCAGACCCTCTGGCGGCACGGCCTCCGGAACGCGATGATCCCGGTGCTCACCATCATCGGGCTGCAGTTCTCCTTCCTCTTCGCAGGCACCATCATCATCGAGCAGGTCTTCTACCTGCCCGGCCTCGGACGGCTCATCTTCCAGTCGATCTCCGCCCGCGACCTGATCGTTGTGGAAAGCGTCGTCATGCTCGTCGTCTTCGCGGTGATCCTGATCAACTTCCTCGTCGATCTCGCCTATGCCGCCGTCGATCCGCGCCTCAGGTCACGCACATGAACCGCACCCTGATCATCGGCGCTCTGCTCTCGGCCCTCCTGATTGGCATGGCACTTCTGTCCCTCATCTGGACACCGCACGATCACACCACCCTGGACATCCCGAACAAATTGCAACCGCCAGGCGCGGCGCACCTGCTCGGCACCGATCAACTTGGCCGCGATATCCTCAGTATGGTCATGGTGGGCGCGCGCACGTCGCTGGGCGTGGCCCTGCTCGCGCTGGCCATCGGGCTCAGCCTCGGCGTGCCGCTTGGACTCGCCGCCGCCATGCACAAAGGCAGCTGGCTCGACGAGGCCATCATGCGCGGCAATGACATCGTCTTCGCCTTCCCGCTGCTCGTGATGGCGATCCTGATCACCGCTGTCTTCGGCCCCTCGGCCACCAACGCCATCGTTGCCTTCGGCATCTTCAACATCCCCGTCTTCGCGCGCGTCACCCGTGGCGGCGCCCTGCCGCTCTGGGAACGAGAGTTCATCCTCGCCGCCCGCGTCGCGGGCAAGACCCGCGTGCATATCTCGGTCGAACACATCTTGCCGAACGTGCTGAACCTGCTGATCGTGCAGGGCACCATCCAGTTCGCACTCGGCATCCAGGTCGAAGCCGCGCTCAGCTTCGTAGGCCTCGGGGTGCAGCCCCCGACCCCATCCCTCGGACGGATGCTGGCTGACGCGCAAACGCTGGTCACCCTCGCCCCGCATCTCGCCATCGTGCCGGGTGTGGCCATCATCGGCATCGTCATGGGCCTGAACCTGCTGGGCGACGGGCTACGCGACGCACTAGACCCGCGCCTGCAACGGGTGCGCGCATGAGCCTGCTGCAGATCGATCATATGTCGCTAGAGATCAGCGGCACCCCGATCCTCAAGGACGTGCGCCTGACTGTCGCGCCCGGCGAAATCCTCGCCATCACCGGCGAAAGCGGCTCTGGCAAATCCATGACCGCACTGGCGATCATGCAGCTTCTGCCGCGTGGTGCACAGACCACCGGCAGCATCCATTTGGGCGGCACCGACCTGACCAAACTCTCGGAAACCGACCTCTGCGACCTGCGCGGCAATGACATGGGCATGATCTTTCAGGAGCCGATGACCGCGCTGAACCCGGTGCATACCATCGGGCGACAGGTCGCCGAAACCATCCGCCTGCATGACCCAACCGCTGACGCGGACGCACAGGCCCGTGACATGCTCACCCGTGTCGGTCTGCCGCCCGACCGCTTCCCCCTCAGCCGCTATCCGCATGAGCTCTCCGGTGGCCAGCGTCAGCGTGTGGTGATCGCCATGGCCATTGCTCTGCGGCCCAAACTGCTGATCGCCGACGAACCCACGACCGCGCTCGATGTGACAACCCAGGCGCAGATCCTCACCCTGCTGAAAGGGCTGGTACAGGACTTCGGCATGGGGCTCATCCTGATCACCCATGATCTGGCTGTGGTGGCAGACATCGCCGACCGCATCGCCGTCATGCGCCACGGCGAAGTGGTCGAAACCGGCCCCACGGAACATCTGCTGCGCAGCATGCAGCACCCCTACACACGCATGCTCTTTGACGCATCCGGGCACCGGGTCGATCTGCCCGCGCCGCCACCGCCCGAACCTCTGCTCGAAGTCCAAAATCTGCATCGCAGCTACCGCCTGCCGCGAACGCAGCTGTTCTCAAGCCCTGGCCAATTCGAGGCCGTGAAGGGCGTCAGCTTCACGCTGATGTGCGGCGAACGGCTGGGCCTCGTGGGTGAAAGCGGCTGTGGCAAATCCACCCTCACCCGCGCGATCCTGGGCCTAGAACAGCCTCAGCAAGGGCGGATCCTGCTTGATGGCGCGCCGGTCATTTCTCACGGCAAACCCAACCTCGCGGTGCGCCGGCGCATACAAGTCGTCTTCCAGGACCCCTTCGGCAGCTTCAATCCGCGCCACCGCGTCGCGCGCCTAATCACCGAACCGTTTCACCTCTTGCCCGATCCGCCGAAGGGGTCTGCGCGCCAAGATGCCATCGCCGAGGCGCTCACGGCCGTTGGCCTGCGGCCCGACGACGCCACCCGCTACATCCACGAATTCTCTGGTGGTCAGCGCCAGCGTATCGCCATCGCCCGCGCGCTGATTATCCAGCCAGACCTCATTCTCTTCGACGAGGCCGTCTCGGCCCTCGATGTCTCCGTCCGCGCCCAGATCCTCGACCTCATCGCCGATCTCTGTCGCGCCTATGCGCTCAGCTATCTCTTCATCTCCCACGACCTCAGCGTGGTGCGCTCCGTGACCGACAGGGTCATGGTGATGCAAGCCGGCGAAATCGTTGAAGAAGGGTTAACCGAGGCCGTGTTTACGAACCCTCAACATCCTTACACCACAAAGCTGTTAGAGGCGGCACCCAAGCTGCCCGATCTGAGGATGCAGCACGAAGATGTCGGCCCGATCTGACCTTTGCCTGATTGTGTCTGGTGGCCATGCCCACCGGGACCTCCGGCATGGCTGATCCGACGCTTCTCCCGATCACCCGCAGAGACCACGCCGAGGACACACTCGATCTCGCCACTCGCGCCGCGGACTATGTGACGCTCGAGGTCGGGCACGCGCCTAACATGGACTTTGTCGACAGCTTCTTTACCGCAGCACCTCCAGGGCTCTCGGAAAGTGATCTGCTGCATTTCGCGATCATGGACGGGAACGCGATGCTGGGGATGATGTGTATCGCGCATGGCTATGAATTCCCTGACGACTGGTGGATCGGCCTCGTGCTGCTTGACCCTGCCTTTCGCGGGCGCGGGATCGGGCGGGCTGTGGTAAACCTCATTAAGGAGCGCGCATCAGAGCAGGGAATCGCCTCGCTTAAGCTCTCCGTGCTTGAGGCCAACCCCCGGGCCATGCATTTCTGGATCCGGGAAGGCTTCCTGCCCCACCGTTATGCGCCCGCCACGCCGGACAGCGACGGTCACAACCGGTGGGTGCTGACATACGACCTCTAGCCGGTCACGAACGATAAACGATACCGGCACCAGGTCGACCAGCATGAAAGGGAGGAGATCATGCGACTGACAGGAAAGATGGCTATCGTCACCGGCGGGGCCTCGGGCTTTGGCGCGGGCATCGTGCGGAAATTCACCTCAGAAGGCGCACGGGTGATGATCGCCGACATCAACAAGGCCGCGGCACAGGATCTGACCGACCAGATGGGCGATCACGCCATTGCCTGCATGGTCGATGTATCCGATGGCACCTCGGTCAACGCGATGGCCCGCGAAGCACTTGAAGCCTGGGGCCATGTGGACATTCTGGTCAACAATGCGGGCGTCACGCATCTGCCCACATCGCTGGAAGACGTCAGCGAGGAAGATTTCGATCGGGTCCTTGCGGTGAATGCAAAGTCCGTCTACCTGACCGCGCGCGCCCTCGTCCCCCATATGAAAACCCGCAAGTCGGGTGCGATCCTGAATATCGCCTCCACCGCCGGTGTCTCACCACGGCCGAACCTCAATTGGTACAACGCCTCCAAAGGCTGGATGATCACCGCAACCAAGGCCATGGCGGTTGAGCTCGCACCCGTGGGCGTGCGCGTGAACGCCCTCAATCCCGTTGCTGGCGAGACCCCGCTGCTGAAATCCTTCATGGGCGAAGACACCCCCGAGATGCGCGCGAAATTCCTCGCCACCATCCCGCTGGGTCGGTTTTCCACCCCGCAAGACATGGGCAATGCCGCTTGCTTTCTCTGCTCCGATGAGGCTTCCATGATCACCGGAGTGGCGATGGAAATCGACGGAGGGCGGTGCATATGAAGACAATCAACCTGGCGGAGAAGCTGGCGCAGTTCACCAGCCACTGGGATCCGCATGTGATCGCCGATTACAACGACAACGAGGTGATGGTCGTCCGCTTTCAAGGCGAATTCCCCTTCCACCTGCACGAGGACACCGACGATCTCTTCCTCGTGCTCGATGGCGAGATGATGCTGGACCTCGAAGACACCTCCCACCCCGTGAAGGCAGGCGAGCTTTTCGTGGTGCCAAAGGGCGTGACCCACCGTCCCCGGGCAGATCAGGAATGCAAGGTGCTGCTGATCGAGCCGAAGGGCGAACCCAACACCGGCGATGCCGCCACCGCCGCGCCCAAACGGCGCATCTGATGTCGCTTCACCCTTCTAGAAATACTCAAACAAATGATGGAATGCGCCCGCAGGGCGCGCCGTTGTTTCAAACGATATGACCCCGGGGCCCCGCAATCTGATCACGGATGTCGCCGGGCTGAAAGTCGGCAACGCCGAAGACGCAATGCTGAAGTCCGGATGCACGGTCGTAACAGCCGAGTGTCCTTTCATCGCCTCCGTGCACGTCATGGGCGGCGCGCCGGGCACACGCGAAACCGATCTCCTGGCCCCGCACAGGTCCGTCTCTGACATCGACGCGTTGGTGCTGTCCGGCGGCTCAGCCTACGGGCTCGATGCCGCCTCCGGCGTTGTCGACGGGCTACGAAAAGCCGGACGCGGCTACGCTGTTGGCACCGCCCGCGTCCCCATTGTGCCCGCCGCCATTCTCTTTGACCTGTTGAACGGCGGTGACAAGCACTGGGACCAGAACCCCTACCCCGCTCTTGGCCGCGCGGCCTTCGACGCGGCCGCCGAGGACTTCGCAATTGGCAACACAGGCGCAGGCACCGGCGCCCTTACCGCCATGCTGAAAGGCGGGCTTGGGTCCGCTTCCCTCGTCTTGCCGGATGGCACAACCGTCGGTGCGCTGGCCGCCGCCAACCCTTTGGGCACAGTCACCACGCCGGGCGAGAGACATTTCTACGCCGCCCCTTTCGAGATTGACGGCGAGTTCGGCGGCCTGGGCCCAGACCCCTCCTCCGGCCTCGGGCGCGATCTGACCAGCCGCAAACACGCGGCCTTCTTCGAGCGCGCGAACACCACCATTGCAGTCGTCGCCACCGATGCTCCGCTCACCAAACCGCAATGCCACCGGATGGCTGTGGCGGCCCATGACGGCATCGCGCGCGCCTGCGTGCCCGCCCATTCTCCCGGCGACGGCGATCTCGTCTTCGCGCTGTCCACCGGTGAACAAACCCGCGCCGAAGCCGCAAACGATGTCACACTCGTCGGCCACGCCGCCGCCCTCTGCCTGACCCGCGCCATCGCCCGCGCGGTCTATAAGGCAACGCCCGCCGCCGGTGATCTCTTGCCCTGCTGGAGCGACTTGAATGGCTAAGCTCGACGTGCCGGATGTCTCTCTGCACTACGAAGTCACCGGAAGCGGCCCGCCAATGATCCTGGTCGCAGGCATGATGTCAGACAGCGCAAGCTGGGCACCGCTGGTCCCCCACCTGACCAACCACTTCACCCTGATCTGCCCGGACAACCGCACCACCGGGCGCACGACGCCCTGGGATGCACCCGCCTCGCCGCAGATCTGGGCCGAGGACGCGCTAGCGCTGATGGATCATCTGGGTCACGACCGGGCGCACGTGCTCGGCCACTCGCTCGGCGGCTACATCGCCTGGGCGATGGCCGCGCTCGCGCCCGAGCGTATCGCAAGCTGCACGATGATGGCCTCCGCGCCGTTGAACCCGTCCCGCAACGCGGCGCTCTTCGAAAGCCTTCTCGCCATACGCCGCTCCAACGCGCCGCCCGACACCTGGCTGCGGCTGTTCCTGCCGTGGATCTTCACACCCGCGTTCTACGCGACCCCTGGCGCTATTGACGCCGCCGTCGCGCAATCGCTGGCCTATCCTCACGCACAATCGGCAGAGGCGATGGCACACCAACTAAACGCGGTCACCAACGCCGACCCGACGCTGTTCCAAACCCGCCCACAAGTTCCTCTACTGTCTCTACTCGGTGAAAAAGACCTTCTGATCCCTCTCACCGAGGCGCGGGTCGCGTTGGAAGGCATTCCAACCACGGTGATTGACGGCTGCGGCCACGCTCCGCATTGGGATGCCCCTGCCCAGGTCGCGCACCACCTGCGGCAGTTCATCGGGGAGCTATAGTCAGATCAGCGGTGCAGCGTGACGATCTTGCGGTCCTGCTCGAGGGCCGCCAAGACCATCTGCACAATGCCCTCCGCATCGACACCCGCATCACGGTACATCTCCGCAGGGGCGGCCTGGTCAATGAACCTGTCCGGCAGGCAGAGCGTCCGCACGCGGCAGCCATGATCGAGCAAACCCTCACCCGCCATCGCCTGCAGCACCATCGCGCCAAAGCCGCCCTGCGCCCCCTGCTCCACGGTCACCAGCGCGCTATGGGTCTGCGCCAATTGCGTGATCAGATCCATGTCGAGCGGCTTGGCAAAGCGCGCATCGGCAATCGTCGCGCTGATACCCTCAGCCTCAAGCATCGTTGCCGCCGCTTCGCATTCCGCCAGATGTGTGCCAAGCGACAGCAGCGCAACATCGCCTGTCCCTTCGCGGATCATCCGGCCCTTGCCGATCTCCAGCACCTCACCCTTCTCCGGTAGGGCCACGCCCGTGCCATTGCCACGCGGATAGCGGAAGGCAATGGGTCCGCTGTCATGCGCGGCAGCCGTTGTGACCATATGCACCAGCTCCGCCTCATCCGCCGCCGCCATCACGACCATCCCCGGCAACGCACCGAGATAGCCGATGTCGAACGCCCCGGCGTGGGTGGCGCCGTCCGCGCCCACTAGCCCCGCGCGGTCGATGGCAAAGCGCACGGGCAAGCCTTGCAGCGCCACGTCATGCACCACCTGGTCATAGCCGCGCTGCAGGAAGGTCGAATAGATTGCGCAGAACGGCTTCAACCCGCTCGCCGCCATCCCAGCGGCAAAGGTCACCCCGTGCTGCTCGGCAATGCCCACGTCGAAAACACGGGCCGGGAAGCGCTTGGCCATCCGGTCCACGCCCGTCCCGCTTGGCATCGCCGCCGTGACCGCAACAATGCTCGGGTCACGTGCTGCAGCTTCGGTCAGCGCGTCCCCAAACACACCCGTGTAAGAGGGCGCGTTCGCCTTGGCCTTCGCCTGCACACCCGTGTCCACGTCGAACTTGGCGACGCCGTGGTACTTGTCTGCAGACCCTTCGGCGGGTGCGTAGCCCTTGCCCTTGACCGTGCAGCAGTGGATCAGGACCGGCCCGGTCGCCCGCGTCTTGGCCGCCCGCAATACGCTCAACAACTGACCCATGTCGTGCCCGTCGATGGGGCCGATGTAGTCAAACCCCAGTTCTTCGAAAAACGTCCCCTTACTCTCCAAGCCGGTGACCATCTCGCGCGCCCGCCGCGCGCCTTCGCGCACCGGTTTCGGTGCCAGTTGCTCCATCCCCTCGGCCATGGCCATCAGCCCGCCAAACGGTCCCTTCCGCGTGAGGTCAGACAGCCCCGAGAGGTAAGACGACATCGCGCCCACCGGCGGGGCAATCGACATCTCGTTGTCGTTCAGGATCACGAAGAGCCGCCGCCCTTCACTGCCCGCATTGTTCATCGCCTCATAAGCCATGCCCGCGCTGATCGAGCCATCGCCGATCACCGCAATCGCATCGCCCGTGGGCTGGCCCATGTCGCGGCCCACAGTGAATCCCAGGGCGGCGGAAATCGACGTGCTGGAATGCGCCGCGCCAAAGGGGTCATATTCGCTCTCGCTGCGCTTGGTGAAACCGGAAAGCCCCCCACCCTGCCGCAACGTATGCATCCGATCGCGTCGTCCGGTCAGGATCTTATGCGGGTAGCACTGATGCCCCACGTCCCAGATCAGCTTGTCGCGCGGCGTGTCGAAGACGGCATGGATCGCGACGGTCAGCTCCACCACGCCGAGCGACGACCCAAGATGCCCGCCGGTTTGGCTGACGGCATCGATGACCTCGGCGCGCAACTCATGCGCCAGCGCGCCAAGCGCCCGGTCGGACATCTGCCGAAGGTCCGCAGGGCCTGCCACCTGGTCGAGGGTCGGGGTGTCGGGTTTGGTCATGGCGCACATCTCCGTCTGTCGCGGGGCGGCCAGCTCTTGCCAAAGCCGAGGCGCCGCCCCTTGGAATGAAAAGGCGTCGCAGCTGGGGTAAACCAGTTGCGACGCCAGGTTCCTGTAGCCAACAGGAAGGGAACCGGGGTGTTGAGACCCCGTGCCCGGACCCAGGAAGCCAAGGGTCCGTGCCAGGCCAAGCGGGGCGGCCGAAGCCGCCCACGCTTATTCGTAAACCGGCGCCTCGCTGGTCGCGAGCTCGGGCCAGTCTGCAATCACGTTCATCCCCTGCAGCGGACGCTGATAGCCCTTGTGGCAGGTCTTGCAGGCCGCTTTCGGCGCATCGGCATAGATCGGGCCAAGGCGCTCGGGCGGATACTCCGCCTCCAACGGGATCAGGTACTCCTGGTTCATCTCGATCACCATCTGCCGACCGAGCAGCGCGGTCGCCCATTGCGGGGTGTGCTGCTCTGGGTCGTAGAAGGCGCGCGAGTTGTGACAGAAGACACAGTTCACGCCGAGGCTGTTCGAGAAGTAGTTCATCAACGCGTAGGTCTGCTCGGTCTTCTGGATCGAGGCGACGTCGATGTCATTCGGCACGCCTTCCACCCGGCTTTCCAGATCATGCACGTTCACCGCCTCATAGTCGGTGAGATACACTTCCAGCGCATTGGAGGGCAGCGAGGTCGACTGGCTGATCGAGGTTGCGCGGTTCTGCACGCTCGCCCACCCGCCTGCGGCCTCGTTGACCGGGCTGATGTTGAACCAGATCTCAGAGGGCACGTTCTGACCCCGGTGGCAGGTGTAGCAGTTCACACCAACCTCGCCGACCGCATTCACATGCCCGCCCCAGTTCTCGTTGATGTTCTGGGTCATCTGGATCATCCGGCGCGAGACAACCTTGGTGTAGAGATCGTCGTTGCCGTATTCCTCCAGGTCGACATCACCGTGACAGTAGGCACAGCCTTCCTCGGGGCTGACCCATTGGGTCATGGCGTTCATCACGCGGTTGAAGTTGTCCTCGGTGAGGTCCCCGAGCACCTGAACATTCTCGTAGATGTCGCGGGCCAGATCCTCACCACCTTCGGGGACGTAAGGCTCCTCGGTATAATAGGCCTCGATCGTCGGATCGGGGGCGGTGCGCATCACGTCGAACTCGGGCACGGACATCCCCGTCCCGCGCGGCCCCGTCTGAAGCGAGGCCGTCTGCGCCGGGTTGCCATAGCTGACGATCATGATCGCCGCAAAGACAGCCCCGCCGATGGCACCGATCAGGATCGCGGGGCCGAACACATTGGTCGGGTTGTCCGCGTTCCATTTGTCAAACCACTTGGGCAGCATGATCAGTCCTCCTGTCCGATAAAGGCTTCGTAGGAGCCGTAGTCGGCATATCCATAGGAGCCGTCATACATCGGCGCGAAATTGTGCTCCTGCGCCCAGATGAACCAGTTGTCGACCACCGTGCCGGTGAGCAGGATGCCGATACCACCGGTGATCGGGGTCAGCACCGCAAACCACCAGGCCCAGCGGTGAATACCTTCCATCGTGGCGTTGAAGCCCATGGTCCAGCGCCAGAAGAGAGCGGCGCGTTCCGTGGCGGTCCCGCGATCATAGATCTGCTCCAGCTCCCGGTCGCCGCCATAGCGGGTCACGGCAAGGATCGTGCCGCCGTGCATGCAGAAGAGCAGCACCGAGCCATAGAGGAACACGATGCTCAGGCAATGGAACGGGTTGTAGTAGAGGTTGCCGTAGCGGATTGAGAAGGCCGTGGTCCAGTCAAGGTGCGGGAAGATGCCGTAGGGCACCGCCTCCGACCACGAGCCCATCAGGACCGGACGGAACAGACCTAGGACCAGGAACAACCAGACGGCGCTGGCAAACCCCCAGAAGATGTGCTTGCCCATCTTGTGCTGCTGCGCCAGCAGGTACGCGCGGAGCAGCCAGCAGAGCACCGAGACCAGCAGGAAGAAACTGGCGATGATGTACCAGCCCCCTTCGTCCAGCGGCGGCATCGACAGCCCGTACTCCGGCGAGGGTGGCTCGAGCGCGAGCCAGAAAAGCTGACGGATGAACTGCGGGATGGAGTATCCGACCTGCGCGAGCATGTTGAAGCCCACGATCACGAACCAGGCGATGCCCGTCGCGAACGCCACCAGCGTTGTCCAGCCCACGTAGTAGGGCCCGATCTGCGCATTGCCGAACAGGCCAACGAATGTGTTGAACCGGGGCTTGCCCACGCGTTCTTCCATCATGTTGTTGCCCTGGTCGTCCATACCCCATTCGGGATTGCCCTGGACCTGCACCTGCGTGAAGATGTTCTGGTATTCAGGAAGCCACATGATCACATCCCTCCCACGGCGATGGGTTCACCCCAGATCGGCAGGTCGAGCCACCAGTTCCACCACTCGGGCCAACCGGCCGTCCAGACCGGACCGGAGATGATGATACAGATCGCCGACCAGAGCCCTGCGTTGATGGCGAGCAGATAGCCCACCCGGTGAATGCCCAGGGTGCCGACGGAATAGCCGATGAAGTCGCGGAAGAACGTGTCTTCATGATCCGGCGTCTTGGCCTCTTCGCCCTTCTCGGGGTTACAGGCCGAGAGGATCAAACCGCCGTGCAGCGCCAGCGCCAGCGTGGTGGTGAAGAAGAGCGTCACCGCCAGCATATGCGCCGGGTTATAGTGGAAGTGCAGATAGGCGTAGCCGGTGTTGCTGACCCAGTCGAGGTGGCTGAAGATCCCGTATGGGAACCCATGCCCCCAGGCGCCCATCAAGAGCGGGCGGAAGATGACCAGCGTCATATAGGCGATGATCGCTGCGGCGAAGCCAAAGGGCACGTGATAGCCCATGCCCAGTTTGCGGCAAATCTCCACCTCGCGCAGCGCCCAACTGATGAACGCGCCCGTGGCACAGATCGTGATGATCTGCCAGAGCCCGCCCTCAAGCAGCGGCGCGAGCCCAAGCCCATAGCTCAGGTCAGGCGGGGCGATGTTGATCAGCCAGGGGTTGAACGTCCCCTGCTGGCTGGCGCCCCAGAAAATCAGGATGGTTCCAAGCAGGGCGAAGAAGGCCGTCGTCACCCCGAAGAAGCCCACATAGAAAGGCCCCACCCAGAAGTCGAACAGATCGCCCCCGATCAGCGTCCCTCCGCGGACGCGATATTTTCTTTCGAAGCTGAGCAATGCCATCTTCTATTCTCCGCGTGTGTGCGGCGCGCCAGTGAAAGGCGGAGGCCGTCGTTTATTGCGTTGGGTCCGCCGCGGGCGGATGGCGCACACTTCGCCGCCCGCAGCAATCTTGGTGTCACTCTGGCACCGGTACGGGTGGCCCTTGCCCGGCCAAATCCCTTACTGGGCGGATTGCGCCGCCAGTTCGAACCAGTTGAAGTGCTCTGTGCTCAGCAGGACGAGGTGAATCATCGCTGCCAGCAGGAAGAGGAACACGCCTTGTGCAACAAACACTCGGCGAGGATCGAAAATGAGCCAGATCTTATAGAACTTTGCCATATCCATTTCCTCTTAGAACCACGGACGCCAGATGAACGTCGCCAAATGAGCGACAACGGCCACTGCTGAAAACAGCCAGAGCCCACTCATGTAGACGGCGTGCAGTTCTTGCGCCTGCTCGTCGGTTAAACCTGTGAAAGACAGGTGGTTATCAGCCATAAATATTCCTCCGGAACGTTATGCTGACGCCGCGCACCCCGCGGCGGGGTCCTTTGGGGGTCTCCCCCCTCGGGGCTCTGTCCACCTCGCAAAAGGCGTACAGCTCTTGACCTCGGCAGGCGCACACAAGCCGAGAATTCGGATCGCGACCGGGGCCCTGGCCTCTATGTCGCGACATGGGGGTCATGCCGAAAAGATCATCGGCGTGATGATGCGAGCCTGCGTCCAGGCGCGGGCCATCGGGCCCTTTTCGGTGAAGCTCCGTGTCCGGATCGCCGAGAGCGCCCAGGTCAGGGTCGCCAGCGGCAGCGTCGCCAAGAAGATGATCGCGAAATAGACCATGAACTCCGTCTTCACGGCCTTGCGACTCGGCGTGTGATGCGGGGCTTCGGTGGTTGTTTCAATCATGTCAGACGTCATATCGCTCATGGTCGATCCTCCAGATCAGTGCCGGCATTTGCCGGGTCCAGCGCGCGCACGGTGTCGAGCACCACGCGTTCCGCACCTGCGGCCAGGGCCGCTTTCTCTGCCGCGTCGCGCAATGTCTTCGCAGCTGAAATACGTGTGAGTATCGGATGGGTCTCGACGATCTTGTCGAGCATCGCCTGCGCATCCGCATCCCACGGGAAATCACGCCGCAGCGGCGTCAGCGTGGCGTCGGTCGCATCCATCTCCGTGCCAAGCGGCAGGATGTGGAAGAGCGCGTCGAAGAGCCCGTTGCAGATTTCCTGAATGAGGTAGGTCGCCCCCGCATACCCCATGAAGGGCGTGCCCGTGTGCCGCCGGATCGCAGCTCCCGGAAAGCTCGCCGGAATGAACGCGGGGCTTGGTCCGTGCCCGCCTTTCAGCTCGGCGAGGTACATCTTTTCGTTGATCGAGCCCATCACGATCAAAGGCCGGTTTTGGCCCATCAGGGCGCGAACTTCCTCGTTGTTCGTCTTCTGCCCCGCCGTGCGCGAGACGGCAAAGGCACAGGGCAGCCCCATGTCGTCCTCGAGAAACAACCGGATGCCACGGGCGTAGGTCTCATTCGCCACAATGGCGAAACTCGCCGTGGCAAAGAAATCCTGGGTGACCGAGCGCCAGAGATCCCAGACCGGCTTGATGGTCGAATGCTTCTCTCGCGCGATAAAAGGTTCGGGGTCGAGGCCGACCAAGTTCCCCAGTGCGCGCAGGAACTTGGTCGTGCTCTCGACCCCTATCGGAGCCTGGAGATACGGCTTGGCAAGAAGCTCGCATAATCCACGCCCGAACTCGCGGTACATGCAGATGTTCACATCCGCATTCACCAAATCTCTCATTTCAGCCACATGGGCGCCCAAGGGCATCACCATGTTGACCTCGCAGCCGATCCCCTCGACCAGCCGCCGGATCTCCGCCAGATCCGAGGGCATGTTGAAGGTGCCGTACATCGGCCCCAGAATGTTCACCCGGGGCTTGGCCCCTTCGGTGCGTTTCTTCTCCGGCGGCATCCGGCCCTTTGTCATGCCGAACTCAGTGAAGATCCAGGTCATCGCCCGGTCCGCCGCCTCCCACTGATCCTCATCAATGGTGCGCGGCAAGAACCGCTGAATATTGGTCCCCTGCGGCGTGACCCCGCCCCCGATCATCTCGGCAATGGAGCCCGTCACGACCACCGCCGGCAGTGCCGGGTCGAGCGTATCCCAGGCCCGCTTCATGGACTCTTCCGTGCCCGCCCCCATCTCGCCTTCACCCAGACCCGTCACCACAATCGGCAACTCATGCGGCGGCAGCGCGTCGGTGTAATGCAGCACAGAGGTCACCGGCAGGTTCTCACAGCCCACCGGCCCGTCGATCACCACCTGCAGGCCTTTCACGGCACAGAAGGCATAAACGGCCCCCCAATAGCCGCCCGCGCGATCATGATCCGTCACCAGCATCAGCAGAGTCCCCCCTGCTTCACCCTTCGGCAAATACTCCGGGGGAGCGCGCAGCGCGGGGGCAGAGCCCCCCAACGATCATATGCAACCAGGGTGCGCACGGAGGTTTCTGGCGAAACCCGCTGCCGCGCACTCGGCGCAAAATATGTATCTTGCGCCGTCATCATATCATCTGCGCCGCTTTGGCCGCCCGCGCGGCCTTGTCCAGCTTCTTCTGATGCTGCACTCGGAAGTCAGGGCGCAGATTTGGTGCGCCTTCCCAGACACCGGCTGTGTCATCTGCGCCCACATCCTCGAAGAAGGCCTTCATCCGGCCCATCCGGTCCTTGTTGCCGATGGCCGCGTTGGTCACCTCGGCCAGCGAGCCCGCACCCGCCACCCCCATCAGGGGCCGCGCAGAAATCAGATTGGTGAAATAGAGCGCGGGTACACCGAGCTCCTTGGCCTTCTGCACCACTGGCGTGGTGCCAATGGCCAAGTCGGGCTTCACCGCCTCCATCGCAGCACAGTCATCTTCTAGCGACGCGCGGTACTTCACCGTCACGCCTTTCGCCTCCAGCCAGGCCGCATCCTCGGCGGACCACTCGGACTTCGCACAGGCCGTACCGACATACGGCACATCTGCCCCGCTTTCGATCAGCAATCGCGCCACCAAAAGCTCGGAGCCCTCATAGCCCGAAAGCGTGATGGTCCCGGTGATCGGCGTCGCCGCCAGCGCGCCCCTGATCGCGGGCAGGACTGCGTTCTGCGCCGCTGCGATCTGATCAGCCGAGACACCATAGGTCTCGCCAATCGCGCGGAGCCAGGCCGCTGTTCCGTCATGACCCACCGGCGCAGACCCCACAACGGGCCGCCCCGCTGCTCGGAAAGCACGGACCGTATCCGTATAGAAGGGATGGATTGCTGCGACGACCGAGCAGTCGAGCGCTGCATAGAGCTCACGCCACTCGCGGCACGGCAGAACTGGCCCTGCTGCCAGACCCATGGGGGCCAGCATCTGGCCAATCATCATCGGGTCCGCCGGGAACATCTCGCCCAGCATCGCAACTGTAGCCCGCGAGGACCGCCCGCCCACAGGCGCCGCGACGGGGCCCGCTTCGGCCTCCTCCCGCGCGTAAGTCAGCATGGCACCGGCCAGCACATCCTTGGCCTCGGCATGGGTCGGGACGCCAAACCCCGGCACGTCGATGCCAACGATCCGCACGCCATTGATCTCGCGCGGCAACAGCTGCAGCGGCACGCCCGATGCCGTCGGTACGCAGAGGTTGGTGACGACAATCGCGTCATACCGATCCGGGTCTGCCAACTCGTGCACAGACTCGCGGATGTCCTCAAAAAGCTTGCCGGTCACCAGCGTCTCGGAATTGAACGGCACATAACCCACCGACCGCCGAGCGCCGTAGAAATGCGACACGAAGGTCAGCCCGTAAACACAACAGGCCGAGCCAGACAGCACCGTCGCCACCCGCTTCATCCGCAGGCCCACGCGCAACGACCCAAACGCCGGGCACATAGATTGCGGCTTGTCATGCGGCCCCAGGGGATAATCTGCGCGGAATTTCTCGAGAACTTCTGACTTGCCCGCCATCCGCGCCGCTTCGGCTATATCGTCGCCTGAATGGCAGCCCGCGCCATCGACCGGTGCCTCTGCCGTCACACGTGTGACATCGCCGTGAGGGTGACCCTTGATCACCTCCACCTCGGCGGCGTCATCATATGTGACTTCCTGTTTCACTCCGCCGACACCTTGTAGATTGGCTTGGGGTTGCGCATGGCTTCCATCAGGCGGATCGACTGGGTGATCATCTCCTGGCTCGATTCGAACAAGGCCTGCGACTGACGGCCCTTCCAGACCGACCGCTCCAGCGCGCGCTGGCTTTCGTCGAAGTGCTCAAGCTTCGTCATAGACAACCTCCAGCGACGGCTTGGGCGCTGCGTTCTTGCCGCGCATGTCGGCGTCGCTCGCCGGTTCCAGCACCACGTCGCCACCCGTTTCCGAAGCATCGAACAGGCCGAGTAGCCCGTCCTGGTCCAGAGGCGCGGGCCGCATCGGCGGCGCCTTCGCAACGTTCAATCCAAGCTCGGCAAAGAGGTCGCCCCACTGGCTCGCCTGAGTACCGACGATCTGGTAGTTCGCGGATTTCTTGCGCAGGTCATCGTCTTGCGGGATCGCTGCGAGGATCGGGATATCCACTGCATCCGCAAAGGCCGCCGCCTCGCCAGTCCCGTCGTCTTTGTTGATCACGAGCCCGGCCACACCGACGTTGCCGCCCAGCTTGCGGAAGTACTCCACCGCCGAGCAGACGTTGTTCGCCACATAGAGAGATTGCAAATCATTCGAGGCAACCAGGATCACCTTCTGCGCCATGTCGCGCGCAATCGGGAGGCCGAAGCCGCCGCAGACCACATCGCCGAGGAAATCGAGCAGCACATAGTCAAAGTCCCAATCGTGGAATCCCAGCTTTTCGAGCAGCTCAAAGCCGTGGATGATCCCGCGCCCGCCGCAGCCGCGCCCGACCTCGGGCCCACCGAGCTCCATCGCAAAGACGCCACCGCGCTTGAAGCAGACATCGCCGATCTTCACCTCTTCGCCGGCCAGCTTCTTGCGCGTCGACGTATCGATGATCGTGGGGCAGGCCTTGCCGCCAAAGAGCAAGCTTGTCGTGTCCGACTTGGGATCGCACCCGATGAGCAGCACACGCTTGCCCTGCTCCGCCATCATGTGACTGAGGTTGGCGAGGGTGAAGCTCTTGCCGATGCCACCCTTGCCATAGATCGCGATGATCTGCGTCTTCGACGTCGGCTCGGATTGCGGTACCTCCAGCGTGGGCTCCGCCGCTTCCTCGCGCAGGCGCTGGTCGAATTCCTTCAGGTTTGGAACATCGTCTTTCACGCCACGTCCTTCCAGTTGAGGATCATCTTCAGGCAGGCGGGATCGGTGAAGGCCCGCTCGTAAGCTTCCGGCGCATCCTTCGCCGCGGCTTCATCTGTGATCAGCCCATCGAGGCTCAGCGTGCCGCTTTCCACCAACGCACGGGTCGCCGCCAGATCGTCATGGGTCCATTCCGCAGCCACGCGGAACCGCGCCTCCTTCATGAAGGCGGGCGGGAAATCGAACCGAATGGGCTCCTTGTAAAACCCGGCAAGGACGACTTCGCCGCCTTTGCCGATCCGGGCCACCAGATCGTTCAGCACATCCATGCTGCCCGACGCATCATAGACCGACATGTAATCGCGGCGCGGGTCGTCCTCCGGCGCGATCACCTCGTAACCTTCGGCCCCATCCCGGCGGGACGGATCGATCTCCCAAACCGTCGGTGCGGGTGCGCCTGCGGCAATCGTCAGCCGGGCTAGCAACCGTCCAAGAACACCGTGCCCCACGATCAGGTCCGGCACCGATTTGTTCAGTCCGGCCATCGTGTGGCGTGCGGTCGCGGCCAGCGCGAGCAGAGCGCCTTGCGCGCCTAGGCTCACATCGATTCGTGTCACGCGATCCGGCGCCGTCACCAGCCGCGCCGCTGCGCCGCCGAAGAGACCAAAGGCGCCGTCATAGCAGTTCGCGCCTGGCACAAACACATGATCGCCGGGGCGGTATCCGGTCGAGGGGGCGGCGTCCACCACCTCACCCACCGCCTCGTAGCCGGGGACCAAAGGATAGCCCATGCCTGGGAACGGCGGCATATCACCGGACCAGAAGAGTTTTTCGGTGCCCGTTGAAATGCCGGAGTGTTGAATATCGACCACGAGATCTTCGGCCCCCGGCGCTGTCAGCGTCAGGACGTCTACCTCGAGATCGCGTGGACCTTTCAGAAGAACGGCGGTGGTGTCCAAAGTCTCTCTCCTCGCTCGCGGGACCGCTTTGATCTTGCGTCAAAGACTCATCCCACAGCTCATGTCGTCGATGTCAGTTTAAGCTTACATCAAATTGTGTCAACTAAATTAGACACATTCTATTCCGTGGAAGATGGCTTTTGCGCAAGAACGACGCGCGTCACATAATTGCGCTTGGGCTGGGGGCTGTGAATGCGCACAAACCCAGACTCCCGGCAGAGATCAGATATCTCCTCCGCCGAGCGGGCTTTGCCCGTCTGCATCGCAAGCGTGTAGAAGGCGAAATACACATCGCCGGCCGCATCCGGCGCAGCGCCCCCGGCCATGGGCTCGGAGATGATCAACCGCCCATCCGCCGGCAGCGCGCGATACACCGCAGCTAACAGGTCACGCACAGTCTCATCCGAATGGTCATAGAGCACGCGGATGAGAGAAATGGCATCGGCCCCGTCCGGCAATGGGTCATCGCGGAAGGAGCCTGCATGTACCGTGGCGCGCGGCCCCAATCCCGCGGCGTCGAAGCGCGCCTGTGCCTGCTGAACAACCTGCGGCAAATCGAACAGCATCAGCTCCAGCCCGGGCGCCTTTTTGCCCACCGCTTCGAGAAACGCACCCGTGCCGCCACCGACATCGAGCAGCCGCCCTACACCTTTCAGGGAAACAACCCGCAAGGTGTCTTCAGCGACCAACAGTTGGCTCTGGGCCATGAGGTCGGAATAGGTCTCGGCCACGTCTTGATCGATCGTGCCTCGGGCGCCGAACACATAGGGCCAGAACTCGGAGAGCTGGGTGCGCTCCGGCCCGCGCAGCAAACCAACGGGATCGGAGAGATCCGCGTAGAATGCCTTGTGATGCCGGATCATGGCTTCAAGCCCTGGCACGCCCATGAGTGCCGCACCCTTCCGCGCCAGACGGTAGCGACCGTTACGATCCCGCTTGAGCAGCTTCAGCGCAGCCGCCGCTTGCAACAGTATCTGCATCCGATCCGCCGGGATATCCGTCGCTTGTCCCAGGCGATCCGCTGTCAGCGGCCCGGCCCGGAGGCGGCGAAAGATATCAAGCTCGACCAAGGCCATCAGCACTTGGCTCTGCACGAAGCCTTGCACAAGATCGAAAAGCGCCGCGCCGTCCTTGCGCGCCTGTCCACGTGTGAGAGGAAAGCGGCTTGCCCAGCTTTGGAACCCGGGGCGCGCAACAAGTCGATTGAGCCAACCGCCGCGCCAGCCGGGCAGATCGCTCGTGGTGTCAGACATTGCTGCGCCGCTGCGCTGCGTGGGGTGCAACAGGGGTCAGCCGCTCGGCATAGGTGCGCACCATCTCAGCCAGTTGCGCCTCGCCGGGGCACGAGGGGATCGAGGCAATCGCCCCGCCCAGAATATCCTTCAGCCGCGAAATGGCACCCTGCACACCCAGCAGGGAGACCGCGTTGGGCCGCCCATGCAGGTCGTCCTGACCCACCGGCTTGCCGAGCGTTTCCGCATCGTAAAGCGCATCCCGCAAATCATCCGCAACCTGGAAGGCTTCACCGATGCGTGCACCCAACTCGAACCACGGCTCTGCTTCTTGCCCGGCGGAGATCGCCCCCATCTGGGTGGCCGCGATGAAGAGCGCGCCGGTCTTGGCCTGATGATAGGCCGAAAGATCAATCTCCGTCTCACTCTCCCAGCCCTGCCCCGCGCAGATGCCACCGGGCATACCGGTGCGGCGCGCGAGCGTCATGATCAGCTGCGCCACCCGATCCGGTGCTTGTTCCGATTGGCGCGCAAGCGTCTCGAATGCCAGCACGATAAGGCTGTCGCCAGTGAGCACCGCGAGCGGCTCGGAATAGGCCTTATGAACGGAAGGCTTGCCCCGCCGGATCGCCGCATCATCAAAGCACGGCAGATCGTCGTGCACGAGGCTGGCGCAGTGAATCATCTCCAGCGCTGAGGCCGCCGCATCCGACAGCGCGGGGCGATCATCACCGCAGGCCATCGCCACGGACATCAGGATTGTGGGGCGAATCCGGGCGCCGCCTGGGGCTGTCGCATAGGCCAGCGCCGACGAGAGTCTGCCAGGCACTGCACCACTCCCCTGTCCGACTGCCACTGCCGACGAAATTGCCGCTTCGATGCGCGAGGTCATGCCCATATGGGACTCCTTTCATCGGCAAAGTGTCATTCATTTGAGACACAAAGTGTAAATCATACTGGACACTTTACCACTTCGAGTCAACAATCCCGTATGGTCGTCGCGACACCCTCACTTTCGCCCGCACGCCCCGAAGCCATCGTCATTGGCGCGGGCATTGCCGGGCTGGCCGTAGCCCTCAGGCTCGCGGCGGGCGGGTATGGCGTGACGCTTCTGGAACGGCACGCCCACACTGGCGGCAAGATCCGCACCGTCCCCAGCCGCGCAGGTCCCGTGGATGCCGGACCAACCGTGCTGACCCTGCGTCATGTGTTTGACGACCTCTTTGCCTGTGCCGGAGAGCAGCTTGAAGATCACGTGACGCTGACACGCCAAGACATTCTGGCGCGGCATTTCTGGTCAGATGGCAGCCAGCTTGATCTTTACGATGACGCGGAGAAGAGCACCGAGGCAATTGAAGCGTTCGCAGGCGCAAAATCCGCCGATCAGTTTCGCCGGTTCAACGCACGCACAGCACGGCTGTTTCAGGCGTTCGACACGCCAATGATGCAGGCCCCCGCGCCAAAGATGGCGCAACTGGTGCCGCCTGTGCTGCGCCAGCCAGGCCTCATTCCCGCCATGGCCCCACTCTCGACCCTGCGCCAGACGCTCCAACGACAGTTCACCGACCCGCGGCTGGCGCAGCTCTTCGGACGCTACGCCACCTATGTGGGTGGCGCGCCACATCTGAGCCCGGCGATCCTGTCGCTGATCTGGCAGGCCGAAGCCGCCGGGGTCTGGGTGGTGAAGGGCGGTATGCACCGACTGACCGACGCGCTGACCAAGCTCGTCGAGGCGCGCGGGGTTCGACTGAAGCGTAACGCCCATGTGGAAAAAATCACGGTGCAAAGCGGGCGAGTCGCTGGCGTCGAGATCAAGGACGGGCCGCACCTGGCAGCTGATAAGGTCATCTACGCAGGTGACCCGCGTGCGCTCGCAACCGGCAGCTTAGGCGAAGACCTGAAGATCGTCGCACCTCAGACGGCCAAACTGCCCCGCTCCTTCTCGGCCCGGGTGCACAGCTTCGCGGCCACTCCACACGGCATGCCCTTGGCCCATCACAACGTGTTCTTTGCCGATGACCCCCAGGCCGAATTCAACGACCTCATGGCAGACCGCATCCCGCGCGACCCGACGCTCTATCTCTGCGCCGAAGACCGCGGCCAGGATCACCCACCCCCGACGCTGGAACGCTTCGAGATCATCTCGAATGCTCCGGCAACTTCAACCTTTACCCCTCCAGTGGATTTGGACAGATGGCATCATCAGATCATGCAGAGGATGGCGGATATGGGCGTGACTATGTCACCGACACCGACCGCCGCGACGATCACAACACCACAACGCTTCGCCGCCATGTTTCCCGAGACGATGGGCGCGCTCTACGGGCAAAGCCCCCACGGGTTGACGGCCTCGCTGAAACGGCCAACGGCCGAGACCCCGATCAAGGGGCTGTGGCTGGCGGGCGGGGGGACACATCCCGGGGCGGGCGTCCCGATGGCGACCCTCTCCGCCAAGCACGCGGCCGAGGCGATCTTGCGCGGCCGAACTTCGACATCCATGTCGGCCCAAACGGCTATGCGTGGTGGTATGTCGACGGCCTGAGCGATTGCGGCAAACGTGCGGTCTCGGTCATCGGGTTCATCGGTTCGGTCTTCTCGCCCTGGTATCGCTGGTCGGGGCGTCGCAACCCGCAGAACCACGTCTGCATCAACGTGGCCACCTACGGGCGCGGCGGGCGGTTCACGATGACCGATCGCGGCGCGGCGGCGCTGCGCCAGACCAATTCGCGGTTCGAGGTCGGGCCCTCGATGATGCGATGGGAGCGTGATCAACTGGTCATCGACGTCGACGAGATTTCAGGGCCGCCGCTGATCAATCGCATCCGGGGTCAGATCCGCGTGAGCCCCACGGCGCTGACCGATGTGGAACTGCCGCTGACGGCAGACGGCGCCCACATCTGGCGCCCTTTCGCCCCCTCGGCCCGGATCGAGGTCGAGATCGACCGACCCGGGTGGCAGTGGCAAGGCGACGGCTATTTTGATGCGAACTTCGGCAGCCGCGCGCTGGAAGAAGACTTCAGCTATTGGACATGGGGCCGGTTTCCAACCGCTTCGGGTGCCACATGTTTCTACGATGCAACGCGGTTGGACGGCTCTGAACTGGCGGCGGGGTTCCGATTTGATCAGAGCGGCCACGCCGAAACGATCGCCCTGCCTCCCAAGGCGCGCCTGCGCCGGAGTCTCTGGGCGGTGAAACGCGAAACGCGCGCCGATACCGGATTTATCCCCCGACAAAAGCTGGCCATGCTCGACGCGCCTTTCTACACCCGGTCCGCCGTGGAAACTCAGTTGGACGGCGAACGTGTGACTGGCGTGCATGAAGCGCTGGATCTGCGCCGCTTTCGCAGCCCGCTGCTGAAACCCATGCTTGCCGTTCGGGTTCCGCGCCGTCGGCACTGGAGTTTCAATTGATCGTCAGGAGGGCGCTGGTGGTGGGTTGCGCGCGACGTCGGGATTCAGCCGCCAGACGGCTGCGTTCAGCGCCGCCGCGATCGTGACCCACACCAGATAGGGCACGAAGAGCAGAGCCGCGATCACGTCGATCTGCCACATCGCCAACAGCCCACTCAGCACCGACAGCCACAAAACTGAAACCACCGCCATACCCAGCCGGATGTTCTTGAGGCCAAAGAAGACCGGCGTCCACAGCCCATTGAGAGCGATCTGCAAGGCCCAAAACGCCAGCGCAACCCCATTGCCGTCTAGCATCGCGATCCGTGCACCCGCCACAGCCATGGAGATGTAAAGCACCATCCATGTCACCGGGAACACCCAGTCTGGCGGGGTGAACCAGGGTTTTTCGAGCGCGCGATACCACGGCCCCGGCGCAAAGAGACCACCGGTCACCCCGGCGCCCAGACAGGCCGCAAAGAAGATGCAGAACAGAAGCCAGAACATGGCCCTAGGTTAGACCCGTTCGGTGACCGGTCAAGCGCGCCCTCTGTTCGAGCCTCCGCTGCTCGAGCGTTGTCAGGACCGAGATCAGCGTATCGCTGCGCGACGATGTGGGTTCGCCAAGCGCAGCGGCGCGCACGAGGAAAGCCACCTCGTCCAGCGGCTTGGCATAAAGAACGGACGAGCGCGGCATCACCATGGTCGCTGCACTCAGCAGCATGGACTGACCCAGCCAGCCCAGCTTTTGCAGCTTGCTTGTCCGCGCCCGGGCAGAGATCGAATCGTAGCCCATGGCGGTCAATTGACCGCCGATACCCGCATAGATGAACCGCGCCGCATAGATGCCGGGACGGCAACGGCGCGGCAGCGCACCAACACCCGCCTCAGAGCGCATGTAGAGCCGGTTTGCCTCCATCACCAACCGCTTGACCATCATCCGCACCGCCTTGGTCGGCTTGGCGTCCGCGAGGAAGCGATCCACGTCAATGCCCGCTTCATCGAGCCAGTCGAGCGGCAAGTAGATGCGGTTTTCCAGAGCATCCTCACCCACGTCACGGGCGATGTTTGTCAGCTGCATCGCCACGCCCAGATCACAGGCTCGGGCCAACGCATCCGCATCGCGCACGCCCATCAGCACACACATCATCGCACCGACGGCTGACGCGACGCGGGCCGAGTAGTCCTTGACGCCCGAGAGCGTCTCATAGCGTCGGCCTTCCGCATCCCACGCCAACCCCTCCAGGAGCGCGTCGGGCAACGCCCGGGGCATCTCGAAATCCTCAACGATAGCCGCAAAGGCCCTATCAGGTGCTGCATCCCTTGGCCGCCCCGCATAGACCGCATCCAACCGGTCGCGCAGCCGCAGCACCGCTTCGACCTTCTCCGCCTTCAGATCCACTTCATCGTCCGCCAACCGGCAAAACGCATAGAGCGCCAGGGACGGGTCGCGCACGCGCGGGGGCAACAGTTTGGAGGCCGCATGAAACGAAAGCGAGCCATGACGGATTGCCTCGCGGCAGTGTTCAAGATCAGACGGCGCGATCATCGGACCACCTGCGCGTCGGGCACCAGGGTGCTCAGCACTTCCGCGGTCGAGATCACACCCGGCACCCCTGCCCCGGGGTGTGTACCGGCGCCAACCAGATAAAGCCCCTTCACCTCTTCCGAGATGTTGTGTGGCCGGAACCACGCGCTCTGCAAAATACGCGGTTCGATCGAGAACCCCGCACCAAGCGGGCTGAGATAGCGGTCGCGGAAAGTCTCGGGGCTGAACACGCGCTCGGTGCTGATCCGCTCACCGAGGCCGGGTAGTAACTGCTCCTCCAGCATCCGCAGCATCTTGGCCTTGTAAAGCGGCTCCTCCTCCTGCCAGTCCACGCCGTTGTCGTGGCCCAGATGCGGCACCGGGCTGAGCACATAGAAAGTATCATCGCCCTCGGGTGCAACCGAAGGGTCCGTGACGGATGGGCGGTGCACGTAGAGGCTCATATCATCGCAGAGCTTGCCCTTGATGAAGATATCACGCAGCAGCCCGGTGTAGCGCGGGCCGTTGAGGATGGTATGATGACCTACATCCGACCAGTCCTGCGCGGTCCCTCTCGTTCCGAAATACCATACGAACAGACTCATGGAATATCGCGTGCGCGCCAGCCTCTGCGCTGTCCACCGTCGTTTCTTTTGATTGCGGAGCAAGGTCGTGTAGGTGTGCCCCGAATCCGCGTTGGAAACGACGATATCGGCGCCCATCTCCAGCCCCGACGCGAGCCTGACACCCGTGACCGCATCCTCACGGACCACGATCTCATCGACCTCTGTCTCCATCAGCAGCGTGCCGCCCTGCCCTTCGATCACATCCGCCATGGCGCGGGCCATACCCGCCAACCCACCCATCGCGTAGTGCACGCCAAACTCTTTCTCGAGGTAGGCGACAAGGATGTACATCGAGGTCACATGGAGCGGATCACCACCAATGAAGAGCGGATGAAAGCTGAGTGCCATGCGCAGCTTTTCGTCCTTCACGCGCTTGGCCGCATGCGCATAGACAGATCGATCGGCGCGCAGCATCGCAAAGGTGGGCAGCACCTTGATGAGTTCCCACAGCTTATGCATCGACCGGCGGCCCAGATCCTCAAACCCGAACCAGTAGCGGTCTGCGCTGTCCTCAAGGAACTTGTCGAAACCTGCTAGGTCCTGTGGCGCAAGCTTGGCCACCTCGGCGCGCAGCTTTCCAGTGTCCCGTTGCGCCACGAATTTGGTGCCATCGGGCCAGCGGATCTCGTAGAAGGGTTCGAGCGCTTTCAGGGTCACATCGGCATCGAAGTCCAGCCCGCAAGCAGCCCAGAGCTCGCGATAGAGCTGCGGTACGGTCACGATGGTGGGCCCCAGATCGAACCGGTGGCCATCCTGCCAAATGGCAGAACCACGCCCGCCCGGCACATCAAGCTTGTCGATCACCGTGACACGGTAGCCCTTGGCTCCCAGCCGCATCGCCGCAGCAAGCCCGCCCAGGCCCGCACCAATCACGATTGCGCGGTTGCGCCCGCCCTGAGCAGCATGTGCAGATTCGTTGGGATCTACGCGTGTCATCACTTCGGTACAGTAGATGTGTCCAGTTTACTTTACAATTGTGATCTTCCAATTTGCGGAATTGCGTGTCAGACTTAGTTGACACTTGGGAGCAAAACAGCGCGCAATGACCGATACCCCAGTTGTATCCTTGAGCTTTTTTCGGTTTTCGCGGCCTTCAACGCGGCTGTGGGCCTTTGCGATGATGGGTTTTGCCCGACGTGCCTTACAGCACGTGCCGGGTATCGGCTTTTGGAAGCTCTGCGGATCCGGCACGGGTGAAGGTTTTACCCCCCTGCCCAACACCAGCGTCTATGCCATTCTAGCCAGCTGGCACGACGAAGACACAGCGCGCGCGCAGACCCAAAACGCCCCAATTTTCCAACGATATCGCGCCCAAGCCAGCGAGGATTGGACCGTCTTTCTCGAGACCACCTCGGCGCGCGGGGCCTGGTCGGGTCAGAGCCCGTTTCAGGCCAGCGGCAGCACGCCGGACGGCCCGCTCGCGGCTCTCACACGGGCCACGATCAAGCCAGCCGTTGCGCTGAAGTTCTGGCGGCGGGTCCCCGACATCAGCCGCATGGTCGGCAGTGATCGCAACGTTGCCTTCAAGATTGGCATTGGCGAGGTCCCGCTGCTGCATCAGATCACCTTCTCGATCTGGCCCGACGCAAACACAATGGCGCAGTTCGCCCGCACCAACGGCCCGCACGCCGCGGCGATCCGTGCCGTACGCGAAGGTAACTGGTTCTCCGAAGAGCTTTATGCGCGCTTCGCGATCCTGGGAGATACAGGCACCTGGGGCGGAGCCAGCCCGCTCACCGCTTTGGACCGTCCCGCATGACCCAACCTTTCCCCTTTTCCGCCATCGTTGGCCAGGCCGACATGAAGCAGGCGATGATCCTCACCGCGGTCGATCCGGGCATCGGAGGGGTCCTGGTCTTTGGCGACCGGGGCACAGGCAAATCCACAGCGGTCCGGGCGCTCGCAGCTCTCCTGCCCCCTATTCGGATGGTTGAAAGCTGCCCTGTTAACGCCCCCAAAACAGCCGATTGCCCGGATTGGGCAGAGTTAGGCTCCAAAAAGATCGTCACCCGCCCTACCCCTGTCATTGATCTGCCACTTGGCGCGACCGAAGACCGTGTGGTCGGTGCGCTGGATATCGAGCGCGCGCTGACCCGTGGCGAGAAAGCTTTTGAACCTGGTCTCTTGGCCCGCGCCAACCGCGGGTACCTTTACATCGACGAAGTCAACCTGCTCGAAGATCACATCGTTGATCTCCTGCTCGACGTCGCGCAATCGGGTGAGAATGTCGTGGAACGCGAGGGGCTGTCGATCCGCCACCCTGCCCGTTTCGTGCTCGTGGGCTCGGGCAACCCGGAGGAAGGCGAATTGCGCCCACAACTGCTCGACAGGTTTGGCCTGTCCGTCGACGTGCGCTCGCCCAACGATGTGGCCGAGCGTGTGGAGGTGATCAAACGCCGCGACGCGTTCGAAAGCGATCACGCCGCCTTCATGGCGCACTACACCGGCGAAGACGCAAAGGTGCGTGACGCAATCCTGAAGGCGCGCAAACGCTTGGCGAAAATCGCCACACCAGACACGATTTTGGAGGACTGTGCGGCGCTCTGCATCGCGCTTGGGTCTGATGGCCTGCGCGGCGAGTTGACCTTGCTGCGGGGCGCGCGCGCCTTGGCAGCTTACGACGGCAAACGCAAAGTTCATCGCGATCACTTGCGCGCCGTCGCACCTTCGGCTCTGTCGCATCGGCTGCGGCGAGACCCGCTTGATGAGGCTGGCTCAACCACGCGGGTCGAGCGCGTTGTGGAGGAGGTTCTGGGGTGAGCGTGCCGGATGGCAGCTGGGACCGCGCAGCCACCTGCCTGCGCTTGCTTCTGTTTGCTCCGGACTACCTGGGAGGCGCCGTCATCCGCATGCGGGCAGGCCCCGACCGAGACCTGATCACTGACACTCTGCACCCTCTTGCGGCGCGCAGGCTGCATCCAACGATTTCCGATGATCAGCTTTTTGGCGGGCTCGATCTATCAGCAACCCTTGGATCAAATCAAATCATTGAAAATAAAGGGCTATTTTCGAACCAATGCATTGCCAGTTTATCAATGGCGGAGCGATGTGGTCCGGAACTGGCCGCGAAGCTGGCGCAACAGCTTGATCACGATGTCGGCCATTGTCTTATTGCTCTGGACGAGGGCGCGGACGCGGAGGAGGCGGTACCCCCTGCCCTGTCTGATCGCCTGCCATTCCATATCGCACCTGAAGGCCGGCGCCCGGCAAACTGGCGGGTTGTCCCCGCGGGGACGCAACCTAAGAAACCGCAGGAGGTCGCAGCGACACCGGAGGACGCTATGGCACTCGCCGTGCTCGCCGCGACGTTCGGCATTCATAGCTTGCGGGCGCCGCTGCTGGCTCTGCGCGTTGCGCGCACGCTGGCAGCGATCGATGATCGCGATACCGTTTCGCAAACCGATCTCGAGACCGCAGCAGGTCTTGTCTACGCCCACCGCGCGACATGCTTGCCAGAGGAGACGGAGAGCGCCCAGCACGCGACACCGCCCGACAACTCTTCGCACGAGGACAGATCCAACGGGGGCGAGACAGTCAACCTCCCTGATGGTGACATGTTGGTCGAGGCCGTGCGCGCCCTGTTGCCCGACGATGTGTTGGCCGGGCTTGTCCCCGCGGGGACAACACGGACCACCGGTGGTTTGGGAGCGGGCCAGAAGCGCAAGGGCAACCGGCGCGGTCGGCCCCTGCCCTCTCGTCCAGGGCGCCTCGACGGACGCAATCGTATCGACCTGGTCGCCACGCTCCGCGCCGCGGCCCCATGGCAGCCAATCCGCCGTCAAGTCCAACCAAATACCAAAGGACTGCTGATCCGCCCATCCGATATTCGGGTCAAACGATATGAAGACCGATCTGACCGTGTATTGATTTTTGCCGTGGACGCCTCGGGATCAGCCGCTGTCGCGCGGCTGAATGAGGCCAAGGGTGCAGTCGAGCTTCTTTTGGCACGAGCCTATGCAGCACGCGATCACGTGGCGCTCATCTCCTTCCGCGGGACACATGCCGAGCTTTTGCTGCCGCCCACGCGCTCGCTGGTCCAAACGAAACGGCGGCTGGCGAACTTGCCTGGAGGAGGCGGGACGCCACTCGCGGCCGGCTTGCAAGAGGCCAGCACCTTGGCCGTTCAGAGCAGATCGAAGGGGCTCACGCCGACCCTTGTTGTCTTGACCGATGGCCGGGCAAATATCGCGCTCGATGGCAGCCCCGATCGAGCGCAAGCCGTGGACGATGCGGAGAGGATCGCCAAGCGTCTACGGCTGCAAGGGCTGCAGAACCTGTTGATCGATACCGGCGCGCGGCCTCAGGCGGCGCTGAGCGCCTTGAGCGGGCACACAGGTGGCCAATACCTCGCACTGCCACGGGCGGACGCACAGGCCCTCACAGGCGCTGTCAGCGCCGTTCTTGAGGCCTAGGCTGGTGCGGTGGCCACCCCCAGCGGATTGGCCTCACTCCGGGATCTCCCGCCAAGTGCTCGCAGCCCCGCATCGCTGGCACGTGCAGGAGACCGGGCGTGGACCGCTCACACTTCTGTTGCACGGGGCAGGCGGCAGCACCCATTCGCTTCGAGGACTGATCACGCACCTCAGCCAAACCCGCCAGGTCGTCGCCATCGATCTTCCCGGCCAAGGATTTACACAGCTCGGCGCGCGCCATCGCTGCAGATTGGACACCATGGCCGCCGACATCGAAAAGCTGTGCCAACAGCAAGGATGGGCACCAGATGCCATTGTCGGGCATTCAGCCGGAACGGCGCTGGCGCTGACGCTCTCAGAAAACCTGCTGTCCCCGCGGGGACAGCCGCCTGACGTTGTGGGGATCAACCCGGCACTCGATACATTTGATGGCATCGCTGGCGTGTTGTTTCCCGCCATCGCCAAGATGCTGGCTGCCATCCCGTTCAGCGCCAGTGTTTTCTCCGCCACGGCATCGAGTCCGGCGCGGATACAGGCTCTAATAAGCGGTACAGGCTCTGATTTGGATGCTCAAGGGCTGCGCTGTTATCAACGGCTCGTCGCGGATCGAAACCATGTCGACGGCACTCTGCTGATGATGGCGCAATGGTCACTCGACGCTCTGGCACGTGCGCTGCCAACTCTGCAGACGCGTGCGCTTTTCATCGTCGGCAGTCGTGACGGCGCAGTCCCTCCACGGGTCGCACATGATGCCGCCAAGCGCATGCAGCAGGCCGCTGTTGTTGAACTCGAGGGGTTTGGGCATCTCGTACACGAAGAGGTTCCGGAGCTGGTCGCCGAACACATCCTCGCGTTTCTCGACCGCTAGCCTTTCAGATGGTCGAGAAAAGCCCGCGCGGCGGCTTCAAGACGGCGCGGCTCGATAGCGCTGAAATCATGATCCAGCGTCACTTCGAATTTGCCCGCCGATGCTGTGCATTTCGCCACACCCTCAGGCCGATTGAGCTTGATCGTCGTGCGCGCAGACGTCTTGGGGGCAGGGGACTTCGACGCCTTCGGCTTCGCCTGCCCACCGCTCACGGCACTGCGCAGAAGCGACAACTCTAACGCTGCATCCCTGTCCGGCTGGCTGTTCAGAACCGCACGGACCTGACCCGCAAAGCGCCCGTTTTCTTCGAGGAGCTTCACGAGGCTGAGGCCCGTTGCACGCGGGATACTCTCCGGATGCTTCAGATCCTTCCCGAGAACCGTCAACAGATGAGCAAAGTGGCGAATGTAGCTGCGCTTTTGCCGGCCCGCCGAGGCAAAAAGCGCCTCGATCGCCGCCGCGACACTCTGCTCGCTACGGCTTGCGTAAGACATCGCAAGCTGCGCCATTTCAGCAAAGGAGATATCGCGCCGCACGAGGTTCTCATCCACCATTCGGCGATAGAGGTGATCCAGCTGCGCGCCCCGCGCCTGCAAGGTCGCAGGGATCTGTGCAAATCGAGGATCTGACGTCTCGGCCAGCAGCTCACGATAGGCGCTGAGCCGCCGGAACCCCTGGATCAGCTCATAGCCATCGGCGACCTCCTCGACATGGATCGGGTTCGAGAGACCAACCGCCTTAATGGAGGCCTTCAACTCATCGAGGTCCGGATCACGCTCCGCCACGCGATCCCGGATCAGCTTGGTCGTTTTGATCTGATCGAGACTGACCAAGCCGACGATCTGGCCGTTCTTCTTCAGCGCCACATACTCATGCGCCAACCGATCATTCTCGGCCCGGATCTCAGCCTCTGCCGCCTGTCGCGCCCCGAGCGCCTCCGCATTCTCGGAAATCGCAGCCGCCATAGGTCCGCGCCGGGCCGGGGCCGCATCCTCTGTCCCCGCGGGGACGGCGCTCTCGTCAAAGTCGATGTCAAAGACGCGTCGCTTGCTCATGCCTCATCCTCCAGCTGATCCCAGGCCGTACAAAGGTGCTTGTGGAACTCCCCATAGGCCTGATCGAAACTCGCCCGAGCCCGGCGCCAGGTTTCGCGAGTCATCTCGCGGTAGTCGATCTCGTAGATCGACGACAAAAAACGCCCGGATTGCTCCACCGCGCGGGTCATCTCGATGGGATGTTCGGTGACGCGCTGACCCCAGACCTTCACGAACGCCTGTTGCATCGCACGGTGCAAATCGTTGTTCGGCTCAAACCGGGTCAGCAGAAAGCGGACATCCAGAAACGCCTTTGGCAAGTTCATTGTCCCCGCGGGGACGAGGCCGGAAAAGCGGCTGAGATCCTCAAGCGCCTCGGCGAGCTGGCCGATGAAAGACGTGGTGCTGTCATACTCCCAATATCCGGGGCCCGAGGGAATATAGAGCATATCGGCGGCGAAGACCGCGTTCATCGACTGGTAGCCAATGGCGGGTGGGCAGTCGAACAGGATCAGGTCGTAGGCATCCGCAGGCAGCTGATCGAGAAACCGCGAGACAGCGGCAAAGAACGACCATTCCGGGTTCAGATGCCGGTACTGCGCGGAGGCGAATTCGACGAAAGCCGCGTTGGCACAAGAGGGCACGATGTCGATGGTCGGCCAGTTGGTCGGCTTGATGAAGTCCGCCGCGCGCAGGTCAGCAAGTCCCATATCGGTGATGCTGGTGGGCAAGCGGCGTTGGGGCAGGGCGGTTCCGCTTTCTGCTCCCTGCGAGGCACGGTTCATACGCTCGGTCTCGCTCGCCAGATCGCGGGCCATGATGCCCCAGACGGTGTACTCCTCGGCCACATCGCTCAGCCCCATGGAATGGCTGAGCGTGGCCTGCGGGTCGAAATCGATGGCCAGCACACGGTATCCGTCAAGCGCCGCTGCGTGCGCAAAGTGCAACGCCACGGTAGACTTCCCCGCACCGCCTTTGAAGTTGGCGATGGCCGCGCGCATCGCGCGCTTGCCCGTCGGACGATAGGGCATGAGGGAGCGGCGATTGACTTTCAGTCGTCGCCGCATTTCGTTGATCTCTTCAAGGCTGTACCAATGCTGGCGACCGTCAGCCTCAACCGTGCCCTGGGGCAGGGTGGGATCCGCAGCCAAACGCCCACGCATCGTTGACTGGTTGACCTTGAAGATCAGCTCCGCCACCTCCCAGCTCGAAAAACGGCGCAGGGTCTTCTCATTCTGAGGGCTGTAGGTCTGCTGGCGAATGAACCCCTGCATCTTGAGGGACTGCGCCTGAAGCTGCGCGAGATCGCTGTGTGTATACATGGCGGGCCTGTGCTCAGATGTCCCCACGGGGACGCTAATTCTTGTTTTTTCCCGGTTTACGCTGGTTTTGCGAAAAAGGCAAAACCGAATATCATATGCGCAGCAGATTTGCACAGGGTCCGCCGATGACATCAATACAGCGTGGCAAAGACCCCAGAGCGATTCTCTGATCGTCTTGGCGGATTAGCGCAGATGGCGCGTCATGAACGAGATATTGGGGGTCACCTATTTGATCGCCACCGCTGATTGGGGGACATAACAAAGCAAATAGGGGTCATGCAGCCTGTCCCCCAATACCCTTAAACCAAAATCATATTGATGTAATGGATTGGAGAACTGGACCGTTCGGGGCGTCGGACTTGACAGAATCGATAAACCGGACGCAAATTAGAACATCGATTGCAAAAACGGCGAATTTCACCGAGTGATCGTGAAAGAGGCTGATCGATCAGTCCACATCCGAGGCAGGACCATCCGTTGCCGGATGGTCATTTTTTCAAAATCGAGGCAGAACC
>NZ_JBTBYJ010000003.1:0-130979 GCF_054226325.1 Roseobacter cerffii
GTGTCAGAAAAACAGGTAGACCTCTTCTTGGACCAGCTCGCTGACGCCCCGGTCAAAGACGAGCGTGCCCTGATGGAGTTCCCGTTTTTCTCCCTTCAGAAGCGCCCGCGGATGACCCCCTTCGTCTTTGACGACGGCACGGTGAAGATTGAGATCCAGCCTGGTCACAAGGGCATCGCGACGATCTGGGACAAAGACATCCTGATCTATCTCACATCGCTGGTGAATGAGCGGATCGAGCATGGGCAGTTCGACATGGATGTGCCCACGACCGTCCAGGACCGCACAATCAAGTTCTCTGCCTATGATTTTCTCAAGGTGACCGGCCGCAGCTCCGGCAAACGCGCCTACGAGCTCTTCCTCGACGCGCTGGATCGGCTGCGCTCAACCAACATTCTGACGAACATCACCGCCGGTGATGAGCGCGAGCGACGCGGCTTCGGCTGGATCGAGGATTGGCGGGTCATCGAACGGACCAACCGCAACGGTCAGCGCGTCATGGGGGCTGTCGAAGTCACGATGAACCGATGGATGTTCAATGCCATCGTCAAGGACCGCCGGGTCCTGACCATCAATCGGGATTACTTCCGGCTCTCGAAAGGCCTTGAACGCCGTCTTTACGAGCTGGCCCGCAAGCATGTCGGCCGTCAGCCGGAATGGTATATCGGAATCAAGCGTCTGGCCGAGAAGTGCGGGTCGATTGATACCGAGCGCAAATTCAAGTTCCGGATCAACGAGATCTGCGAAGCCGGCACCATCCCCGATTACACTGTCGAGATCGTGGATCCTGCTGAAGTGTCAACCCCATTCAAAACCAAAGGAAAACAGGCGCTTGTGCGGTTTCAGCCAAAATTTGATGACCTCGCTGTTCCCGATGTACCGAATCTGGCGGAGCTGACCGTCTCACACTCCGTTCTGACCGAGATCAAGCACGCCAACCCGGAATACGACATCCAGTATATCCTCGGCGCCTGGCGGGAATGGGCGGCACGCAAGGACGATCCCGTGAAGAGTGCAAACGCCGCCTTCCGCGCCTTCGCCAAGAAGTACATCGAGGCGAACCCGATCTGGTGACTCGGTACAACGGGAACATATCTTCGGTACATCAGGAACACTCGACTCGGTACAACAGGAACACATCCTCGGTATATCGGGAACGCATGTTCGGTACATCAGGAACGCAAAACAACACCAGAAGACTGATTTCCCTGAGTCTTTTCAGAGGTCTAACAACATAACAAACCTAACCAAATTTCTAACAGAAATAACCTAGGCCGGAGAGCCCCACAAAGAGCAGCTCTCAGTGATAGCCCTGGGGCATACTAAGAAACAGGAGCTTGAAGTAATCGTTGGCCCACAGATACCCACCCTTTCATGCGGTTTTGGCCCATCTTTCCGTTTCTTAATCACAGACGTCACCCAAGCCCGTCGCGTTACAGGGCAAACAACGTGTTCCCGATGTACCGAATCGCCTTGTTTCTAAGGATGAGGCGCACATTGTGCGCGCTTTCCATAGTCCCCTTGGGGTTCGCACAAGCGCGATACGCCACTGCGGGGACGTTGCTTTAGAACCCGCTGGGTTCTCGCGCAGGCAACCCAAATAGACAGGACCCGTGTCCTCGCGCCCCGGGCGCTGCGGGCCGCACCACGTCCCATCGATTGGGGTGTGCCCTTGCTCACTCCGGCACTTCGCCAGTGGGTCAGGTTTTAGAGACGACGCCCCTCAGGGGCTGATCTCAAAACCAGACACCAAGGAGCAAGCCGATGCGTGCCACACCAGAGACCTCTACACCCGAAGCAACCAAGATCGCGGAACAGAACGACCGCTTCCGCACAACATGGGGCGCGGATTTCACCGTGCCCGGTCAGATCGTGATGACCCGCGGTGTAGCCGACCTCTCGCCTGCTGCGAAAGCGATTATCATGCAGCGGGTCCAAGGGTTCGATACCTTCACCGAGGACAACGATCCTTACGGAGATCACAGTTTCGGGGCCTTCGATGTCGAGATGGCGGGCGATAGCCATCGCATCTTCTGGAAGATCGATCTTTACGACACCGACTATGCCATGGGAAGCGCCGATCCGGCAAACCTCGATGTGACCCGCCGCGTCCTGACGATCCTTCACGCCTCCGAATACTGAGCCGCCTGATCCCCGGAACAAGCACCAAAGTCCCCAGGAAAGGAGGTGATCCACCCCGTTTGAAACGACGGGCGGCGGACACATGCCCCCTGCCCCACCGCACCCACCATCATTCGAAAACAAAGGAGAAAGACATGACCAATCAATCGACCATCAAGAACGACGCCGCGATCATCTATGCATCGCTGGACCAGCTTTACCTGCACGACCTCAACCCCCGCCAAGATGTGGCGCAGACGGACGTGGAGACGCTGGCGGACAGCATCAAAACCTGTGGACTTCTGCAAAACCTGGGCGGCCTTCAGGACGACGACGGCAAGATCGGCATCGTGTCAGGCGGTCGCCGTCTCAAGGCCTTGGCTTTTCTCGCAGAGACATATCCCGACTTCGAGGGCACATCTTCGATTCCCGTTCTTCTGGCAAGTGATCCAGAGCAGGCTGAATACTGGGCCAATGCGGAAAACACGGCCCGTGAAGCGCTCGATCCGGCAGACGAAATCCGGGCCTACGGACGGATGGCCAAAACCAATGCCGATGCCGAGGCAATTGCCAGCGCCTTCGGTGTGACCGTCGCCCATGTCAAAGGCCGCTTGAAACTCGCCAATCTGCCCGATGCAGCGCTTGATGCACTCAAGGCCAAGACCATCAATCTCTCGGCGGCGCAGAAAATGACGACCGCTCAAGATGAGAAGCTGGTTCACGAGGCGCTGCAAGCCATTGCCGAGGGGCGCCTCTCCAGCGTGAGCCAGCTGGACCATTTCCTGCACCCGAAAGCGGCCAAAGCCACAGACCGCCGCGCAGTGTTTGTCGGTGTGGAAGCCTACGAGGCCAGTGGCGGCAAGATCACCCGCGATCTCTTCTCCGAAGACGTGTTCTTCGAGGACAGGGAGGTTCTGGACGAAGCCTTTGCAGCGCAATTGGCTGAAGCGGCAGAACAGGTGCGCATCTCCGATGGCTGGGTCTGGGTTGAGACTCACAGCGACGCCTACCTCGGCTGGAATTTCATCGAGGATAACAAGTTCGCCCGCGTCTATCCGGTCGAAGGTATTCTCTCCGATGGTCAGATGGAGCGCTATGAGAACCTCTGCGAAATGGCCGACAATGACGTTCTCAATGCGGAAGGTGAAGAAGAGCTGGCGGACCTCCATGTCGTTTTGGAGGGTGCCTTCACCGACTCGCAGAAAGCCCACGCCGGATGCGTGGTCTATGTTGATCAGAACGGCGGTCTGAAAGTCGAGGCAGGGCTGATCCGGCCCGAAGACAAGAAGCCTGCCATTGCGGCGGGTGTGTTGCAGACGTCCGCGCATGGGAGCGGTGACGACAAGGCTCCGAAAACCCCCTATTCGCAAAAGTTGCAGGACGATCTGGAGGCGATCAAGCTGGCCGCGCTGCAGAACGCCATGCTGGATCAACCCGACCTCCTGCTCGATCTGCTGGCCTTCCAGTTGAGCGGTGCAACCGGGTTTCGCGACGTGTTCGAGGTCAGCCTTGGGACACCAAGCAACGCCCCCTCCGTTGAGGCCGGGTTCAAGGTCGATAACCGGCTGAGCAAACCCGGCGTCAGCCCGGCGGACGCTTGGGGCGTTGATCTCAAGAACGCCTTCGCCAGCTTCAAGAAGAAAGGGAAGAAGCATCGGGCTGCGGAACTGACCCGACATCTGGCAAAACTGCTGACAGGCGGGGATGCCATCTTCCGTGGGGTACTGTCCCAAAAAGCAGGGGCCGATATCCGCAAAGTCTGGACGCCCACAGCAGAGAATCTCTTCAAGCGTCTGTCAGGACCGATGCTGGAGACCATCTACTGTGACCTCCTCGACCTTGCGCCAACGAGTGCGGAGGCCAAGGCGTTCGCCAAGTCGAAGAAGGCCGAGAAGGCGAAGACGCTGGAAGACCTGTTCTCGGACGAGACCAAGCGGGAACTGCTCGGGGTCACAGCGGCGCAGAAGGCCCGGATTGAGGCTTGGGTGCCGGACTACTACGATTGAAGGTGGACACCTGTGAGGGCAGCCTCCCTGCCCTTGCTTCCTCAAGTCCCTCGGTTTGCGCGGCTTCCGGCTCAACTGAGCCAGGAGCCGCGTAGTCTTACCGCTCAGGAGACCGACCATGTCAAAGATTGCATCGCAAGCCGCCCGCGTCTGGAAATCGGCACAGCTCTACATCGGGTTTCACCGGGACCCGGAGGGCCGACAGCGCAGCGCGCCAAAGGTCTGGCCTCCCAAGGATGCGCGGGCCAGCATCCACGCCGATCCGGACATACAGGAAACCTTCCTGATGCTCAAAAGTGCCGATGGCGATGCCGATCAGGATGTGCAGATCAAGTTACGGCCCGACATGGTGGTGCTGCGCCGGGATTTCGACGGTGCCTGGGAAGGTATTATCGCCGATGTTCATTCCGTCGCCGTCAAGGTTGGCGGCGTGTCGATCCGCATCAATCATGACGGCTCGATCACGCGCGAGGACGGCGACAGCACCACCTGGGTCGAGGCGGATGGCGGTGTCCTGAAGAAGACCGAGTTTGTCGAAGCCGCGGTTTCTTCCGATGGCATGGAGCTGACGCGGCGGACACCGGACAATCTGACAGCCATTACGTCGCGCGGCCTGTTGTCGAAGGATCAGTAAGTCGCTTCCAGTTTGTTGTTTATTCGACCTTCGGCAGAGCCGACCAGACTCTATGCTGCGCACGCCGCCTGCAACGCTGTCTTCGCCCGTGCGGGTGACTGTCCCTAGGGCAGGCCCTTTCCTTTACCTCACCTGAGTGTCTGCCAGCGATTTCGGGACGGTGTTCTGCCGCCCGGCTGCAGGCCGTCCGTTGTCTGAACACGCATCCCCACCCACCTTGGAGGACCGATACGCCCGTCACGACCAATGGCCCGGGTGTGCGGCTAACGGTGGTGCATTTCGCGTTTCGGGCGGGCCTTCGTCGAAGACCGCCTTTGATGTTGGGAGGGGGATTGAATCACCGTCTCCGATGTTTCTGGGATGAGGATGGTTTGACACCGTTTGAGCGTGTCGATCTGCCTTGTTTCTTTTCGATCTACGGGTTGCGGATCTCGGCCGCTCGCGTGCCCGTCGCTTCGCTCCGGCAAGCAGAAATCCGGTTTCCACCCTCAGGGTGGAGCCTCCGGATTTCCACTTGCGCGATCTGCCTTGGTCGATCCGCTGGGTCACCCGCATCGAAACAAGGAGATCGACAATGTCCAACAAGATGTTCACCCTCACCGTTCCCGTCGCCTTCAAGAAAGACGGCAAGGACCAAACCAGCTTCCGCCGCGTCGGCGCGGTCTTCGAAAACACCCGCGAGAATGGCGAGACCGTGCTCTCCATCAAGCTCGACTTCCCGGTTGCGGTCACCGATCTGGTCGCTTTTCCACCCAAGGCGGATGGCGACGATGGCCAGGTCACCGAATAAGACCACATCGAGCAGAGGGGGCGGCAGAGATGCCGCCCTTACGCGTGTTCGTTGACACCAAAGCCAAACATTCCGCCCGCTGGCGGAGACCCGTCGGACAGGAAAGACCGTCGGGCACTGCCAGTATCAAACCTTGCAAAACGGTACGCGAAGTAATACTTGAAAGAAAAGAGGTATTACTGGAGATGCATGTGCCTACCACACTCACAACCAAAGGTCAGGTCACGATCCCCAAAGCCGTTCGTGACTTTTTGGGACTTAAGGCAGGAAGCAAAGTCACCTTCAGTCGTACGAAGGACGGCCGGGTAGAAATTGTTCCGGAACATGGCGCCGCGGCGGTTTCGCGCTTTGGCGCACTGCGCGGACACGCGCGAACAGAGCTCAGCACCAACGAGATCATGGCGCTGACGCGGGGCGATGGGTGATATTCGTCGACACAAATGTTCTTCTTGATGTTGTGACGGATGACGAGAACTTTGCAGAGTGGTCCATCGCACAATTGGAAGCAGCAGCTCTGCAAGGTGATCTGCTCATCAATGACAGTGTTTATGCCGAGCTCTCTGTTGGTTATCGTGAGAAGGAACGGCTCGATGCCTTCATCGAGGCGGCTGGGCTGCGCCACGAAATGATGCCAAGAGATGCGCTGTTTTTGGCCGGAAAGGCCTTTTCTTCCTATCGACGGTCCAAAGGGACTAAGCAGAACGTGTTGCCCGACTTTTTCATCGGTGCACATGCGATGGTGCTGTCTGTGCCGCTGCTCACACGGGACGCGCGACGGTATCGAACTTACTTTCCATCCCTAGAGCTTGTCAGCCCGGAATAGGGTTCATTGACAGCAGTCGCCTCGAGACACTCACGACCTAGCGCTAATGTTGGGGCAGCTCACGCGTCTAAAGCCAGTAGGTTCTTGGCGAATTTCCGCTATCTGGGTAGCGGCTCCTTTGCGAGCACATCAATATTATAATATTGTGAAGCGGGCGATCACTTATGTGGGCCGGCCGGTCCCTGAAAGGAGACAGTCATGCGTACATTTGCGGAATTCCAGATTCTCGGCCGCGTCGGCAAGGTCAAGGAAGTCGGCAAGACCGTGCGGATCACCATCGCTGCCGAGTACGGGCGGAAGGATGACCGGGGAGATTTCCAGGCAAATCCCTATTGGAATGAGGTGACGATCTTCAATCCGAATGTGATGAAATGGGCGCTTGAGAATGTCGCTCCCGGCGATCTTGTGAATGCCCGTGGGACACTTCGCCAGTCGCAATGGGAAAACCAGGATGGCGGGACGGAATACGGCGTGACCATGGCCGCCGAGGACTTCGACAATCTCACGCTGGCCGTGAAGAAGTCGATTGAACGCGCTGCCGCGTAGTCGCCCAGATAGAGCCTCCAACGCGTCGATCTGGATTTTGCAAAGTTCCAGAGCTATGCTCGAGCTATGCCGGGTGACACAGACAAAGACCGTTTGAATAAGAATGCGGATGGCGAAGACCAGGCCGCGGCTCTCGAAAGCCTGTCCCGGTTCCTTGCTCCGCGTATCCAAGAAGCCCGAAATGGAGAGCTTTCGAGCAAATCCATAACAGATATCAAGCTCGAAGCGCGACTTTTAGCCGGGCTTCGAGGGTCCTCTATCTGACATCAAACTCTCATCTTCGCACTTGAGGAGGAAGGATTGGCTCACCCGGCTAGGTTCGAGTGCGCCACGCGGGTAGCAGTTGAAAATTTAACCCTTCAATGCTATATGACACTCAGTAACGGGATGGTCTAACCGTCCGTTCATTGGCGGGCTTCGGCCCGCCTTTGGATTCTAAAGGCCTTGGTGAAACACGTCATATTTGCCTGTCTCACACACTGTTCCGGTGCAGAAATGCAGCTTTTCGAGGAGTACTTCGGCGACGCGTTGGTCGGTCAGCCGCTTCTGTCCAGTTTCGTGCAGGTAGTGGTTCCCGATCGGTTTTGCCGTCAGGTCCGCAATCTGTAGACCGGTCGAGTTGCTCTTCTTGTCCATCAATTCCAGGCGGAAGTTCGAGAAATCATACTTTGCAAGCGGACCAAGCAGAGAACCCTGTACTGTCACCTGCTGATAGGCACGGCTTAGTGCGGCATCATCGTCCGGCCACGCATCTCAAAAACGACATGCAGGTCTTTGGTGAGTTCGTCAGGGTCATGGAGCTTCAAGTAGTTTTCGATCTGCCGGAAGCCGCGAGATAGGCTGATGTGATAGGGGTCAAAGGATTGGTGGCGCTTCGGTACCTTCGGTTTGTCGATGATGACACAGAAGCACTTCACTTCGGCGTCCTTCATGAGAGCCGTCAACTCGTCCATGAACTCTGCGCGCCGATCTCCCTTGAGACGCTCGTATTTTGAGCGCACCGCGGCGTCGCGGATCTTGTCGGTCTTTCGAAGATCCCGTTCGTGAAGCACGATGTTATCGCTACCCCAAGATTTGAACTTCAGTCGATTAAACCGCGGAACGAGCTCGTCCAGATAATGCTCTTTCTCGAACATGCAGTAGTTCACGCAGAGTAGGGGAAACTCCGGTGCAGCCTTCCAATTGGCGTCGCCGCTTTCGTCCACATAGACAATGTATTTGCTGAAATCTGACATGAGCTGAACCTATCCCAGGAAAGGTGGTCTCACCAGCCACGTGGTTCCCATCCTCCCGCCACAGTAAGTTTCAGGGGGAGGCGCGGCCTCCCCCTCGGACCAGACGCAAAAATGGGGTCTCCCCAACATCGGTCACGGCTGTGCCGCGCTGCGATGCCGGGCGATCCCCCTCCCCATTTTCGATCTGGTCTCGCCCCCTCCGCACTCGCCGTGAGCAGGTTTGCAGGACAGCCGCGACAGGCGCGGTGCCTGTAACCCGCGTTCAGGATGAGGAGCGAGAGACATGGCCAAGATCGACATCAAACAGCATGTGACGGATACGATCATCTCCGAGATGGAGAAGGGAACGCCGCCGTGGCGGAAACCGTGGACAGGGGATGCTACCGGAGCCGCCCTGCCCTTGCGACATGATGGCACCGCCTATCGGGGGGTGAATGTCCTGATGCTCTGGGCGACGTCTCACATCAAAGGCTATGCGTCGGCCCGGTGGATAACCTATCGGCAAGCGCTCGCGCTCGGGGCGTGCGTGCGCAAAGGCGAGAAGGCCACGCGGTCGGTTTTCTATGGAACCTTCGAGAAAGAGGTCGATGGCGAGATCGAACCACAAACCAGCCGCTTCGCCAAGTGCAACAACGTTTTTAATGCCGATCAGATCGAGGGATTGCCGGCAGACTATTACGTCCGCCCTGCCCCGCCGCGTGATCTTGGCACTGAAGCGGTGCCTGAGCTGGAGGCGTTCTTTGCCGCCACGGGCGCGACAGTCATCACGAGTAAGACGCCAAAGGCCTATTATGCACCATGTCCGGACCATATTCACATGCCCCCGATTGGCACGTTCTTCGATGCGAGCGGTTACTACGGGACTTTGGGGCATGAGACCGTCCACTGGACCGGGCATGCGTTGCGGCTCGATCGAATCAAGCGTTTCGAGGACCGCGCCGGATACGCGTTCGAGGAACTGGTCGCCGAGATCGGCGCGTGTTTTCTGGCGGTTCAGTTGGGGGTCGCACCTGCCTTCGATCAAAGTGCCGCTTACATCGAAGGATGGTTGCAAGCGCTGAAATCGGACAGAGGGTTGATCTTCAAGGCCGCTGCCGAGGCGCAGAAGGCCGTGGATCTCATCAATGCACAAGTTGAACGGGATGGGCAGGCCGCATAGGCGGCCCCTCCCCCTCTTTTCGTCGCTTTTCATTGAAGGTGATGCGGTAGCGGGCGGCGGGCACATCCCGCCTGCCCCGCCTGGCGCTTCGCGCGGAGCCGTTTGGGTGACCATCCTACCCGTGTGGCATCTCTCCTGGGGGAATGTCTTCGTATCGCACATTGTCTTTGGGACCGTTGCACCACATCGGCACGAGGTCGCCGGTGTTCCATTCATAGAGCCAGCCAACATGTGCGCCGGTCTCCCGATCGATGATCTTCTTGATGGGTTGCGCCTCGGTTCTCTTGTTGTCCGGCATCGCTGTCTCTCACGGTTTTTTTGCACAGGCAGTGCTTCCCTTCCCTGCATCACAAATCGTGACAGGGTAAGCTGCTGCTTACCCGCGAGTATGCGCGGAGCTTGAGAGGATGGGGGTGAAACCAAATCGACAAGAGTGGTGCGGGCGGAGGCGCAGCCGACAACACGGTCTTGTCTATTTTGTTTCAGGGGGAAGGAAGCCGAAACTCCTTCCCCCTCCCAGCAAGAATCGCGGCGCGGCGATGCCGCGCCTTCAAGAATACTGCTTGCGCAGTTCCTTGATGAGGCTTGTAAGTTCTGACCAGAAGACAGGCTCCAACTGGCCCTGGATCACGGCCGCGTCCGAGCGCAGGCGGAGCGGGTCGGCCTGATCCCGCAGTTTGTCGAGGACCTGGGCGTCGAGTGTCTTCATGGTCCGAAAGCTCATATTGCTCGGAAGACGCTCGGCTTCGTCCGGGGCCACGTATTTCGGCGTGAGTTCGAACTTGTCGATGGCGCGTTTGCCGGCAAGGCGCACAACATCGGAGGCCGGCAGACCCGCCGCTTCCAGAGCTTCCAATCCAGGTCCATGGTCTTTTTTCGGGGCGGCGCGGACATGCACTGCGCGTGTCTCAGGCTTTTTCGGCAGCTTTGGTTTCGGCGTGGGTTTCTTCTCTGGCGTGGTCTTCTTTGCAGGGCCTGCAGCTTTGGTCGGCTGCTTCCGGGTCGAGGCCTGCTTTTCCGCAGCTGGCTTTGGGTCTGTTGCGGGTGCAGTGGCGGCTTCCGCGGTCTGAACTGGTTCTCGCTTGGGATCGGGCTCGGCCGGTTTAGGCTTGTCTCCAAACTGTTTGCTGTAAACCGGATCGTCTCCAAGGAGCGAGGTGATTTTCTTGCGCGCCATTATTCTGCCTCCAGCACCAATGAGAGGATTTCGCGCGCCTCGTCGAGCGCCTCGTCGTAAAGGCGGGCATGGGTGCGCATCAGCGGGTTCGGGTCTTCGGTTCGCCATTTCGATATCTGATGGAAGAGGCCCTCACGATCGACATCCGCATGTTGTTTACGATCCATGAAGAGCTCCTCGATGACCGGGAACTTGGCATTGGCTTCACGTGCCATGGCGCGCATGGCCTTTGAGGGGGTCTTATCGACTCGGGAGAGCACGACCGTGAGTTTTGGAAGGGCTGATGGGTCTTCTGCGCGTTCGAAGAGGCCCTGATACCAATTGTAAGTGTCGGTGGCGATCCGCATGTCGGTGTCCGAGAGCATCATTGGTAAGACGATGTGATCGCTGTGGACCGCCAGTTCGTCGGCCCATTGGCCCCCTGCCCCCATCGTGTCGATGATTACGAAGTCTGCCGTGTCGTTTTCGTAGGCGTCTTCGATGATTGCCTCGAGGTCGGAGGGACTTTCGATCCCCATGACTCGAAGGTCTGGGGCCGTCGATGCGACATCCGGGTTTTCGGTGGTGACGCTCTCCCACCAGCGGAAGAGCGCTTGCTGCGGGTCGGCATCGATGGCGATGCACCGTTTTCCGTCAGCGATGATGGCGCTCATTAAGGCGCGTGCAAGTGCGGTCTTTCCGGCACCGCCTTTTCGCGTCATGATTGCGATGACCTTCAACTGCTCGTTGGGCATGATCCTGTATCCTCAAGGGTCTTCTTTATGATTTTGGATACGGTATATGTCAGGACGGATGTTGCATCAAGGATAACTGATGCAGCATGTGCCATTTGCCATAAATCATGTCTGATGATCGATAGTTGATATCTGAGGAAAGATAATGGATATCACACGACTGATATCGCATGCTCATTTTTGAGATTTTTGAGGGCGCATGTCGGATGTTTCAGGTATGATGCTGCATAAATGATTTGCCATGAGCCGGAAAGGAGCGGTCCTTGTTGCTGCGTGGGGCGTTTGATGGGTCCCGGCAGATGGCAAGGGGCCTACTACGCGTTTTTGGGCGAAAGAACGCCGTAGACATTCACGATATATGATTTGCCATAAATGATACTGTATTCACCATGTCGCAGGTTGCATGTGCCATCACTCGAGCGGGAATCCAGGCTCAAACAGTATCTTCCGCCTGTTGCCTTCGACGGTAGCCATGCGTAGCGCGCCCCAGAGGGGGCCTACAGGCCGACTAAGAGGCTTTGGTGGGGTAGGGGTGCCGAATCGCAGCGGAGACGCTCAGCGCGCTGCTTTTTCAAACTCATATTCTGGGCCAATGATCAGCTTGTGCAGAAAAGGAGGAGCGCTCACGCTAACGCGTTCGGCTTGAAACGGAATACAGACCATCTGGTGATCGTTCTTTGTGATGTATGTATTGACTGCAATAATATAATATTAGACACTCCAGATGGCCTGTATGAGATTGGCAGGAAATAGGGAGTGTATTTGCAGTATGTCGTCACGGCGCAGATTGACCCCCGAAGAGCGTCAAGAGATCGTTCGTGAACGCCTGAAGGGTGTGACGCATGCAGGTTTGGCAGCGCGGTTCGGGGTCAGTGAGCGCACGGTCTACTACACGCTCCGCACTGAAAAAGATCGACGCCGCGACACGCGCATTCGGACCAAACAGGTCAGTGTCACGCTCACACCGGAGGAGTTGCAGTGCTTCGACAACGTGCTCGCGCAGCATGGGGTGCCGAGCAGATCGGCCGGTGTTCGTCTTCTCATCCAATCGGCAAACGGCGTTTTTCAACCGGATCAACATCTGGCAGAGGAGCTCAAGTCGTTCCGTGCAGCACTCAATCGCGTGGGCAACAACGTCACCCAGATTGCGAAGCGGCTGAATGAGGCCCGCGCCAAAGGTATCGCGCCGATCTTTGGCGACCGCAGCCTCACGCAATTGCGACTCTTATCCGGTTTCGTTCTCGATTTCGCAGACCAGGTTGATGCGCTCGCGCGGCGGCGGGTGAGCCATGTGACGCTTGAAGCCCACAGCGCTCTGAAGGACTTTTCAGATGCCCCGGAGTGATGCTGTCACGCTCGTCACCGGCGAAATCTTTCGCGAGGGCTGGAGCCGTATCAGAGGATCGATGCAAGGTCTTGGGGCGCGGCGGGCGCAGATGGTCCGCGCGGCTTACGGGCATCGCGCTGCCGTTTTCAAACCGATCCGCACGGGCGGCACACACACGAAGGCCCAACTCGAAAACCAGCTGGCCTATCTGACAACGAAGTCTTCCCACATCGTTGACAGCCGCGGCGTCCATGATGGAAAGACGCGGCTGACGGGCGAAGAGATCACCTCCGTGGTTGAGCGGTTCACGTCTCGGTGGGATGAGGGGTTCAATCCCAAGCTCGGACATACCAGCCATCTTTTGATGTCGTTTCCGCGCGGCACCAAAGGCACCCATGTGCGCGACATTGCCAGCGATGTCTGCGAGCGCTTCTTCCAGAAAGAGGATCGCAATTTCGACTACTTGATCGCGGTCCATAGGGACCGTGACCATCCACACGCCCATGTGGTCATCAATCGCCGGTCGCAGGAAGGTGAGTTCTTCTATCTGGGACGGGATCATCACTTCAACTACGACGCCTTCCGCCTTGCGATGGTCGAAGAGGCGGAAAAGTACGGGGTCCGCCTTGAAGCGACCCGACGTATCGATCGCGGTGAAACCCATTATCCGCCTCTCACGCGCGAGGTCTATTCCGCGAAGGAGGAGGGGCGTTCAGCTCTGCAGCGGGAACGGGTCGGAGAGGACCTTGACCGCGCCCTCGGCGAGATCGCTGGCAATGCCCAAGTTTTTCGATCGCTTGCGGCCGAGGCGTCAGCTGAAAATCGCGAAGATATCGAAGCCGCCTTGCTGAAGGCAAGCACGTTCCTGGCGCGACAGGGCAAACTTCTGCAAACCGGAGACATCTACATGAGCCAGGACCAGAGTTTTGACGATCTGAACAGTCGCTTTGCGGATGAGATGAACCGCGTGGCGGTTCTGATCCGGGAGGCAGCTGAGGCCGACCGCCCGGCGCTGCAAAAGCAGATGGTGGCTGCACTCAGGCCGGTTGCGCATATGCAGCCGCTCGGATTGCGCTCGAGGACATTGACAGAGCGGCCGACCGAGACCGGCATTTATTCTGAGACCAACATCAACGCGAGCTTGGTGGAGAAACTACGGGAGGGGCGGACGCGGGCACAGATTGAGACCGCCTTGCGCGGGACCGGCGTTTCATCGGAAGCGGTGGTGGCGCGGATGGAGCAGGGGGCCAATACGGCGGCCCTGGAACGGGAATGGTATGCTGACGATCTTCAGAAAATCGCGGATGCGCGGGACCTCAATCTGGAGCGCCGCGAGGACCTGAGGGTCGCGGTCGACACGCTCGACAAGGTGCATGTCGCCCTCGGGACAGTCCTGGAGCGCGCGGACGTGCTGCGCCGTGACGGTGTCATCGAGGATACCCATGCTCCAGACATGCATTACGATCCAGAAAGCGTGGATGATGCTGCCCGTGCGATCCGACAAGACCTACGCGGGCAGGGGCTTTCAGAGACGGACATCGCGAAGCGCGCGGATGACATCACCATCCGGGCCGAAGCTCGCCTCGAGAAGGAGCAACGTGCCTATCTGCGGCGTCATCCTGATCTGCCTGCACGGCCGAGCGATGTGATCGATGCGCGCGACCCATTCAACGTCCGCATCATTGACGAGACGCGCGCGGAGCGAATTGACGTCGAGATTGATCGTATCCTCTCGCGGTCCGATGGGCCCTTGCAGATCGACGCGGCTGTCGCGGCCGAGATGCGTGGACGTTATCCCGACATGCCGGAACATCTGGCGCGCGGTCTCGGGGCAACCTATGCGGCCACATCTGCCGCCAGACGCGGTGAGGTCGTAACGGATGATCGAGACGCGGTCGCGGACGCCACCCACAGATTGCCGGACAATCCGGTGCTTGCAAGCGTCGTTGCCCATGAACGCACAGACAAGATCACTCCCCCCTTTGCCGATGAAGAGGGCAGGGCGGCCTATCGGGCGGAAGTGGAGCGTCTCCTTGACGATGACAGAATCGCCGCCTTGCGCGACGGGGATGCCGACGCGTTCGACGCGGCGATCGACAACCGGCTGGACCGGCTCTACGCTGCGAAAGCCTATTTGCAGTCGGATGAGGCGACTGCAAACAGTGATGCCGTGCGCGAGGTGGTCTCGGAAATTGCCGAGGAGGAATATGACGCGCAGCGTCTGAAGAGTCTGCAAAGCCATACCGAAAAAGGCCAGACCCATGGATAGGGGTCGGATCGCGCTCGGCATTGTCCTGCTGACTTTGCTCAGCGCGGCGCTCGGATATGTCTTTGCGAGTGCGTTCCTGACGTTTCGCGACCTTGGATTGCGCGCTGAGATCGATTTTTTCTGGCTCGCCGGGAATTACCTGAGCCTCCGTCAGGTGCGTCCTGATGATTTTCAGCTGGCCAATCTCATCGTTGGCGGTACAGCCTTGGCGGGCATGCTCGTGAGTGTGGTCCTGTCCGGCACCGCATTGACGAAGTTCGGCAAGACTCATTGGCAGCGGGCCGGCGAGTTGAAGCGCAACGGCTTCTTCACCGCGCCGGGCAGCGGGTTCATCCTCGGCAAGATGACCTCACCCAGGCGCCGAGGACGGTATCTGTCCTCGAGCGTATACCCTCATGTGCTTTGCGTGGCCCCAACTGGGCGCGGGAAAACCACCGGTTTCGTGATCCCGAACCTGCTGACCTTCCGTGGCAGTGCCGTGGTTCTCGACGTGAAGGGCGAGAATTTCGAGGCGACGGCCCGACACCGGGCGGCGGACGGGGACGATGTCTATCGTTTTGCCCCGACGGACTGGAACGACCGCCGGTCCCATCGCTACAACCCGCTCTTGCGGATCGCCGGCCTCCCAGACCCCAACCAGCAGCAGATGGAGCTCCAACTGCTGGCAACACTCTTTCTGCAGACGGACAACGACCGCACCTCCGGCCTGCTCAAAGGCGGGATCGATCTCTTTGTTGCGGCGGGTTTACTCGCATTCGAGCGAAAGCGCCTGACACTCGGCGAAATCTACCGCATCACGGCGTCCGGTGGGGACAAGCGCAAGGAGTTTATGAAGCGGCGCGACGAGGTGCAGAACACGGCGGCCAAGCTGATCTTCGAGCGGATGGCGTCAACCAACAACGACACGCTGACGTCCTATATCTCACTCCTGATGACCTCTGGCCTCGATCAGTGGAGCAACCCGGCCATCGATGCTGCGACCAATACGTCCGATTTCGACTTCCGGACCATCCGAAAGAAACCGTTTTCGGTCTACCTTGTCGTGGCTCCAAACATGGTGCGCCCCATGGCGGCGCTGATCCGGTTGTTCTTTTCCGATCTGATTGCGTCCTTGCAGGATCGTGAGCCGGGTCCGGACGAGCCCTGGCCGGTGATGATCATGCTCGATGAGTTCAATCGGCTCGGGAAGATGCCCGTCGTGGTCGAAAGCATCGAGACATTGCGATCTTATCGCGGCCACCTGGCAATCGTGACCCAGACCATCCCGGCGCTCGATGAAATCTACGGCGAGAATACGCGCCGCGCATTGCAGGGAAATGCCGGGATCAAGCTCTATCTCACTCCGTCCGACGAAAAGACTGTCGAGGAGCTGAGTGGCGCGGTCGGCATGACCACCAAACGTGTGGTCACCCGCTCACGCTCCATCGGCCGCAATCCGTTTGAGGGGCGCAGCATGTCGGAACGCACGGAAGAGACATCCCTTTTGCCCAAGGATGAAGCCCGGCGCATGTCGCTTGATGACATCGTGATGGTCGTGGACGCCCAGATGCCGGTGCGGGCAAAGCGCATTCGGTATTTCGACGACCCGTTCTTCAAGAGCCTTCATAAGGCACAATCGGGTGAGCTGCCGTTCCCGGAGAAAGCTCTCTTAGAAGTACCCCGAGACCAGACAACCAAGGTGGGGAAGGGGGAACGGGGGGCGAGCCGTGCTGAAGAAGTTGAGACTAAAGCGGGAGGGGTGAAGGCGCGGTCTTCCCGCAAAGCTCCGTCAAAGATCGCTGAGACAAGCATCGCGGCCGCACAAACCACGGCGTCCACAAGCATGACGCTTGCCACCAGTCGGCGCAAGAAGAGTGCCAAGGCGCTTCGCGAGGTTGGCTTGACCAAAGATCAGGCTGAGCTGGACCTTACCGTGCAGCAGAGTTTCAAGCTGACAGACATGATGGCCGGTGTCGAAGCGGAGACCAAATCCGCCGTCCAATCGACGATCTCTGCGCTTGCCGAAATTGGCGCTGAAGACCGGGAAGGGCAGGGTGGGGGCGCAGCCGCGGGCAAAGCAAGTGTCGCCGAAGCCGGTGCATCGATCGATTCAGGCGGTGATGGAGATATCAATCTCTTGAGCGAGGCAATCGAGGATGGTGTCGACATCGGCCAGAACGCGAAACATCGTGTGCGGGACGGTGAGGATATCGAGGCCGAGTTCAGAGAACAGGCGCTCACACACAAGGCCTAGGTGCCCTGGCATCCATTTTTGAAGCGGACCTTGAGCTCCTTTTGCGAGGGTCAGCGTTGCGCGACTGAAGCGCTCTTTCGCTGCAACTGTGCCAATGGCAGCTTTCAATTCACAGCAAAAGAATGATTACAATGCCCGCAACTGCCAGGAGAGCCCCTAAAATAGCTTGGAGGCGCGAAACTAATCCCTCCTTAATCCAAAGGATAGGAAGTACCAGGACTGGCGAAAGAGAACCCAGAACAGCGGCGATACCCGCATCAATCGCTGAAAAGGCGTATAACAGGAGGGTCGACGAAACGCCGTATCCGATAAAACCCGGCAGAATTGTTCTGCCAAGCAGATAGGGTGTGACGGGTGACATCGGTTTGAAGGTCTTAGCTGGCCATAGCGCTACAACAGAAATTAGAAACGTCGCACCCAGCAAACGGAGCGCAGACACTGCCAAAGGATCGGTTCCGGCAAGCATCGCCGGTTTCACAACAAGAAACCCGAAGCCTTGGAATGCCGTAGCGGCCACGCCAAGCGCAATGATGGTGGCAAGACTTCCGCTCGTCGTATCACTTTCTGAGCGTTCATCGCTGCCGAAGAAAACAGCAAGCCCTACGCCAAAAAGCGTGATGGCCGCTCCGATCAAGTCAATAACAACCGGAGTTTCATTGAGCCATACATACGCCATGACACCTACCAGTGGTGCTTTTAGCGAAAGGATAAGCTCGGTGCGTCTTGGCCCCCCGCGTCGCAAGCATTCGATCATAGCGAGATTTCCCAAGACAATGCCGATGACTGTGCTTGCTGCAAAAGATGGCCAATAGGCGCAGGCGATCGTCGGCCAATTTCCTAGCAAGCTGACAATGACGGCAAGGATTGCTGAGCATGCAACCAATTGAATTCGCGTGAATTCGAACGTGCCCAACTGACGCGCTGGCCACTGCGCCAGAACGATCCCAGTAGCCCATCCGAAAGACGCGCCCACAGCAGCAAGAACCGGGAGAATAAACATGACAATACTTCGTAGATACGCTACACTATAAGTAGCAATAAACTGCTACGTAAAATGTAGCAATGGGGAAGTTCTATGACAGATGAGATACCGTTTCCGGGACAGCCCGTCAGAGGCTCAAGAACCGGCAAACCAATCATGGCGCTGTTTGATCTGCTTGGGCGGAGTTGGGCGCTCGGTATTATCTGGCAACTCTCGAACGGGCCGATGACATTTCGTCAAATCCAGACTGCTTGCGAACAAATGTCTCCGACTATTCTGAACCGACGCCTGAAAGAATTGGTGGCCAGCAGCATTGTGGAGCGAAGTGACCATGGCTACCAGCTAACTAGCGAAGGTGTCGAGCTATTTGCCTTCCTCAAACCGCTTGGTGGATGGTCCAAGAAGTGGGCGGATGCGCTGTCTTCGGAAGAGGGCCAACAATAGCCGTTGGAGAGGAGCTACATCTAAAGGGCCGACATTCATTCACCGCGCAGAATCATGAAAAGTGGGCTGTAAGGCGGGCCCTGCACACGTCAAGCCACGACCGTCCGCATATGTCCTTGATCGAAGAGGAATACGAAGGCCCAATGCGTTGATGGGGAATCAGGCTATGAATTATGTGCAATCTATATTCGATGACGACGGCGCAGGACGCCATACGACAGATATTTGAGGGAATAACTGACAAAACCGGCAACCTGGCTGCGCTGCCGGGCATCTATCCAGACACAATGGCCCCGGTCGTTCGCAACGGCCCTGACGGGCCCGAGCTGACCATGATGCGGTGGGGCATGCCATCGCCTCGCAGCCGACTGTCAAAGAGTGGGCGCGATCCGGGCTTGACCAACATCCGCAACACCGCGTCTGGTCATTGGCGTCGATGGCTGGGCGTCGAGAACCGCTGCGTGGTCCCGATGACGAGCTTCTGCGAGCCTGGTAAGCTTCCAGAGGGTAAGAAGGGCAACGTGTGGTTCGCGCTGGATGAGAGCCGACCCTTGGCGTTTTTCGCAGGCATCTGGACGCAATGGACGTCGATACGGAAGGTGAAGGACGGCGAGACAACAGACGAGCTCTATGGCTTCTTGACGACCGATGCGAACGCGGTGGTAAAGCCGCACCACCCCAGGGCTATGCCGGTTATACTGACCAGCCGGGATGAAGTGCACACGTGGCTCACAGCGCCCACGGCAGAGGCTCTGGCGCTGCAACGACCACTGCCAGACGATGCGTTGACGATTGTTGCTTATGGCGCGCGGCAGGATGAAGGCAGCACTGTGCTTCACGAGTAGGCGGTTGCGATGCTCGCACTTGGAGTGCCAGACAACAAGCTGCAAGCCAGCCATCCCCAATACAGGTAGCTAAATGCGTTACACCATTCTCGTGATTGTCTTGCCCGTCATCGCTGTTGGCCTTACTTTTTTGCTCAACAAGGTTCTTTACGGGGATGACCCGCGCAAGCACTTCAGCAAGAAAGTGGCCTTCGTCATTGCTTTCGTGGCCGCCGTCTTGTTCCTTCCGGCTTCTATAGGAGACATTCGCACGTCGCTGAGCGAATGGAGAAGGTGCATCGCTGAGAGGAGCCTTTCCTGCCTCATGGCCGAGAACACCCAACTGACACCTTCCGCATTGCCGAGCGAGAGAACCGATGGGAAAAATCCCGTTCGAAATCGTTGGACGATTGTCGCTCAACCGCAGGGGGATCACCGCTACAGCAGCGACTTGTTACTAACTCAGACAGGTCTTCAGCTGGGATTTGCATGCAACTACCGGGCCGCAAACGTCATGCTGATTTTTCTAAGTGAGAGCGTCCGATCCGCAGTTTTTCCTGAAGGGAGAGCGCCAGCGAGCATGCGCGTCTTCTTCAACTTTCAGAACTCGAAACGAGCTGTTCCTATCGACTTGGTTCACGCCGACCCTCAGGAAAACGAGAACACCGTCTATTACACAAACTGGAGGTCTACGGATGAGTTCCAGATTGGGAACCTCGATAGGGTGCTTCGATCCGGTCTAGAGAATGAAGAAGACTTTTCGGTCAGTATCGAGCACGGATCAGTGCTCTGGGAGAGCGGCATTTACGACATGGAGGGAGCAAGTGGCTACTGGCTCGAAGCGAACGCTGACAGGAAGGGCGTACCCGCCAGCAACTCTCAGCTTTGCAACAGCCTTGCCACTCGATGAAGGCGGGGTCATCGCGGTCGAGCTGATGCGACGGGCCACTGCAGCCTATGAGACCATGGCCAGATGAGGTTATTGGGAACCGTAGCGATTGGCGCCAGGCAAGACTGCTTAGCGAAATCTGAGGCTGGACTCAGAACGTATGTTCTTATTATGTTCTCTCCGGTATGCCGCTCATCTCTCAAGTCTATGGCTTCGGCCACCACGTCAAGATTTGCGACTTAAAGGCGGCAGACGTGCTTGAGGTCATCTGTGCTGATTGCTCGCACAAGTACATGGTTCCGCCTTATCAGCTCTACCTACGGTTCAACCCGTCAATGCCGCTGGTCAACCTGGTCGGGCGCTTTCGGTGTCGGCGATGTGACTGTCGCGGAAGGGCAAGGTATTACGTCTATCGTGCAGAGTGTTTGGCGACAGAGGTGCGGTGAAAGCACCCATGAAGTCCGTCTCCGCAGACGGACGTAACAGGATGCAGCGGTAGCGAAGACGTTCAAGTCAAGGTTGGCTTCGCAGGTGAAGCTAATTTTCACGCTGAAAAGTTGAATGTTTGGTCAATTAGCCATTGGTCTAAATTTGTAAAAACATCTCATGCCAAGTCATACCTCCATGATTGGAGGCTGATGGCCGCACATAGCCGTACCCAAATCTCTCATAGAGCGGCACATGATGTTCTTTGCACATCAGGTGGATTGTTGATTTCCCCATCCGTCGCATATGCCTGATGAATTCGTCCATCAGCGCCCGGGAATGCCCTTGACCTTGCGCTGTAGGATCGACCACGACAGACATGATGACCACGTTCGGTGCATCGGGGTCATGACCTATGAGTTCTTTGAAGTCCTCGTCGGACATCTCGACCTCATACGCGCAGCCGCTATTGATGAAGCCAACGACTTTTCCGTCTACTTCAAGGATCAGAAAACCCTCTGGGTAGGTGGCGATCCGTTTGGAGATTTTGGTTTGGGTCGCGGCCTCGTCACCTTCGTAGGCAGAGGTTTCGATAGCGAAGCAGAGATTTGCATCAGCCATCTTTGCGTGACGAAAACTTCGCCTAGTCATCTCTTACTCAGCTTCTTGGTTATTTTGTAATGGCTCTACCAAAACGACGGCTTTGCTCACAAAGCTGCAATAGCGGGAATGTCTGTTACCGCTCCTGAAGCGCGAGCCGAACACCCAGAGCGCAATAGATGCTGCCGACAACCTTGCCTTGCCACTTGAGAACAGTCGGATTGCGGCGGAGGAAGTTGCCCAGGCCACCTGCTGCGACGGAGTAGATGATTGTGCTAAAGAAGCCGATCAGTGCGAATACGATCCCAAGCACGGTAAGCTGTGCGACGACAGAGCCTCTTTCTGGGGCGACAAACTGAGGCAGAAACGCAAGGAAGAACAGCGCGGTCTTAGGGTTCAAAACTTCGGCAAGGATCGCCTGTCTGAAAGCTTGAGGTGCCGTGATCGGAACGCGTCCCTGGCCAAGATCGATAGAAGCCTTCTCGAATATCGCGTTCAAACCAAGATAAACCAGATACGCGGCCCCAAGATATTTCACGATGGTGAACAGCGTGGCAGACGCCGAAATGATGGCGGAGATACCGACCACTGCCATGATGGTATGGAGGACGTCGCCCGCTGTGATACCAGCACCCGTCGCAATACCGACTTTCGTTCCGGAAGTTGTGGCCCGCGCGATCGTCAGGAGAGTTGCCGGTCCGGGAATGAAAACAAAGCCAAGAACGATCAACGAATAGGTTAGCAGCACAGCGGGGTCGATCATTCTGCTTTCTCCATAAATCTCTAAGATCGCAGCAATCCACAGGCGACGAAGAATGACAAGCCCCGGAACCAGACGTTCGCCTTTTTCCGACTAATGAGCACATTGGGCTGGATTCAGAGCTTAGCTGTAAGGTGTTTGGCCAGCAGCACTGCGAGTCAGAGTGCCAATTCGTTGCAACTGCGCGAAAAGCCGCTTTCGGACACCGTGGCGGCACGCACTATTCAAGCTTCAAGCGACGTACTCCCCAAAGAAAGAGCGCACCGGTCCCCGCGAAGGCAAGAATGAAGGGAACTTGAAGCGCGGTGTCTCGTTCGATGAAGATTTCGCTGGTGCCAACAACAATACCTCCGAGCAGCGCTCCCAAGGATATCGTGCCCCAACCAAAGAACCGGTAAACGCTGTTGACACGGCCAAGCAGGCCGTCAGGGATGGTGCGCTGCCGATACGACACCGTCACCACGTTCCAGAGTGTCCCGAAAAAGGTCTGTACGAACAGACCGAGGCCAACCACGACCGACAAGGATGACATCATGGCGATAAAAGGCAACGGAATGATACCCAATGACACTATCAGGCTGCGCTGTGCTCCCAAGCGCGCTACGATGGCCGGGCAAAGCATCCCACCCGCGACGCCACCGGCGGCTCCTGCTGTCAACAAAAGTCCAAATCCGGTCGCAGACAGACCCAGACGCTCTTGCGAAACCAACACGAGGATGGTTGCCGCAACCGAAGCCAATCCATTGATGACACCTAGCGAGAGAGCGAGACGCCGCAGAACTGGTCGCTCCCATAGCCATCGCAATCCTTCAACAGTTTCAATGCGCCATGACCTTCTTGGTGGGGCCATCCGAGGCGGCAACGCAATGCACCACACAAGGAACGCAGCAAACCCAAAGGCGACCGCATCTAACATGAAGGGTGCAGGCAAGGCGTAAGCTATGAGAAACCCTGCCAGTGGTGGACCAATGAATCGCCCCACGACTGTTTCAACTGTCCAAAGACGGCCATTTGCGCGCTCGAGGTCATCGGTTCGAACGATGGATGGCATTAAAGTTTGCGCTGCGTTGTCCCGAACCACTTCGGCACAACCCAGTAAGAAAGCAAGCGCTGAAAGCGCAAGCACGTAAGGTAGAGCATTTTCAAACTCGGACCGATCCGCGATATCTCCAGGCAGCGTAAGAATGAGACCCACAACGCCCATTGTCAGCAAAGCGCGAAAGATATCAGCGCGCACAATCAAATTGCGTCGATCCGCGCGGTCGGTGATCACCCCTGCTGGCACGGAGAGTAGCAGCCAGGGAAAGCGACCTGCAAATGCAACGAGACCGATTAGAAAAGGGTCGCGGGTAAGGAGAGTTGCGAGCCATGGGAAGGCGACACTGGCGATGCCGTCCGCTAGATTGGTCGCTCCAGAGGCCCCAATGAGGCGGACATATCTCGTGTTTTTTGCAAGGGATGCCATCGAAGTAGGGCACGACTTCTAGCCGCCAGCGTCAACCGATAAATGAGCAAATCCGAGGTTCTGAACGCGCACAGCATCTGTCGCCATGGCTCGCTGCGGGACCTTAGATGCAAGGCGTTCGGACAGCAGCACCGCGGTACAAAGCTGACACAGGTGTTTCGACCTAAACGGCGGCTTTGTGCGCTTCGCGCCAACAGCGAAAAGAGCCTTGGACGGAGAGCTGAACTTTGCTGCGTTTCAGCCATCTTCTTGAACGTTGCGAAAAGCGGACCTTCGAAAACGCTCACAACCAGGCTAAGCGCCGTATTGTTGCGTGGTTACCCAGGGGTTCCACGTCTTCGCGAGGCTGTTCACCGCCGCCCTTCCAACCATCCAACGCAAGCCAGCCCTCCAAGCAGAAGAGCCAGAGATAGGTCCACGGGATGATTTTCTGGCCAAGTAACTCGCTGCCGTGCTGCTCGCCCGTCACCGGCAGGTATCGGGCCAAAGGTCTCGCCGTGCAGCAGTCATGCGCAATAGAGGTATATTCTGAACCAAAGCTTTAGTCGTTAGGCCGGAGCGCTGTCGTTTGGTCCAATGAGTGCTCTACTCCCTATTCGTCAATTCAAAGACGAGATCCAGTAGTTGCTCAGGGTGGAATGGTTTCGCTAGCACAGCATCGGCACCGACGGTTTTCAGGCTTGATTTGAAGATCTTACCCTGACCATCATCAAAGCTCCCTGAAATCGCGATGACTGGTATCGGATTTGGACTCGTCTGCTTTACCCGACTGACCAGGCTAATGCCTCCTTTTTCGCTCAACTTGCCATCGGCTCTGATGAAGACATCTGAGACGATCAAATCAAAGCGCGCAGTTTTCAAGGCATTGAGCGCATCAGCCGTTGTGTTGCAAACCTCTACCGAGTGATTGTCCCCTTCAAGACTAACTACCAAGAGGTCAGCGAATTCAGTATCATCTTCTAGAACTAAGATCTTGGCCATCTTCCCGCTCCTTACAAATCTCGTATGGCGACTTCTATCGCTTCAGCAAGTTCTGCGGGCGGCGTCGGCTTTTGCAGAAGAGGAGCTTGCACGTCCCCCATTTCTGACGCGGTGAACCCCGTGTAGCCGGACATGTAGATCACCGGCATTTGAGAATCGACCTGCCGAATACGACGCGCAAGTTCGAAGCCCCCGATCTCACCAGGCATGACTACATCAGTCAACAGCAGAGCAAATTGCTGACCCTTCTCCACCATCTCCAATGCAGTCTTTCCAGAACTTGCTGTCGTCACCTGATAACCCAAATCCTCCAGAGTTTCGCCTAACATCGCCAATAACTGTACTTCGTCCTCGACTACCAAAATGCTCTGACCTCCGCCCCGCTTGGGTGTTATTTCTGGCACGCGCGCCTCGCGCAATCCATCCTCAGCCCCTCGCGGCAAGGTCATGCGTACCGTTGTTCCGACACCGATCTCAGAGTAGATGCGAAGATCTCCGTAGGACTGCCGAACAAACCCATAGACCATGGCCAGACCCAAACCTGTGCCGGAGTTGCTGCCCTTGGTTGTAAAGAAAGGATCTGTACAGCGCGCAAGCGTCTCATCGTCCATGCCAGGTCCATTGTCAGTAACGATGAACTCCACGTATCGGAAACTCTTGCCGTCTACCGCCGGTTTTTCGAGGTCAGAACCGCTCTGACGCATGTCAAGATCAGCATCAGGCGCACGAACAGGGCGAGCGCTAACCTCAATTCGACTACCCCGGCCCGAACGCAGAATGGCATCACGACTGTTCAGTACGAGGTTCATCAAGGCAGTTTCCAGTTGGGTTTGGTCACAGAAGTGCCGGAGCTGTGGGTCTTCCAATTGAAACGTCAGTGCGATCTTTTCTTCCAACATAGGACGAATGAGAAGTTCGAAGTCGTTCAAGACTTCGTTTGTTTTGCGCGCCGATGACAAGCCAGGTTGTTTGCGCGCAAATGCCAAGAGGCGGTTCGTCAGGGAACGGCCCCGGCTGATCGAGTTCTCAGTGACCTCCAGATACTTCTCTCGCTTCCGGCTGTCTTTCGACTTACGGGCGAGGCTTATCGAGTAAAGCTGAGAGGCGAGAAGGTTATTGAAGTCATGTGCAATGCCGCCGGTAAGTTGCCCAAGTGCATCGAGGCGAGTTCTGCGTTCAATGACCTGCCGATTGCGCTCTTCTTCAGAGACATCGTCAATAACAAGAACTGTGTGAATACCACTTTCGGGATCTGCCAAAGAGGCGTTGTCCACACGCACGTAGCGTCGATCTTCCTCTGAATTCGATCGGCGTAGCAGGTGGGTCTGTTTATTGAGACCATGACCAGAGAGCGCACGTTGTATAGGATCAGCGCTGTTGTCGAGTGGATTCAGGGTTTCAGCCTCGAGGAACCTGATGTCCTCCGGCCATGCAAGTGGGGGCTCGCCAGAGATACCACCGAGAAAATGCCGGGCACGATTGTTGATACGCAGGATTTGACCATCCGCGCTCAAAGCCACGATCCCGCTGGTGGCCGCATTGAAAATCGTCTCAAGCTCACGGCGCACCGATGTTAGGGTCGCAGCTGCTCTCAAGCGCGTCCGCACGTTTAGGCTGATGACAATTCCGACCAACAGGAGAAGCGATCCACCAGTCACGATCAGAGACCAGATGATCCGCGCACGCGTCCAAAACACCGGCGCGGCGAAGTACTTTTGTTGCAGCGCGGCGTATTCATCAGACAGAACAAAGCCCGGGATCACGGCGTTGAGCCGCTCTTGGACCGCGCCTAGGCCTTGCCGCAGTGCCGGCGCGAGCTGTGATGAAATCACTATCCCATCAGCAACCCGAATGTCATCAGTGACACCCTTTTCTCGGAACAACTCCCTTGCAGCCTCAGGAAGCGTGAGGATCTTGTCATACGTTCCGTCAATAAGCCCGTCCACTAGGGTGTCTATAGAGGCGGCGCTCACAACCTGACTTTCCCGAAGCAGCCGCCGGTTCTCGTCGTTCAGCGACTGAGGAAGCACGCCGATGGAACGACCGGCAAGAGGATTGACATTATCTTCGGGTGGATTGTCAGCTCTGAAGAATAACTGATAGTCGATCTCTTGCAGCGGCAACGTGAAATCCATGCGTTCTGCGCGCTCCTCGGAGATGAGAAGTAGGCCGGCAGCGTCGATCTCGGTACTCGAACTGGGTCCAGCGCTATAAACATCCCCCGGGACCGCTTGGAATTCGATGGACAAGTTTGCCAACTGTGCGATCGCCCTCCACACGTCCACGGTAAAGCCAGAGAATTCTCCGTCGGCTTCTATCACTCCATAAGGGGGTGCGTGATTGATACCAATTGTAAGGGTTTGAGGTGGTGGCAGTGGCAATCTGATACTGTAGCGCTTGCGCAGCTCCTCAAGGCGCCCATCCGCGTCCATTCGAGCAATTGCCTCGTTGATTGCAGGCATGAGATCAGCTCGGCTTTGATGCAGAGCGACATGTCGGGAGGCGACCATCAAAGGTTCGCCAATGAAACGGATGCGCCCATCGACACCTGCATCTCGTGCAAGCCTATGAACAGTGGGGGGCGGCAGCAGGAGTGCGTCCACTCTACCTGTCAAAAGCTCCATTAGAGCAGCCTGCGGACTGTCAAATTCGACAGCTTTATTCTGCTCTAGGATCGGTGCGTCGGATCCGACAGCCGGAGGCACAATACCGACGCTTTGGCCCTCAAGTACACCCGAGTCGATCAACGTCTGATTGTCGGCGCGCACCGCTGGCCGCAAACTGTCTTCGGCGATTGCAACGGAAAACAGATTGGTTTGGGCTAACGGGGAAAGCTGCAAAACTCCGGGGATGAGCTGCGTTTGTCCTTTGACTTGTACGTCAATGAACTCGCGGGAATTGGAAACGTCCAGATATTCAATCGGTACACCTATTTCCGAGCCGATTTCTTCAGCCATCGCGATCAAGAATCCGTCTCGCTCACCTTGCGGGTTTGCAAACGAAAAAGGCGGCACCTCTGCGAACGGAACGACGAGCGGGTCGAGATTGACCTCTTGCGCGTTCAGAGCACCGGAGAGACTAAACAGAAGAAGCGCTACAGAAGCGAACCGCATCAAGTTTTTCCTTCGTGTCAAATTTGCGCCCGCCAGCCGCCGCCAAACCAATCGCGATAGTAGACGAGGCTGGATAAAACTCAATCACAGCGTGCCCCGTCGTTTAGGAGCAATGAAAAGCGCTAGCTCCAATACTCTTGATGCCTGTCAACCGCAGGCGCACCTTTGCTCCATGAAGGAGCACAGCTAGCTTTGCGGGACCAGTTGCGGCGCGCCTGAGCAGGTTCTCCCGTTGTGGGCACCTGTAACTTAGAAAACCAACAAGTACGATGGATCTGGTTCTGCGTCCAAAGCTGCACCACAATAGGGCAGGACGTCGTCTTTCAACTGGAACTTGGCATGAAATACGGTTGTTCGGGTTGAGAGCGTCAATAACCAGTATGTGTCCCGCAACCCTGTCATTGACCCTGGCTGTCACAAATGCCCGGTGTGCGGGACAAAGTGCGAATTCGCTGCGGCTGCGCCAAAGTCTGCTTTCGAGAAACGTGGCCGGTCACAAACGGTCGTTTTCGCTTGTGACAGAAACGTATGAGATTTGGCACATCCTGCCTTGTTGGCTAGAATGGATTATTCCTCCATGGTGCCTGCCGTGCTTCTGCACAAAGACCGCTGAAGAGTTCTTACAGGCTATTTCCAGATTTTATCGCCTCAACGATTGTCTTTCCGATTTTCTGACCACCGAAAATCGCTGTTCCTATCACTGCGCCAGCAATTGGCTGGCCAAATAAACCACCGACAACGCCGCAGAACCCAACGAGAGCCACGCGGAAGCTCCCATCAACGACCTCTCCAGAGTTTTCGCGAGGCCAGGTTTTGAAGTGCTGCTTGTACAAAGAAAGCGTGGTTTGTAACTTTTGTTCGTCGGCAGCGTCTAGCGATGGCGATGCGATGAACGCCTCTACCTGTTGATGTAGACCTTCAACAATACTGCGAAGCTCCTTCAAGAATTGCACGAGTTCGTCCCATTCAGATAATCGCTCAGGGTCGTTGGGCTTATCCTTCTCGAGGTCAGATAGCTTTTCATCAAGCAGGCTACTCAATGAGTTCAGATAAAGCAGAATTTCAGTAGACCTAGTCGACAAGACACTTTGAAGCGACGATTCAGAACTTCGTTCAGTCTTCGACGCAGAACTAGAGGCAAGAGACTCAGCTCTTTCCAAGAGGTTTCCTTCGAAACCGAAGCGCTCCTTGATCTTGTGCTCAATTGTGTCCCTGAGTTGATTGTGCGCTGTATCTTGCTTCTCGAACGAACCCTCATCTTCCCAATCTGGTAGGCTTAGGGGCCAATACTCTACGTCAAAGTTCTCTTGTGCCGTGGCTTCCAGAACGACATGCTGTGCTCCGGGGGTCAAACAGATGGTGGTTGTAGCATCCTGCTCAACTGATAACTTATCATGCCATTTTGATCGCGGCTGCCTCGTCAGTCGGATACCAACCGCACGGCATGTTTTCGATGCCGCAGAATACAAATCTTTTGGATCGTCGATTGATGCTGACACAGCGATGTCGTCGTCTTTGCATAGGGCCGAAAAAATCGAAGCGCACATAGGAGAAAGCGCACGCCCATCTCCGCAAACAAACACAACACGATAGCTCTCTTGGGCTACATCTGTACTCAAACCGACATTCATGACTAGCAGCATGTTCCTATCTGACCAGCAGATCAATGGCGCTCTTTTCCGCGAAGGGACTCCTGTTCCTTCGTGATCGGAGCAAATGATATTGCCGGTTTAGAAATACAGAGTTGCGTCACGCAGATAGGACAGAAACCTCCTGCCAAAACAAGTACGCCAAAAACGGTCCTTTCCGCCGGTGACCGAAACGTCTGAGTTTTGGCACTCAGGCAGATGGGCTTGTTGGTGCGCCTTCGAACAGTGAATGGCCCACATAGACCGTTCCCAGCAGGCACACAGCTCCCAAAGCAATCCAGAAGATGTATCTGGTGGTCGAGTACCCGCCAGACGAGCTGCCTTTGATGGTGTCATAGTAGTGAACAGTCCAACCCCCTCCTGAGGACAAACCTTTTTCAATCCCTTGCAGGTATTCGTCCAGCTTACGAGCATGGGCGCGAAGCTCCGTATAGCGCCTTAAGCCGATGAAAATGATGATCAAAGACAAGAAAGATAGCACCAAGCTGATCACAGAAATTTTGGTGGAGAGAACAAACGCAAAGATGGCTGAGACGGTCCCTGCGGAGAAGTTTTCGTTCCCATTCATCCGGTCTATGACCGAGTTAAGCTCGCCGCGAAGTGTACCTACCTCTGCGAGATGCAATTCTTCAGACATGTGCCAATCCTAACAATCCTAAAGTAAACTAAGATCGCAGGCATAGCAGGGTCAACGAAGACAAAAACCTTCTGCCAGAACCAGCTGGTCAAAAACGGTCGTTTTTGTCATGGTCGCTGCTGACGCCGGAATCGTTGGAAAATCTTGTGCCACAAACCTTTGGCAAAACTGCCTTTGATATTGTCACGTTTTTGGCCACCTGTTGAGAACCGACATTGGCGCAGTCTGCAGCATCAAGCACTTTGGGCTCTTGGTGGTCATTCGCCACAAGCTGCTGGAAGGTCTGCTTTGGCGATAAATGCGGTAGTGCGCACCAATCTGAGAACAGTCCCGTATCAACTTTTCTTGGCGTCTGCCAAACGCTGCGCGCGGGCTTTCTGTGCTTCCATGCGAGCCGCAGTTCCCGTCGCCGGCGGATTGGTGTTAGCGGATACAGAATTGTTCGCTGGCTGTGGAAAGCCAGTCCTCCCCGATAGGTTTTGAATGCCCAACATCTGCCGTCCGCGGAGTGCCGCGTATTCCATGGCAGATGCTGTTCCAACTTGATAACGGTTGTAGGCTTGCTGACTACCGGCGGCGGCTCTGCCGAAGGCGTAGGCCCCTCCAAGGCCTCCTGATAGTGCTGGCATAACGATGTTCCCTGAGATCGCACGTACTAGGAACGGCGTCGCAACAACAAATCCCTTAGCCATGAAGATCATCATAAAGAAGGGTACCACTGCCCCAATTGTCGATGCCCGTTCCGGGTCTCCAAGTTCTCGGATCAAAGAGTCGGAAACGCCGATTATCGTGGCAAAGACTCCAGCGATCACGATCGGGTAGATGGAAAACGAGATCAGTGCAGATAACCATCGTGCAAAGTAGTCTTTTGTGACGTCAAAAATTGTAAGGAAGATCATGATTGGGGCGAGACCGATCAGCAACGCAATCATCAAACGGGATGCAATCAGAAAGAATGCTGCTAGCCCACCGAGCAGGGAGAGCAAAACGGTCCCGACGACTCCCATTGCGGTGCCCGCCATCCAATGCATGCCGTCGCCAATTGTGTTGAGGTACGCGGCAAATTCGGCGATGATCGCATCGAACTCTTCGGCAAAAGTGCCTGAGGGTCCTGGTGCACCGCCGCCAACTGCGGCGACCAATGAGCCCGCGATACTGTCCAGGCCATTCAGAATGGCTGTCGCAAAAGCATTGAATTGGACCCAATTTGTGGCAAACACGCCGACTAGAACAAGTTTCACCCCCAACCAGAAGGCAGTGCGACCGTCCATCGAACGGACCTGAAACGCCATGTTGATACTCACGAGGATGACCAAGAGTGTGATCGAGACCAGAATGATGCTGCCCACCGTTGAAGCCACAGCACCAAATTGGGTCTCTGCCGCATCTTCGAGATAACCATCCGCAGTTTCAACAAAGAAGGTGACAATACTCATCGGTCAGTCCCAGTTGTCTTGTGCAATGCACAGATCGCGAACTGCTGGCCGGTTTTGATCTATTGAGTGCCGATAGTGTTTCGTTCGTTCCTGTATTTCATGGCGGGCTTCGAGGCGCGCGTAGTTCGCCAGATAGTACTCGACTACTGTGTCCCACGCCGGAAAACGGTTCGCGCATGAGCACTCTCCAGTTTCCAATATCGTGTCATATGAGGTTGCACGATACATGCGCTCAATAAGGATGGCCTTGTGCGACTCCTTTAAGCCCATTTTGGTAACCAATTCGGGGTCTGGTGGACGGTTCGGACAAACCAAGAGTTGATCTCCGGATCCTGGAACAAGTTGAGCTTTTGCCGAACCGCTTGAGAGAACAAACGCAAGTACCAAGGCGACTTCTCTGATGATCATGTTCCAGTCTCCTAAGCGAGTGGTTCGTCTGCTGATCGTGGACGTTTCAGGAATACTGTGAAGAATGAAGCGTTGACCGAAGATCCGACGACAGACACGATCTCAAAACCTGCATCACCCCAAGCCGACAGAGTACTCTTCATTATCTCGAAACCCTTCTTGTCGCTGGAATCAAACGTCAGGACTTCGTGTTCAAAGGTCTTCATGTTGCGGTTGCTCCGGTCTGTCCAGGTAAATGGAATTCCGTGATCCCGCGGTCGCCTGCGTAGCGCGCGGCATGAATGATCACGTCGATTGAGTTTTCGATGTATTCTACCATGTCGGTGTGAGTCATCGGCACTTCAGTCTTCAGGGCAGCGATCGCTAGGCGTTGAATTGCCAACTGGGGCGTTTCGGCGTGTAAAGTGGTCATGGATCCGCCGTGGCCGGTGTTGATCGCTTCAAGGAAGGTCATTGCTTCGGAGCCTCTGACCTCGCCAAGGACAATGCGATCCGGGCGCATGCGCAACGTTGACGTCAGTAATGTGTCAGCGCTGCGGGTTCTTTCCTCCCGGCTGGCGAGGAGGGTCACGACGTTTGGTTGCGTGGGGATCAGCTCAGCGGCTTCCTCGATTGTGATGATGCGTTCTTCTGGCGCGACAAATGACAGGATCTTACGTGCTGCTACCGTCTTGCCGGTTGATGTGCCGCCCGAGACGATCATGTTCAGCTTGTGCGCGACGCAGAAGCGTACAGCGGCACAGATATCGCCGCCTTTGACGACATCTCGGAGTTCCTGGTTTCTCTTCAATCTGTCTGTCTCGAGGCTGCGCTCAGACCCGAAAAGGAATTTCAGCTCCACGTCTTGGAGGGGCAGCGACGTGAAGAACCGTAAAGAGATTGACATGCCCTCGCTGACTGCCGGTGGCATGATGACTTGCGCGCGGACCGGGCGGTCACGGTACTTGATGCTCACAGATACGATTGGCTTGTCTTTGCTGATCGTCGAGTTGGAGGCCGATGCGATCTGGGTTCCGATGTCCTTTATCTCGGTCGGCGTCAGGCTGCTTTGTAATGGCGACATGAATCTATCGCCCTGGAATTCGCCCCAGACAGAACCGTCGGGGTTAATGCAGATTTCGATGACATCGTCGCGCGAAGCATCGGTAAGTTTGTCGAGCGAGGCCTGAAGGTATGCGCCTGACATCAGAAGATCTCCAGATCACGATCTACCATCACAGTGATCCTTGCACCCTGTTCGACGTAGATCACCGGACCGATGGACAGGTAGTCGTCGACGACACTGTCGGCGCTCTCCGCAAAGTCGTCGCCTACATCTTCGAGGATTTCGGCAGACGTTTCGTCCTCGACCTGAGCCGCAGCCGCGCCTGGTAAAGCCGTGATCAACGAAATCAGCGCCGCCGAGCCGAAACGCTCCTTGAACCGTGTGTCGACAAACCCCGTAGCACCGGCGCGCCCGAGTTCATCGCCTCCAAACGAGCTGATGGTGACCGTTTGGTTGTTGGGCAGGGTGATCCGATCCCAGGCGATAGTGATGCGGCTTTGTGCGATGTCCGCACCAGACCGATATCGGCCTATCAGCTTCGATCCTCTCGCAATCAAAATGCGGGACCCATCGTAGGAGTGAACGTCCTCGGTGATGACTGCGCGGACCTGCCCCGGGAGCTCGCTCGAGATTGCCGTCTCGATCGCGGCCTGGATCATTGTTCCTTGCACAATGGTATTGCCGGGATTTGCGATGACCTCTGCTTGCGTGACGGTTGAGGGTAGGGCGCCGTTGAGGACGAAGTCGGTCACGTCTTCGAAGGTCCGTTCTTCCAGTTCGCCTTCGCCCGTGCTGTTGCCGCCAAATGCGATGGTGGGTGACTTGATCCGTGCTTCCTGAAACGCCGCGTCCTGGTCCCGTCGACGCTGTAGCTCAGCCAAGCGTCTTGCGTCTTCCTCGCGTTGCAACCGCAGGCGTTCAGCTTCCAGGAGATCGGCCTCTGATGGTCCAGGCGCAGGGGTGGGGGACTGCAGTTTTGCGAGGTCGAGGTCCATGCGCAACTCCTGGAGTTCCCGATCTCGCGCGGCCAGTTCTTCGCTGAACTGGTCCTGCGCTCTTTGTGAGGCTTCCTCCAGGGCGGCAATCTGTGCCGTCAGAGCGTTGATAGCGTCTGCGGCCGCGGTCTCTTCTTCAACAACCGGTTCCGATGCGGTCTGCAGGGCTTCGAGCTCGGCACGAAGGTCTGCAAGCTGTTCGAGCAACTCCGCATTTGGTTCCGGGTCGGGCTCCACGACCATGACCTCGGGTTCCGGTGGGGCAGGGGGTGCGAAGGGCTTAATCTCGCCAAACCCATCCCCAGTCATCTGAAATTCCTCTGGTTGCGCAGTCGGAAGCGGGTTTTCGGGTGTTTCTTGCAGAACTGAGTAAACAAGCAGGCCCAGAACCGTGACCGCGCTGGTTCCCAAAAGCGCCGTCAGAAGAGAGGGCCTCGACCTCGGTTTGGACGGTTTCGCTCCTTCGAGAGCAGCGAGGCGATTGCTGAGATCATCGATATCACTCACGACGTTTCGCCCTCATGGGTCGATTGAATGCAGACGATCTCATCCCCCAGCCTCAGGACCCATTCGCGTCCAACGCCAGAGACCCGCAAGACGCCATTCTCGACTTGTGTGCTGTTGACCGTTCGCTCGCGGCCATTGTTGTGCTGGAAGATCGCAGGAACGGGCGCGTTTCGGGGGAATCGGAAGTAGGTGAATGTGCCGTCATCCCATACCGAAGACGGTGTGAAGCTCTTTCGATCGCTGGCGGCGTAGTTGTAGTTCGGAGCGCGCTGCGCAACGGCATTTGTGGGCCGCCGGTTGTCGTCGGGATACCGAAATTGGACCACATAGAAGGTGGGCGACGAGCTTTCTGTCACATTGAAGTAGTAGCTGCGTCGATTGGTATAGACAGTGATGTTTGTGTGAACACCTCGGGCATTGGGTTTCACCGCGAACGCGCGCCCGCCGGGCGCCCCGTCGAGTTGAAAACCTTCGGTGTCGCCAGCGATGATTGAGCGAATGGTTTCGCCTTGTCCGAACTCAACCGTCGTGACATGGGTCAGGCTCACTTTTAGCCGATAGACCTGCCCGTCCTGGTATGTGGCTACGCGGACGCGGCCGTCATTCGGTCCTGATTTTGGGATGGCCTCGGCAATGGCAACGTTTGCCTCAAATGACAAAGTGACAGACAGAAGAGCTGGAAGGATCAAGCGCATGGTCAATTCTCCAGCCTGTCGGAGCGAATGGCGTATTCCGTGACGGTAAAGCCGAAGGGGTTGGTCCAGACATCGTCGATGGACCGGCGTTCCTCGGGTCGGAACTCGAAGAGCAAGGTGGCTGTGAAGAGACCCGCCTGGATCCCCTGAGGCGAGGTCAAACGCTTCCGCAAGCGAACGGTCGCGCGATCGCTTCCGATCCGGTTGATGCTGAGAATTTCGACATCGAGGCGGGCATTGGCTCCATAGACCTTGGGCGGATAGGCATCGGTGTTTGCGCTGTTCCAGATGCTGCGCATTGAGGTCTCCGCGGCCCCGTCGGAGCGCTCGAGAATGCTGCGCACGCGGATATCGTTGTCGAGCTGATTGTAGGTTTCGCGGTCGGTCACGTAGCGAAACACGGCACTCTCGATGATGGCCTGGTTTTCCGTGACGGACACTGCGCCCACCAATGCATTGGGAAGTGCCAGCCCCGTCTCGGGGTCGTAAGGAATGACAACGGGAGCCGGATCGACGTCTAGGATTGAGACGAGTGCGGCCGAAAGACAGCCCAAAACCCCGAAGATCAGCCCAGCGAAAGCAAGTTGCTGCCACAGCTGCTCCCGGCGCCGTGCCCCGTAGATCAGTTCTTCTTCGACGATTTCGGCTTCGCGCGTCACCGGCCAACGTCTCCTATCTGGCCTCAATCTCGGGCAGGGTGAAATCCATGTACCGTTGCTCTTCGGCGATGGTGGCTGCGTCGATAACGCCAGTCAGTCCGGTCCCAACCGTTTGCACCGCTTCGAGTTGCCACATCGCGACCAGCGCGATCGCCAGTTCCGCTGTGACACGCGTGTTGAGATCAACGCTGTCTTTCAGCTCTTCCATGTCGCCGATCATGCCGACAAGGCGGTCCACTCGTTGCAATGACTGTCCCGCCTCTTCGTAAGAGGTCTGGGCCGCGGCGGACATAACGGCACCCGTTGTGGCGCGCGTTGCAGTGCGACTTGCCCCTTCATTGCCCCCCGTCGCCATCTCTCGCAGCGTGTCTTCGTCAAACCCGGCCTCGGCCAGAACGCGCGTCATTTGCGTTTCGATCTGTCCTGCGCTGTTGCCCGCGAGCCGGGAGAAGTCGCCTTCGCGGATCGTATCAATTGTCGCCAGTATGTCGCCGAACTCCTGATCGAGGAGGCCGTTGAGTTCGTCCTCCATTTCGGTGCGGATGACAGTGGGAAGCTCAGTCAGCCCCGTCAGTGCGGAATAGGTGTCTTGAAGCTGGACGAGCTGCTCTTGAAGCGTGGCGAATTGCTCGCGCAGCTGGACCAGTTGTTCGTTCTGCAGGACCTCGTCTTCGATCATCTGCCGGAGTTGCTGGATCTCCTGAGTGATGTTTTGAGTATCGACTGTCGGCACACCCTGGGCGACCGCCGGAACAGACTGGAAAGGGGCAGGCGCCATGGCCATCAAGAGACCCAATGCGGTCAGGTAAACTCTGCGCTGCGCCCAACTGAAGATGCGGTGTGTCATTCCAAATCCTCCAAAGTGAAATCCATGAACTTTTGCTCCTCTAGTTGCGCAGAGGCCATGTCAATCTCGCCCGCGCTCAGGGGTCGCGTTCGGGTCGCTTGCAGGCGTGTGCGCGCGGCGATGAGCCGAACAAGTTCAGCGCGCGCGTAGGCATTCAACGCCATCGACTCCTGTAGGTCCGATGTTTCACCGATCTGCTCGACGATACCGGCAAGCCGCATGGCGGCAGCCTGAATGGTGGCCATCGAATGATTGCCGTAGGTCGCAGCACCCGCGCTCGTCAGAGACAGGTTCGAGTTGGCGAGCAAGGCCGGGTCGATGGTGCCAAGCGCCTCAGCTCCGCCCATGCGGGCAAGATAGGCGTTGTACTTTTGCGGGATGACTGTGACGTAGTGCTGGGTTTCAGTGAACGGTGGCACGCCGCTGTATTCGATGACGCGTCCTGGACCTGCGTTGTAGGCGGCAAGCGCATAGATGATGTTGCCGTCAAAGCGCGCCAGTTGTGCTGCGAGGTACCGCGCGCCGCCTTGCACCTGCAGATAGGGGTTATCATAGTATTCTGGGTAGATGCCAAGATCGCCTGCCGTGCCCGGCATGATCTGTGTCAAACCGAATGCGCCGACCGGCGAGCGCGCGCCGATGGTGAACCGACTTTCCTGCCAGATCAGAGCTTGCAGCAGGGCACGCCATTGGCGGACGCTCAAACCCGCGCGGCCGACGCCCCCAAGACCATGGGTCTCCTGTGCGACGCGAAGGATGAGTTCCTCAATATTGAGTGCAGCATCGCCAAACATCTGATCTGCGCCTGGATTGGGATCATCAGCGCCGTATAGAAAATCTGCAGTTTGCTCTGGCGCTCCGCCCGCTTCGAGCGCTTCGATGGTGCTCAGAATGCCGTGACCACCAAAGCTCGTTTGCGCGTCGAGGATCTGCTGGAGCACGCTTAGTTGCTTGCGTTCGATCTCGGCGATCTGCCCCTTGACGGTGAGCTTTTCGCGTTGAACGGCCAGATCACGTTCGCGATGCGCATTTGCCGCCTGGTTACGCACGGCCAACCCCGTATCCACGGTTGGCACACCTTGAGCTTGCGCCGTTCCCAAGCTGATGTAGACAAAGAGGAGATATGCCGCGCATCTGGAGATCACTCGAGCCGCCCCGTGCTGCGATCGACATCGTCCAGGGGCTCAAAGTCGCAGTTTTTCTCTGCAGCCCCTCGCGCCACGAAACTGAAGCAGTTGGCCTCGGACGGTCTGTACTGCTCGCATCCCGCGAGGGTTGAGATCAGGATCAAGAAGGGAACGAAAGGTCTCATGGCAGCCTCCAGAAGTCGGGACGAGTTCGGTAGTCTGTGCCGACAAGCTGCTCTCCCTTTTCCATGCCGCCGAGGATGGTGAGCAAGGGACCCAAGGCGCTGAGATCGGTGTCGACCACAACGGAGCCTTGATCATCCCGCAATAATCCAAGACGTGAGTTGCTTCCGGTGTTCAGCAGAACGTCGAGCTCTTTGTCGTTGAGATTGAGCATCGCGTAGTCGGACGCGCTGGCGCGAATATTTGGCAGCAGGATTTGCGTCGGAACGGCTTCGATGATGGTTTTGCCGGTCCGCGTCTGTTCCAGCTGACTGGCGTATTGGGTCATCATCACGACAACCGCGTTCTGCTTTCGAGCAGTGACCAGCCAGTTGGATAACCGCTCGGCGAAATAGGGATTGTCCAGTGCCTTCCAGGCCTCGTCGATGATGATGATTGTGGGTTTGCGATCTTCGATTTCCCGTTCGACCCGCCGAAATAGGTATGACAGAACGGCCATGCGCTCTTTCTCGCTCTCACTGTCGAGGATGCCGGTGAGATCGAAGCCGACGATTTCCCCTTCGAGCGAAAACGTATCCTTCTGGGTCTGTCCGAAAATCCAGCCAAATCGCCCGGTTTCTGCCCATTCCCGAAACCGCTCGTGCAGGTCGCCGTTGTCATCCGTTGATCCAAAGAGCGATGCGAGATCAGACCAGTTTCGAAGGTCGTCATGGGCCGCGGTCGCGTTTTGGCGGACCACCTCCTGAATGCGGTTGGTTTGGGCAGGCGATAGTGGTTTGTCTGGACGCTGGATCAATGCCGCCAGCCAATCGGACAACCAGGCCTGACCGCGCTCATCAATCTCGGTGCGAAGCGGATTCAGTCCGGTCGGCTCGCCTGCCTTCACAGTCGAATACCGGCCATCGTTTGCTCGGACAGCCATCTCCATGCCCTGGCGATAATCGAAAACAAATACACGCGCCTCGATTCGGCGCGCCTGCGTGAGCAGGAAGGCTGACAGAACAGATTTGCCTGATCCGGGGCGGCCGAGGATGAGAGTGTGCCCGCCGGTTGGCTCTGCAGCAGGTGCGCCTTGTTCATGATAGCTGAAGCGATAGGCGGATTGCTCTGGTGTCGGGAACATCGAGATTGCCTGGCCCCAAGGGACTTGATCATTGGTCTTGCCGAGTTGGGTACGATGAAAGGCAGCGAGGTCGGCAAAGTTCCGGTTCGTGATCGCCGCCTTGCGGCTCCGGGCAGCGGTGTTTCCGGGGTGTTGTGCGAAGAAATGGGTCTTTGCCGCAAAGGCTTCGGTGACGAGATTGACACCTTCAGACACCCCGATGTTGCGCACCTCCCCAGCAATGGCACTGAGTTCTTCCAATGTGTCACCGAAGACCGTCACGGTCATGTGGTGATCGCCAAAGCTGAGGCGTTTCGATTCCAGATCGTCGAGTGCGTGGGCGAGTTGGGCTTCCAATGAGATTGCACCGTCATCGGCAGCACGCATCAGACGTCGCTGGCGCTTGATCCGCGACGCCATGATGTTGGAATTAATGGGCGTGAACGAATGGGTGACGACCATATCCACCGGCAGGTTCAGGTCATCGAACATGGTGCAGGCGGTCTTCGGCGGATAGGTCTTGATGGCGAATGTGGTGCCAAAGCGGGTCCCGATCGCGCCATCGGAGACAACAAAGGTTGCGCCCTTGAAGGTGACCCGGCAGTTGGCAACATCATGCGCTACGAAACCGTACTTGGAGGACAAGAAGAGCGGTAATTCCTGGCCCGTGTTCAGGCCTCCAAGAAAGCCCAGCAGTTCACCCGCGCTTGCCTCGAGGAGACGCGGGGACATCTCCGCAAAGGTCGATTTCAGAAAGCCGACAACCTCATTCAGGCGGCGCAAGCGTTTCTCCGTCTGAGCTGCAAGCAGTGAAGCGGATTTGCGCGTCGAGAACGGTAGCCGTGAAACCAGCGCAGGGCGGTGCACCACAGTCAGCGTCAGCGTTTTGTCCCGAAGGCCACGTTGCTCCAGAGATCTGCGCCATTCGACATCTACTGCCGCAGCAAAGTCATTGCCTTCAATTGGCCGCAAGTTGTGTTCAATCCCCTTCGAGACTTTGTGCACGTAGAACCCGAAATCCGGACCGATCTGGGCGATGATTTGAGCCAAGAGTGCACGTGTTTTGTCGAGATACGCATCATCGGTCGTGTTGCTGTTGACGCCTTTCAGTCGGAGGCACTGAAAGAGTTCATTGCCGCGCGTTCGAACCGTCTGACCATCGACCAGGCTCACGTAGGGCAGCATATGGGCCAATTGCTTCTCCCTGCTGGTCCATGCTGGAAGAAGCGTGTCCTGCACTTGGGCCTCGTCAGGGGGCATAGCTGTCGCCCCCGTGTACTTGGCGGTTTGGGGTCGGTGGAGTTTCCTGCAGGGTGGTGGCCACCACATTGAGGAAGTTGGGATCCCAATCTGCCGCTTTCCAAATCGCCGGATAGGCCGCCGCCGCTGCAACGGTGACGGCCCAATGCTGGACCCACAAGAACAGCAGAACTGACCCGAACAGCCAGACCATGGCATACATGATCGGCAATCCGATCAATTTCGGGGGTCGCACAAGCCCGGTGAAGAGGGGAGACTGTTCCGCTGCCATCTTGGTGGTCCTCAGGTTGTCCAGATTGCAGACACAACAGTTGGCGCAGCGGCGATGCCCGCGATAGCAATAAGGACCCAAAGCGCCTGCCGGAAATCGAGGATGCCAAAAAGCCAAGAGAGGAAGACACCGATTAGGGCAAGGGTGCCAATCACGATACCTAGTGGTCCGGTGATGGCGTCTACAATCCCTTGAAGAAGGGTCTGGATGGGCGACAGGTCGATGCTCTGCGCCAAGACAGGGGAGGCCATGGTAAAAAGCAGCATAGTCAGGGCAAGGGTGGCGTTCAGGTTTGGTTTCACGAGGTCTCTCCTTCAAGCCGGTTGAACACGACCAGCACGCGGCTGACGTGGTTTTGCGTCTCTTGGTAGGGTGGGATGCCCCCGTGGCGGGTCACGGCTTCAGGGCCCGCGTTGTAGGCGGCGAGGGCGAGGCGGACATCACCGAACTCCGCCAACATCTGCGCCAAATACCGAGCTGAGCCATCGAGGTTCTCGCGCCAGTCGTGCGGATCAACGCCAAGCGCGCGCGCCGTATCGGGCATCAGTTGACCGAGACCAATGGCTCCAACCCGGCTGCGGGCGGTCGGGTTATATGCGCTTTCGATCTCGATATTGGAACGGAAGACCTGCCGCCACTCTGTGACGGTGATCCCGGCGCGCCTGAGGCCGGGGTGGGCGGCATAGCGGAGTGCGGTATCGTCAATCGCTGAGAGGATTTCCGGGGTCGGGGCAAGAGCGCTTTGGTTGACACCGCCCGTTCTGAATCCATCGGCGGGTGTACTTAATTCATCCCCAAGGATGGCCAGTTCCTGGCTTGACGATCCTTGGCCGATCCCATCGTTGTAGTTTCGCGCGAATTTGCTTTGGGATGTTGACGCCCGAAGCAAGCCGTCGCGCTGCATGACGAGAACCATCCCTTCGCTTTGCACGGCTGCAGGTGCCAGGCAGATTGCGAAGACACTAACGATGCGATGGGTCAGGCGACTTCTCAAGTGGAAGCGTGTGCGACGCGCGCCCGCCTTCGTAGAGCGGGATTGTAACATGCGTGAAGCCAAGACTTCCAAGAAACGATATGAGGCCGTTGGCCGTTTTGAAGGTTCGAGGAACGATTTCAGGACCATGGGCCGTGTGGTGTCTCGCAGGGACAAGAAGTTTTTCGAAGGTTCGCGCCGGATCAACAACACGAATGATCCACGCGCCATACCAGACCGACGATTTTTTCTCGGCTGTTTGGACGCAGACGACCTCTGCGCAGCACATACTCTCAATGAGGGATTTGAACAGTGTCTCTGTAACCACATTCGGAGCACCTTCGCTTAACTGAGACCCCATCTCTGCGGACGTACCTCCTGGTTTGCAGGCAGGGCCCTGGTGACGGACATGCTTACGATATGATATTATAATATTGACATCAATAATAGTATCAAAAATAGTCTATCGAGTGTCGGGCGATGGTCTACTGCACGGTTTTCAAACGTGAAAGAGAGGTCGATGGCTATAATCAATCCACCAGCGCTTCTTTTCATCTTTATAGTATCAGCGGTTTCTTGCGGATCTCTGGCGCATGCGATGACCTGCCTTGCGCCGCCACGGCCATTCGTTCCGAGCGATGCGGCACAAGTCCGCGAATTCGCGGACATTATCCAGAAGGATTTCGAGATTTACATCTCGGAGATCCAGCGATACTTCCTGTGCCTCGATGAAGAACGCGCCCGAGCCTTCGCAGAAGCCCAAGAGGTCAGCCGGGAATACGGTCGCTTCCTCGAGAGGATATCCAAGGACCGTTGAACGGCGTCAATCTGCGTCCTTAGGCTGCAGGGTATGCGTTGATCGTCCACCTTCTGTGAGAGGGATGTTGGCGTGACGACATCCAAGATCATAGAGGAATGAGATCAAACCGTTGGCGGTTTTGAATTCGCGGATCTGGACTTCGTCCTTATCGGCTGAGGCTCTTGAGAGAACCAGCAAGCGTTCCGACGAGCCGTCCTGGCTCACACCGCGAATGACCCATTTCCCGTACCAGATTCCGGCTTTTCGAGTGGCGGACGAGGTGCAGATGACTTCTGCATTAAACCCCTCCACCATCAGGCTTCGCAAACGACCTTCGGTGACCACATTCGGTGCGGTCTTCCCCAGATCAAACGTCATTACTTCCCCCTTGCCAGCATCTACCCCTTCGGTTTAGGAAGGTCGGCCACTACCTGTCACACCTGAGCCGAGCAGTGACGATATTATGCTATCGGCGCAATACCGCTGATAGCATTAAGCATCATATTTCCTCAAATCCAATAGATATGGGCGTTCTTGGCGTGTTCATAAACGTCAAGCGAGGCATCGATCTTGTAATATTGCATTGAGTGAATGACGGTGATCGTCACTCCGTGAGTGCAGTGAAAGTGCACTTTCATCAGTTCGATGAGGAGAGGTCACCTCTGAGCAGCCCAATCTGACTGGTCCGGTTTGATTGTTAGTGCATGACAGGCCTCTGGTCTATTGGGACGATGCTCTCGGGCGCTGGCGGTCGGTAACCTAAGGCGCTGTGAGGCCGCTTAGTGTTGTAGTGCTTTCTCCAACCCTCGATGATGATCTGGGCCTCCCTGAGCGAGTAGAAGATCTCCTTGTTGAGCAATTCAGCTCGGAACCGGGCGTTGAAGCTCTCGACATAGCCATTCTCCCAGGGGCTGCCTGGCTCGATGAAGGCCGTCTTTGCGCCGACGGCTGCAATACATTCACGTGCCGCCACAGCGACGAACTCAGGACCATTGTCGCTCCTGACGAAGGCCGGTGGCCCGCGCAGGATGAACAGGTCGGTCAAGGCGTCGATCACGTCGGTCGAGTTTAGCTTCCGCTTCACCCGGATCGCCAGACACTCTCGACTGAACTCGTCGATGATGTTCAATGTGCGGAATGCTTTGCCATCGTCGGTTCGGCAGTGGACGAAGTCATAGCTCCAGACGTGGTTCCGATATTCGGGCCGCAGCCTGATGCATGATCCGTCGTTCAGCCAAAGCCGGCCTTTCTTGGGTTGTTTCGGTGGCACCTTCAGCCCCTCCCGTTTCCACAGCCGTTCGACGCGGCCATCGCTGACCTGCCAGCCGGCGTCTCTCAGCAGCACCGCAATGCGACGGTAGCCGTAGCTTCCGTATTGCCTGGCCAGCTCGATCATGTCCGCCACGAGCCGGTCTTCATCTTCTCGACCTCGTGGTTGATACCTTTGCGTCGAGCGATGCTGCCCCAAGACCCGACAGATCCGGCGCTCCGACACCTTCATTTCACTCTTGATCAGGTCGATGCAGGCACGGCGCCGGGCGGGGCTTAGAAGTTTCCCCTTGCCGCTTCCTTCAGGATGAGCTTGTCCAGCGTCAGGTCGGAGACCGCCTTCCGCAGCCGCTCATTCTCCTTTTGCAGCCGCTTGAGCTCTTTCAGTTGGTCGGTTCCCATCCCGCCATACTGCTTGCGCCAGCGGTAATATGTTTGCTCGGTTATGCACACCTCGCGGATCGCATCCACACGAGCCATTCCTTGGCCCACCAGCACGTCAACTTGTCGTAACTTCTGAACTATTTCCTCGGGCTTGTGCCGCTTGTTCGCCATTCTCTGTCCTCCGTTTCCTAAACATAACGGTGGACCAATTCAGATGGGGAGGCTCATTTGAGGAGGTACGGATGGTCTTGCTTCGACCTTCGCCGTATCACGCCACTCTTCCTTCACTGGCCGGTATTGGGCAGTTTTCGCAGACCTGAACGTCGCATAGTCGGCAAAGCGTTCGCCGCTCAGTTGCCGTCGTGTCCATGGAGTTCAGGATCTTCGCGATAAGGATATCCAGCAACTCACGTTCCTTTGCGGACAGAGGCATCAGAAGAGCATCCACAGCGGACAAACGTGCGCGAAGAAGCTCGTCGCGGATAGCATGGCCCTTAGCGGTCAGTCGCAGTGCAACGGCACGTCGGTCTTGGCCTTCGGTGCGCTTGACAAGGCCATCGGCAACAAGCCGGTCGACGAGCCTCACAGTTCCCGGGTGCGATCGGCCAAGGATGCGGCGCAGCCCGTCGTTGGATAACCCGGTGCCGTGCCCGATTACGACCAGGGCTGCGGGTGTTTCGCCGACGCGGCCCAGAACATCGCGCGCGACATCCTCGATCCGGTCGGCCACAGCGAGGCCAACGACCCCGAGAAGATTGGCTGTTCGATCTGTCATGGCACCACATTATGTGCGCACCGCACGATTTTCAACTTGACGATATGTGCGCAGCGCACGTATTTCTGATCGCGCAAGATCGAAAGGCAATGCGAGGAGCGCGCGATGTCGGAAGAAGGGCCAAAGAGAATAGGGGCAACTAAGCTGGAAGATCGGGTGTTTCGCCCGATGGCATGCCCCGTTCTGCATCACGTTAGTCTCTTCGTGTCCGACATGGAGGCGTCAGCCCGCTTCTACACCGAAGGCCTCGGGCTTACCCTGCGCGAAGAGTTCGATGACATCATCGGTGTGCGCAGCGAGCGCAAATTCCCATTCGCCGTGGCAAGCGTCTTTCTGGAGGCGGGAGAAGGTCGTTACATCGAATTGCACCCTGCAGGTGATGGCGAGCTGTCCCCACCCGGTTTCCCGATGAACCATCTGGCCCTGGCCGTTGCCGATGTCGATGCCGCCTACGCACGGGCGCTCTCAGCTGGTGGAGTGCAGTTCGACATTCCTGTGCCCAAAGAGGAATGGGACGGCACGCCGCTCGATGTGATCATGTCCGGCGCACGACCGGAACCCATGCGCATGGCCTTCCTGCAAGGGCCAAGCGGAGAACTGATCGAACTCTATCAAGCTTCAAATAAATGACACGAACAAGGACGGTATCTGATGGATTACACGCGAAGAAGTATGCTCATAGGTGCTGGCGCACTGGGCGCGGCCGCACTGGCCGGGGAAAGCCAGGCACATGAAATGGATCCCAACGGTGGCGGTGTAGTGCTTAGCCCCGATGGCTGGGATGCAGAGGCACCGCCCGAATTGGTGTTTCTCACGGAGGCGCGGGTACAGCTTCAACTGCCGCCCACGACCACAGGCCCAGGGCCAGGCGGTCAACGCGTCATCTTCAACGTCACTGGCGGCACCTTCGACGGCCCGCATTTGCGCGGCCGTGTGACGGAAGATGCAGGTGCGGACTGGGTGAACATTCGCGCCGATGGCGTCGGTGATCTTGACGTGCGCTTCACATGGGAAACCCATGACAACGCGCTGATCTACGTTCACTGGCAAGGGCGCTTCTGGTCCGCCCCCGAAGATGCCGACTATGCAGTGGATGTCACCAAGGCGGACGATCCGGAAGGTGCATGGCGCTATTACTTCCGTGCTGCGCCGCAGTTCGAGACGGGCGACCCGCGGTATGCCTGGCTCAACAACATCGTCGCGGTCACCAAATCGCGCACCGGCGACGGCGGACCGATACATCGGTTCTACGCCGTTCTCTGAACAAGTCCCCGCATCGCAATGGAATACAGGAGAGAGAAGTGACCGTCAGCACAAAGGAAAAGGCGAAGCGTTTCGAAGAGCTGCACGCAAGCGGATGCTTTGTGATGGCGAATGCCTGGGATGCGGGGTCTGCAAGAGTGCTGGAGGCCGCGGGCTTCTCGGCTCTTGGCACCACCAGTGCGGGATTTGCGTGGGCAGCTGGCCAAAAGGACGGCGCGACGTCACGAGACCTGCTTCTGGCAAATGCCAAGGCCATCGTAAACGCCGTCGACATTCCTGTCTCCGGCGACCTGCTGAACGGCTTTGGAGCGTCGCCTGAAACTGTCGCGGAAACGATCCGCCTCGCTGCCGATGCGGGTCTCGCTGGCGGGTCCATCGAAGATACCACGGGTGACCCGGCCGCACCCCTCTTCGACAGGGGGCTGGCAAAGGAACGGATCGTCGCAGCTGTCGAAGCCGCTCGCGGTTTGGATCGCCCCTTCGTTCTCTGCGCCCGCGCGGATGGTCTCTTTGCTGGAGCCTGCGATCTCGATGAGATTCTCGCACGCCTGACGCTTTATGAAGAGGCGGGAGCCGATCTACTGTTTGCCCCCGCGCTCATGACGCTTGCGGACGTCGACAAGGTTGTTGGCCACGTCCAAACACCGATCAATGTTCTGGCGGGTATCGGAAACGAAGGAACCGTGTCCGATTTCGCGGCGCGCGGGGTCCGCCGTATCAGCGTTGGTTCACAATTCTACAGTGCCATTGCGGGCCGACTGCAACATGCGGCGCAAGAGCTTCATACCGATGGCACGTTCGGTTGGGTTGAGGGCGGAATGCCTTATCCAGAGCTCAACGGTTTGATGCGGTGAGGCTTTCGGAAGAGGAATCCACCCGACACAGGCAGAGCCCGCCAAGTGCCGTCTGACCCAGCAACTCAGCATCTGGAAAAGAGCGTCCCCCTGATGTTGGCGGCGCTGGTCTTCGTCTTTGTCCTCAGCCACGCTTTCCGCACTGTTACCGGTATCGCAGCCGAACCTTTGGCAGACGAGTTCAACGCCTCAGCCCAAGCGCTGGGTGCAATCGCCGGGTCTTTTCATCTGGCCTTTGCACTGGCTCAACCGGCGGTTGGCATATCGCTCGATCGCTACGGACCCAGGAGCACCGTTCTGGTCGCCTTCGTCGTGGCGTTGATCGGTGGTGCCGTTTCGGCGATGGCACACCGGGTGGATGTCCTGATCCTCGGGCAATGCCTGCTGGGAATAGGTTGCGCGCCCGCGCTTCTGGCCGCAATGGTGCTGGTGTCCCGCCGCTACCCGCCGGAGAGGTTCGCATCCTTGTCCGGAATCATCCTCGCTACAGGAGGCGTGGGCATGCTGATGACGGGCACGCCTCTGGCTTGGGTAATCGAGGTGTGGTCCTGGCGGCTGGGTTTCGCCGTGCTCACGGGACTGGCGGCGCTCAGCTGGGTCGCCGTGTTTTGTTTCCTGGAAAAAGAACCGCACAAGCGTGGGACACAAAACCAGTCCATCAGAACCGAACTGCGCGGTCTGGGATCGGTTATTGCGCAACCGCATACGCTTGGCATCTGCTGTCTTGGTGCTGTCACCTATGCGGCCTTCATGGCCTTGCGCGGACTCTGGATCGGTCCGCTTTTGACGGAGCGCTACGGCTTTTCGCTCATCGAAGTCGGTCACATCGCGCTGGTCATCTCTATTGCCGTCATTATCGGTCCGTATCTCTTCGGGCGCATCGACCCGGGACCAAGCGGACGCCGCAAGATTATCATTTGGTTCAGCGCTGCCTATGCGGTGCAGTTTGCGGGGCTTGCCCTTGGATGGAACGCGGGGTTCGATACGGCGCTTGCAATCTTCACCGGGCTATCCGGGGGATATGTTACGATGCAATACGCGGATGTGCGTTCCTCCTATCCGGCGGAGATGACGGGCCGGGCGCTGAGCGTGTTCACGATGGCGATGTTCGGCGGTGTCGCCGCGATGCAATGGCTCAGCGGAACCGCAGGCACGTTGGCCGCGGATTACGGCATCGAGGCCCCGCGCGCCGCCCTGATGTTTGTAAGCGTGACAATCGCGGCGGCGACGTTGGCTTTCTTGCAATTGCCCCAGCCACCCAAGAACATGAGCGGATGACCAGAGAGACGCGTGCCGCAGAGTTCGCACTATTCCCGACACCCATCGGACGATGCGGCATGGCATGGAGCGGCAATATCGTGATCGCGACCCGCCTTCCGGATACGCAACCAGCAGCGACGTCCCGTTTCTTTGCAAATCAGCGAAGAGCGAAAGAGGGTTCGCCACCTGAGACTATTCAAAGGGCGATCATAGCCATAACTGCTCTTCTCGAAGGGGATCGCGCAGACCTTTCACTCGTCGCTTGCGATTTTGGAAGCGTCGATCCCTTTGCGGAAAAGGTCTACGCGGCGACACGAACCCTGGCTCCGGGCGAAACCTCGACCTCCGGCGCCAGAGAGGTCGGGCAAGCCCTGGGCCGCAATCCTCTTCCCATCAATGTTCCGTGCCACCGTGTCTTGGGTGCGGGCGGACGTCTCACCGGGTTTTCGGCACCTGGCGGAGTGGAACTCAAACTGAAGATGCTGGAAATCGAAGGGGCAGATGTTGGCAGTGAGCCGGGTCTGTTTGGGGACTTGCCGCTATCCGTCAAGTCACGGTCATAACTCTGACCAAGAATTACAAATCAAGTGTGACGACCCATTTGTGTTTTCCGATTTTGCGAGATCGCTCAAAACCCAACCTATCAAACATGTGCAGCGCCCCGTTGAATAGAAACGCAGGCGTCGCCCTGCGGCCTTCGATGTCTTCTGGATAGCCCTCAACCCGCCCTCCGCCGAGGGCCTTGATCTGTTCGACTGCCCCTGTGAGAGCTGCTGAGGCGACGCCACCACCTCGATGTCCTTTGCCGGAGAAGAAGCACGTGATACGCCAGTCCGGTAGCTTGGGGTTATCCTTTTGGTAGGCCCGCGCGTTGTAAATGCGTGGCAACTCAGAAGTTGAGCCGAACTGGCACCATCCGACACACTTGCCGTCGTGAAAAACAAGAGCGGCGTGTGCTTCGCCAGCTTTGACGCGCGCCTCTTTCATCGCGCGCTTTTGTTCCACCGAGGCGTCCGCACCTTCTTTCCCGTGATACCACAGGCACCAGCACCCGCCCCAGACGCCATTGTTCTCCTCAACAAGGCCCGCAAAATCGTCCCAGGTGCGCGCATCAAGCGGCTTGAATTCATAGTCAATCATGGTGATTTCGCGTTTCGACGCAATTATGTGCGGTCCGCACATATCGTCAAGTATGAGAAGGCTTCATTTTTCAGAATGAGCAAAGCGGTCGTTCAGATCGACGCTTCGAATAGCAGCAACGTCCCGCTTGTGTGATTTCGACCATCACGAAATCTCGCATGCGCGGCGAATGTCCGGTAAGCGGGCTGCGACCGCAGCATCTTGAACTTGGGTCGAAGGTCCGGAATGGGCCGTCCTTCTCAAGACCGGCTCAGATCGTCCAAGGTTTCACTTCGGAACGGGAGAAGGCGAGCAATGCCCGCGCCATCTAGCGGGGCGCAGGCATTTTCAGCGTTGTTGCAGTTGAAAGCTCAATTGGACTAAGCCGCCAACCCTTCCGGTTTCTTTCCTGCCGCCAGATGGGCGATGAACCAAGCTGGCTTGCGACCCATGCCAGACCAGGTTTGTTTCGGATTGTCCGGGTTCTTGTACTTGGCCTTCGAAACCACGTTCGACTTCTTGGCCAGCTTTGGAGCAGCCTTCATCGGCGGCTTGCTTGTTGATTTCACTGCCGACTTGGAGACGGTCTTTGGTGCAGCTGTTCGTTTCGACTTGGTTGCCGTTTTAGCCGCTGCCTTGGGAGCAGCTTTGCGTGTCACCTTCTTCGGCGTTTTTGGGAGCTTCGCGCTGTGCAGACGAGCTATTTCGGCGAAGTCCACCCCGTGTTTTTTTGCGACGGCTTCCATCTGCGCAAGAGCTTCTTGGCGGATCAGCTCCTGTCTTCGTTTCTCGATCTTCGCGCTCAACTTGTCTAACTCAGATGCACTCATTTCGCTGACATCTGCTGCCATGGCTTATTCCTTCTTTGCTACTTGACGGCGCTGCAATATCAACAAGGGATGATTAAAATCTTAAGGGTTAATCAACGCAAATGACCACGGCCCTCTATTCACACGCAGATAGCCATGCACATGTAACGCCGCAGGGCCACCCGGAGCGGGTCGAGAGGCTGGAGGCGATCGCAGCGGCTTTGTCTGATGATCGGTTTTCAGCCCTTGATCGACGCGACGCTCCGATGGCAGATCCGCCTGAATTGCGGCGCTGCCATCCTCAGAGCTATGTGACAAGGATTGAAGCCGCCATCCCTGCAACGGGGACCCGCGCGTTCGACGCCGATACGCATGTGTCCCCTGGCTCATGGGCGGCGGCACTGCGGGCCGTTGGTGCTGCTGGTGCGGCCGTAGACGCAGTTCTTGATGAGGAGATCGCGAACGCTTTTTGCGCCACGCGGCCACCGGGTCATCATGCCGAAGCCGAAAATTCCATGGGCTTTTGCCTCTTTGGAAATGCGGCCATCGCTGCCAAACGCGCGCTTGATCAACATGGGCTGTCCCGGGTTGCGGTTGTCGACTTCGACGTGCATCACGGCAACGGCACCCAGGATTTGCTCTGGGACGAAGCGCGCACGCTTTTCGTGGGCAGCCACCAGATGCCACTTTGGCCTGGCACCGGTGATCGCGACGAGACCGGCGCGCACGGCAACGTGATGAACCTACCGCTCAGCCCCGGCACCGGTGGCGCTGGTTTCCGCAGGGCCTGGGAAACACATGGGCTACCAGCGCTCGATAGCTTTGCCCCTGAGCTGATCGTAATATCGGCCGGATTTGACGCCCATGAGGACGACCCCTTGGCTCAGCTTGCTCTGAAAGAAGCGGATTTCGCTTGGATTACGGAAGCGCTTTGCGATCTTGCGGACACCCATGCGGATGGGCGCGTCGTTTCAACACTTGAGGGCGGCTATGATCTGAATGCTCTCGCGGCAAGTACTGCTGCGCATGTCGAGGTCTTGATGAAGCGTGGCCGATAACCGTACAACGCTGTTTATCTCCTGCGCGTGCCGAAGGCGTCGCGAAAGGTAGGAAATACGGTACGCGGAGCATTGAGTCTGCCGCCTTGGACGGGCTCAAAGATCACTGCCCAGAAGTGACCGCAGGGTGGACCCCTTCTCAACTGTTTTTGATCGCTACAAAGCTCATGATCTGACGGGTTGCGGCTTCGCAAGTCGCTTTGACATAAATCGCATCCGACTTGCCCAAGCTGATGTATGGCTTTTCACACTTAGTTGGGATCAATCGCGCACAATGCCATAACAACAGCCAACATTTACCATGATTCTACGACGGCGTTGCACCAAATTCCTTAATGCGAGACGTTAACAGAACGTTAACGATTGCTCCGTTGGGGGAACAGATATGCAGACTAAGTCTCCTGTGGAAGGCCACCCCGACGTTGAGGCATGGGTCCAGAAGATGATTGCCGAGAACGGTTATGCTCAGATCTCAAGACATGATCCGTCTTCCGGACTGCCTGGTTTTGCCTTCACCATCGGCCTTGAACACTCACGAAACGTCCCGGAGCTGATCTGCCTGGGCGTTTCGCCGTATATCGCAGCACAACTGTTCTCGATCTGCATCGAGGGTCATGACGCGGGCCTCTGTGACCTAACTGCTCGCAACCAAAGCGTTTCTGGGTTGGTAGACGGCTACAGCTTGCGCTTTCGTCGCGTGAGCCCAGCAATGGTGTTTAAAGCCAATGAGGTTCGCCCCAATCGTCCTGCAGATATCTCGGACATGGTGCAACTCTTGCTGCCCGACAATGACGGGTTTTTTCCTGGAGATGCAGAGTGCGACCCAGGAATTGCCGCCTCGCAGGATACCGATTGGCTGCTGGCGTCATCAAGCGGACTGAGTTGAGGTTTTTCGACCAAGCGTCGCAACCTGCAGCATGCGCAAACCGGGGAAATTCCTGGCGCCGAACCATATCCTCGGTTTGGTTGAGCTGTAGTGGTCAAATTTACAGCGTGAGCCCTTCTTCTGGTGCAATACTCCTGCAGAAATACCGAGTGACCAAAAAAGCCAGCTGCAAGCACTGGATCGGTTCCTTCCGCAACGTGTGAGTTCAAACAACCGTGAATCTCATGTTCGCAGCGAATGTCTCCTCTGACGGGCCGCGCCGCAGCATCGCGAAGGTGGGTCGAAGGTCCGGATTGGGCCGAGACGAGATCTGATTGAGTTGGGGCAGGGGGCAATGCTGCGTCTGCTCCAAGGACGGCAATGAGCCCGACTCGGTCATCGCAAACTGTGCCGCATTCGCATGGTCGTTGTCTCTGCAAGGCGGCCTGAAAACCGACCATTCGAAAGCAGCGCAGCGACGATCGGCAGGGCAACTCACAGTTCGCGGGACCGACCGGCCATTCGGTGAGAATCAAAGGACATGACTCAGTTCTGCAAAGCAAAACTCAGAAACCTGTTCGTTTTGTGATATCGGAAGGCACTTGGACGTCAGTCGAGAAGTGGGTATGTCAATCGGTAGTGGGCTCTTGCCGCACCACGCGCGCCTCCGCGTCCAGTTTGTTCACGAGGTCTACGACATTGAAGAACCGACCTCGCCGGCCTTGCCGAATGCAGGCGCGGGCAATGCTGACCGCGACGTGTGTTTTGCTGGCGCCAGTTCCACCGATCAGGACCAGGTTGCGCTGATGATCGAGGAAGTCGGCGGTGGCTAGATCGCGGATCAGGGTTGCGTGCCAATGCCGTGCTGGAAGAGGGCGCGGTCGATCTCAGCCAGCATATCCCGGCGGAAAAGCGGCCTCCCGTGGTAGTTTTCTCGGCGCATATCTGCGCGATGAGCCACGGAGTGGTCGAGCTTTTGCCCACAACTCGCCCGGACGGGCCTTGCCCTTTCTGGCCGCCGACCGGCTAGAAACCGGCATCGGCATCTACCTGCGAGGCCTCGGCCTGATCGCGGCGGATGAGTAAGCCGCGCAATGTCTAGCCCCCTGCCTCTGGGCCACTAATCGGCGGCTTCTCTAATATGGTTTCTGGAACGGGCGGACGCATGTTTAGTGCCTGATGCGGCCGAGTGTGATTATACTGCCTGAGCCAGTGATTGATGACGATCTGTGCCTGCTCGATCGTCGTGAACCACTCCGCATTGAGAGCCTCTCGGCGCAGCGTGTCATTGAAGCGCTCGTTGTATCCGTTCTCCCAGGGCGATCCGGGGTAAATTCGGATCGGCTTGATACCAACGCGTATAAGCCAGTCCTGCATCGCCTCCGCTGCGAACTCTGGTCCGTTATCTGACCGGATGTACTCTGGGGTGCCGTGGCTCAGGAGCAGCGGATAAAGCGCTTCGAGGACATCGTCGGCTCCCATCCTAGTGCGAACCTTCACTGCCAGAGCCTGCCGCGTGAACTCGTCCAGAACCGTCCGCATCTTCTAGCTGCACCCATTGCTGAGCTCGTCGTGCACGAAGTCCCCTCTCGGCAGATTGCTTTGCAATCGCCTGCCGGGCAATGGATGGCCCAGACGGGTTCGGATGGGTGGGCCTCAATCGGATGATCGAGCTGTCCTTGTGATAGAGCCGGCGTCGCTTCTTGTGTCTCTGTGGAAGCTGCAATCCTTCCTCACGCCACTCGCCCGTTGTCCTCGGACCAATGGCGGACAAGGTCTCGTCGCTCGACCTTTTTGTGATTGATCCGTTGCCCGGCAGGCGATTTGGCAAGGCCAAATCTGCCGAGAGGGGCCAGCCTTCGATGTGGAGCAGTTCGTCGTCCATTGGTTGCTCGGACCAATGGCGCAACCAAGGACGACCTTGCGATAGCCATATCGACCGTATTGCCTTTGCCAGCCGGATGATTGCCAACCGCAACGCATCATCGTTCTTGGATGCTCGGCGATACTGCAGGGAGCTCCGCGCAAGGCCAACCACCCGGCACGTCCGCCGCTTAGACGTCGCGAGCTTCTGACGTGTGTGAATGACGGCCTGACGGGGCTCCGCTGTGGTCAGGCCCTGGGCTTTAGATGGTTCAGTCTTTCCATGAGAATGAGCTTATCCAGTTCAAGCTCCGCGACGATCCTCTTCAGCCGCGCGTTGTTCCGCCTGACAAACGATCCCCCGGATCGTTTGCTTAATTGGCTCCAATTCTCCAAGCTCTTCATCTCCGACTGCTGCGACCGGCCCATCCCACCAAACCGTTTCCGCCAATTGTAGTACGTCGCATCGCTGATCCCGACACTGCGACACGCCGATGCCACATCATCACCAGCCGTCAGCTTCAGCTCAATCTCACGCAGCAGCTTCAAAACGTCTTCTTCTGAATGTCGCTTCCTCGCCATGTCCACCGCCCCTCTCGTGGCCAATGTAATGGCCCAGTTCTAAGGGGGAAGGACAAGACAGCTGTTCTAGATCAGCCCGGCGAACTTGATCATGTTGAAGATCAGGAGGGCCAAGGCAGAGCATACGATTAATCTCAGGCTGAACATCCGCAAAGGCGAAGGCCGCGATTTCAAGTCCGCGGTTGGTGGCATGTCAAGCATTGAAGTTCTGTGTATTTGGGCTTTCGGGCGGACCGACAAGCGGACCATGTTCTCCGCTTTCTGGGAAGCACGGCTCTTTGGCATAATAGTCTAACACCTTCTGAAATTCGTTTCCGACCAATTCAATCCCCAATTCCTCAGCAAGCTCTTGTAACATTTGAAATTATGCTGATCCCTTTAGTCGCCATTTACCTATCTCTCTATGGCTAATCACACAACCTTGAAGAGAGCAAAGTGACAAACAATCAATTTGAGAGTTATTCAAATCTGACTGCAGCGCGATCCATCGAGGATCGAACCTGGTGATGAAGTCACGTACCCGACAGGTTTCGGACCCCGCATGCACCGTCAACCAGATAGTACAGAAGCCAAGGCGTGATAGGCTCCCAAAACTTCGGAGAATCTGCTCGAGCCCCAATAGACTGTAACAAGCCAGATACTGCCAAGAGCGGATATTGGCTGAAACGCTTCTCCCGGTGCAGCCAATACCATGAATGAATCGCGTACTTGGTGGATACCTGCTAGAGTGGCGTTGCACTTTGGGAGGTGATGAAGATGCGCAAATTCATTGCAGTTGCGGCTGTTGCTTCAGTGTTTGCCATTACGGCGTGCGACGCAATCGACTCTGACTTGGAGCGTGGGTTGGTTGGTGCTGCAATCGGTTGCGCCGTCGGAGAAACGCTTGTCAATGGACGCTGTGTCGAAGGCGCGGTTGTTGGAGGCGCCACTGGCGTGCTGACCAACTAATCCTTCGCTCGACTGGTCGTTGAGATGGCTCGAGTTTCCGAAGAGATTGCGAGGTTGTAGACGAAGAAAAAGAGGCATCAAAGCAGCCAATCAGCGACCTGGTGCCCCTTCCCGTACTCATTAGTTGGCTACAGTCTTCAGTTGATAAGTTTATTGGCTCGATGCGGCACTAAGACATCAAGCCAGTTATCAAACAGTGAACGAATTCAGCTGACTAAGCGTCAACTTGGGTCAGCAGTGCTTCAGTCTTGAAGACGGCATCTGTCATTCGATGCCTGAAGCAAACGAGTGGCAAAACACAAACTGCGAGATGCTTCGGGACTATTCAGCTCAAACGAGCCCGGCGAACCTAAGCACGCAGAAGAGGATCAAGGCCCAACCGGTGCAAGCGATCAAACTCAGATAAACTGTTTTGGCGCGTGATGGCTTTGCATTTGCGTTCGCCGCAGCGGGTCGTCCTAACGTTGGACTGCCATGACGTCCAAGACTTGGAATTCTTCTTTCCTCAAGCCACATAACACATGGTTGCCCATTCAAAGCAGATTTGGCAAACGGGCCCTGGCTGACTTTGTGTCGTGGCATCGCTAAGGGCCAAATCCTTTGGTTCAAATGACTTCGTCGAGCGCGCCCAATGCGGCCTTTCTAGTTTCCTCGTCGGAAGTGGCATCGTTGATGTATGCTTCTAGAGCGACCTTTAGTCCGGCGATCAAGCCTTCGTGCTGATTTGCCTCCGCAAACTCTTTAAGGTCATGAATAGAATTAAGAATTTCATTTGATTGAACCATTCTAAACCCCGCAATGTCAGTTTGGGGAATTGTCGAAAAAGATTGGCTAAAAATCTGTTAATTCCAAGCTGCCAGCGCCTGAAGGCGCTCTGCGGAGCGATCCGTTGTTGTTTCAATGCCACGCTGGATTGTGAGCATTTCGTTTAGGACGTTCCTCATGGCTTTAGCAGTGCCATCGAAGCCGTGCGCCTCAGCATCGATCATTGTAAGCTCTGCGATTTGTATTGCTTCCGGAAGGTCCATTTGGTTCTCCAAGCTAGTGGTTTTGTTGCTGCGGTTTTCAGTGAGAGTCCTTAACAAGGCGTGAACAAAACCGGCACATTAAGCGATAAATTGCCGATTTGGCCTGAAAAGTGTCTAAGTCTGGTGGGAGATTGGGTCGCGACTACCCGTGGTTGTGCTTCACCCTATGGTCACATTGTTACACGCATCGGTGTACGACGGAATGCAGTCGAACCCCATGCGACGATTTGCAGGCACCCCAGAGCGGACAGTCAGCGTAGGCCCGGTCTGGGAAAAATGATTCAATCGCGAGATATCACAAAGTGTCAAACCGCGATGTGAAGTGCTTCACAGTTTCCGCTCTCGTTACGAAGTAAGCACCACACCAACCGAATGAAATTCGAACTATGAGGCCCTTCATGGCAAACAGAGTCTACTACGACGACGTACCAATGCCGTTCAAACGCGCTGAGACACCTCGAGAAGGTGGCGATCCGGCAGTAAGTTGCAAAGATCAGTGAGCTATGTTTCGGGAGGCTAAGCCGTTCCCATCGGTCAAAGCTACCAGTGCTCGGTCCCGCGAGCGCCTTTGGGAATACCCTCTAGATTGGAAGTCACCCACCCGCCGTAGAAGTCGCCCGGCTGCGGGATGACCCTCTCCTCGCCCACGAAGCACGCTTCCATCAGGCCAGCATAAAACGCCACGTAACCAGCAATCCTCTGAAAGCTCTCGGTCGGGGCATCGTAAGTCCACGCGGCCCGCCTGGCGACCGCCTCGCCAGCCTGAACGTCAAAGTAAGAGGCGCGGCCTTTCCACTCGCAGAAGCTTCCGCCAGAGGTTGGCAGCAAGTGCCCAGTCGCATCTTGGCGCGGTATGTAGTAAGTCGGAGCATGATGAGTTTCCAGCACGCGAAAACCGCTGATCGTGTTGGCGATTTCAACACCGCCAAACAAGACGCTCAGCTTTTGCGGTACAGCCTCCAACGCTGGTGGGCGCGGATACTGCTGGACATTCTCCGTCGGCAGTCTTTCCATATTCGAGAGATAGGTTTCTAGGTCTGCAATGAAAGTGTTCAGGATGAGCGAATGGCTAGCGTGAACTTGGTACAGTCTAACGCCAGTCGAAGCTAGGGAAGCGCGCTTTGGTAGAGTTCACTTACAGTACCCTTGGAGCAGAACATGCTGAGCGATGGAAAGAGTTGAGGCTCGAAGGAGCGCGCGACTTTCCATTGGGCTCACTGATGACCTTTGAGGAGGTATCCGCGACCAGCCTGGCACGTTGTCGCGAAATCCTAGGCTACGGAGGCATGCGCGGCGTTTTCGCGGACGGCTTTCTCGGCGGTTTTTGTGGCTACCGACCTCAGCGCCTGGAAAGGACAAGACATCGCTGCGAGATTGGGCCGTTTTTCGTGACCTACGATTTGCAAGGTTCGGGCGCCGCAACCGCCATGATGATTGGCGTGGTCGAAGAAGCCAAGACTGCTGGTGTCTCTCAAATCGAGCTATTCGTAGATACTGAAAACCCAAGGGCCATCGCGTTCTATGAAAGGCACGGTTTCCATCGCATCACGACGTTCAAAGACAGCGTCAGGATAGATGGTCAATCGAGGAGCGACCACTTCATGGTGCTGAAATTCTAGCGCCGGAATCGCCACAAGCCAGCCATTGCGAAAAGTAGCAGCAGGCCACCTGCTGGTAGTGGGATTGGTGTGGGGTTTACGCTATCCCCCAACAGAGCAATGCTGAAGACTGTCATGGGCGACTGCCGCCGCAACCAAGATGCAGTGACCACCTGTCTTTCGATCAGTGGGTCGCAGGTTCGAATCCTGCACGGCTCACCACTGAAACCAATAATTTCAATACTTTACAGGAACCCTTCTGTGGGCGGGCAGGTCCTTAGCTGGCACTGGGGGACATATGGGGGACAAATTGCGCCATATCGGGCCAATCTGGATGACCTTGCGAACGGCAAGCTGTAGAAGCAAAATGTCGCACAAGAGCTTTCGAATGCTAGTCTAACGTACAGCAGAACCTTTTGTTACAACCAGCGCGCGGCTCTGACCCGAAAGCAACGGGGCTACCTGCGACTGACGAGACCTCCGATTGTCCATAGGATCGGGAAGCTTCCGGCGTTTGAACTGGCGAGATGGGGGCCCTACTTGAACGTGACTGACAGCCGTTCAGCACTGATAACATAGCTGCTTGGATCTCGCGCAATTGCTTCGGCGAATTCAAGTCGATGTTCTTCTGATTGTTGTCCAATCCTCGGCGGTATCTGCCAGCATGCACTGGCCATATCTCCTGGCTCAAAGATTTGATCCGCCTCGCGGGGAGTGCCGCTCGTCAGCTCGGGGGTTTCGCCTTTCTCCTTAATGCTGATCCGAAACTGAACACGTTCGACAGTATGCCAACTCTTATTTTGGATTATGACGGGAATAGGATAGTTACGGTTTTCCAGACAATGAGTTCCACTGTGAGCTCCAGCGCGGACGGTGACACTGACTTCTTGCCAGGACCAGTATCCCCACCATGCGAGACCAGAGACTGCAGCAATCAGCGCCAGTGTAAGCGTTGTCAGCATTGCGTGCCATTTCATGCCACTACCTTGACGCGATTCCATAACACTGGGCAAGTTAGAGAGCCCCCGGCATTTCCTTGGTCAAGCTGCGTCGCCATCCGCACGTGCGCATCAGTGAATGACCATAAGCGCGTCATCCAGAATGGGCTTGCGTTACCTAAACGCAGCGGCGCCTGTTGCGTGAATGCGGCGCCAACGACATCAGGAGCCGCATGTTTGGGATTGGAGCGGTGACTGCGGACGAGGTCCTAAGGTTTTTGGCCAGTTGCTGTGATCAAAACTAGAGGCGAAGAGCTGCGAGTTAAGTTGCGAATAGCAAGAAGATGACCAGCAGCACCACCGTCAGTAGCAGTATGCCAATGGGCACTAGGAATGCCAACGAAACCCAGTAGACGGCTGACCTCCCATGAACCTCCGAGAACCCAATTCCAAGGTAAATGATGTGCGACACAAGGTAGACCGCTAAAACTGCAGCCAGAAGTGGTGTACTGTGTGCCCCCAATCCCGCTTGCTCGCTTCGGTCGGGTGGAGGTAGATCCGAAGATGCTAGCGGGATACGATCCAAACCTCTCTGCGCCATCGGTATGAATGGTGGCTTTGGCGTCCCAATCGGCGGCAGCACAGTGCCATCTTTATGGGGCTCGTTTTCGGGGACATAACTCTCTGAATAGTTCGGCACCAAGTATCGGGCAATCTCTTCAGCTGTTCTGAGCGTCGGCTCGGCGGAGTCTCCCCATCGACCCCTGGATGCAATGGAGTAAGAGACCGCATAGTCATAGGTTAGGACGACTCGTGTCTCGGTGACCACGTTTGAGACCATTGCGAATATCGGGATCCAAACAATATGCAACCCCGCAGATGTGAAGAGGACCACAACCATAGTTTGAACGGCAGTTCCTGTCGCCTTGAAGAGCTTCAGAAAAGGATGGAGGGCGACCGCCGTAACGCACCAGACGAATAGAACAAAGATGATTGCTTGTATGTCAAAGAGCTGCGGTCTGCCTGCCAAGTTTAGATATCCGCCAACGGCAGCACCAACCGACAAGCAGATGAATGCAAAGGAGTAGGCAGCGACAATCACATCGTTGTTTCGTGAGACGCTTTGCTCTTTCATGGACCTGAAAAAATCTCTCGGGCCAAGAAGCAAGCTTGCATAGTTGGTTGGAAATCGGATCAGTTGGGCCCAAAGCCTTTCCGGTAACTTGGGAACTAAATCCACGACCCAACGCCTCCAAATGTCTTCGATGTAAAATCATGCCGCTGCAAATTGCCAAGCAGCTGATAGACAGCTTAACACATTTTTGCAGCAGCTGTTTGCGCTGGACTACCGGCCTGTCACCCGCTCCCAAAGTGAAGCCGCGACCCTGACCTGCAATCACCTCACCTCTGTTGCCAAACATTCGGCCCGGTAAACGTAATATCTTGCCCTCCCGCGACAGTCGCATCGCCTACACCGAAAGCGCCCGGCCAGGTTGACCAACGGTCACTCCTGCTTGCCGTGAAAGTCAGGATACCCGCCCTTCGGTAGGTTGATCGTGTTCTTGGTTACACGTGGATCGACAGTCTTCGTCTGACAGACCATGCATCGAAACACAAAGCGTGCCTTGACCTCAGGCCAGGTCAGGTTCTGCGGTAGGTTTCGGTAGTGAATTTGCCCGTGATGGCCGCAGGGGCACCATACGCTAAGAATGTAAGGGGTCTCATCTCTGATCTTCGGCCACGACACCAGAGAGAACATAATAGGAACATTCGTCCGGAGTCCAGCCTCACATTTCGGGTTGCTCGCGCATTCCCTCGCCTTCACCGATCAACTGCATCCGATCAGCGGGCAAGCCGCCAAGCAAGCTGTACGCCTCATCAGCGGACCCACGAAGCCATTGATCGTAGTCTCTCCGATCAAGTATCACCGGCATTCGGTTGTGGTACTGCACAGCAAACTCATTCGGCGTCGTGGTCATGATGGAGAAGACTGTCTCATCAACGTCAGTGTCACCGAACGTGCCAATCTGGTGTTTCCAGATGCCAGCGAATGCAAAGCCCTCTGCGTCTTTGACATTCGCCCAATGATAGGTTGCGGGCATACTTCCCGTTGCCTCTGCATAAGCTGTAGCCGGGACCAAGCAACGCCGGTTCTTGAAGCTTCCATACCAAAGTGGCGTGGACCATACCTTGTCTTCTCGGGTGTTGTTCCATGCAGTGGGCAAAAGCCACTTCCCGGTCTTCCTGGATTTGTTCGGCGTCAGAAAGCCCCAGGATGCGAGGCACATCGTTCTGATATCGCCGTCTGCCACGACGATTGGCGCCCGGTGCTTCGGCCAGACCGACCGGCGAGGCTCCATGTTTCCGACCGTCGAGTTTTCTGGCGCGACATCGAACATGTTGCGCATCGCGTCGAGCGGCATGGTCATCGAATAAAGGTTGCACATAAATCATTGCCTGATTCCCCATCAGCGCATTGAGCCTTCGTATATCTCGCCGATCAAGACGATATACTCCCGAGTGTTGGTGGTTGTGTCGCAGTTTTTGAGAAGTCCAGCTAGAAGCGGATCAGGGGCCTATCGAACTTGCACTTGATCAGCAACAGTTCGGTGAGCGGCGCGCGCATTGGAGTACTCTATCGCTGCATGCATGACGTCTGCTGTTCCATCCGAAGTTGGGCCAGGCACAACTGCATGTTGGCCTTTTGCACGCCATTGTCTGGCTAAGGTCCGCGCCTCCTGCACTTTCAAGCAAGGGGAGGCGAGACCTGCGGGCCCTCCCTCCCCAAGGTAAAATCACGGTCCGATCAATCAGACCAAGAGAGGATAGGTCGTTCAAGTCACCCAACATGTCATCGAGCGCATCCAACCGGATAAGAACAAGATTGCCGCGCATCCAGGGGAGCGTCGGAATCCGCAACAGATGGTCAAAGACCAGCTCTGCTTCAGGGCAAAAGCCCGCAACCAACAGCTGAGGCCCGACCGCAGCGCCCGTGAGACGATACCCTAAGATGGCGCCGTCACGAACAGTGGTCAGAACTTCGACAAACCCAGAGTCAGTTTTATGGACCGCTTCAAAATGTGTCATGGTCGGGACCTCGCGTTCGGCCATGTTTGGAAAAAGGAGGGCGGATCTCTCCGCCCCCACGTTTACCGAGAAAAGTTCAGGTCGGCTTAGAAGCCGTAGACCAGCGACACGCCCAAGGAGTTGTCGGCGCTGCTGAAGTTGGCCAGCGGGTCGCTGTCCCACTCTGAGCGGTACGACACGCGGGTCGAGAGCGTATCTGTCATCCGGAAGTTCACGCCGAGATCGTTGGTCACAACAGTGTCCTCATCGGAGAACAGGATGTCAGTATCGTTGGTCAGGAAGATGTTCTCGTTGAACTTGATGTAGTAGCGCGACGAGGCGATCCCGGCGATCTCGGTGTTGTTCGCACCGTTCTGATCTTCGATGTAGCGCAGGCCCGGGCCAGCTTGCAGACGCCAGGTCTGATCCTTCTGATTGATCACACGGTAGCCTGGACCAAAGCCAAGAAACGCGTCCCAACGGTTGCTATCGAAGTCGTCATAGCGCACCGAGCCGAGGCCAAAGACGTAGAAGTCGCCATTGAGATAGCGGTTCACGTCGTAGGTCGCAAAGATCTCTTCCTTGTTGCTGACGTCATTGTCCTCGGCGAACTCGAGCGCGAAGCCAATGGTATGGTTCCATGGGCCATTGCCATAGCGGAAGCGACCCGCCAGATCGAGGTCGGTGGTATCGGTGTTGCCCGATGTCGCAGAGAAGCCGAGGGCCACGCTACCGGTCCAGCCTTGTGCGTACTGGTTGTTCGAGCGGTCGCGATCGCGCGCGTCGGCGTTGTTCAGGTCGTCAGCGACGTCTTCCTGAATGTCATCAATGCGGTCGTCGAGAGCATCGACGCCAACCAGTGCGCCCTGCGCAAACACGGGAGACGCCAGGAGAAGTGCCAGGGCCGAAGCGGCCAGCAGGTTACTTTTTTGCATGGGTCTATCCTTTCCCAACAAAGTGTGACCCGGCCCGAGAGGGCGGGAGCATTTCTGCTGAGGCAAGAGATAGAGGTTGATTAACTATCAGAGAAATTCAAAATAATTGGGTATAAAGCAAGTATTCTAAATGGATAAGCTTTCCTCGGCACCTCCGAGAATTGCAGGCGTGTCGCCTTCACTGATCTGAGCCAGCGCCTCCAGCACCTCGGTCTGTTCGGCATCAATCTGATCTTTGATCGCTGCCAGACTTGCTTCCGCTATTGACATGATCGCCGGGTCAAGATCGTCTCGCCAGATCGACCAGACCGGATAAGGAAAGACAGGTGCGTCGGGCACCAAGTGCAACTGCCCCTGATCGAGAAAGCGCTTGATGTAGCGCGCGGGGAGATAGGCCGCGGCGTGGCGGTTAGCGATGTAGTCAGCCGCCATTGCACCCAAAGACAGCGTCAGGCCTGGGTTGGTCAACTCCGGCAGCTCCAGCGCATGCGCGTGTACGAACTCCGCCCCCCAATCGACAAACACATAGTGCTCGCGGATGTCATCAACCGTGCCTTCGAAGGACGCAGCCAAGACCAGCTCTTCTTCCAGCACTTTCTGCGCCGTCAGGCCAGGTCGGAGTTGCGGATTGTACATCAGGCCAATCTGCACCACGCCTTCGATCAGAAAGCGCATAATGCGGTCGGGCATACCCAACTCGGCCCGGATGTTGAGCGTCGGCATGGCGTCCTGCATGTGATCCACCCACCGAAAACCCAGACGCGGCCACAATGAGTACTGTGCCGCGACACTCAGCGACTTGGTGAACCCCTCTGGCACACCCACTTGCTGGCGCGCCTCTTCCCAAATCTTGATAAGGGACAAAGCGTAGCGTTCAAACTCACGCCCTGCGGACGTGAGTTCCGCCCCAGCTTTAGAGCGGATGAACAACGCCTTGCCCAACGCATCTTCCAACCGCTGGATGCGCAGGCTCACAGCCGATTGCGTGACGAACAGCCGATCGCTGGCATTAACGAACGAGCCGGTCGCGGCCACTTCAAGGAACGTGCGGATCAGGGCAATGTCCATCTGTGAACCTTCCATGATTAATTCTGCTTTTAAGCATAATTCTTATTCGTTTTTCTTGTTGGTGAAAACTCCGTAGAGACCGGTTTGCGGAAGTTGATGGGCCGAACAGACTTCTGGGACTGGCCTGCCGGGACGACCGTCCCAACGCGTGAAACCCGCGCTGTCAGCTTCCACATCTGAAGTTGAACCCTTCTTTGTTGGGAAAAGGAGACTTGAAAATGAAATTGTTTGATGCTCGTAAAGCTGCCTGCGTCACCCTGATCGCCGCCGCTGTCGCGGTCACCGGATGCACAACCGACCAGGCCATCGACAACACCGTTGGCATTGCTGCGGGCACCACCAAGGTTGTTGCCAAAGGCGCCGTCGGCGCTGGCAAGCTGGCTTACAAGGGTGGCAAAAAGATCATCGGTGCTGACGGGGGCTGATCGTTGCCTCCCACATCATGCCCATGCATGGTCCATTGTCAGGATTTGGTTCGACGACTGAAAATCGCGTATGCGGCAAACAACTGTCCGCATACGCTTGCTCCAAGATTTACACTTTTATCATGGCCGTGATGTAGGTCGCCTTCACGGCAACCGAACCCATCAAGCCGTGCGGACAGCTTTGATCTTGGCCTAGTCTTGACCTAAAGCGTTGCTTGCAAGTTTGGGGGTTTCGACCTCGACCGTACCTTTGACATTCAAGTCGCGCTGCGGGAACGGCACCTCTACTCCGTTGGTCTGAAATTTCTCCCATACCCTCAGCATGACATCACTGGTAACGTTTGCTACCCCGTTTTCCGGATCGTTTATCCAGAACCTCAGTTCAATATTGATGGAGCTGTCCCCGAACTCGCGCATAAGGCAGTTGGGTTTGGGATCTTTCAGAATGCGATTTGTCTCACCCGCAGCTTCGATGCAAAGTTTCAGAGCAAGCCCAACGTCTGCGTCATATGCGATTCCGACAGGCATTTTGCGGCGAGTGACCTTGTCGGAATGCGACCAATTGGTTACCGGGTTTGAGACCAGCACTTCATTTGGGATGAGTGTTTCGGTGCCATCTCGCGTGCGCACCGACACGTAGCGCGTGGTCATCTTCCTCACCTGTCCGTAGGTCGGACCATGGGCGGTTTCGACTTCGATCACGTCACCAGGTTTGACGGATTGATCAGCAAGCAGTGTATAGCTCGCCAAGAGGTTCCCGACGGTCCGCTGCAAACCAAGACCCAGGCCAATACCAAGTGCACCAGAAAAGACTGCGAAGACGGTCAGATCAACACCAATTGCCGCGAGCGTAATCACCACCGCGAGGATCACCAGGACCATGCGAAGGATGCGTACGATCAGCAGCCGCAACGCGGAACTCATCTTCTCCATCGTTTGAAGACGGCGCTCCACGAGGCCAGTCAGCAGGGACCCGCCCCAAATCAGAAGCGCCACCAACATGACGCCTTTCAAGAGCGACCAGGCGGTGATGTTGACGGGACCCAAGGTCAGGCCGGTTGCACGCAAAAATTCGATCACGGTGTCGAGAACACCGACCGCATTCAGCGCAGCCGCCGTCCAGGCAACCCAGGAAAAGACCCTGCTCCAGTAGGCGGAGGGAATGAAAATGGAGACGATGCGGATGACAATGAACGCAACCAGCAAACTGATCACCAGGCGCATAAACCCGATGGGCAGGCCATAGCCCTCGAAACCCGCGATGGAGATTGAAAGCAGGATCGACCAAGTCACGGGCAGGGCGATAGAAGAGACCGTGCGAATGAGGCGCTGGAGCGCGATACCAAGTTCTCGCTGTGTGCTCAGCTTCTCAAAAAAGCGCGACACGCGCGCGCGAAACACGGCCGCAAGGAACAGCGTGCCCACGATCACGGCTAACTCGTAGACGCTTTCAAAGACGAGGAGGTTTTCGCGAAGCCATTGATAGAAAAGAAGCAGCGTTTCGGTAACCGCAGACGCCACCTCTTCGACTTCTTGCTCAACGATCGTCTGTTGATCTTGATCCATGTGGTACTCACGCCCCTGTGCCGTCCAAAGTCAACGCTTGTTTCTGGCTCGGACCAATTGGCGCGGCCGTAAAGTAACCGCGCAACTGCATTTGTAAGTTAGATATCCGCTGGCTTGCGATCTGGTTGTGAAAACATTCAGGGCGCGCTAGGCACATGGAGTTTTGCAGTTCGGGGATAACTTCTATGCGCCTGCTGGTGTTGGCGTTTACGTCTTTCATAAGCCTTGTTGGTTTCGGGGGTAACGCCTTCGCTCAGGAACCAAACGCGTCTCTTGAGACGCAGCAACTGATTGACCTTCTGGAAAATGAAGAGGCCAGAGCGGCGTTGATAGCCAGTCTGCGAGAGGTAGCTAGAGCAACCGAAGCCATTCCCGAAGCGGAGGAGGGTGTCTCCTTCGGGCGTCAGATTGCACGGTTAACCTCTAGCTTTGTTGAGACGGCGGCCGGCTCCTTGGAAGCGGCCTTCACCGGCCTTGCGTCCGTCGTCATGACGTTGTCAGCGCTGGACACCAACCAATTGGCGGCGCTCATCGACGCGCTTGTCGCACTGGCTGTGGTGTTTATTGCGACGACGGTTAGCTACATCGTTCTGCGGTACTTCGCAAAGAGAGTCTATCGGCGGATGGGCGCCAGAGCGCATGATTGGGACGTGCTGCGGACGCTGGCTGTCTTGATTGCCACGGCCCTGATTGATGCAGCAGTCGTCGTTCTGGCTTGGGGGCTTGGTTACCTGGCAGCACTCTATCTGCATGGCGATCCGGGCACGATGGGCGTTCGGCAATCGCTTTATCTGAATGCGTTCCTGCTGGTGGGGTTGGCCAAGGTGGCTATCCGCACTGTTTTTTCGCCGAGTACGGATGAGCTCCGGTTCATCGCCATATCGGACAGAGCAGCGAAACGGACATCACGCTGGCTCGGAAGCATTGCCACGATCATTGGATACGGCCAGCTGTTGGTCGTACCAATCGTGAACCGGCAGGCGTCTTTCAGCGCGGGTCGTGGTGTATCGACGCTGCTGGCGTTCCTCGCGATTGCTGTGGCGCTGGTGCTGGTGATGCGAAGCCGGAGGGACGTGACCGACTGGTTGCTGGGCCCAACGCCCGACGAAAAACCCAGTGTGATCCGCTTTCTGTCGCGCAACTGGTATGTGCCGGTTGTGGCCTACCTGCTTAGTCTCGGTGTGATCGTGGCCGCCAGGCCGGATGGGCTGATCTGGCCCGTTCTGCTGACCACCGCCCAAGTCATTGCCGTTGTCACAGCGGGCCTGCTGATCTCGGGCGGGCTCTCTCGCTTCGGAGGCCAAGGCATGCGCCTGCCGGAGGTGGTGCGGAGCCGATTGCCAGCCCTGCAGGACCGGTTAAATGGTCTCGTTGTCCGCGTTCTCGCCATTGCGCGGGTTGTGGTCACGATCGGTGTGCTTGGCTTCGCCTTGGAATTTGCAGGGCTGCTGGACTTTAAGGGGCTACTGCAGAGTGACGCAGGCCGATGGGTGATTGGGACGGCTATCAGCGTCGGCCTCATCCTGCTCTTTGGCATGCTCATCTGGCTCTCGCTGGTCTCCTGGGTGGACTACCGGCTGAACCCCGAATACGGCTCGACGCCGACGTCTCGCGAAAAGACGCTGCTGACGCTCCTGAGGAATGCGGCGACGATTGTATTGATGGTGATCATCCTAATGTTCGCACTCGCCGAGATGGGCATCGACATCGCGCCGCTCATCGCATCGGCAGGTGTTTTGGGGCTTGCCATCGGTTTTGGCGCGCAGAAACTGGTGCAGGACATCATTACCGGGGTGTTCATTCAGTTCGAGAATGCGATCAACGTGGGCGATGTCGTGACCTTGGGTGGCACCACCGGCGTTGCCGAGAAACTGACAATCCGGTCGATCACGCTTCGGGATGTGAACGGAACCGTGCATCTGATCCCGTTCTCTTCTGTCGACATGGTCTCGAACTACGTCAAAGATTTCTCCTACTATGTCTGTGACCTAGGCATTGCTTACCGAGAAAACATTGATGATGGCCGCGATGCGATGCTGGAAGCATTCGAGCAGCTTCGCGCCGGTGAGCATGGTCCGTTTATTCAAGGCGAACTTGAATGGTTCGGCGTCCAGGCGCTTGGGGACAGCGCCGTTGTCCTACGCGCCCGCATCAAATGTGCCCCCGGCAAGCAATGGGCCATTGGGCGGGCCTACAATGAGCTGTGCAAACGCGTTCTCGATGCACGCGGTATAGAAATCCCCTATCCTCACCAGACGATCTATTTTGGTGAGAACAAGGACGGATCCGCGCCTGCTCTGCACCTGAGACGTGACGGCGAGCCCTAGGCAGCGGACCGCTTGACGTGAGGTCCACTGACGTATGACCACACGTGCGCTGCGAGCGAAGGCTCTTTAACGTCAGGAGGCCATTGCACGCAGCTTTGCGACGCGCTTTTCGATTGGTGGGTGGGTCGCGAAAAGGCTGTCCACCGCTTGCATATGCAGCGGGTTCACAATGAACAGATGAGCCGTGGCCGGGTTACGCTCTGCTGCGATGTTGTCGATCCGACCTGACAACACGCCAAGCCGGTTGAGTGCCGAGGCCAGCCATTCTGGGTTGCCACAGATGGCAGCACCTTCGGCATCCGCTTCGTATTCTCGCACCCGGCTGATTGCCATCTGCACCATGGCTGCGGCCAAGGGTGCCAGGATCACCATCGCGATGGTGCCGATCAGACCAAAGGGCCGGTCCCGTCCACCGCCAAAAAACATCGCAAAATTGGCAAGCATCGAAACGGCACCGGCAAGCGTTGCCGTGATCGTCATGGTGAGTGTGTCGCGGTTCTTGATGTGCGCGAGTTCATGGGCCACGACACCGGCCACCTCTTCGCGGCTCATGCTGTGCAGGAGCCCCCGCGTGACGGCAACGGCGGCATTCTCCGGGTTGCGTCCGGTCGCAAAGGCGTTGGGTTGCTCGGTTTCAATGACGTAGAGCGCAGGCATGGGCATGCCGGCGCGGCGCGCCATGCTTTCCGCCATTTGCCAAAGATCGGGCGCAGCACGGGCATCTACAGCGCGCGCGCCATGCATCCGCAAGACCGCCTTGTCTGAATTCCAGTAGGCAAAGAAGTTCATGCCAAAGGCTATGAGAAGGGCAATGATGAGCCCAACCTCACCACCCAGCATCAGCCCAATGACGCCGACAAAGGCCGTCATTGCGGCCATGAGAATGAAAGTACGTACCATCGCATCTTTTCCAGCTACCTGCATCGCGCATATAGGAATGCGGGCGTCCCAACCAAATACGTTAGATCATTTTCCCCGGAAATGCGGCTGGTGATTTATCGGCAGCGCCGGACTTGCAACGGCTTGGATCATCTCATCTTTTCGCACTAAGCTGACGAGATGGCCCAATCTGCACTTAATCCAATAGCAGCTTTCGATGTTCTGCAGGGAAGTACCGAAAAGTTACTGGAGAGTTGGCCGAACCTGCAGACTGACGCCAGCTACCGCTGGCTGCACCTCGATCTGACCGACCCCATGACCAAACCTTGGGTGAAGGAGCATCTTCCTGATATCGCAGCCCGTGCCCTCTGGCAGAGCGAAACGCGTCCACGATGTGAGAGGCTGGATGACGGTCTGATCCTCAACTTACGCGGGGTGAACCTGAACCCCGAATCCGATCCTGAAGACATGGTGTCTCTGCGGATTTGGGTGACCGAGCGTGCCATCGTCTCGGCGCGACTCCGCAAGGTCTGGGCTGTGGATGCGATCCGACAATCGGCAGACGCGGGAACGGCGCCGGGATTGGTCGGCGAATTCCTTGCAGAACTGACCTATGGACTGACAAACCGGATTGAAACCGTCTCACTGCGGCTGGAGGAAGAAACGGATGAGTTGGAAGAAGTCGTAGCGGCCGGTCAACGCCTGCCTGCGGGCAAACTCGGCGGCCTTCGCCAGGCCGTCATCAAGATGCGGCGCTTTATCAATCCGCAGCGCGAAGCGATATCCGCGCTGGCAAGCCTGGAAGACTGGATCATCGCGCCTGAAGCACTCGCTCTTCTGCGCGAAACTGCGAACCGAACACGCCGCATTGTTGAAGAGCTGGACGCAACACGCGACCGCCTGACAGCCTTGCAGGACCATATAGACGCAGACCGCGCCCATGCGCTTAGCCGCAACAGCTATGTTCTGTCAGTCGTGGCGGCGATCTTCTTACCGCTCGGCTTTCTGACTGGGCTCTTTGGCGTGAACGTCGCCGGGATGCCAGGGACTGCCGCGCCGCTGGCGTTCTGGGTTCTGACAGGTGTTTCTCTTGTCGGCGGTGTTGCCCTCTTTCTGATATTCAAGTTCTCGAAATGGCTCTGAAAGGCAAACTCGTTTCATGCTGAGAAGCCTGCTTCCGTTAACGGCCCTGTTGATGGGATCGGCGTTCCTCTTGTTTGCGGGCGGGGTCAACGCGCTAATCCTGCCTGTCCGGGGTGAGGTCGAAGGCTTCACGGCCGCCTCTTTGGGCTTGCTTGGAACAGGTTGGGCACTAGGGTATGTTGCGGGATGCCTGCGAACACCGGCCCTGGTCGCCCGAGTCGGCCATATCCGTGCCTTTGGAGCCATGTGCGCCATCGCCGCCATTGCGGTTTTGCTGTCGTTGGTGCTGATCTCGCCCTGGGTCTGGATTCCTGTGCGCGCGTTGTCCGGCTTTTGCTTCGCCGGAGCAGCGATGATCGTTGAAAGTTGGCTAAACGAGCGGGCCGACGCCTCTTCACGCGGGCGCATCTTTGGCGTCTATACCATGGTAAATTTGGCCGCCACAACGGCGGGGCAAATGGTTCTTACGCTGGGAGACGCCAATGGATACTTCTTTTTCGTCCTTGCTGCGATGGTCTATTGTCTTGCTCTTTTACCGACCGCGATCAGTGCAACCACGACACCCCGCCCGCTTACCCAGGTTTCGCTGAACCTTCGAAGCTTTTGGAAAAACTCCCCCGTCGCGGTATTCGCTGTTCTAATGGTGGGGATTTCAAATGCATCCTTCGGTACATTGGCAGCCGTCTATGCGGCCCGGATCGGACTGAGCCTCAATGACATTGCGCTCTTCGCCAGTATCCCGATCTTGGCCGGCGCTGCCTCTCAGATTCCGATAGGGATTGCCTCAGATAGGTTTGACCGGCGCAAAGTATTGATTGGGATCACCGTTTTTGCGCTGATCGCTGATGCGCTATTCCTGTTCACCGGCCTAGCGCAGCCTGTTGCTGTGCTGGCATTCGCTGCCCTCTTCGGCGCGACGGTATTCGCGATGTACCCCGTAATCGTTGCGCACGCCAATGATCATGCGGAACCCGGCACCTTCATTCAGGTCAGCGGCGGGCTCCTATTGGTCTTCGGCATCGGCTCAATCATTGGACCCACCATCGCCGGCTTTGCGATGACTTCTTTCGGACCTGCTAGCCTTTTTGGCATCACTGGGGGAGCACATGTATTGCTGATCCTGTTTGCGCTCTTGCGTTTGAAGACGGCACCGCCGGTGGCCGCCGAAAACAAGGTTGCCTTCCAGTCGCAACCATTGGCACGCGCGTCCACCCCCGAAACGGCAGCCCTTGCGTCCAATCAGGCGGAACTCGACGCAGATCGACCTCTGGACAGACCGCCGACCATTCAAACGCCCGAGAAAGACAAGGTGGAATGAGCGTCAACGTGTTGGTCAAATTTGGCCTAATAGGCTTGGTCAATGGCACCCAGACACGGGGCTAGGCAGTAGCAAATGACCGGTTTGGTGAAGCTGCGCCACGGTACTACCGGTCGCGATGAAAGGCAGGTGGGGGCCACCTCTGCAGGTGGACCTCATGTCTTGGACTAAGTTGCTACATCTGCTCCGACGTCTGCTGTGTGGCCCATTCAAGGTTTGCGCGCAATTTACGAGTTTTCGTTCGTTGAACTTGTCTCAGGTTGCAGGCGGCGCACAAGAACACTGCAAGTCTCGACGATCCCTTGAAGCCGCTCTTCGAGACGGGTCATCTCGAGCATGGAGTCCTTGAGGGCATCGCTTTCATCACCGAGACCGGCAAGCTTCTCGAAGATTTTCTCGTTGGCGGCAATCTGTGTCTCGGCATCGCTTACGACCTGCTTGAGGGTATCGAGAAGCTCAGTCGCGTCTCCAACGCTTCCCGCCTTCGACACTTCGGCGTCAAGCTGGCCGATTTGGCCGCGAACTGCGCTGAACCACTCGTTCGATAGCCGAGGCTCACGCCGTGCGCCCAGCATGGCGTCGCGTTCCACGGTGCGCATGTTCGACACAACCTTCTCGATCGACAGTCGCAGATCCGACTGGATGGCGATGATATCGTCATTTGCCGACACGACCCGCCCCAATACGGTGTCGAGTTCTGCAACGATCCTCGAAATGCGATCCAGAAAAAGGTTGAGGTCACGGGCAAGTACGCCGAACTCGTCCGATGTCCGGATCTCCGCGCGGTGTCCGATATTGCCGTAGGCGCGCGCGAGGTTACTCACGACCGCGCGAAGCTCCATCAGCGGTTCCAGCCGCGCACGCAGGATCAGGAATAGAAGGAATGAATGCAGAAGGATCTTGCCCGTCGATAGAGTTGCGGTCAGGCGAACGTCTTCGAGCCAGAGGGCGAAATCGCGCGCAAGATAGTTCCGAACCGTGATGGTCCCCAGCGTATCACCGACCTCCGCCTGAGAATGGCAGGCGAGGCAGAATTCCTCGGCGACGATCTCGAGTTCGGCCGACTTGAACTGTCCGTCGAGCCATTCCGTAGCTGGGATGCCCTGAGGCGTGAACCCGAACCCTGCCTCGATGGACCTTACTGTCACGGGCGAGGGTTCGATGGCGATCGTATAACCAAGATCCGACCAGTTCTTTTCCAGGATCGGATACATCGTCCTCGCGGCGACTGGACCGCCTTCGTTTAGCATGATCGATCTGACGTTCTCGGCCAGATCGTTGGCTACGATGGCCGCCTCGTCTTGGCCACTGGATTGATAATTGAAATAGACCAGCGCCGCCTTCAGCGAGAATTCGATCAGAGTCACGATCACCAAGACTATAAAGAAATCCCGGATCATGTGGATCAGAAATGATTTGTCGAAGCGGCCCAATGCGGGGCTGTCGTCGTCAATCATGTGGTGACACCTAAATTTACCTTACGTAAAGCTAGCCCATGCAAGGCGCATTGAAAGCGCGAGACTGCAGGCGGTCTGTAGGCCGACTAGGTCCACCCTTCAGATTCGGCAACTGCTGATATTGAGCAGGTGCACCGAACGGCAGCTGTTGCGGGTGCGATCGCAGAGACTTGATCGCTGGCCCAACGGCGGCTCTGGGCCGTCCGTTAGGGCAGGGGACCAGTTCCTATGTCTGATGCCGAACTGCATCCGACGTCTGGAACGGGCCCATACCTCCCATATTCTGTGTTGTGTCCCACCGGCGACTTTAGGAAGAGCGTACGCGATTTTGCAGTCAGTTCCTGCAGCCATCAACAGTATGGTTCTGCTTGAGCATCAAAAAAACGTCGCGCGGCTGCTTTCCGCGCACTCATAGCTTTTCAGCCAAGAAAAAATGACAGCTTTAACGAAACAGTAACCTTCCTAAATGCAAGGTTATGCCTCTACAAATGTGCTGAGTGGCTAAAATGAACGACGAGGCGAGTAAGCCAGAAGGGCGACATTACCTCCAGTCCGAGCTGTACGATTTGGTCAGCAAGGATCCGGACATCTGGGACTTTCTTCAAAAGGGTTCTCTAGACGGTGTTTGGTATTGGAACCTTGAGCGGCCCCAAGATGAATGGATGAGTCCCGAATTCTGGCAATTACTCGGGATCGAACCTTCGTCCAAGTCGCACAACCCTGCTGAGTGGCAGGACATCATTTTTGAAGACGACCTGGCAGTTGCCCTAGAGAATTTTGATAAGCACTGCGCTGATCCTACCCACCCCTATAATCAAGTCGTTCGTTACAAGCACGCTGACGGCTCGACTGTATGGGTGCGCTGTCGTGGTGTGGCGATTCGAGACAAAAACGGAACGCCTGTTCGCATGCTTGGTGCGCACAATGACCTTACAGAAGTCAAGAATGCTGAAGCGGTTTCGCGTAAAGTCTCAAGCGATCTTGCGAAGATCCAACAAGATGAAATTCTTGAGGTTGAACGTACAAATGGGAGGCTTCGAGCGTTTGCTTATGGGCTCGCGCATGATCTCAAGTCACCGGCCAAGAACGTGAGTTTCTTGGTTGATGAGCTGAGTAATTCCCTTGGTGGAAAGCTCGATGCCGAAGAGACTGAGCTTTTCAAACATGTCCAAGCGAACCAACGCCGACTGGTTACGATGCTAGAGCGTGTTCTTCAGTATTCCATGGCAATGGAAAAACGGTCGGGTGAAGACAGCGTCGACTGTAATCTCCTCCTGCAAGAGGTGCAGAACGATTGCGAAACTCAAATTTTAGCTGCGCGAGCTACGATCAACTATCATGATCTGCCTACACTCCGAGGTGATAGGCAGCAGCTTAAATCGTTGTTTGAAAACCTTCTTCTGAATTCGCTGAAATACGCGCAAGACGATGAGCCTGCCGAAATCACCTTGGCTTCTGAGGTGTCACAGACAACCGTTTTCTTGGAGTTTAGCGATAATGGCATTGGGATTGCTCCTAAAGACCGAGAATTTGTTTTCGAAGCCTTCAAAAGACTGCATCGAAGCGATGACATCGAAGGTACCGGCTTGGGTCTCTCTATCTGCCGTCAGATCGTTGAAAACCATGGTGGTTCGATCACGGCAGCCTCGAACCGGGACAGGCGAGGAACCACCTTCCACATAGAATTACCGCTAGAAGCCTAGAAAGGGCTAATGCAAATGAACGAACAAAAATGCAAAATTGTCATCGTCGATGACAGCGACACCGACATCTTTGTGACCAAGCGCGTGTTGAGAAGAAACCCAAAGGTTGGAGAGATCATTGGCGTGCACAGTGGCAACGAAATGCTGGACATGGCACGTACATCATCGCTGCCGGTTGCTGACTACGTCCTGCTCGATATCTCAATGCCGTTTATGTCCGGGTTCACCCTGCTGGAAATGCTTACTGAGCACTACGGAGCGGACGTGGTGACAAGTAAAATTGCGTTCCTCACGTCGTCAGAGGACCCTGCGGACAAGGTTAAAGCGGAATCCTTCCGTCAAGCTTCACACTACTTCCAGAAACCACTTTCCGAGGATGACACCCAAGCCTTGCTCGTTGCATAGCGTCGGCAAAAAATATGACGGCGCCTGGCCTCATACGGCAACTGCTGCTTTATATCTTTCAAGGTTCCTCGGAAGGTCATGGATATCCCAGTAGAGCTTTCGCTCAATGAAAAGATCCGTAAAGCGTCGGCTATCGATCGGCTTTGACAAAAAAGCTGTCGCACCATGTTTAAGTGCTTGGATGCGCGTGTCATCTGAGTGGTCACCAGTTAGCATTATCACAGGGCATTTCGCAGTGGATACTTCTCGACGGAGGGGCACAACCAAGTCAGTGCCCTTGGTTCCGGAAAGATTTTGGTCCAACAAGACAAAATCGAATGCAAGGTCTGTACATCGAGCGCTCTCCAGCGCGGTCTCTGCACAGACCGAACGAGCAATTTCAATGTCGTGTACGACCGAGCGGAGCGCACGCTCCGTAACGAAAGCATCGAGATCGTTATCTTCAATTAGTAGCACTCTCATGGGTAATCTCTTTTGCACGCGGATTACAGGCAAAACTGCACTCATTGCGTAAACGAAGGATGAAGAAAAAAACAAAATTTTGCGCGATTTATGCGGGTTCGACGGACAGTGGGAAACAGTGGCAAGAGCGTGGCGTTGGCGCGGTTTGATCCGCACGGAACTTGAACAACTGGTAGCCAGTTTGCAGCAAAGTGCACCGGCGACGATTTCCTTCACTTCTTGTCCAACCACATGTAGCGGACGCATGTCTAAGCATGGCGATTGCCTGAGCAAAGAGCAGCCATTGGCATCAACACAGCAAACGCCAGCTTTGTTCCGCACTGCATACCTTCATTGCCAGCGCGATTTCCAAGGTTGGGCGAGCTCACAGAGCGGCCAAAGCCGCAATTCTTCAACCCTTCACGCCCACCCAAAATTCTCCCAAGCTGCGGTATCCTGAGTTTCTCTCGACGTCAGGTACCCGTCCCCGGTCAAGTCATTTTCTCTGTAGCCCACCTCTAGCATCAGACGGCGCCGCGCCAGCGGGAATAGAAGAAACCTCGATTTGCAATGTCTTACAATGGTCATCGGATGATGCGCGAAACTTCGCTCACCCTTTATCAACGTTTACAACTTGTTAAGCATGATTGCTGACACTTGAACAAATCTTAATCTAGGCGAGGTGAGACGCGATATGACTGAAGCCGAATTTTTGACTCTCGCCAGGATGGCGGCTGACGAAGCAGATCGAAGCGGCTTTACCAACACCGCTCGCGCCTTGAGGCAAGTCATTCGTGAAATGTCGACGACAAGTGCTTGCTATCACGTCGAAACTTCCGACAGTTCAGGCGCACATCGCTATTCATCACTTCATAGCTGATCATTCGTCGCGTAGCTTCCTCCGAAGAAACGTTTTGCAATCGGACTTAGGTGTTGGAAGAGTCCTGCGACGAGGCTTTGTTGCACAAATCGCGTTGTGAGATTCACTGTTTGAATCCAGCATGATAGCTGCAGGGCATGAGCAGTTGGACCCCTACAGAGTACAAGACCACGAACTGGTCGGCTTACAACGACAGCCTGAAGCGACGCGGATCGCTGTCGATCTGGTTTGATCCTGAGATGGTTTGGGTGCCGCCGCCGAGCGGCAAGCGCGGCCGGCAACAGAGTTTCAGTGATGCTGCGATCCAGGCCTGTCTTACTTTGAAGGTTCTGTTCGGGATGCCGCTCCGGCAGACAACTGGCTTTGTCCAAAGCTTGTTGCGGCTCATCGGCTTGGACTGGTCAGTGCCAGACTTCAGCACCCTGTGCCGCCGCCAGAAAACCATGAACGTGAGCCTGCCTTATCGTGGTGGCACCGGTCCACTGAACCTTCTGATCGATAGCACCGGCATCAAGGCCGAGGGTGAAGGCGAGTGGAACGCCCGCAAGCATGGTGGCCCGAAACGCCGGATTTGGCGCAAGATACACCTTGGCATCGACGAGGAAACGCTAGAAGTTCGCGCCATCGAAGTCACCACCAGCAATGTCGGTGACGCGCCAATGCTGCCAGAGTTGCTCAATCAAATTCCAGCCGATCAGGCCATCGGGTCAGTGACAGCCGACGGGGCCTATGACACACGCAGATGCCATGACGTGATTGCTGCCCGGAATGCCCATGCGGTCATCCCGCCGCGCAAGAACGCCAAGCCGTGGAAACCCACCAGCGCCGGTGCCATAGCCCGTAATGAGGCCGTCAATGCATCACGATATCTCGGTCGCGCCATCTGGCGACGGTGGAGCGGGTATCACCGACGAAGCCGTGTCGAAACCAAGATGCATTGTATAAAGTTGCTGAGTCAGAGCCTCATGGCGCGGGACTTCGACCGCCAGGTCGCCGAAATCCAAGTCCGCGTAGCCGTCCTCAACAAATACACAGCTCTTGGCATACCTGTTACCGAGGTCGTAGGTTAAATCCGTCCGGGGAAAGGGGAAGTACAGTCACGCACCGATTTGTGCAACAAAGCCCTGCGACGACCTTAAGAGAAATGAATTTCTGCTGAAGGCTAGAGGCGATGTAGCCTCTTTGTGGGGCTGGCGCGGTTCTTGGATATCCAAAACGGAGACTTTTGTTCGTTGCCCAAAAATGCAAGTTTCAAATTGGTCTCAGCATCAAGTGGATTTCCAAGACATTCCTTTCTTGGCAAAGACCCTAGCGGTCAACATAAACGCAAGACCAACGATCACCAGGTCAGTCTGTCTCAGGTTGATCGATCTCTCTGGCTGGGCAATGCTGTTCCGTTGTGTCTTGAGGTTTTTAAGCTACCTTGAAAAAGGACGCCTCTTCAAATCTGCCGCATAAGAATTGCGCCATGACCAGACGTGCAATGGTGTCCAGATTGTGTTTTGTGGGCCAAGGGGCTGTCTACGTGCAGCAACCTGATGTGACGGTCGCCTTATCTCAAAGGTAAACTGATCTACTTGCCCTTCTGTCGTTAGCGCAAAAAGCGATGCATCAAAGACCGCAGGAAGGTGTCGGCAGTCCACGTCGCATCATATTCATCTGGTGATTACGCCTGCCTGGGCGCATCCATCATTTGGTTAGCTTTTGGATTTTGACTACCGGGGTAGTTCCGCGGACGGATACATCTTAACCGAAAGTTGAAGTTTTATACACTATTTCACTCAAACAGAACTCACCGTTCACATCACCAGAAGTCATCTTGTGAATGGCAGAGAATGCCCACGTTTGAGCGGCAAAGCCCCGGATGCTCAGCGCACGCCGCCGAATAGACGAGAGACGGAACAGAGCGATGCAGACTTCTTACACGAAGACCGGACGCAAGGAGTTACGACGCGTCCGCAGACGCAGCCGGTCGCTCTATTGGGCGGTGGCGCTGTTCAGCCTCTTTGCCAACCTGCTGATGCTGACCGGGCCGCTATACATGCTGCAGGTCTACGACCGTGTGCTCGGCTCTGGCTCGGAAGAGACACTGATCGCGCTGTCGATGATCGTGATCTTCATGTACGGCATCATGGGTCTGCTCGACTACACCAGGGGTCGGATCATGGCGCGCGTGGGGGCGCGGTTTCAGGCCGATCTCGACCGTCGCGTGTTCGATGCCGTGGTTCGCAAATCAGTCGTGGCGCCCGATGTGAAATCTCAGACCGGCTTGGCCGATCTCGAAGCGGTGCAACGCCTGATGACCTCGCCCGTGCTGATGGCCGCCTTCGACATGCCGTGGACGCCGGTCTTCTTCGCAGGCATCTTCATTTTTCACCCGATTTTGGGGTACTTCGCGGTCTGTGGCGCTGCTGTCCTGATTATCATCGCGCTGGCCAACCAGTTACTCTCGCGTGAGCCGCAGGCCAGCGCGACCCATGCGGGCCATGTCGCCACCTTGATGTCCGACCAGATCCGCACGGAATCCGAGATGGTACAGGCGATGGGCATGCGTGATGCGGCCTTCGCACGCTGGCAGACCGCGCGCGGCCAGTCGCTCGGGCGGCAAGTGCAGGCCACCGATGTGACCGGGCTCTTCTCGTCGTTAACGAAATCCCTGCGACTTTTACTGCAATCGGCGATGCTGGGGATCGGCGCGTACCTTGTGCTGCAAAACGAGATGACCGCCGGGGCAATGATTGCGGGTTCAATCCTTCTGGGCCGCGCGCTGGCACCGGTAGAGCTTGCGTTGAACCAGTGGCCTGTGGTGCAGCGTGCGTTCAAAGGTTGGGACAGCCTCAGCGAGCTTCTGGGCGCTGTTCCGGAAGAAAAGGACAAGACGCCGCTGCCGAAACCCAAGGCGAAGTTGGCCGTGAAACTGCTCAGCGTTGTGCCGCCGGGCGAGCGGCAGGCTTCGCTGAAATCGCTGACCTTCGATGTGAAACCGGGGCAGGCGATTGGTGTGATCGGGCCGTCTGGTGCGGGAAAGTCGACGCTGGCGCGCGCACTCACCGGTGTCTGGGCGCCGACGGCAGGGTCGATCCGGCTTGATGGGGCGACCCTGGATCAGTATGCGCCACATGTTCTGGGCCAGCACATCGGCTATCTGCCGCAGCGGGTGCAGCTCTTTGATGGGACAATTGCCGAGAACATCGCCCGACTCGAGGCACACCTGATCCCGAGAAAGTCGTGATCGCGGCGAAGAAAGCGGCGGCGCATCAGATGATCCTCGACTTGCCGAATGGCTATGACACCATCATCACCTCAGGGCAGTCGCGCCTGTCAGGCGGCCAGATGCAGCGGCATCGGGTTGGCGCGCGCGCTTTTATCGCGATCCGGTTCTGGTTGTGCTCGACGAGCCCAATTCAAATCTGGACAACGAAGGCAGCCTCGCATTGAACTCAGCGATCCGGGCGCTGAAGAAAAATGGCAGCTCGGTGGCTGATCATGGCGCACCGGCCTGCGGCCATTCAGGAATGCGATATGTTGCTGGTGCTCGACGGCGGGATGCGGCTTGCCTTCGGGCCCAAAGACGAGGTGCTCGCCGGGATGGTCAAGAACCACAAGCAGATCAAACAGGCCCCGGCCGGTGCAGGAGGTGTGACATGAGCGACGTGGCGAAATGGTCGGCGCGCAAGCCGCTGTTCCTCGGCTTTCTCGGGCTCTTTGTCTCGTGGGAGGCTTCGGGGCCTGGGCCGCGGATGACACAGATCTCGGGTGCGGTGGTTTCCTCGGGTCGTTTCGAAGTCGACCGCAACCGACAGATCGTTCAGCACGAAACCGGCGGGACCGTCGCGGAAATCCTTGTGGATGAGGGGGACGCCGTGGGATGCCGGCGATCTCCTGCTGAAACTCGACGGCGCGCAGCTGATCTCGCGCCTGACAATTGTCGAAGATCAGTTGTTCGAGCTTATGGCGCGCAGGGGCGGCTGGAAGCGGAGCGGACGAAGCCGACGCAATCGACTTTGATCAGGAACTCGTCGCTGCGGGACAGGCCGATACCGATGTACAGGAATTGGTCGATGGACAGCGGAACCTCTTCAATGCAAGGCGCTTGTCCGTGGCGCAGGAGACCGAGCAGCTCTCCAAACAGTCGGGGCAAATCCGCAGCCAGATCGAAGGGATCGAGGCGCAACAGGTGTCGCTGTCTCAACAGCTTGCGCTGATCGAAGAGGAATTGGCCAATCAGCAATCCCTTCTGGAACGTCAGCTGACCCAGGCGGGGACGGTCCTCAGCCTGCAGCGGGAGTCGGCGCGATTGAATGGCCAGCTGGGCGAATTGGCCGCGTCCAAAGCCCAGGCGGAAGGCCGCATCACCGAGATCGACATCCAGCGCCTGCGGCTGTCTACCGGCACCCGTGAAGAAGCGATCACCCAATTGCGCGACCTGCGGGCGCGGGAACTCGAACTTATGGAGCAGCGCAACGCCCTGCAGGAAGAGATTGACCGGCTCAACATCCGAGCACCGGTGTCGGGTGTCATCTACGACATGCAAGTGCGCACACCCCGCTCGGTGATCCGGGCGGCCGAGCCGGTGATGTTCCTGGTCCCACAGGATCGTCCACTGGTGATTGCCGCGCGGGTTGATCTGATCCACATCGACCAGCTGGTTGCCGGGCAGGATGTGACGCTGCGCTTGTCCGCACTCGATCAGCGGACAACGCCTGAACTCTATGGACAGGTGGTCCAGATCTCCGCGGATGCCTTCGAGGATGAGGTGACGGGCCAGAGCTATTATCGCGCCGAAATCGTTTTGAATGATGGTGAGGTGGACAAGCTGGCGCAGGGCACCGTGCTCATTCCCGGCATGCCGGTCGAGGCTTACATCAAGACCGGGGATCGCACCCCGATCGCCTATCTTGTGAAACCGGTGGCGGACTATTTCGCGCGGGCCTTCCGCGAAAGCTAAAGCGTCAGCAACGCTTCAAGCTAGGCGCTTAAGACGCCCCTTGATCTGTTGGTTTTTCCGAGCTTGACATCTCCAAATGGGGAGATGCCGGAGTACAGTTCCATGACTTAGTGTCTCAGCGCTCGTGTGCATCAGTCACACTGAGCAAACCACGTGGGTCCGGTGTAAGTCAAATCGAACACTATTTGATCCCTCTCCCACCTCTCTTGTCGCTGCTTTGACCAGATTCTATGAGACAACCATCCATCTCACCGGTCTTTTCATCTAGTCCCAAAAGCGGCGAAAACGGCTTGAGAATCTCCATTGAGTCGTAGGGTAAATCGTCGAACCAACCCCTCGACGCCGCAATAGCGATCGCTTGAAAAACCGTCTCTACATTTAGTTTTGATCGTATTGATGCTTGTAAGCTCTCATTCGAGCCGAAGGAAGACGACACATTCAAAGCCTCCTTCGGGTCTGGGCTATTTGCTAAGACTTGAAGAAACCGCAGTTCGTTGACGCTCAGAGTGTCATTGGGAAGTGACGGGCCGGCCGCTGAGAAACAAAACGAGTCTGCAGCGAGTTGAGCCAGAAAACTTAGATCGTATTCATTGAGAAGGACCGTCTCTGATATTTTCTCCTCGGTCGCGTCAGCAGAAAATGAGATTCCAATTCGCGAACCGTTGGGTCTGGTCATTGCAAAACAAACACCTTGTTGGCCGATCCGATGGGCCTTTGCGTCTGCCCAGAATTCAACTGCCATTGGAGCGTTGCTAAATGCCTCTGAAAAAAGAAACGACCCGTCACTCTTGCTTGCCTTGGCCATGACAGGATCGACGTACTGATAGCGGCGCTCTACATAACGATCTATCCACTTTTGGTTGAATGAAGTGCAGATCCGGGGCTTAAAGCTCATTCCAGGCCCTTGAGATAAAACAAAGATGGCAAAGTGTTGAAACCCGAGAGACGTTGTCAGACTCCACATGTGGTAGGATAGATCAGACAAGTCTGTACAAACCGAGAGATGGTCGGCGATCTCAGATAATTCGTGCGTTCTGAAGTCATGCACATCACGCTCCTCAATCAAACCTACGATTCTCATCGTATCTGCTCTGATACGATCAGAAACGTCCTTGTTCGCCCACAGTAGTTCTTCGAGCACGCTTCTAGCCCAGTGTTGCATACAGCCAATCCAACGAAGTATTTCGCATTTTATGGACTTCATTAAGTTAAGAACGGCTGAATCAGCGAGCGTGCCACGGGTCCCGGTAAAGAACGCTGCTAGGAAGTGTGGCTATCCAGTCACGATTTGGCCTTTCGTTCAAAGGCCTTGAGACGCATTTCGGCTTCTCAGTACAAATCAGAACATGAATGTGTCCCCACTGATCTCTGTAACCGTCGTGCCACAAGTCTAAACGATTTCGGTTACATTACATTAACTTAAGTCATTGATAATATTTGATTATCCATAGGGTAAGACTAAGGGAACAAGGTCACGTCATCTACACTTTGAGGTGATCATGAACAGCCTAGTCTATACTCAACAAACGCTCCCGACCTCCTTGGCCAAAGCGATGTTCCGTGATCGTCGACGTCAGTTTGTTGATCGCCAACGCTGGGACCTGAATCTCACAGAAGGCGAGTATGAGATCGACGAATACGATGACAGCAGCAGCCGATACCTGATTGTCCATCAGCGATACCGTCACTTCGGTTCTTGCCGAGTGAGGCCCACAACCTCCCCTACGATGCTCATTGATCACTTTTTCCGTAGCTTTCCAGATGCAAGGGATTTCCTACAAATGCAGCGCGGTCGGGTTTATGAGCTAACCCGCTTCTGCCGCTCTCCCGATGTACCAAGTGCTCAAAGCAAAACCGTGCTTCGAGACTTGTTGCTCTTACTCGAGCATTTCAGGAGAGAAAGGCAATTGACCGGCTTTGTTGCGGTTGTCTACCCGAAGGTAGCACGTTTTATGAGCGCGATAGGGATGCGTTACATTGTGCTCTCGAGATCAGAGGTAAATGGCGAAGAGGTTTACATGATCTGCATCACCGAGGCGACACGGGTAGATTCCGCATCAATAGATCAGTTTGCCGGTCTTTCGGAAGACCTGGAGAACCATGTAGCCGCCGCTTAGTTGCGCCCATCGCGGTCGATAGGCGGCTGCCGCGGATCGGCAAGCTTTCAAATCACCCGAGCTGATCTGACGTGGCGTTTTCGGGGAAAACCTATTCATCTTGAGACCGTGATCTGATTCTGCAGTCTCAAGGCGTTAGATTTGGGTAAGCTTCAAGTCATGGAGAGCACCCGGTTCTGGGGCTGAACATCATTCATTCAAATTTAAGTAATGTCTTCAATAAGGGAAACATCGGCCGGGCGCTTGACAAGCAGGTCTCGCTTAAGCGGCCACGCCTAGGCGTAGAATAAGAAAGATGGATGACCAGTGCGATGAAGTTTGAGATGCTCTCTCCGGCCCTTTCTCGTCAAACAACCGACGAAGTAGACTACAATCTGGATGAATTGACGGGATTGCTCAGATTCCAAGAGTTCCAGCGGAGCTGTGCTGACACTAAGTATTTTGGATCTCTGCATGGTGTGACTTTGGTCATTTTTGTGGACGCCGATAACCTCAAGCTCATCAACGACAGCCTCGGTCACAACGTTGGAGATGGCTTGATCATCAAGATTAGCGAGATCCTCTCCAGATACCTTCCTCCTGGGACTTTGGTTTGTCGTAAGGGCGGAGACGAGTTCGTTGCGGCACTTAGTTGCAAGGATAGGCTCGAAGCTGAGGGTATATTGCATGAACTCATCACCGCACTACGAGGCTCACAGATAATCTGCGACCATGAAATCCTTCTCAGCTGCTCAATAGGCGCCTCAATCGAACCCAAAGGAACGGTAAGTCTTCAAGAGCAGTGCCAAGCTGCTGACATTGCAATGTATTGGGCCAAGCAAAGCGGCAAGAATCAGTTTAAGATTTTTGACAAGGTGGACTGCGCAGACTTCGAAATGATGCGCGCGCTGTCGATTCAGTTCCCCGGTGCCTTAGAGAGGGGAGAGCTTGCCGTCGCATTTCAACCAATCTACACCATGGGTGTTCGAACTAGCGCGATACTCGGTGCTGAGGCTCTGGTGCGCTGGGAACACGCTGACTATGGAGCGATACCAGCTGAGAAAATCATTCTACTCGCGTCCAAAAGTGGACGCATCAGAGATCTGGGTGAATTTGTAGTCAGAACAGCCTGTTCGGCTGCGACAGCGTGGTCTGACAATATGTATGTCTGTGTGAACTTTTCAGCAGCAGACTTTTTGCGAGTCGACTTCGCCGCTTCGATCTCGACAATTCTCAAGGAAGTGAACCTGTCCCCTCGGCGCCTCCGCATTGAGATTACTGAGTCCGAAGTACTCGAATTGAATGAAACAGTGACGCGAAACCTTTCTCTCCTGAGGCGGTGTGGAATCAAGATCGGTGTTGATGACTTTGGAACCGGGCACTCGTCGATGGGCAACATAGATGGTTTTCCCGCTGACTTCGTAAAGATCGACCGTTCCCTAATTTGTGGATGCGATAATCGCATTAGTAGTAAGATTTTTATCAAGGCAATCAAAGCGGTCGCGGACAAGGTCGGCTTCGAGCTGATTGCGGAAGGCGTCGAGACTCTTGAAGAAGTTGCCGTCATTCGCGGCGCCGGAATCTCCGCGGCACAAGGCTATTACTTTTGCCGCCCCCTAGTCTCAGCAGACGCACAACTGTCTTTCTCCTCTAAAACTGGGCGATTACATTGGCCGCGAGCGGGGGAAATGGCATGGCGAGGAAGCGACACTCGGACGAAGACGTGCTGAAGCTGCTGCGTCAGACCGAGCTGAAGCTATCGACAGACAACGATGTAGCCTCTGCATGCCGCAATGTCGGTATCAGTGATGCGACTTACCAAAGTTGGCGGAAGTGGTTCGGCGGAATGGGACGCGCGCAGTTGTCGGAGTTGAAGACGCCGGAGAAAGAGAACGATGAGCCTTTAGAACGTCATTAGTCCGAGAGACAAAGGTGAATGCTGAAGAAGATCGTCGCGGAGCTCGAACTGGACAAGCTCATACTCGAGGAAAGCCTGAACTTCCTTAAGCCCAGGGTCCCGATGACAGGCAGATGATTGCACGACAATCGCCGAGAGGGAGATCACAAAGGAACTCCGTCAGGCCGTCATTCATACACGCCAGAAGCTCGTCACGTCTGAGCGGCGGACGCGCCGGGTCGTTCGTTTGGCGCCGAGCTCCCTGCAATGCCGGCCAGCAAAGGCAGATGACGATGCACTTCAATTGGCGCTGATCCGCCTTGAGAATCAATACGGACAGTATGGCTATCGCAAGATCAATGAAGCGATAAAGACTCGGAGATCCACTCAAGCAAAGGCAGCTAGCGAAGCCGGGACCAAAACTACTCGTCCGAACCTTGCTGCGGCTCCCTTGCAACCTACTGGGTCTTTGGCAGAGGTCTATGGAATGCGGATGACATCGACCCGTCGTTAGCGAGGCATTAACTAGTATTTTGGTAAAAACTTACCAATCAGAAGCTTTGGAGCAGTAAAATGACAGAAGCAGAGCTATTGAACCGTGTGTCTATTGCGGCAACAGATGCATTGGCCCTGGGATTTCCATTAACGGCGATGCGGTTGGAGATGATACTGGAGGAGCGGTGCTTGGCTGGCCTGCCTGGTTTTGACCTTGTTGGCCATGTGTATGACCAGGATGAGTATCTATCACTTCCCGATAGCAGCAATGAATAGAATTCTGATAGAAGGATATCGGGGTCTTTCTAGCCCCCCCGGGGCTAGCGTACTTAACTGGGGCCTGTCTATTATTGTTTCTGACACTGGCAGACGCATTTTGAGCGCCTGATGGCGGTGCGTGTGAATTTGCTTTCTGAGCCCGTATAGATGACGACCTATGGCTGTGCAGTGGGTGTGACCCATTCGGTATCGAGAACTTCTCAACGAAGCGTCCCCTTGATGCGTTCGTTGTATCCGTTCTCCAGCAACGGATCGATGCACTCGTCGCGCACTGCAACCACCGGCGCTATTGCTAAGGCGAGCAAAATCTGACACCGGCCGACGTCTGCTTCGGGCGCGGCCAGGCCATCCTGCAACAATGAGCTAGGATCAAACGAAAGACCATCGAAACCCTGCGCTGGCTTCACCGCAAATCCGCCGCATAGTCGAACCAAGCGGAGGAGCAAGACACTCTCTTGGATCAAACAGCCATCTGTCGCAAAATCCCTGACAACAGACAGTCCCTCCCGAAATCACTCTAGAAGATGTTCTAAAGTGAGTGTAGCAGGCACTTTCAGCGCTATCGCGTTGAAGTCTGATAAGAAAATATGCCGCGAAGATGCCTACTTCTTGCGGTCTTACTCTGGCTTCCTGCTTGCGACGGCGTAGCAATCCCAAACCTCGTGTTCGGTTAAGAGACGTGAATGAAGTGTTGTTCCTCAGCACGCTACAATAGGCAATTGTCAAGTCACTTTTGCTTTGTCTGTAACCATCGCAATGTCGCGAAAGGAACAGAGAATGCTACGCTACATTTATGCTGACAGACTTGATGCCTATCCTGATCTCGCACTTACTATGTTTCGAGATCGCGCAGATCAGTTTCACACCAGACTTCGGTGGGACGTGACCGTCGATGATAGAGGGCGAGAGCAAGACGTATATGATCGGCTCAATCCACTCTATGTCGTTTGGCAGCTGCCAGATGGGACACATGGCGGATCAATGCGGTTCTTGCCAACCGTCGAGCGCACTATGGTGAATGATTGCTTTCAACATCTACTTGGTGGTGGCTCCATTGTAAGTCCCGCAATCTGGGAGTGTACGCGGTTTTGTTTGAGTAAAAAAACGCCTAGCCGCGCAGCTGCTGCACTCATGCTCGCTGGCGGAGAGATTATGGAGAACTTCGGTGTCGAGCACTTCGTCGGCGTTTTTGACGAGCGAATGGTCCGAATCTATCGCAGGCTGGGCGCGTCGCCCGAAGTCCTGGGCAGTAGCGGGAGCGGGCGCGCAAAGGTAAGTGTTGGTCTCTGGCACTATTCATCGGAACAGAAACGAGGCTTGTACAGAGCGTCTGGTATCACACCAGACCAATCCACGAGTTGGTTTCAGTCATCCTTCGACTATCAACCTCCTGACGCGCCTACGGCTTCGAACAATGGGTATTGTGACAGCAATACCATTGGTGATCTACTATCAAAGACATCCCCACGCACCGACCAAACCGCCCGGCCGCGATCAGACCAAACAAGTCTTTCGATCATCGCTTGAAATCAACACCTCAAACTGGAAGTAGACCACATGAAAAATGAGTGGATTCTCGATGTTCTGATCGACTTGGTGAACTACGCAAAGTCCAACAAGATGCCGCTTTTGGCTTTGCAGTTGGAAGTTGCTGCGATCGAAGCCGTAACCGAGCTTTCGTCAGAATACCAACGAAGTCAAAACGAAGCACAGCAGGAAAGACACACTACCTAAGTGCAAAGGTAAGATACTCAAATCTCAACGGTCAAGCTAGGCGGGTTAGCTCTTTGATCTATCTGTCTGGCTTGATCGTTCAGATTTCGCGGTCACCACATATTTGGTGTATCGTACCCATTCCTGCACCCCGCCAAAGAGAGCCCGTCCCAAGGTCAAGTCGGGACGCCATGAAGATACTATTTTAGTTGAACCGGTTTAGGTCAAAGCAGCTGCTGGCGCAAAAGTGCCGCTTCTACGCGGGCTTCTACGAACCCCTCAGGCGTTGTATTTTCCCCGATCAGGTCTGGTGTCCAAACCTCTTGTGGGGTCGTCATTGGCCTCAGCCAACAAGCGCAAGTCTTCGGCATAAGCTTTCAGTACCTGCTCCAACTCCAAAACAACCTTATCAAACCCGACTTGCTCTGCAAAATCTCTTAAATCATTGATTTGATGCAGGATCTTCTTGTCCTCTGTCATTCGTACTCTCCGTTCCCTATAACAACCTAAAGGAGAGTAGGTTAACAAATAGTCAATTTAAGAAGTGTATTGAGTTTTCTTCACGTTCTGGAGAAGGCTGGATTTTACATCCAAGCTCTGCGCCGGACATATCCTGGACAACTCGTCTCAGCGCACGGGCCGTGTTGTGGAAACCGCTTCGTTCCGCGTTTTCAGCGGCCAACTTGGCGAGAGTCACAAATTCAGTCGCTGTCATATTTTATCTCACCTTATCTTAACTATGTTTGGTCGAAGTATGGATAACTCTTCTTAACAAGCTGTAAACGCTGGTGCGCCATCAGCGACGTTTCGCGTACCTTTCAATTGGAAACACCATATGTTGTGGTCCTAGGTTTACGCAGACGCTTCTTGAGTAAACGAAGGAAAACACTGGGGATGAAGGGCACTAGCCACTACAAATTCCAGCCTTTGGGTATATTTCGTTGAGCTCACATGGATCTTTAGTGCGCAAGATGCAACTGAGACAGTTAGGCGAAGTTGAATACGGCGCCGGGCAAGAATCTTCTACGAACAAGCTTCAAACTGATCAATGAGCGAGCCGCAGTGGCCTGCAGAGTTCAGCAATGCTGTCCTCTCTCTTCAGGCCGTCCAGCACGATCCGGATCTTCTCTTCGGCTGAATGGTTTCTTTGCGTGGCACGTCGAACGTTTTTGACGACCTTCTCACCTTGGCTCCAATGGGTTTCGGGTTTCTGCCTCATCCCCACTCCTTAGTGGCTAGGGTGTGCCACAAACCCCCTTCTTGTCACATCGCCCTAAATTGTCCCATTGGCGCGAACGTCAGACAACTGACTGACAGATTGATTCTCAAGCTTTGGAGCAAATTCTGCTGCATCAGCTGCAATGCCTAGTCCGTTTATCGTCCAATGACGCATGACCAATTGTTAAAAACCATGCACTGCGTTCATCATTTCGGCGCCCACTCTAGACCCAAGACGGCTTCAAAATGAGCGTACAAGGATCGCAATTTCTGCTTCCAAATGATATCCTTAGGATTTTCAGCTATAAAAATATGGAAGAGCGGTCTGAGACAGATCATAAAAATTTGTCTTTGTTTTTAAGTTCTTAGCTTTGGCGCGTGGCGCAATTCGTTAACCGAACCACCCCATAAATCTTACCAATACAAAACACGCCGCACGGCCTTCGAGAGAAGAGCCGAACAAACAAACTGTGAAAGATCGGAGAAATGCTCGTGCAATCCTCAGATTCAAATATCTCCCTCAATCAATCCTCAACCACACAAGAAGTCAAGCTCGAACATTCTGTTGCTGATGATGCCGATGTGAATCATCTGGGCGCCGCCGATAGTCAATTCGGTGACGGCTTGGTTGTCGATGCGGTCTCGGGGCGCGTGACTACCGTTGAACTCCCGCATTCAGACATTGCGTCCATTCAGATAACCAACGGCTTGGACTATGGAAACGTCACAGTGAATCCCGATCATTCACTTGCAGTCGTGCTGACCGGGACCACAGAAACTGCCGATCAGTCCTTCTCCGTCAAGGTCACGCATAAGGACGGCAGCACCTCGGATCACACCATTGACCTCGACGTCAGCGCCGGGGTGCAGAAAGGCGGCTGGGGCACCGGCGATTTCTACATGCTGGAGACCGATGCGAACGACGACGTGATCATCGAGACCGGTGAAAACCACCGCGAAATCTACATTTCCGGCAGCGATGACGCGCTGACCTTCAAGGATATCGCCGCGCTCGAAGGCATCGCAGTCAATAAGGTCAATGCTCAATGGCTGGCCGAGCATCCCGAATATGGCAGCAGCCCGGATATGGCGCTGGCCGAAGGTGCCGGCATGTCACTGTGGAAGTACACCACATCACCCAAGTTCGAGCCCACCTCGAACTGGCTGAAGTTCGAAGCCGGCTATGAGTACAAAAACACCGGCCAGCTGCTGCAACCAAAGACAATTGGTGAGTCCGAACTGCATCCATTGGTCATCACATCCTACGGCGATGGCGAGAAGCCGATCATCGGCAGCGCACAGAACAGCTATCCGGGCGGCAACATTGTTATCCAAGACATCGAGTTCGGACGGGGAGCAAAGTTTCAAGCAGGTGAGAATATTCTTGCTGACGACATTAGTGTCACCGATCGGGAGCTCACCGCCAAGAACATCGATGGCTTCACCCTGCGCAACTCCGACATCATCGATGTCTTCCGCGAGCAGCATGAGTCGAATAATCAGCACAATGGAAAGTGGGGTCTTCACAACGACCGGATCAGCGGCTTCTTTGCCAATGATGTCGATGGGCTGCTGATCGAGGGTCTACTCGTCGATCACACCGGCTGGGCGGATGATTACCGCGAGGACCTGTCCTACGAGGGCGGCCAGCCGCCCAGCATCTACAGCCAGAACCTCTATCTGAGCTGGGGCAACGAGGATGTCACCCTGCGCGACAGTATCCTGATGCGCGGCGCCTCCTTCGGCGCCCAAGTCCGCTCGGGCGGCTTCATCGAGGACAACGTCTTTCTCGACAACAACGCGGCTGTAAACTCGCTGGGCGGCCGCGACAGAGGCTCTTACAACGAGGGCCAGTATTCGCTGTTCTCCAACAACCTGATCACCTCCGGCGGGCACCGCGAGGCCGAGGGGCCGGGCGGCGCGCTGACCATGGGGATCGACAACAGCGGGCGCATGAGCACGCTGGTCGACAACATCGTCACGCATCTGGCAGATCCGAACAATCCTGACGAATTTGCGGAGAAATACACGTCACATCGTGCCTTAAAAAACAAGTTTGACACCTATCACGACGACACCATCATCCACAACTGGTTCGGCGGGCGCGCGCTTGAGCGCAACTGGGACACTTCGGGTCAGAACAAGGACGGGCTGAACGAGAACGTGCTCGATCAGACCACGATCCAGAACTTTGCCGCGGATCTGCTGGGCAAGAACAGCGCCACGATCAACGATCTGGCCAACTACCTGCGGGCGCAGGCCGAGGGCGCGCTCGATGACGTGGTGGATGCGGATGTGATCATCGCCTTCTTCCAGCAGGGGTTTGGCCTCTCGACTGACCTGCGGGCCAATGACACGACCCTGCGCTTCGTGCCCAACGACCTGGGCGAAGGCGTGCGCTGGGACAACCGCCTGAACTGGGACACCGGCGATCTGCCGGGCACGCAGGATGGCGACAGCGTCGATCTGGGCGGCAACTGGGTGCAATACGGCGGCACCACCACGCTGGAGGATCTGACCTTCGGCGCCGGGGGCAAGCTCTACATCACCCACGGCTACCTGGAGATCGAGGACTACATCTTTGTCAACGACAAGGGCGCCACGGTCGAGATCGACCGCGCGGGCCAGTTCTGGATCGACGGCTACACCGACAAGGACACGCTGACCGTGACCGTCGATGGCGGCCGCTTTGCCAACACCGGTCTCTTCACCGGCACCGCCGATGTGACCGTGTCGGACAATGCCCAGATGATCCTGGGCACCGATGGCGCGGATTTCGTGCTGGGCGACGACAGCAGCCTCGACATTGTCGGGGGCAACGTGCGCGTGGGCTTTGACGGCGAGGCCGGCGGCACGGGCGTTCTGCTGCTCTCGGACGATGCCTCCCTCTCCTTCTCGGCCAAGGGCGGCGAACTCGGCACGATCGAGGAATTCCGCAGCGGGCATTTCGACAAGAGCGCCCCCGATATCCAGTCCGGCATCAACCTCGGTGGAGGCATCTTGAAGCTAGACCTTAGCAGTTTCGACAAAGACCAATCATTGTCATATGTACTGGTAGAGCTGGATGAGATCATAGGTACGTTCGGGTCCCTGGAGGTAGTTGGCCTTGGCGAAACACGTGACCTCAACCTGGTCATCGACTATGACGCCGACACTGTCGTTTTGAACATTGGGACGGCCGGCAGCGGGACAGGCAAATATGACATCCAAGTTACGGGTGATGCCAGCAATGCAAAAGACAACGAAGACCTTTGGGAAGCTCTGACCAGAGTTCCTGCTGTCGATGTCGAAGATCCAAACGCCGAAGAGCCTGATGATCAAGTTGAAGAAGAGGTAGAAGAACCCAATGACCTTCCAGAGCCAGATCCCAGCGAGTACGGCAGGATCTTTGATGGCTCGGATCGGGACAATAAGTTCTTTGGCACAAATGGTCGCGACTACATGATTGGTGCAGCCGGAGACGATGTTCTATATGGGCGCTCAGGCAGCGACTATATCGATGCAGGCGATGGCAATGACGTCCTTTGGGGGTCCAAGGGCAACGATACACTGATCGGCGGAGCCGGGGATGACGAGATCGTTTCTGGCTTTGGGCACGACTTGCTCTCGGGAGGCGATGGTGCTGATGTTTTTGTCTTTCAACGAGACAAAGGCATCAAAACAATTGTCGACTTTGCCGTAGAAGATCGTATTGATCTGCGACAACTAGACCTCGAGATTGAGAGTTTCGCTGACCTGATGAGCGAACACGTGAGTGAAGTCGGTTCCGACGTCGTGATACGTTCGAACATTACGATCACTCTAGAGGACTTCGCTCTGTCTTCGTTGTCCGAAGATAACTTCTTGTTCTAGCTTCCTCAATACTAGCTCGTCTAGATCTGTTCGTTGGTCCAGCACGTTGCGATCAATCAAGAGATGAGTTCAAAACATTTGCCAGATCACTTCTTAAGCGAAGTGATCTGGCTTTTTGTGTCCTACCAAGGCCCGCGACACCGTGTTCATAGCTTCTTTACTTGGGTCCAGCTCTTTGTAACGCCTCAACTAGCACAGCAGCGAGTTCAGAGCGCGAGAAAGGCTTGTTTAGGAGTAGAACGCCCTGGCGAGCTCCTTCCACCACTACTCCCTCGGTTTCCGCGTAGCCGGTCATTAAGATCAGCGCGATCCTTGGATGGCTTTGGCGGACCTCTTCGATAAAGCCTGTTCCGCGTTGCCCGCCTGGAAGCACAACGTCAGACAAGATAATGGCCGGATCGTCTGACGCGTTTTCCATGACGTTTTTCGCTGCTTCGACGCTTTCCGCCGCCATCACGGAATACCCAAGCGATTCCAAAAGTCGGGTCACACTGTCACGAACAGAAGGATTGTCCTCGACAAGCAGGACGGTCTGACCATTTCCTGTCGCTGGGTTCTCGGACGCTTCGTCCGCGGCGGACTCTGGGGCAATCGCAGACCGTGGTAGATAGAGCGTCACGGCTGTTCCTTCTTCGAGCTTGCTCTCGATTGACATTGCGCCGCCAGATTGAACCGCAAAGCCATACACCATCGACAACCCAAGGCCGCTGCCCGTCCCGAATTCCTTGGTCGTATAAAACGGCTCAATCGCGCGCCGCTGAGTTTCCTCATCCATGCCGCTGCCCGTATCATGCACGCGGAGGCGCACGAAGTCCCCAGTGAGATGAGGCGGCGTCCGGCCATTGGGAGTGTTTTTTAGGCTTATTGTGATCACCCCGCCCTCTGGCATCGCATCTCTCGCATTCGTTCCCAGATTGAGGATTGCATTGCTCAGAAGATTTATGTCGATCAAGATCGGCCAACAATCCGCCGTCAGTTCGAGCCTGACTTCGATGTCCTCTCGGAGCGTGCGTCGCATCAGTGCCGTTGTTTCGCGGACAATCTCTTCAGGGAAAACGGGACTCGGTGCCATCGTTTGTTGGCGGGCAAAGGCTAGCAACCTCCGAACTAACTCTGCGCCTCGGTCCGAGGACTGAATGATTGGTTCGATCAGATCTCTGTCTGCGTTTTCCGGTAGCGCAAGCAACTCAGCATGACCTCGGACTGCCGTAAGGAGGTTGTTGAAGTCATGAGCAATCCCGGCCGTAAGCTGCCCTACCGCTTCCAACTTCTGTGCCTGTAAGAGCCTCTCTTCATTTCGCTTCCTCTCTTCCAAAGCGTCGTTACGAGCGGCTTCGAGCATCTCACCCATGTGCTCATTTTGGTTGTCGAGGATCTTACGTGCTTCAAATTCAGAGACAAAGACGCGCTCGTGGCGCCTGATGCTCTGGTAGACAATGAACAAAAAGGTCGTTGTGACCAAAGCGAATGCCCAGAAAGTCGGCTGCTCTGCCGTACGACTGAAACCGATGAATGACCCTGCAATGATCATCCCGCAAAAAGCGTATGCCGCTGCTGGAAGCGGATAGAGCGCAATGGCACCACCCGCGATCATTCCCGCCGCGAGGGCGATAAAGAAGGCCTGCAAAAGCCCCTCGACCTCTGGCAAGATTATGAGGCCCGGATATGCCCAGAGCATTCCCAAAAGCGCAGCCTGTACAACACTACGCCGGTAGGTGCGCTTAGACAGCGAGTCCGGAAACGGTTTGCTGCTGCGCGCCGCTTGTCGAGCCGTGAACATGCTGGCCGTCACCACAACGACCGATGCCCACACGACGGCATCCAGACGGACTTGATCTTCGAACCAGAGGATCAACAGAACAGATAGAGCATTCGCAGCATTCGCGAACATCATGGTTGGCGTGAGGCGCGATATCGCAAAGATCCGCCTCGCCAAGACTTGACCCGTGTCAACCAACGCGTCGCTCTCAGTTTCCAAAGTGGCTCTATCCGGGCGTTCGGGCAAATTCATCGGCGTTTCAAAACCCCTTTAGCCAATTGGTCGAATGCTGCGTGTTGGCATCTTGCAATGCAGTTATAGAGCGTCATTGAGAGAACAATTTCTACGACCCAATTCGATAAATTCATCATCGCACAGTGACCAGCGGGCGATGCATCAACGCAATACTGACACAATTCCGCACTCCTGGCTCTTGGCAATCCATGATCGGTTAAATCTTGCTCTTCGCCGTATTGTCGAGCAGGAGCAAAGGGAAGCGATTGTTGCTGCGGAGAAGGTGGTCAAGGCGCATGGGCTGCTCCGAAAACCCAACATCACCTAGGTCAGCAGGGCGACCGAAAACGTACCCCTGGAGTACATCGCAACCCGACTTCGAAAGTAGCTCCGATTGTTCCGGTGTTTCAATCCCCTCAGCCGTTGTTCGCATGCCCAACCGCTAACCAGGCTACCCGAGCTTCTTGATGACAGGTACTTGCTCCTCTGTTGGGAGCACAATCGCAATCGTACCCTCCACGTTTGGAATACGAGAGGCCATGTAGCGCGCGTCGTGTTCAGCCTTGTCTATCGACCCCCGCTTTAGGTTTGGGCGAGTGTGGGCATGCGAACCGTATGTTAATTTTTTGTTCACCAAAATCTCGCCAAATTGTCCGGGCGGCAGAATGCATATTGGCTGTCGGCGCAACTCGACCCCAACCCAAGCTGCGCGGCGATGGTGTTCCTCGCACCATCGCCCCTGACACTATCCAAAATCACGATACCGACCCTTCGGCACGTAGATGGTGTGCTGCCTCACGCTGGGGTCAATGAACCTGGATCCGCAGACGGTACAACAAAACACCATACGCGCCCTGATCTGAAGCCAATTGAAGTCCTGCCGGAGTTGGTTGCTGGAGATCTCCCCGCAATGCTCGGTAGGGCACCGAACGCCAAGAATGCAAGGTGTGTCGTATCCAATGTCGGCCAACCAAAATCAACCATTCCGGTACTCATTGATTGTCTACAGTCTTCAGTTGATAAGCTCATTGGCTCGATGCGGAGACAAGACATAAAGCCGGTTGTCAAACACTGAACGAATTCAGTTGATTGAGTGTCAACTCGGATCAGCGGCACATCAGTTCTGAAGACCGCATTTGTCATTCAATACTTGAAGCAAACAAGTGCCAAAGCACAAACTGCGAGATGCTTCTGGACTATTCAGCTCAAACGAGCCTGGTGAACCTAAGCACGCAAAAGAGGATCAAGGCCCAACCGGCGCAAGCGATCAACATCAGATGAACAGGTTTGGCGCGTGATGGCTTTGCATTTGTGTTCGCCGCAGCGGGTCGTCCTAGCGTACGCCCCACATGGAACCTAGAACTTGGAATTCTGCTTTCCCCAAATCGCATAACATATGACTGTCCAATCAAGGCAGATTTGGCAAGCGGCCCCTGGCTGACTTTGTGTCCTGGCATCGCTAAGGTCCAAATCCTCTGGTTCAATTGACTTCGTCGAGCGCGCCCAATGCGGCCTTTCTAGTTTCCTCGTCGGAAGTGGCATCGTTGATGTATGCTTCGAGAGCGACCTTTAGTCCGGCGATCAAGCCTTCGTGCTGGTTTGTCTCTGCAAACTCTTTAAGGTCTTGGATAGAATTAAGAATTTCGTCCGACTGAATCATTCTAAACCCCGTGTTGTCAGGTTGGGGCATTGTCGAAACAGATTGGCTAATAATTTGTTAATTCCAAGCAACCAGCCCCTGAAGAGGCTCTGATGAACGATCCAGTGTTGTTTCAATACCACGCTGGACTGTAAGCATTTCGTTTAGCAAATTCCTCATGGCCTTGGCGGTGGCATCAAAGCCATGCGCCTCAGCATCGATCATCGTGGACTCGGCGATTTGTATTGATTCCGGAAGGTCCATTTGGTTCTCCAAGCTAGTGCTTCTGTTGCTGCGGGTCTCAGTGAGGGTCCTTAACAAGGCGTAAACAAAACCACGGCATTAAGTGATAGATTGTAGATTTGGCCCGAAGACTATCTACATGTAGTGGCAGGTTAGGCCAAAAATACCCTTTGTTGTGGCTCACCCTATGGTCACATTGTTACACGCATCGGTGTACGACGGAATACGGTCGAACCCTATGCGACGATTTGCAGGCCCCCCAGAGCGGACAGTTAGCGTCGGCCCGGCCTGGGAAAAATGATTCCAACGCGTGATATCACAAAGTGTCAAATCTAGATGTGAAGTGCTTCACAGTTTCCGCTCTCGTTGCGACGTAGGCACCAAACTCTTTCGAAGCCGCAAAATCAATTCTCCCGAGTTCAAACAGGTAGAAAGCTCTCGTCGGCAATATGGTATTTGTAGTAGTTTTGAGCATGCAAGTTTTGGCATTGGTGTCGTTCATTGCTGCTCGAGTGGACGTCTCGCTTGTTTGCCCAAAAGGATCCTGATCAGTACGAAGGACAGCCCAAAGTGGAGTGCTTGCAATGCTCGCCGAGGGCGAGCTCCACTTCAGTGGTCAAGGCGATCTCAGTTCCTCTTCGCGAGCCCGCAACAAGCCCACTAACTCGCCAGATGCTCTGCTTCTGTTTTTCCTTGGCCAGGACCATTGGGGCTCCGTATGGCTCTGCAATATCTCCCGCAAGCGTTCGAGCCTATGGTCCTTTCTCGGTTTCTGAAGTGGCGCAAATCGTCGAGAAATCTCGCCCTCAAGACCGTCACAGCACAGATGACCATAAGTTCGGCTCACAGTGTCGGTGTTAGCGTGTCCGAGTTGCTTGGCAATCATTGCAAGCGGCATTCCCGCTTGAACTAGTTGACTTGCATATGTGTGCCGCAGACCATGAAATACAAAGCTCTCCGGCAAATCGGCCCGCCTTACAGCTTCCTTGAAAAGATACTTGTGGCAGCCAGACCAAGACCGCCCGGAGGCCATTCTAAAAACCAGATCCTCGTCATCCAATGCTTCGACTCGGTCCAAAAAGAACGTCATGCCTTCGTTTGGTAGCATGACGTAGCGCCCGCGATAGCTCTTCATGGGTGCTACGTAGATGCCAAATACATGGCCGCCAACGTCGCGCGCTTTAAGGCGAGCGAGTTCAGATACGCGACAGCCCGAATACAGAGCGCCTTGAACCAAGAGAGCCAGGTCCGGTCGGCAGGAGGCAATCAAACGCTTTGCCGCGGCCCTGGTCAAAAAGGACTGCCGCGGCGTATCGGCATGAGGCACGCGCCGAAGGCGCCGCCAAGACAACTCACTATCGACATCACCGTTTTCCCAGGACATCTCAATGGCTGTTCGGAGAAGCCCTATGACTGTGTTGAGGGTCTTCTTCCTCTTGCGAAGTCGCTCATGATCAATGTCGACCAGGCGAACTCTGGCTCCTGCACCGCCTCTTCCTCGTTTGGGCGCGGTCTCAAGAACGTCGATACAGAATTGTGTGAAAACGGATTGGCTGAGCTCCTCTACGGGCAAATGCCCAAGGCGAGGAATGATGTGATAGTTGATCAGGGACAAAGATGTTTCGAAGTATGTTCTCGCGGCGGCTATGCGCTTCCATTCGACGAACGCGTGCATCGCATCCCCAACAGTGAAGCGAGCTTCTGCTTTTAAGTAGTTGAGCTGGGCGTTGACGCCGACCGGATACTTTTTGGACGAGACGGCCGCGACCTTCGGCTCATTGAACCAGTCATTGGCAACACCCATGGCTTGCTCATAACTCAGCCCACCGCTGTGGCTTAGCACATGTGATCCGAGTCTTGTTTGCCTGTATCCTCCATCCAAGCGTCGAACCCGGGCCATCCAGTACAGTTTGCCAGACGGTAGCTTCTGCAAACCAAGGTGGCGACAGAACTCCAAGATGTTCCAGTAGGGGCTATTTCTGGGCCTGAGTGCCTTCACGTTTTCTTCACAGGCCAATGAGGGCGCATGTACTGTTTTTCGCATGTCTTTGTTGCTCCGTCAGTTTGAACGACTTCAGTGTTGCCGACACGCTCTACAGCGCAACAAGTATGGATAGACGTAATGCTAGTTGCGAATGATGAACGTCAGCCTATGAACAGAGTTAACAGGGGCCCCACCGCTGTGTCGCAGCGAGGCCGATTTCAAGTGATATCGGAGTGGCGAACTGTCGTATAATACGTCTGATGCGACGAGCCACATCTCTGCGTCTTGCCCCCTGCGCGCGGTTGGTCTCAGCCAGGGTGACAGGGTTCGTCGGGACCTCCGGTCGAAACCGTTTCTCACTGCCCACGCTATTGTGATTGGGGAATCATGGACACGATGGCGCACTCGAACATTGTAAAGGGATGATCCCTCGCCGAAGATTACTCATGTCAGCCGTCGTTGCCGTCGCGGCTCCGAGACATGTTTTTGCCCGGGACGCCGAACTCCGAAAGGCTATCGACAGCCTCCCACAGCTCTACACGCTTCAAGTCCAACATCACGACGAACTGGTCTTCGCCGAAGCTCCTCGAGGGCCGGGATTGGAGCGGTTGGCAAACATAAAGTCGTGTTCCAAAAGCATTGTCGCCTTGCTGCTCGGGGCAGAAATCGATCGCGGCACCTTCGCTTCGGTCGAGGTCACTCTGGGTGACGCCGCTCCCGGCATACTGCCTCCAAGTGCAGCGCCAGGCGCAGCCGATATTACTCTCGAGGACCTCGTAACGCTCCGCGCGGGGCTCGGTCGCACATCGGGACCAAACTACGGAGAGTGGGTGAGCTCATCGAACTGGCTCGCGTACGCACTGACCCGTCCAATGGTCGACGAGCCGGGTGGCCGAATGCTCTATTCTACTGGTTCTACGCACATTCTGGGCGCCGTGCTCACCGAAGCCACGGGCCTGAGCCTTCTGGAGCTTGCACGCACTCATCTTGGTAGACCGCTCGAGATAGAGATCCCGCCATGGACGCGCGATCCCCAAGGGTACTATCTCGGCGGCAATGAGATGGCACTGCATCCAACTGCTATGTTGAAGCTTGCAGTGCTCATGCGCGATGGAGGTCGGTTTGATGGCAGGCAGGTGGTCTCACGTGACTGGATCAACGCTTCTACCGAACCGTGGGCCCGCTCACCTTGGTCTGGCCTATCCTATGGTTACGGTTGGTTTCTGTCGCCCTCCGGCTACGTTCTGGGTAGAGGCTACGGGGGACAAATTATCGCTGCGCACCCTGAGCGAGGCCTGGCAGTCGCAATCACCTCCGATCCGACCCGGCCTGCAAGGTCCGGTGGATACTTTGGGGACCTTATGAGACTTCTCGACGGTCCAATCCTCGCCCTGGCATAGAGCGAACTGCCCTGAAGTTTGCGTGCTTCCGTCAAGAGTGGCAGGGCAGGGCAGACCTGAAGCAACACACATCTGTTTGACGCCGGGAAGTGGTCAGCAGATTTGATGGACTGAAATTGAAAGCCTTTTCTAGTAGCTGGCTCGGCCGAGCAAGAGTTTGATAAGCTAACTTATGGTAATTAAATCGCCATCGACTGGCGTTGGTGGGACTTGCGATATGCTGTTCCAAGTACTGAAGTAAGATGTCTTCGCTGATGGTACCGATGGTGTTTGAGAAACACCCCCAGACCCAAAACCGTCGACTCCTGCGGAACGTTACGAACATTTGACTCCGTTGGATGGGATTTCAGAGTCCGATCAATGGGCAGCGTGACGTAAAATCTGGCCCAAACGTCAAGCATTTTGGGCCCAAAGGTTCCGAAGCGGCGAGAGCTGACATAGGTCCTGATCGCGGCGAAATCCGGCTACGAGCCCATAGCAACCAATGCTGCGACTCGGATGAACATCTCCTATGTAAGCCAAAGCCGACTTTTGCGGCAGTGGTTTAGACTGGAACAAAGATCAGAAATTTGAAATCACGCTAGGCCACGTTTTGAAGCAGAAGCGGCAGTCGCTGACCCTGCAGCATCATGTGGCTGCGCATGAGCTCGGCTGCGCGCGCGCCCTCCCCATCAGCGATCGCACTCCTTATCTCTTCATGTTCCTGCGACGACTGAGACAGACGGTTGCGCATCTTGTACGGCATGGAGCGGTACGGGTTGATGCGAGTTTCGATCTCGGCCAATTCTTCGACTAGCCATGCGTTTCCTGATGCGGCGTGAATGGCCGCGTGAAATTGCAGATTGGCGGCGGCATATGCGACAGCGTCATTCTGCTTGGCCGCCTCCGCACAAGCATCGCACCCTGCTTGGATACTTGCAATTGCGTCCTCGGTAAGTCTTTCGGCCGCCAGTCGGCATGCCAGCCCTTCTAACTCAGCTGCAACCTCAAAGATGTCGATGATCTCCTTCGCCGAAAGCGTGCGGACAAAGGCTCCCTTGCGCGAGCGCGTCTCAAGAAGACCACACTCCACCATCGAACGAACTGCCTCGCGGACTGGCGTGCGTGATACGTCGAATCGCCGTGCGAGTTCCGCCTCTTCAAGCTGATCACCCGGCTTCAGGACACCTTCATGAATTTCTTTCTTAAGTGTTTCAATGAGTTGGTCAGCAACGCGGTTCATCAGCAAGTCCTTGGTTTTCATGGGAAAGTACCATCTGAATTCAGTGTTGTCGATACGCAAAAATATATATTGCGCCCACATAAATCCTATCTGTATACATATAATCCATATCTGAACGCGCAGGGAGGAAATCATGCGTCTCACGACAACGGCTTTTGCCGCCGCTTTAACCGCAGTTGCACTGACCACAGCAGTCCAGTCTCAAGAGCTTCGGCTGTCCCACCAATGGTCGACCCAAGACATACGTCACCAGGTTGCAGAGATCGTCGCGAATGAGGTGGCTGCGGCCGATGTCGGTCTGGAGATCACGATTTTCCCGTCAAAGTCGCTTTTCAAACCGCGTGAGCAATATCGGCCGCTCAGCCGGGGGCAGCTCGATATGTCGGTTTTCCCGCTCAGCTATGCGGGTGGTCAGCAGCCGTCGTTTAACCTCACGCTGATGCCCGGTCTTGTCAAAAACCATGATCATGCGGCGCGCCTCTCTCAATCGCCCTTCATGGAAGCGCTTGAAGGAAAGATGGCCGAGGATGATGTGATGGTTCTGGTGCATGGCTATCTTGCTGGTGGCTTTGTCGGCAAGGAGAGCTGCATTACCAGTCCCGAAGACGTGGTCGGCCTTCAGACCCGTGCGGCGGGTAAGTCCTTTGAGCAGATGCTGGTTGGTGCCGGGGCATCGATTGCATCGATGGCGTCCTCGGAAATCTACAGCGCAATGCAAACAGGTGTTCTGGACGCAGCAAATACGTCGTCTTCCTCCTTTGTATCCTATCGGATTTTTGAGCAGGTCGCCTGCTATACACCCGCTTCGGATGTAGCTCTTTGGTTCCTTTATCAGCCGCTCTTGATGAACAAATCGACGTTTGAGGGCCTGAGTACCGAACAGCAAGAAGCGTTGTTAGCAGCGTCCGAAGTCGCCGAAGCTTTCTATCTGGAAGAGGCGAAGAAACAGGATGCGGCATCGGTCGCTGTTTTTGAAGAAGCAGGCGTTGAGATCGCAGAAATGACAACCGAGGACTTTGCTGCCTGGCAGGCGCTGGCGCAGGAGACATCCTACAGGTCGTTTGTAGAGACGGTCGATGGCGGGCAAGAGCTGCTCGATATGGCTTTGGCCGTCGAGTGAAGCCATTCCGGGCGGGGCCAAGGTCCCGCCCTTCGCCTTTTACATTTCCTGAGAAGAAATTCCCATGACAGCAACAACCAAGACTCTCGGCACACAGATTGTGCCTGTGACCCGCACCATCGGGTGGCTATCAGAAGTGTCGGGCTGGGTCGCCGCGTCGATGATACTCGGAGCCGTTCTGCTGACCTGCCAGATGATTTTCGTGCGTTTCGTGCTCAACGCCTCAACAGTTTGGCAGACCGAAGTGGTCGTGTACCTCATGGTTGGCGCGACGCTCTTGGGGCTCGCTTTCGTGCAAAAGCACAAAGGTCACGTAAACGTAGACCTTCTGCCGATGATGCTCGGCGCAAAATCTGCGCGCGTTCTGGCCATCGTCACCCAAGTTGCCGCCATGCTCGTTGTCGCGCTCTGTCTGTTCTATGGATATGAGTTCTGGCATCTGGCACAATCGCGTGGCTGGACATCTGACACAGTGACAGCTGTGCCTTTATGGATCCCTTATTTGGCGCTCCCCCTCGGCCTCGGCCTCTTTTTGCTGCAGCTCATCGCAGATCTTCTCACAACTCTATCCTCTAAAGGGGACATCTGATGGACCCGTTAACTCTCGGCACGCTGCTTGGCGTCATCACGATCCTTGTCCTGTTCTCCGGAATTTCTGTGGCCATTGGATTGTTGCTCGTCTCAGCAGCTTTTCTGTTCATTTTCGATGGCTTGCGGTCGCTGGAGCTGATCCCCGAAGTGCTGTTTGGCAAGCTTGACAGCTTTGCACTCTTGTCGATCCCTATGTTCATCATCATGGGTGCATCTATAGCGTCGACCAGGGCAGGCGCAGATCTTTACGAAGCGCTAGAGCGCTGGTTGACCCGAGTACCCGGCGGATTGGTCGTGTCGAACCTCGGGGCCTGCGCACTCTTCTCCGCAATGTCTGGGTCCAGTCCAGCCACCTGCGCGGCGATTGGCAAGATGGGCATCCCTGAGATGCGCAAGCGGGGCTATTCGGAGGAAATCGCAACTGGATCCATCGCCGCTGGCGGCACCCTTGGCATCCTAATCCCGCCTTCAATCACCATGATCGTCTACGGGATTGCGACAGAGACCTCGATTGGGCGATTGTTTCTTGCTGGCGTCATCCCTGGGCTCATGCTGGTGGGTCTGTTCATGGCGTGGTCGATCTATGCGACCTGGGCGTCGGGCGGTCGCGCCGTTCTTGCGAAAGCCGGCTATAGCTGGCGCGAGCGGTTCGAGATCATGCCCCGCGTTGTACCGTTCATCGCAATCATCATTGGCGTGCTCTACGCGATGTATGGCGGCATCGCCACGCCATCCGAGACCGCAGCTGTGGGCGCGCTTCTGTGTCTGATCGTCGCTATGATCATCTATAAGCTCACCAGCCCGACCGCCCTTTGGTCTGTCCTGCGCGACAGCACAAAGGAAAGCATCATGATCCTATTCATTATCGCGGCTGCTGGTGTCTTTTCCTACATGCTTTCCAGCCTGTTCATCACACAATCGATTGCAGCCTGGATCAGCGAGCTTGACGTAAACCGTTGGGTACTAATGGGCGCGATCAACGTCTTCCTGATCATCGCAGGGTTCTTCTTGCCTCCCGTCGCGGTGATCTTGATGACAGCGCCTATCCTGCTCCCTGTCATCACAGGCGCAGGCTTTGATCCAATTTGGTTTGCGGTTGTGTTGACGATCAACATGGAGATCGGGCTCATCAGCCCACCTGTTGGCCTGAACCTTTACGTCATCAACGGCATCGCGCCTGAAATCTCGCTGAAGAAAATCCTGCGCGGTTCACTGCCCTTTGTCGCATGCATGCTCATCGCCATCGTGCTGCTTTGCCTGTTCCCCGGACTGGCCACGTGGTTGCCCGATGCCGTGATGGGCCCGGCGCTTTGACCTTAATCTCACAGTGGAGTTTAGAACCATGAACACCCTCAATTATCGCCGCGTTGGGATGATCGTGCCCAGCTCCAACGTCACCATGGAAACGGAGATTCCGGCGCTTCTGAAGGCACGTGAAGCGATCCTGCCCGACCGTTTCACGTTTCACGCTTCGCGGATGCGCATGAAGGCGGTTGTGAAGGAAGAGCTTGAGGCCATGGATGCCGACAGCGTGCGCTGTGCGACCGAGCTTTCGGATGCGGCTGTCGAAGTCCAAGCCTATGCTTGTCTCGTTGCCATCATGTCCATGGGCCTTGGGTATCATCGGACATCTTCGGAAAAGCTCCACGCAGCCACCGTGGAAAACGGATGTCCAACGCCAGTGCTGAATTCTGCCGGAGCCTTAGTGGATGCCATGAAAGAGATGGGATTCAAGAAGGTATCCATTATCTGCCCTTACATGAAGCCGCTCACGAAACTCGTCGTGGACTACATCGAGCACGAAGGCATTGAAGTGCAGGACTTTCTGGCGCTTGAAATCCCCGACAATCTGAAAGTTGCCGGTCAGGACCCGGCTGCGCCCGCTGAACTTTGGCGGAAGCTTGATCTCACCGGTGTCGATGCCATTGTTGCTTCTGCCTGCGTGCAAATGCCGTCTCTGCCCGCCATAGAAATGATCGAACGGGCGTCAGGCCTGCCAACGCTGTCTGCATCCGTGGCGACAACGCGCCAAATCTTGCGCGAACTTGGCCTGACAGAGGTCGCACCCGGCGGCGGAGCGCTTTTATCGAACGGCATTCCGGCCGCTTTGCAACAAGTGGCGTAAGCCTAGCGAACTACTATGCTTCCAGACGGCCTAGTGGACCAATCAGAGAGGATCGAAACCAATGGTGTTTCGGTCCTCGACATCTCCCAAGCAACCACTGCCATCTTCACCGATCTCTATTTTCGCCAAACGTTTCTGTTCTTTATCGAGCGCGGAAGCAAACTGGTCTCAGATCCTGTGCACGGCGATCTGGTCGGCGAAGCTGGAGACCTGATGATCTTTCCGGCGGGCGCTATGGTCACGATGATCAACAGGCCGCTGATGAACCAGTCTTACAAGGCCACAGGCGTCAGCTATACCCGCGCGCTGACGGAGATCGTGTTTCCCCGTCGCGTGCAACCGTCGAAGCCGCCCACGGTTCGTGTTCTACGGGCGGACGAACATGCGCCGGCCCGCATTCTGAGACTTTTGCGAGACACGTTGACCGAGCATGACCTGCCTCAATCCATCCGAGAGAGCCGGATGCTGGAACCTTTGGTTTGGCTCAAGGACGCGCAAATCGATGTTCCGACACAGGGTGAAGACAGTCCCGTCAGCCAGGTGCGCCGCATCATCGACGCCGACCTGAGTTATCCCTGGCGGGCGAGCGATGTGGCGTCCGAGCTTGCCATGAGCGAAGCGTCAATGCGGAGATTGCTCTCGTCGACCGGTCAGGGTTTTGCTCGGATTCTGCAGAATTCACGCCTAGAACGCGGTCTGACGCTGCTGCAAACAACACAGGAACAGGTATCATCGATTGCGCTCGACTGCGGGTTCAAAACCCCGTCTCATTTTGCGGATGCTTTCCGCCAAAGGTTCGGAATTAAGCCAAAGGACATACGCTCAGCCGCAAATCTGATCGAAATCCGATAGTTGTTGCGCGCCAGCCGGAAGTCGCGGAGGGCGCTTGCGCATATCTGAAGTCCATCGAAACACTGATCGAAAGGACTTGAAAATGATCCGCACACTTCTTGCTTCGACAATCGCTGTTGCAGGCCTTTCAGGGGCCGTATCCGCTGAAGGCCTGACCCTCAGCAGCCCCGACATTGCCGAAGGTCAGCAGCTTGCATCGGACTTTGTCTTCCAAGGATTTGGCTGCGATGGCGGCAACGTGGCCCCCACTCTTTCCTGGACAGGTGCGCCTAAAGGAACCGAAAGCTTCGCCGTGACAGTCTATGATCCTGATGCACCAACCGGTTCGGGTTGGTGGCACTGGTTTGCCTTTAACATTCCGAACAATGTGACGTCGCTGCCGGGTGGCGAGGCGATGCCTGCTGGCGCTGTCGAGCTGACCAATGATTACGGTGCGACCGGTTTTGGCGGTGCATGCCCGCCTCCAGGTGAAGTTCACCGCTACATGTTCACCGTGCACGCCCTGGGCACAACGCTTGAAATCGACAATTCGGTCAGCAATGCCTTGGCAGGCTTCATGGTGAACGCCAACAGCATAGACAGCTCAACGATTACTGCGGTGTTCACACGATAGCATTTCAGCAGCTTTCAGGATTCAAAGAGGGCGAAGAGCGAGAAGAGTTAGTCGCGCTCTTCGCTTTCTCCAAAGCTTTTGGGTGTTCTAAGTGACACCTGCGATGGCTGCGGTTCGTGCAAGGCGGCCCTCAAGAATAAATGCAGGAACGGCCGTTCAGTCCGCCCTGTGGCCATCCGATCGCTTTGCAGCAAAGGTCGGCAGAGAGCCCAATGTGGTCATTGTGATTTTTCGCTGCGTGCGCACGCAGCTTAGAGACTGCTGCAACGGCGCAGAACTCTACACTGCTGCACGGCGGGTAAAGCGGTCATTGATGCAATCCACAGTGGCAACGAAACATACGAAGATCAATTCGCGGACAAAGCGGCCAATCACCTTGCAAAGGCCAATGTTCGATTTGGTCGCAGAAGCAGCCGCTTTCTATCATCATTCAGGCATGTTAACCGGAGCCATGGCTTTGGCACTGAACCACGCACATCATTTCACCCATTTTGTATGGGGTGGAAAGGCGTGCGCGGCATAGGCTGAGACCTTTCTTTAGAACCCCACCGATTGGAGTGGGGTCGCTGCTCCTTCGGCAAACCAAGGAGCAAAGTATGACGACAAAAAATGCGAAGCATAGCGCCTGCGAGATAACCGAGATGCGGTTGGCAGCCGAAATACTCATCCGAGCTGTCGAGCCGGAAGATGCGCCTGGCGTGACAGCTTTGATGAACCTGCCTGGTTATCGTTGGGGCACGATGCGGCTGCCTTACCAAAGCGTGAGCACAACGCGACAAAAGATGTCGACGAGCGGACCGAATTTCGTATGCCTTGTGGCCACCTCGAAAGAAGAGATTGTTGGAATGGCCTCTCTGACGCGCTTTGAGGGGCGCAGGTCACATGTTGGTGCCATAGGCATTAGGCATGGGCGTTCACGATGCTTGCGTCGGTAATGGACTTGGAACGCGTTTGTTGACGTCATTGCTTGAGGTGGCTGACGATTGGTGGGCCTTGCGCAGGATCGAATTGACCGTGAACGTGGACAACGGTCGCGCTATAAGTCTGTACGAACGTATGGGGTTTGAACGCGAAGGTGTGTTGCGAGACTATGCTTTGCGAGGGGGTGCATTCATTGATGCCGTCAGCATGGCACGCTTGGCGAATGCGCCTCGGTCAGGACAGAGTAGTGAGACATGATCAACACCGACCGTCTAGCCTTAAGGCCGTTTTGCGATGATGATCTTCCTCGAGTCAAAGAAATCCTCGGCGATCCCAAGGTTATGGCTTTCAGCGGCAATGGTCCGCTTGATCATACGGCCTGCTGCGAATGGTTGAAGCGTGCGACACAAACCACCCCGGATCACGGATTGCCCCTGATGCTGGCCATTTGCCTGAAGTCGGACGATCGGTTGATTGGATATGTTTCACTCGCAAACGATCCTCACCGTGTGAGCGAAGGTGAAGCAGAACTCGGTTTCCGTTTGGCCAATGATTGGTGGGGTCGCGGAATTGCGACGGAGGCCGGAAAGGGCATGGTGGCTCACGCAACATGCCTGCCAAAGACCCAACGTGTCGTGGCCATTGTCGATCCAAACAACCAACAATCAGTACGCGTCTTGCAGAAGATCGGCATGACCTATGAAAGGGACGTGATGTTCGAAGGCTACGACTATCCCGACCATAAGTTTAGCCTGGCGCTGGCCTCAGCAGCGCGTTGATCACTTCGGCGGGTAAAAGATTGCCCCAGGCAAATATGCGCGCGGCAAATCCATACCAACGGGCAACGCTCGCGCTGTTTCTAGATGATCTGGCAAGAGATGCGTGTGAGGCCCATCAGGTGATTTCGCGTCAGGCGGCGGGATTTGCCCCTGTACTTCGATACGTCCGAGCGCGCTTTCGACAATGCGTGTCGGACTTTCTGTGACCAATGAACCAGCGATCATTGGTAAGGCCTTTGGAAACGTGAGTCCCGTGGAAGCATCAAGCGCCTCTTGTGCGGCTCCTTCGCCCAATCGGACACAGAAACGCCCCTCTTTTCGAGCCAACCCAAGGTCATAAAGCTTGGTGTTTTTCTCCTGCAGCAAAGCACCGGCATCGGGGCCTAGATCGGCAACACCAGAGGCGACGGGCAGACGTCCGCGCTCTCGTTTAACTGCAAGAACAATCCGAGGTTTGGCCTCCCAGTCGGGGGGATCAAATGTCAGCGCGCGAATGTCATCGTTGATTTTCACCCGCAATGCGCCGTTCTTCGTGTAGGCGATGATGTCATCACCATCGACCTGCACTTCAACTTTTTCGCCCTGAGCAGCCGTGAATTCAGCGACGGCTCCGACAACTCCGATGACCCAGGTGCCGCGTCCGGCTTCCAGCGTTGAGGTTACAAACGCGCGGACATTGTCTGTGGTCCAAGGCATCCTGCGGCACGTGACACCCAGCTCTTTCAAACGACCGGGTATCTGATCCCAGACCTCTTGCCGCGTTGCTTCCGGCTGCACGCGCCACCCGTCCATTTCCTCACCGGACCGCCCACACCCTAGGCACCAACCAGTCGCCTCATCGAGTTTGCATACGCCTGTGCAGGGACTTGCGACGGTCATCATAGGGTCTCTTTCTCTTTGGTCAGCGCAGCCAGGATCGCATCCAATCCATCGGTGAGTGCCGCTGGCCCGGGTTGAAGGATGAGAGGGGATTTGATCTCGATGATCCGGTTGTCGCGGACTGCTGGGATGGTGTCCCATCCGGGTCGCGCTGCGATTTTCTCAGGTCGCACTTTCTTGCCACACCAAGACGCGAGGATAACGTCTGGAGCCGCTGCGATCACCTGGTCCGAGGTCACGAACCGATCCTTCGCCGCACCTTGCTCAGCCAAACCCGGAAAGACGTCTTGGCCCCCTGCAATCTCCACCAGTTCTGAGACCCAGCGGATGCCAGAAATCATCGGCGCGTCCCATTCCTCAAAATACACTTTGAGGCGGGAACGCTGTTGCGTTCTTGCAGCTATGGCCGCCAGTCGTTGTTCGTAATGGTCCGCCAAACGAGCGGCTCGTCGCCCTTGTCCTACTGTTGCACCAAGGTGGCGGATCATGGCGAGAATGCCTGCGATGTCCCTTTGGTTGTACGCCATGACAGCGACGCCTGACCGGATGAGTTCGGCGGCAATATCTGCCTGTAGATCAGAAAACGTCAGAACGAGATCTGGACAGAGTGCGAGGATCTTCGGAATGTCGGCAGAGGTAAACGCGGCCACGCGTTTCTTCTCTTTACGCACCCGCTTAGGGCGGACAGCGTAGCCAGACACTCCGACAATACGGTCCTCTTCCCCCAACAGATAGAGCGTCTCAACCGTTTCCTCGGTCAAACAGACAATCCGCTCTGGAGGAAACCTGCGCATGGTCTACAGAGCATCCCGGCGTGCTTTGGCACCGCCGCGTCGGGCGGGTGCGGGGAGTTTCAACTCCAAAGCTTTGAGTGGGTATGCGGTTGATTCAACGAGCAAGTCACAAAAAACAGCGACTGCTGGGGAGGTGCGGATAAAGGGTTGCGCCAACTCATAGGCCCTCATCGCCTCATTGAAGTAGCCTGCGTCGCCTTTCAAAGCACCGAGCCATTGGGCATAGCCAAGATGTCCCATCTCCTGTGCGATATGATCGGGAACATATCCAACATCCAGTTGTGAAAGCGTCCGTTCGAGCAACATTAGCCTAAGTCCATTGCGAGGTTTGGCCGGGGCATACCCACAAGGATGCCCCGGCTCGATTTGCGTTAGCTGCTTTCCAACGCTGCCAGCAGTTGGCCCAAGTTATGCTCGAACATGGCGAGGTAGCTGGTGGCCGAGCCGCCGCGCTCAGACAGCGCGTCGGAGAACAGTTGGCCGCCGATTTCCAGGCCGGTTTCATCTGCAATCTGTTGGACAAGCGCCGGGCTCGAAATGTTCTCCACAAACAGCGCGGCAACACCCTCATCGCGGATCTGTGTGATCAGTGTTGCGAGTTCTTGGGCCGATGGCTCTGCCTCGGTGTCAATCCCAATGGGTGCAATGAAGTTCATGCCATAGGCATCTGCCAAATACCCGAATGCGTCATGGGCTGTTACAACTGTCCGACGATCCTCAGGGAGTGCTGCGAGGCGTTGCAGCGTGTCAGCGTGCAGCGCGTAAAGTGTCGAGATGTAGGACGCCGCATTCGCCTGAAACTCGGTCGCATGATCCGGCATCGCTTCCGACATAGCGTCTGCAATGTTCTGGACGTAGACTACGCCATTGGTCAGTGCGTTCCATGCGTGCGGGTCAATCTCGCCATCAACGAGAACCGGCGTCACACCTTCAGTCGCGACATAGACGGTGCCGTCAGTGCCGGATTCGGCGATCAATGTGTCCGACCAAGTCTCAAAACCCATGCCATTGACGAAGATAACATCGGCTTCCGCCACCGCGCGCGCGTCGGCAACGGAGGGCTGGTAGACATGCGCGTCCGCATCAGGTCCAACGATGGTCGTGACGTCGGCGTGATCGCCCACCACCTGTTCAACCATGTCGCCAAGGATCGAGAAGCTGGCGACAACCTTCATGTCGTCTGCAAAAGATGGGAAAGCCGCAAAAGCGGCGAAGAGCCCAGTGGCTAAAGTGGTTTTGAGTGTCATTGAGGTCTCTCTTTGTTTGATGTCTGCGCAAGGGTTGTTGATGTTTGGTCGGACGGTTTGCGCCACCGCCCCCCAAAACCGAGAGGTCCCAAAAGGACCGAGATCAGGAAAAACCCACCGGCTGTAAGCACGATGGCGGGGCCAGAGGGGGTTTCCGGAAAGAGATAGGAAAGCGTCAAGCCGACCCAGCAGCTTGCGAGCGCGAAGAAGAACGTCAGGCCAAGCTGGCCTGTGATCGTGCTGGACCAATATCGCGCTGACGTTGCGGGCAATATCATCAAGCCAACCGCCATCAGTGTGCCGAGTGTTTTGAACGCGGCAAGCAGGTTCAGAACGAGAAGTAGCATGAATGCTTGCTCGATCAGCCAGGGCCGTTTGGTCTGTGCCTCAAAAAAGATTGGGTCACACGTGCTGATGATCAGGGGGCGCAAAAGGACCGCGAAGGACACGAGCGTGATCGTCGCCACGCCGCCTACAAGGAGCATGGAGGCGTCGTCGATGCCCAGGATGGACCCAAACAGGAAACTTTTCAGCGGAACGGCTGATCCTGCGGCGGACAGGATAAAGATGCCTGCAGCCAGGGCGATCAGATAAATTGATGCCAGGCTCGCGTCGCTCCGCAGGATAGTTTTGCGGGCGAGAAGTGCCGTTAACGCAGCAGCGACAACCCCGGCCACAAGGCCGCCTACGAGGAGCGAAATGACTGACAGTCCAGCAACAACAAAACCAATGACAACGCCCGGCGTGATGGCGTGCGCCATGGCCTCTCCAGCCAGTGAAAGCCTGCGCAAAACCAGAAATGCGCCGATGGGGGCAACGGAGGCCGACAGAACAGTGGTCGCAACGAATGCGCGCTGCATGAAGGCGAAACTCCACATCTCAGAGAAGAGCTCAAACATGCGCGGCTTCCTCCCGAGAGGCGCGGAACATCCAAGATACCTGGCTTTTGGAGAGGTAGTTCTGCGCAACAAGGCGCTCTGGCGTCAGGATCGCATCGACTGCACCATGGCAGGCCTCACCATTCCCAAGGAGCAATGCGTTGTCGCAATGATCTAGGACCGATGAAAGATCATGGACGACCAACACAACAGCGCGGCCCTCATCCCGCCAACGGTCTATGAGCGACAACAGATGCGCCTCAGTGGTTTGGTCCACTGCCGCAAAGGGCTCATCGAGCAGGATGAGAGGAGCATCCTGCATGATCACGCGCGCGAAAAGCGCACGTTGCAATTGCCCGCCAGACAACGTGTGCAAGGACCGATCCGCGATATCCAATACGCCTGCTGCATCCATTGCCGATGCAACTTTGGCGGTCGTCTCGCGATCCAGACGACCGCCAAGGCCAAAGCCTTTCCAGGCCCCCATTGCCACCAAATCACGCACCCGCAGCGGAAAGCGGCGATCAAACTCCGTCATCTGGGCGAGATATCCGATCTCTTTGGGTGCTCCAGCAGGCCAGCTGAGTTTGCCAGAAAGCGGGGCCATCAGCCCAAGAAGCATTTTAACGAAAGTGCTTTTTCCAGAGCCATTTGAACCCAATATGGCCAACGTGGAGCCGCGCTCTACATCCATCGACAACCCCCTGAATAATGTCAGCTCAGGGTATCCAAGTGCCAAGTTACGGATTTCCAAGACTGCTGACATCTACAGCACCGCCCAAATGCCGAACCAAAGGAATGCGGACACTGCCAGAGCACCGCCGATCAATGATGCAGTGCTCAAGCCGGTCAGGCAGAAGCCTTGCCGGTATGGCGCTAGCTCATGCTGTTCTGGGTCATTTGCCTCACGCATCGCGGCCTCCGCTGCGGCGGGGGCAATGAGATACGTCGATGTAGGTACGCAGTCGCGTCGAACATGTTGCCTCTCTCCAGGACACCCCGCCTGGGTCAGTTACACTTGCGATGGCAGGTCTCCTGACTTGCGGATCAACGCTCTCCCGAACCTTCCCAGGCGCATGCCCAGTGGTCTTTGTCGGGGTCGCTCACCGCCTACAGTTGCGGGGGCAGTCACGGATTTGGCGCCTTTTGGCTACACCGCACCGTGTTCCCATTTCATCTCGCCGACTCAGTTGTCTTTGAGAACCATCAACAGCAAGTAACGCTTTCCGAATGAAGTCGTCAATGATCCGGAACCATCGAAACCAGAGAGAATTTCGCGTGTTACGAAATCTAGTTGCCAAACTCGTCTTGCTGTGACGAAAGAACTGTCAACGCTTTCAGCGCCAGCCATTCCACGTCACCCGCGCGCAAAGTGCAAGAGTCCCGACCAAAACCAACGCGCGCAGGGCATTCGCAAATAGGACCGGAGGAGCGTCCGCCCACAAGAATTGGAAGGTCAGGGAAGCGCGCGTGGACCCGTTCGGCAAACGCATTTGATCGCTCTTGTTCCCCGGCGAGGTCAGCACGGGAACCGGTGACAACAACTGCGGTTGGCGAAGACCGCGAGATCGCTTCGAAGGTCGTTTCTGCATCAGCTTCCAGTACAACACTGACCGAAGTTCCGGTAGCTCGAAGCAAGTCCGCTTTGACGATCGCTCCGATGATTTCGCGGCTTCCCGGCGGGACGACAATGGATGTGCTGTGACGTGTACCAACAGGGTCTGGCACACGACCAGAGCGCTGCCAGAGACCGTTCAGGTTCGCAAGCCCAATCGATATCTGGGCGGAAGACCAGATGTCTTGCCGCCAGCCCTGCGAGAAGGCCTCGCATACATCGTCGACCAGCTGAGCGCGGCGGCGCACGCCCGTTAGTGCATGGCTCGGTAGAACAGTCACCATGCCCGGTTCATTGGCAACCAAGCTTTCTGCTAAGGCAGCAGCTCGGTCGGACCAGATCGCGACATCGAACGTGGCCTTTCGATAGCTCTCGGCGGCCTGATCAAAGGCGATCGTCGCGCGGTCCATGTCATAGGGCGGCGCGCTCACCAATTGCGCATTCGGCAACTTTGTCAGTGATTGGTCCGCCAATTGCATCGGCCAGCGTGCGAAGCGCCGCTTTGGCATCCAACCGGCGCTGAGGATTGTGACGTCGGTGTGTCTGGTGTCCTGTGAAATCCTTGACATGAGACCGCAGACATCAGCCGCGAGACCTTCCAACCATTGCAGGAAAACGCCTTCTCCCAAGAAAAGAACGCCTGAAACACGACGTCTCCGATTGTTTGCCGCGGCAGCGTCGGTCAGAGAAACGACTGAAGTGTGTGTCATCTTTCGAACCGGACGGCTCGCATAGGCCAGACGGAACACGCGACCGTCGTCGGGCACTGGTACCGCAACATGTTCCATCCGCAGTCCCTCACGGGGGACGGGGGCAGCAGGTCCATTGACGAATGCAGCCGTGGGTTTGGCGGCGTGCAGGTCTCAAGCCCACCGGTGCACCCCGCCCGGTCAAACGTGTCAGATGGCAGGTCTCCTGGCTCGCGGGTCGACGTTTTTCCGGACCTTCCCGAGCATCCCGCCCAGTGGTTCTACCGGTGTCACTCGCCGCTCACAGTTGCGGGGGCAGCCGCGGATTTGCCAAATGGGCGCACCGCGTTCCCTTTTCAGGCAGCCTCCACGACACGAAGCCTGCACACCATCATGGCCATTATGAACCGGAACTCAGATGTGTAAAGAAAAACTTACAGGCTGCATGTCAGCTTGCAACTTTCGCCTCGAGTAAGCGTGCGAGGTCAGGCTGCTGAAACCCCGGCCCCTTCAGGACTTTGCCATCGTCCCGCAGAACGGGGCGGCCATCGGCCCCCAGCTTGGACATGTTGGAGGAATGCACCTCTGCCATCGCGTCTTGCTTAAGCTGGTGCAGGCCGAACTCGAGAAACGTGCCGTCGAGCACATACTGGATGTCGCAAAGCGCATCGAGCGCTTCGACCAGATCGCCCGCTTCAACGGCCGCACGCAGTTCGGCAACTTCCTCTTCCAGGATATCGAGCCGCATCTGCGCCCGGTGCTTTGGGATCGTGGGCGCATCCTCGACAGGCACGTCAAACGCCTCGTGCCATTCGCGGACAATCGCAAGGGTGTCGCGCGCCATCAGAAATCCCAATCCTCGTCTTCGGTAGCGACTGCTTTGCCGATGACATAGGACGATCCCGAACCAGAGAAGAAATCGTGGTTCTCACTGTCGGGGCTGAGCGCGGCGAGGATGGCTGGGTTCACCTCGCAGGCGGCATCCGGGAACAGCGCCTCGTAGCCGAGGTTTTGCAGCGCCTTGTTGGCGTTGTAATGAAGGAAGGCTTTGACATCTTCGGTTAGGCCGAGCCCGTCATAGAGTTCCTCGGTATAGCGCGCTTCGATTTCGTAAAGGTCGAACATCAGGGCAAAAGCAAATTCCTTGAGCTCTGTGCGGTCCGCCTCGGGCAGCCTTTCCTGCGCGCGCTGGAATTTGTAGCCGATGTAGTAGCCGTGGATCGCCTCATCGCGAATGATCAGGCGAATGAGGTCAGCCGTGTTCGTGAGCTTTGCACGGCTGGACCAGTACATGGGCAGATAGAAGCCCGAATAGAACAGGAAGCTTTCGAGGAAAACGCTTGCGATCTTGCGCTTCAGTGGGTCACCTGCGCTGTCGTATTTGTCGAGGATCAGCCGCGCTTTTTCCTGCAGATGCGGGTTTTCTTCGGACCAGCGGAAGGCCTCGTCCACCTCTTTGGTCTGGCACAGCGTCGAAAAGACTGACGAATAGCTGCGGGCGTGGACAGATTCCATGAAGGCGATGTTGGTCAGCACAGCCTCTTCATGGGGGGTCTGCACGTCCTTCATCATCGCAGGCGCACCCACGGCGCCCTGGATCGTGTCGAGCAGTGTGAGGCCGGTGAAGACGCGGATGGTGAGCTGCTGTTCTTCCGGGCGGAGCGTCGCCCAGCTTTGCACGTCATTCGACAGCGGCACCTTTTCGGGCAGCCAGAAATTGACCGTGAGCCGGTTCCAGACCTCAAGGTCCTTGTCGTCCTGCAAGCGGTTCCAGTTGATCGCGCGGGGGATGGTGCGGGTCTCGACGATATCCTTCATAGTGTCACCTCAAAGCGTGCAGGAAACGCAGCCTTGCACTTCCGTCCCTTCCAAGGCGGATTGGCGCAGGCGCACGTAGTAGATGGTCTTGATACCCTTCTTCCAGGCCAGGATTTGGGCGCGATTGATATCACGGGTCGTGGCCTCCGCCGGGAAGAAAAGCGTGAGCGACAGGCCTTGGTCCACATGTTCTGTGGCCGCGGCATAGGTTTCGATCAGCGCCTCTGGCCCGATTTCATAGGCGTCGCGGTAGTACTCGAGGTTGTCGTTGTTCATGAAGGCGGCGGGGTAGTAGACGCGGCCGATCTTACCCTCTTTGCGGATTTCGATTTTCGACACGATGGGGTGGATCGAGGAGGTCGAGTTGTTGATGTAGCTGATCGACCCGGTGGGTGGGACAGCTTGAAGGTTCCGATTGTAGAGCCCATCTTTCACCACCGCTGTCTTGAGTGCAGCCCAATCGTCGCGCGTCGGAAGCTCAACACCGAAACGCGCCATGAGTGCGGTGACGGTGTCCGTCTCCGGCAACCAATCGCGGTCGGTGTATTTGTCGAAGAAACTGCCATCTGAGTATTTCGACGTCTCGAAATCCTTGAAGGTCTCGCCCTTTTCCCGCGCTATCGCGTTCGAGGCCCGGATGGCGTGAAAGGCCACGGCGGCAAAGTAGACGCGGGTGAAGTCGATGCCTTCCGGCGAGCCGTAGTGGATGCGTTCCCGCGCCAAGAACCCATGCAAATTCATCTGGCCCAGACCCACAGCATGCGCCTCGTCGTTGCCGCGGCGGATCGAGGGTACGCTATCGATCGCCGACATCTCGGACACAGCGGTCAGTGCGCGAATGGCGCTCTCAACCGTTGCACCGAGGTCCGGACCGTCCATCGTCTTAGCGATGTTCAAAGACCCGAGGTTGCACGAGATATCGGTGCCGAGGTGCTTGTAGCCCAGGTCGTCATTGAACTCGGACGCCTCGTTCACCTGCAGGATTTCGGAACACAAGTTCGACATCGTGATGCGCCCCGAAATTGGGTTCGCGGCGTTCACCGTGTCTTCGAACATGATGTATGGATAGCCGCTTTCGAACTGGATTTCGGCCAACGTCTGGAAGAATTCGCGCGCGTTGATCTTGGACTTGCGGATGCGCTTGTCGTCGACCATCTCGTCGTATTTTTCGGTGATGGAGATGTCGGAGAAGGGCACGCCGTAGACCTTTTCGACGTCGTGGGGCGAGAAGAGGTACATCTCCTCGTTCCGCTTGGCCAATTCAAACGTAACATCCGGGATCACCACGCCAAGGGACAGGGTCTTGATGCGGATCTTTTCGTCTGCGTTTTCGCGCTTGGTGTCGAGGAAGCGCAGAATGTCCGGGTGGTGGGCGTTGAGGTAAACCGCTCCAGCCCCCTGCCGCGCCCCAAGCTGGTTGGCGTAGGAAAAGCTGTCTTCGAGCAATTTCATCACCGGGATCACGCCAGAAGACTGGTTTTCGATCCCTTTGATCGGCGCGCCATGCTCCCGCAGGTTCGTTAGCATTAGGGCTACGCCGCCGCCACGCTTTGAGAGTTGCAGCGACGAGTTGATAGCGCGTCCGATGGACTCCATGTTGTCTTCGATGCGCAGAAGAAAGCAGGAAATCAACTCGCCGCGCGATTTCTTACCTGCGTTCAGGAATGTCGGTGTCGCAGGCTGGAAGCGGCCCGAGATGATCTCTTCCATGAAAGACATCGCCAGCGCCTCGTCACCCCGCGCCAACGCAAGGGCCACCATAACCACCCGGTCCTCATAGCGCTCGAGATAGCGCTGCCCGTCGCGCGTCTTGAGCGTGTAAGAGGTGTAGTATTTGAACGCGCCGAGGAATGTCGGGAACCGGAACTTCTTGGCATAGGCTGCGTCCCAAATGGCGGCGATGAAAGTCTTGGAGTATTGGTTCAGCACCTCTGGTTCATAGTACCCTTCGTCAACGAGATACCCGAGCTTTTCATCCAAGCTGTGAAAGAAGACCGTGTTCTGGTTCACGTGCTGCAGGAAGTACTGCCGCGCAGCCATCCGATCAGCGTCAAACCGGATATTTCCGTCCTCGTCATAGAGATTAAGCATCGCGTTGAGCGCGTGATAGTCGAGCGTCTCATCAAGTGCGCCACTGATCGGGTCGGTCTTCAGGCCGGTATCGAGCATGTCTGCCTCCAAAATGTGTCCAGCCCGGCGCGCACGCGGGCGATATCGGTATCGGTGCCAGCCAGCTCAAATCGGTAGAGCACGGACACATTGCATTTTTTCGCGATTACCTCGCCCGCGAGGGCGAAGGTCGCGCCGAAGTTGCGGTTGCCACCGGCAATGACACCGCGCAGGAGCGCGCGGCGTTGCGGATCGTTGAGAAAGCGGATCACCTGTTTGGGAACCGCACCGCGGCCCTCACCGTCCGCATAGGTCGGGCAGATCAGCACGAAAGGATTTGCCGGGCAGGGCACGCCATCTCCCGCAATCGGGATGCGTTGCGCAGGCAGACCGAGGCCCGCCACGAACCGCGCTGTGTTGCCCGAACGAGAGGAAAAGTAGACGATTTTTGTTTCGGGCCCCGACACTGGATCAGGCCAGTCGGCCGATCAGGTCTGGCCGGAAACCCGCCCAGTGATCCTCGCCCGCGATCACGACCGGGACCTGACGATAGCCCAATTCGGAGACTTGCGTCATCGCCGCGTCGTCTTCGGTCAGGTCTATGACCTCGTAATCAAGACCACGGGCCTCAAGCGCGCGGGTTGTGGCTGTGCACTGCACGCAGGCTGGTTTGGAGTAAACGGTGATGCTCATGGTCTGTCCCTCTGACTATCCCCTATCGCTTCGCTGCTTGAGGGGGTGTTTCTGCCGTTTCTTTGGGGGCAAAGGGGCACGAAGGGACCGCGCACAAGACAGGCGACGGATCACATACGCTCCCCAAGGCCCACCGCCTTTGGTTGTCGTTGTCCATCACGGCAGGTCTCCTGGCTCGCGGGTCGTGGCTCAGCTGGCCTTCCCGGGCATGTACCCAGTGACATCTTCAGCTTTGCTTACCGCTCACAGTTGCGGGGGCAGCGCCGGATTAGGAGGTATGTTCCGCACCGGCTTCCCTGTTGCCTTCCCGAGTCGCCCCGGAAAACCATGACACATCCAATAGGCCTCGAATCGCCCAGCCTGTCAATATGTAGTATACTCAAGCAGCAGCTTTACGAGGTGTTGCGGTCGGGATGTAGTTCAGTACCGGTGCCAGCCAGCGTTCTGCTTCTTCCATATCCATGCCTTTACGCTCCGCGTAGTCGGCGACCTGATCGCGTTCGACCTTGCCGACGCCAAAGTAGTAGCTCTCCGGGTGCCCGATATAGAGACCGGAGACAGAGGACCCCGGCCACATGGCCATGCTGTCCGTCAGGGTGACGCCGGTGGCCGCCTCGGCATCCAGTAAAGAGAACAAAGTGCGCTTTTCGGTATGATCCGGCTGCGCGGGGTAACCTGGAGCAGGGCGGATGCCATCGTAGGGCTCGCCGATCAGGGCCTGTGGGTCGAAGGCTTCGCCCTGAGCGTAGCCCCAGTAGTCCCGCCGCACGCGTTCGTGCAACATCTCGGCCATGGCCTCGGCAAAGCGGTCGGCCAGGGCCTTGACCAGGATGGATCCGTAATTGTCGTTGGCCTTGTCGAGCCGCTCGGCGATCTCAATCTCTTCCGGGCCCGCGGTCACCACAAAACCGCCCACATGATCCGCACCCTTGCCCTCTGGCGCAACGAAATCCGAGAGGGCGAGATTGGGACGATCCCGGCGTTTCGACGTTTGCTGCCGCAAGGTGTGCAGGGTGGCAAGCGTTTCGGATCGGTCACCGCCGGTGAAAAGGCGAATGTCGTCGCCCACCGCATTGGCAGGCCAGAAGCCGACGACCGCGCGAGGTGTAAACCAGCGTTCCGAAATGATCCGCTCGAGCATCTCTTGAGCGTCAGCAAAAAGCGCCCGGGCGGCCTCGCCTTGTCGCTCATCGTCAAGGATCTTTGGGTAAACCCCGCGCATCTCCCAGGTCTGGAAGAAGGGCGTCCAGTCAATGTAACGCGCTATCTCGGCGAGATCCCAATCGTCGACGGTGCGCGTGCCCGTGAAGGACGGGGCAACGGGCGCATAGGCGTCCCAATCCAGCGTCAGTGCGTTTGTGCGTGCGGCGGCCAGGGGCAGACGGTTCTTGGCACGCTCACCGCGTTCGTGCTTCTCGGCGACGTCGGTGTATTCCGCCTGAATGGCGGCGACGTAATCGGATTTCTGCGTCGGGCTAAGCAGTGCGCCGACGACGCCCACCGCGCGGCTGGCATCCGTGACATAGACCGTTTGGCCCTTGGCATAGCGCGGTGCGATCTTGACCGCCGTGTGGACCTTGGACGTTGTCGCGCCCCCGATCAGCAGCGGGATATCGAAGTCCTCTCGCTCCATTTCGGAGGCGAGATGCACCATCTCATCGAGCGACGGCGTGATAAGCCCCGAGAGCCCAATGATGTCCACTCTTTCCTCCCGCGCGACCTCCAGGATCTTTTGCGGCGGGACCATCACGCCCAGGTCCACGATCTCGTAATTGTTGCAAGCAAGGACAACGCCCACGATGTTCTTGCCGATGTCATGCACGTCGCCCTTCACGGTCGCCATCAGGATCTTGCCAGCACTTTCGCGCCCATCACCGCCGTTCTGACGCTTTTCCTCCTCCATGTAAGGCAGCAGCACCGCCACGGCCTGCTTCATCACCCGCGCGGATTTGACGACCTGCGGCAGGAACATCTTGCCCGCCCCAAAAAGGTCGCCCACCACGTTCATCCCCGCCATCAGCGGACCTTCGATGACGTGTAGCGGGCGTTCGGCGGCTTGGCGCGCTTCTTCGGTATCGTCCTCGATGAATTCGGTGATGCCATTCACGAGCGCATGCTCAAGCCGCTTCTCTACGGTCCACGTGCGCCAGGTCAGATCACGCACTTTCTCTTCGCGCCTGTCGCATTTGAAGCGCCCCGCGATCTCAAGCAGGTTCTCAGTCGCTGTCCCCGATTTCGGCGTGCGATTCAGGACCACGTCCTCGCAGGCCTCACGTAGCTCGGGGTCGATCTGATCGTAGACGGCGAGTTGACCCGCGTTCACGATGCCCATGTCCATGCCCGCATTGATAGCATGATATAGAAACACGGCATGCATCGCCTCGCGTACCGGCTCATTGCCGCGGAAGCTGAACGACAGGTTCGAGACGCCGCCCGAGACATGGGTGTGGGGCAGGTTTCGGCGGATCCATCGCGTTGCTTCGATGAAATCAACACCGTAATTGTCATGTTCTTCGATGCCGGTGGCGACGGCAAAGATGTTCGGATCAAAGATGATGTCCTCGGGCGGGAAGCCCATCTCCTCGACGAGGATGCGATAGGCGCGCGCGCAGATCTCGGTCTTGCGCGCGCACGTGTCGGCCTGGCCGTCCTCATCAAACGCCATCACCACGACCGCCGCGCCATAGGCAAGGCAGAGTCCGGCGTGATGACGGAAGGCGTCCTCGCCTTCCTTCAGACTGATGGAGTTCACGACTGGCTTGCCCTGCACGCATTGCAGGCCGGCCTCTATCACCTCCCATTTGGAGCTGTCGATCATGATCGGGACGCGGGCGATGTCCGGCTCTGACGCGATCAGGTTCAGGAACTCGATCATCGCCTGTCTGCTGTCGATCAGCCCCTCGTCCATGTTCACATCAATGATCTGCGCGCCGTTCTCAACCTGATCCCGCGCGACCTCTAAGGCGGTCGCATAATCGCGGTTCACGATCAGTTTGCGGAACCGGGCGGAGCCCGTGACATTCGTCCGCTCGCCCACGTTCACGAAGGGGATGTCCTGGGTCAGCACAAAGGGCTCTAGGCCCGAAAGGCGCAGGTATCGTTCCGTCATGCGGCGACCTTGCCCGCAATGGATCGTGGGTCGAACGGGGCCACAGCCTCGGCAATCGCGCGGATATGATCGGGCGTCGTGCCACAGCAACCGCCCACAACATTAACGATTCCATCGCGGGCAAAGTCTTCAACCTGCGCGGCGGTCTGATCTGGCGTCTCATCATAGGCGCCAAAGGCGTTTGGCAGGCCGGCGTTGGGATAGGCACAGGTCAATGACGTCGCGACGCCCGCGATCTCGGCCATATGGGGGCGCATCGCCTCGGCTCCAAGCGCGCAGTTCAGGCCGACTGTGAACGGACGTGCGTGGGCAACGGAATGCCAAAATGCGGTTGGTGTTTGCCCCGAGAGCGTCCGGCCCGAAGCATCGGTGATGGTTCCCGAAATCATGATGGGCAGGCGCTTGCCTGCCCGCGTGAAGGCCTCAAATGCGGCGAAAATCGCGGCCTTGGCGTTCAGCGTGTCAAAGATCGTCTCGATCAGGATGAGGTCAGACCCACCTGCAATCAGCCCGTCGATCTGCTGACCATAGGCGATGCGCAGATCATCGAAGCTGACGGCCCGGAAGCCGGGGTCATTGACATCTGGGCTGATGCTGGCCGTGCGATTGGTTGGCCCAACAGCACCGGCGACAAAACGTGGCTTTCCGTCCTCTGCTGTTGCCCGGTCCGCCGCGCGGCGAGCTACCTGCGCACCGGCGACGTTCAGATCATGGACCGCATCCTCCATGCCGTAGTCAGCCTGGGCGATCGTTGTGGCGGAGAATGTGTTGGTCTCAAGGATATCCGCCCCAGCCATCGCAAAAGTGTACTGAATATCTTCGACCGCCTGTGGCTGCGTCAAAACCAGCAGATCGTTGTTTCCCTGCTGCGGGTGATCAGGATGGTAGTGATGACGGCAACCGGGCCCGTGAATGTGGCCATGGGCCGTGAAGTCATCCTCGGTCATGCCGAGGGTCTGGATCATTGTGCCCATGGCCCCATCGAGGATCAGGATCCGTTCCGCTGCGAGTGTACAGAGCGTGGCTAGCGCGGGCGTTTCGGGTAGGGTGAAATTCAACATGAGACAGAAAACCAATTGGATTGATCGACAGAAAAGATAATCTCGGTAAGACTTGAGGTAAAATGATAGTTAGGCGGAATTATTATGAGCTCGATTCATGTGGGGGCTTGTCTGATTGGCAAAGTACGGAATTCGCGATTGTATCAACCGGTGTCGTTTTCTGGGCAGTCGGGCACCGATCCGTGACCTACTCAGATAGGGCAAGGTGCCGGCCCCTGAGATTCGCGTCGAGCGAGCCTAAGGGATCGGAGAATTGGGAAGCCGGTGAAAATCCGGCACTGCCCCCGCAACGGTAATCGCGTTGTAAGGGGCGCAACGAAGACCACTGGGGTGGAGGAGCCCCGGGAAGGTGTTGCGCCTTGGCCCGCTTGGGTCGCGCCAAAGTCCGGAAACCAGCCTTCGCATGAACGTCAAACCGCGGGCGGCGGTGCGGGCGAAGGTATGGGCCGGCTCCTCTCTTTTGTCGGCCTTGGTCTGTCGTTCGTGCTGTCCTCTCGCTCCAGCATGCCGCGGGGCGCGGCAGGAGGCCAAGATATGCACACCATTCCGATCAGCGAATTGCTGGTGCGGCGCAAGCCGGGCTATGCGCTTGAACAGGCATTCTACACCGACCCGGACGTGTTCCGGACGGATATGGAGACGATATTCTACCGGGACTGGCTCTTTGTCGCGCCGACCTGTGATCTTCCGAAACCCGGAAGTTACATCACCCACCAGGTGGGCGATTACGGCGTGATCGTCGTGCGTGGTCAGGATGGCGCCATCCGTGCTTTTCACAATTCATGCCGCCACCGTGGGTCGGTTCTGTGCAAGGCTGCGAAGGGCACGAACCCCAAGATCGTCTGCCCCTACCACCAGTGGACTTATGAACTTGATGGGCGGCTCCTCTGGGCGCGCGACATGGGCGAAGACTTCGACGCGAGCCAACATGGACTGAAACCGGTGCATTGCCGCGAACTCGCGGGGCTCGTCTACATTTGTCTGGCCTCTGTTGCGCCGGATTTCGACGCCTTCGCAGACATGGCCGCACCGTACCTGGCGGTGCACGACCTGAGCGACGCCAAAGTCGCACATGAAACAACCATTATCGAGAACGGCAACTGGAAGCTCGTGTGGGAGAACAACCGTGAATGCTACCATTGCGGCGGCAACCATCCTGGCCTTTGCCGGTCTTTCACCGATGATCCGACCATCACGGGCATTGAGGAAGGGGTGAGCCCACCGCATCTGCAGGCGCATTTCGAAAAGATGGAGGCGCAGGGATATCCGTCGCAGTTCCGCATGTCGGAGGATTTGCAATACCGCCTTGCACGGATGCCGCTTCTGCCGGGGGCGAAAAGTTTCACGATGGACCTCAAGCCCGCCACCGCCAAAATCCTCGGTCGGGTGCGCGACGATACTGCGGGGACACTTCTCAAGTACCACTACCCGACGACCTGGAACCACTTCCTGCCGGATCATTCAATCGTCTTCCGGGTCACGCCCCTGACGCCGACGACCACAGAAGTCACGACGAAATGGCTGGTGCACAAAGACGCGGTCGAAGGCGTGGACTATGACCTCAAGCGCCTGACCGAGGTGTGGATCGCGACCAATGACGAAGACCGCCAAGTGGTCGAGGACAATCAGAAAGGGATCAATTCGCCCGCCTACGAGCCGGGCCCTTATTCGCCGATCCACGAGACCGGCGTTATGGGTTTCGTCGATTGGTATTACAACACGATGACCAAGCGGCTCGACCCCGTTGCCGTTGCGGCGGAGTAGTCCCATGAATGACATGTCCGGCGTTCCAGCCCGCGCCATCTGGTCGGATGACGAGATGCTCGAGTGCGTCTCGGTCATTCCAGAGGTGCCGAATACAGCGACCTTCACGTTCCGAGCCCCGTCCGGCGCGCTTTTCGATTTCTTGCCCGGGCAGTTTCTGACGCTGGAGATCCCTGCGCCCGGCGGGACCGTGCTTCGCACCTACACGATCTCCTCCTCACCCTCGCGGCCCCGGTCGATCTCCATCACGGCAAAGGCGCAGGACGACAGTATCGGGACGCGCTGGATGCTCGAAAATCTGGCGCCCGGTGTGCAAATCAAGGCGCTCGGGCCGGCCGGGCTGTTTTCCCATCTGAACCACGCGGCCGAGAAATACCTCTTTATCTCCGCCGGGTCCGGCATCACGCCCATGATGTCGATGACCACCTTCATGTTCGATCTCGGCAGCGAGCCCGATATCGTCTTCGTCAATTGCGCGCGCAGGCCAGGCGAGATCATCTTCCGTGAACGGCTCGAACACATGGCGTCCCGTGTCCCGGGCATCGACCTGAAATGGGTGGTCGAGACGCCGGACCGCTACGCGCCTTGGACGGGGTACCAGGGCCAGTTTAATCAGCTCATGTTAGGGCTAATGGCCCCGGATTACCTTGAGCGAGAGGTGTTCTGCTGTGGGCCTGAACCCTTCATGCAGGCCGTCCGCGATGCCCTCCAGGGCTTGGGCTACGACATGGACCGATACCATCAGGAGAGCTTCCACGCCCCGGTGGAAATCGAAGCAGATGCTCCCGCGCTGGATGATGTGGTCCCGGACGAAGACACCCGGGCAGAGGTCACATTCTCCGCCTCAGGCTTGACCGCAAAGGTCACAGAGACAGAAACCATTTTGGCGGCGGCCAAGGCCAATGGGCTCAACATCCCTTCGGGATGCACATTTGGCGTTTGCGGGACATGCAAGATCCGCAAGACACACGGCGAGGTCCACATGGTGCACAATGGCGGCATCTCGGATGACGACATCGCCGAGGGGTACATCCTCGCCTGCTGTTCCAACCCCATTGGCAAGGTGTCGGTCGATGTGTGAGATTGCGACCTGACCATAATGGAGAGCCCTCATGCCTGACCAAGCGCCAAATCAATCTCCACTCTGGATGGTTGTTCTTGTTGCAGCCGCCATCTTGTTCAGCTTTGCGCTCGCTTGCGGCATGCCCTTCGCGGCCCTGGGCGCTTTGACCGCTCTCACACTGCCCGCTCGGGACGCACTGGTTTTGGCAATCCTCGGCTGGCTTGCCAATCAGGCGATCGGCTTCGGCTTTCTCGGGTATCCGCTCGACGCCATGACCCTCGCCTGGGGCGCGGCACTTGGGTTCTCCGCGCTCGCCGCAGTCGTCGCAGCGCTTTTTGTCCTGCGTCAGACGCCCTGCGTCACGCTGCCCGCGAAGCTCGGCATGGCCTTTGTTGCTGCTTGGGCGGCACAACAGGGAACCGTATTCCTGGCAAGCCTCGTGCTTGGCGGCACGACAGGTGCCTTCGCCGCATCTGTCGTCTGGTTCATCTTTTGGACGAATGCGCTGGCGTTCCTGATTTTGCTCTGCCTTCAAAGTGCCGGAGCGAAAGTCGGTGTGGCGCGGCCCATGCAACAGCGGGCTTCTGCATAGCAGTTTGCGCAGGCAAAGGAGGCATGCGGGAGATCATTTTTCAGCAGGTAGACCGTGGTTTCCGGCTGATGATGCAGCGAGAGATTTAAATCCAGAACCAGTAGCAAAGCTCCACAACGTACGGAGCAGCATGATGTTGGCAAGTTACAGCCTGACAGGCCTTTCTGCCCACAACCGAACTGATAGTTCAGCTTCGACAGAAAGAGACACCTACGAATGACCGTTTTGGTGGCGAGCATTGCGTCTGGGAGAATGCCGTGCCGCAGATGCATGCAAATACTGCATCAGCAATAGCCGCATTTGCACAAGGCCGGTTTGTCCCGCATCGCTGCCATCGACCCCGACTGGCGCCAAGGTCTGGTTCGCGGGACGAAGCTGACATACCTTTTTCCTGTTGAATGGCTGCTACAGACAACTGAAGAAGAGCTCCAAATCAGCCATCAACGGTTGTTTTGTGCACGTGTTCATCCCATGTACACAATATCTGAAATGGAGATTTCATGTCCCGGTAAGGAAGGGAGGCAGCGCGCCTCCCGGAGCACGTACGACACCTGAAACGTTGCCGTCGCTTTGTAGCTGACGGACAATTTTGATGTGCTCACTCGTTTCCTACCATCAGCACCCAAATCTGACTTGGGCCAGAGACATGAAAGTGAACACCCTATGACAAGGGATTACTCAGACTTCCTTCCTCGTCGCGCGCGCGATGCCGGACCACACGCCAAACTCAGCCCCCTTCAGGCCTTGGGGTGGCAACCCCTCTTCGCCCAGCAAATCAGTGTGGACGATTTGTCCGCGACACCTCCCGTTCGCGTTGTCGAAGTGCATCGCTGTGGGCTGCACGCCCTTGGTGACAACATTGATACTGTACTTCCTCCCAGAGCGGATGTGACGGTCGGGGACTGGCTGATGCTGGATCCTTCGCACCCGCGATCCAGTCGGGTTCTTGAGCGCGCAAGCCTCATCAAGCGGCGCGCGCCCGGCACAGACCGGCAGGAACAGCTGATCGCGGCGAACATTGATACGGCCTTTATCGTAACGTCCTGCAATCAGGACTTCAAAGTGGCCCGGCTGGAGCGCTATGCCGCCCTGGCGTTTGAGGCACGGATTACGCCTGTCATCGTCGTCACAAAGACCGACCTCGTGGCGGATGCTCAAAGCTACATCGACGCGGCACGCTCGGTGTCGGAGATGATCGACGTGGTCGCACTTGATGCACGCGGTTCTGCCCCGAAATCCGAACTTGCAGCCTGGTGCAAGCCCGCCAAAACGGTGGCGTTTCTAGGCTCTTCCGGCGTTGGGAAATCGACGCTGACCAATGCCTTGCTCGAAAGCCAATCTATCGAGACCCAGGACATTCGTGAGGACGACGCAAAGGGGCGGCATACAACAACGAGGCGCGAGCTTCATACGATGCCCAATGGTTGTCTGATCCTCGACACCCCCGGCATGCGGGAATTGCAGCTCACCGATGCGGCGGAAGGGATCAACGATCTTTTTGCTGACATTCAGGAATTGGCCGCGTGGTGTCGCTTTAACGACTGCCAACATGAGACCGAGCCGGGATGCGCTGTTCTGACGGCAATTGATGAGGGCGTTCTCGATACCAGTCGGCTTGGCAGATGGCGTAAGCTAATGGCGGAGGACGCGTTCAACTCCGCAAGCCTTGCTGAACGCAGGTCTCGCGAGAAGGCGTTCGGAAAATTGGTGCGCGGTGCCAAAAAGATCAAAGGTGTCAGGAGGTAAGACGATGACGCAGTCGAAAGCAGGTCAAATCGTATGGCACGACCTTTTCACATCGGACAGGGCGCGTTCAATGGTATTCTACCAGCACATCGCTAACTGGACATATGAAATCGAGCAGGCGACGGATTTTGCCTGGGGTGGCGGCGAGAAGGATTTCGTCCTTGCTCTATCCGGTGACGAAGCGGGTGCGGGGTTGGCCGAGACGCCTCCGGAGCAGGAAAATGGCTGGATCGCTTACATCGAGGTTCCCCACGTGGACGTGACGCTCAAACGCGTCGGGGCGCTCGGAGGCAAGATTGTTCGGGAGCCGTTCGAGGTGCCGGGTGTCGGTCGCAATGCACTCGTCCGCGATCCGCTCGGCGCTCTCGTGGGGATTTCGTTGTCTCGGCATAGCTTTCCCGTGCCGCGCCAACAGTTTGGCCCCGAAGTGTACGTCAGCAACGGGAATGAATTCCCGCAGGCGTTCTACGCCGAACTCTTCGGATGGCAGGTTTCTCCCGAGCGAGACAAGGATTGTCTCGCTCTACTCGGTCGTTCGGGCGATCTGGTTGCGATCCAACATACGGCGACTTGGCCATCAGGTTCAAACGCGGATTGGGTGCCGTGCATCAAGGTTGCTTCAGTCTCCGATGCCTGCCGAGCTGCGGAAACCCAAGGGGCGCGGCCGGCTTCAGTGGATGTGAATGAAACCGTTCAAGTCCATAACCCCATCCTGTGTGACCCAGACGGCGCGCCGTTTGCTTTTGGCATCGAATAGACGACCACTTTCTAGCAGCTCACCAATTCTTCACAGGAGCTGCAGAGCAGACATTTGTACGCTCTGCTGCATCTGTGACTCAGGGTTCCTTCGAGCCCTTCGCCGCAATCTGTGCGAAGGTCTACGACCCCCGATTTTCGGGATTTTTGGTCAGTTCTTGACGTAAAGGTCAAATTCGTCTGACGTTTCACAACCCCAGTAGCGTTTCTTCGACTGGGGCTTCGCACTGCACTTTGTGCAAAGACCGCCCTTTCATCAGCCGTACCAAGTCACTCACCGCCAGCTTAGGTGGGATTGATACGAACATGTGGACACGGGGTAAGTCAGGTCCAAAAGATGAATGCGTTGTAGCTAGCTGAGCGTGCAAACACGCTTGTCCAATTCAATTGCAATGACATCAGACTTAACGCCGTCAAACCAATAAGGTTGCTTCGTCCCATCCTCCCACACGTAAAAAAACCCAACTGTCTCTCCGGTTGCAAGGTCGACAATACGTTCGATTGCACGAGCCTCGTTTTCTTCTTTGTCATCCGGCATGTTACCCTTCCAATTGGCACGCGGCCCCGCGGACCCATTACGCTAGCGCGAAAGGGCGAACAGTTTGGTCATGAGTGGTGAGTTGTCTCGAGGCGGGAGTGAAGCGAATTCACGGCCATTCGAATGGGTGCGACATGCGGTGTTCGAGAATGCTACAGTCGATGTTTTTCATTGCGACGCGTCCTTCATCGAATCTCAGTCCGAAGCCCTTCTGATGCTCGGATCATACATCTTTGCACGTTCCGCATAACTACAATTTCAACCATGACGTGACTACCAATATTCATGTGCCTGTTTGAGTTGCAGCTCAACTGGGCAGGATTTTGCTCACAATATCTTTGTAATCGCATCATGCGTACTGAGGGCTTGTCCTTCTTTGTTTTGCTATCAATATTATAATATTGAACCCAGACGATAGGCAATACGATGCAAAGGTTTCTCTCGAAAGTCACGGCGAGAATCATGGTCGGCACCTTGATGTTTGGTCTGGGATCCGAGCCAGGCGCAGCGCAAGATTATCAAATCGACTGCGCGATCCTCATCTGCCTGGCTGGTGGATGGCCCGCATCCCCACCATGCGCACGTGCCAAGGCAGAGTTCATCCGCCGCATCACGCCGTGGCCCGTTGAACCACCTCTGCAAATTTGGCGCTGCCCAATGAATGCAGGCTTCAGCACACCGCAAGACAGCGATCGATCGCCAGGCTTGAGAGACGTCCATGAATATACTGCTCCAAACCGACTTCGATCTGCTCACATCCATAAGACGGCTGGCCCCGATCACACCAGAATCAAAACCACCGCCGCTTGGAAGAAGCGTGCGCTTCCAGGTCTTCTAGAGCACCAGGCCCAGACAACACCCGGAGCGGACATCGACATCAGGAACGACACATTCAACTTTGTTCGCTCCATCCGTGTCTTTCACATCTCAGATGCCCGCCAGCGAAAGAAAGGCCGCGAGCACGATTGCAGTCGATCCATTGAAATGCGGATTGGCACGTATGGTCCCAATGGCGGGTTTAGGTGGCATCAGGGCATCAGCCTAAGCCAACTGCCACCAACACATACGGGATTGGAGCGTTTTGGGCAGGACTGTCCAGCAGTTTTCCATCGCTCCGTCTTCGTCGACTGGCGTGATTACGAGGGAAACTACGGCTTTGAGCAAGTGAACTACTGACGCCTCTTGTGGCTCAGAACATAGCGTACCGCAATATATTGAAAAATTCGGTACATCAGGAACGCAAAACTCGGTATAACGGGAACAAGAGAGATTCGGTACTTCAGGAACATTC
>NZ_JBTBYJ010000004.1:0-107027 GCF_054226325.1 Roseobacter cerffii
ATGACACAGAGCGGTTGGCGCAAGCCGACGCCGGCTCTCGGGACCGCGGATCAGCTGGCCCGAGACGGCGAACAGATTTCCATTGCCAAGACGCGCTGCGTCGTTGCGGCAAAACGTGTGGGGGCCCATATCGGGCTGAAAGCGGCAGATCTTCTTCTGCTCGATATGCTTGCGGCCTTTACCCAGCCCCAGGATTGGGAAGAGGGGCGACGGCCCATCGTCTGGGCGTCGAACGCCTATCTGATGGAGCGGACCGGGTTTTCCCTGTCGACGCTCAAACGCCACGCCCGGCGCCTGTCCGAGGTCGGTGTGATCACCTTCCGAGACAGCCCGAATGGCAAACGCTGGGGCCGCCGCGATGCCGATGGTGTGATTGTCGAGGCCTACGGGTTCGATCTCGCCCCCTTGAGTGCCCGGGCCGCGGAGTTCGAGGCACTGGCGGCCGATCTGGCAGCGGAGCGGACGCTCTGCCAGCGTCTGCGGCGTCAGATCACGATTGCGCGGCGCAGTATCCGGGCGCGTCTCGAGGCGGCGCTGGAGTGCCAAGGACCCATGCCGGGGCTCCGGCGCCTGCAACAGGCCTTTGAGGCGCTTCTGACGTGCCTGCCAGGCCCGCGTGCGGGGGCCGACATGCTTCAGCAACTGGCTGAGCGCTTCGCTGACCTGCTGTCGCGGGTCGAGGAGGTGTTTCTGCGGGAGACAAAGCCTGTGGATCAAAGCATTGAGACGGCCATGAAAATCGAAAATATGACCCCCAGGGAGGTCATTTCTGGTCCTCACATACAAATTACAAAACAACTTCATCCTGTAACCCGTAATTCCTCAGAAAATGAGGAAGCGGGAGCCGTACCACCCGGATCGGCTCAGCCAGTGCCTGTGGCACGGACCGCATCGGACAGTGGTGCAGGGGAGGCGAACAGGCCGCAGGTTGGGATCGAGTTGGGGACCATATTGCAAGCCTGCCCGGAATTCACCTCCTGGGCGCGCGATCTGGGCGGCTATATCCGGGATTGGCGCGATTTCGTGCGGGTCGCCGGTGAATTGCGGCCGATGATCGGGATCTCGGACCACGCCTGGATCACCACACAGGAGCAGATGGGCAAACCCGCTGCTGCGGCTGCATTTGCCTTGGTCTTCGAGAAGGTCCATTCGGGCGAGGTCAACTCACCGGGCGGATATCTCCGGGGCATGGTCGAAAAGGCCGGGGCAGGGGAGCTGCATCTGGAGCGTAGTTTCTTCGGTCGGCTGGGCGAAATGGCGGCGTGAGACCGGGCGTTGCTTCTCGAAATCCTTGCAAATCTTCCACGAGATGGAATAAATGCAAGGTATGATCGTTCGCAATCACCTCAAACGGGTCGAAGACGCCCTCGATGCCCAGGCGGGGGTCGTCCTTCTCGGGCCGCGTCAGGTCGGTAAGACCACGCTCGCCCAAGATATCGCAGAGACCCGCGAGGCGATCTATCTCGATATGGAGCGGATCGCGGACAGGCAGATCCTCGAGGAGCCCGATCTCTACCTCGACGCGCAGATGGGCAAGCTGGTGGTGATTGACGAAGTGCAACTGATGCCGGGGCTGTTCGGCGCACTTCGGGGGCAGATCGACCGCCGCCGGCGGGCCGGGCACCGCACCGGGCAATTCCTGCTCCTGGGGTCGGCCTCCAATACGCTGCTACAGCAAAGCGCGGAATCGCTTGCAGGCCGGGTCAGCTATCACGAACTGACCCCCTTCACGCTGGATGAAGTGGGGCAGGGGGCCTTGCAGAGGCTCTGGCTACGCGGCGGCTTTCCAGACAGCTTCCTGACCCAGTCGGACCGGGCCAGCTTGACCTGGCGCGAGGATTTCATTCGCACCTATCTCGAACGCGACATCCCGAGCTTCGGCCTGCGCATCCCGGCCGAGACGCTCCGGCGGTTCTGGACCATGCTGGCCCATGAGCAGGGCGGGCTCTTGAACGCGGCGAAGCTGGCGGCGGGCCTCGGCGTCTCCGGCCAAAGCGTTGCGCGCTATCTTGATCTGCTGGTGGACCTGATGATGGTGCGACGGCTCCCGCCCTGGCACGCGAATACCGGCAAGCGGCTCGTCAAATCGCCCAAGGTCTATATCCGCGATACAGGCCTGACCCACGCGCTTCTGGGGATCGAGACCTCGGAAGCGTTGCTCGGTCATCCGGTGGTCGGCGGCTCCTGGGAAGGCTTCTGCATCGAAAACCTGATCGCGGCAGCCCCGCGCGGCACGGAAGCCAGTTTCTACCGCTCCTCAGCCGGGGCGGAGATTGACCTGATCCTGAAATTGCCCGGCGGCGCGCTTTGGGCCATTGAGGTCAAACGCACGACCAGCCCCAAGGTCACCCGCGGGTTCCACATCGCCGCAGATGATCTCGATGTGGCGGAGCGGCTTCTGGTCTATGCCGAGACCCGCGAAGTGCCGGGGCAGGGGGGGCTCCGTGCCATGCCGCTCTTGGCCGCAATCGCCCACCTGCGCGCGCTCTAGGAATGGGTCTCCGCCTGGGTCCTCGCCAATTCGCAGCCGTGTTCCGATGACAGGGGGCAGATAACTCCTCGACCCGCCTGCCAGCTGCGCCTCCCGTCAGGCCCCCCGTGCGAGCAGAGGAGCGCGGGCGTGACAGACGCCGCCGCCGGCGCAATGGCCTGCCCGCGCCGGTCGCAGGCGCTCCCCCGTGTTGACCATGCGCCGTCGGCTCACGGCGTCCGTCCTGCCTTTTCGCGTCCCGCACGAGGGACCTGCCGAAAAGAGGACATCATGGCAAAACGACCCGACATCTACACCCGTGTCACCGCGAAGATCATCGCTGATCTCGAAGCCGGGACCCAACCCTGGCACAAGCCCTGGAGCGCCGGGCATCTTGCGGGTCGGGTTTCCCGGCCCCTGCGGCATGACGGGGTCGCCTACCGCGGTCTCAATATCGTCCTGCTCTGGGTCGCCTCGGTCACCAAAGGGTTCGCCGCGCCGACCTGGATGACCTATCGTCAGGCGCTGGAACTCGGCGGCCAGGTGCGCAAGGGTGCAAAGGGCGAGCTGGTTGTCTATGCCGACACCTTCCGCAAGACTGAAACCGACGCCGCCGGTCAGGACCGCGAGGTCGCGATCCCCTTCATGAAAGGCTACACGGTTTTCAACGTCGATCAGATCGAGGGTCTTCCCGAGACGTTCTACGCTGTCCCAGAGCCAGTACTCGACACAGTCGAGCGCGATGCAGCTTCAGCCTCCTTCTTTGCAGCGACGGGAGCCGACATTCGTCACGGGGGAACCCAAGCCTATTACGCTGTCGAGCCGGATTACGTGCAGATGCCGCCGTTCGAAACCTTCCAAGATCCCGAGAGCTACTACGCCACACTCGGTCACGAGATCACCCACTGGACCCGCCATCCCGACCGCCTGGACCGGAGTTTCGGTCGAAAACGCTGGGGCGATGAAGGCTATGCGCAAGAGGAGCTTGTCGCGGAACTGGGTGCTGCCTTTCTGGCCGCCGATCTGGGAACGTCGCCTGATCCGCGCCCGGAGCATGCCGCCTATATCGATCATTGGCTTCGCGGTCTTCGGAGCGATAAGCGATACATCTTCCAAGCCGCGGCACATGCGCAGCGTGCGGTCGATTTTCTGCATGAACTGCAACCGGATCGGGGTGAGGCCGCCGTTTACGCGGTTTCAAAACAGACCTGCCTAAGGGTTCGCAGGTGACGGTCCCGGACCTTCATGGCGCCAATAGGTGGTGGCAGCAACGCGGGCCTCAGCCGCCGTTCACTTTTGGGACTGTGCTGGCGCAGCATTTCTTCACAGTCGAGGCAGACTTTTTTGCGATGCCGCGCACGCCACCGAAGCAGCCGTTAACTGCCGCCAGCCCCGAGGTGAAGGAGTTGCGTTCCGAGGCGTCGGCTCTGAAGGAAGCTTGGCTCAATTCCAGAAGAACGTCTTGGGACTACCCGGCCAAATCTTGTGTGTCTGAGGGATAGCTACAGCGTTTGCATCGCCAGCCATCTCCAGCGCCTCTCCCATGCTGCCAGCCCAGGCATAGCCCTGGCGGCGGTCGGGTTCATCGGTTGAGTGGCAGACCACAATTTTCCAAACGTACTTCATGCGAAGAAGTTGTCCGGAAACTTCGAATAAATGGTTAACAAGGAGCGAGATGAGCGGCCCTGTCATCATCTATTGATGGTTGGACGTTTGATAAGGGCTTGCAGCGACGAGCTGTAGGCCGTTTCCACGGATCGAACGATACAGTCGAAAACCGTGATACTGTCTCACCTCCGCCGCGTTCCTGCCCGATTTGTCTGCCACAGAATTTGCACACATGTGGCAATATTGGGGCGCCTTCGCCTTAGAACGGTCACGATTTTTGGATCACGAAAGGGCGGAGCATGAGACGATTGCTGCTGAAGATCAAAGAAGAGTTGCTCCAGAACTATGAGGTCGTAGTCATCATCATAATGGTGGCGACATTGATCGCCACTTTGTTTGGCTAGAGTCCTCCCCCACCCCTGTTCCGAAGCAATGTTTGGGCCGTCAACAATCACTTTAACAATCTGAACACCTTTGAGTGTTCCAGCGGGCCGTCCGCAAATGTCCTTGATCGGCGAGAAATACGAAGGCCCAATGCGGTGATGGGGAATCAGGCAATGAATTATGTGCAACCTCTACTCAATGACCATGCCGCTCGATGCGATGCGCAACATGTTCGATGTCGCACCAGAAAACTCGACGGTCGGAAACATGGAGCCTCGCCGGTCGGTCTGGCCAAAACACCGGGCACCAATCGTTGTGGCAGACGGCGACATCAGAACGATGAACCTCGCATCCTGGGGTTTTCTGACACCAAACAAGTCCAAGAAAACCGGGAAGTGGCTTAAGCCCACTGCATGGAACAACACCCGAGCAGACAAAGTGTGGTCCACGCCACTTTGGCATGGCAGCTTCAAGAACCGGCGTTGCTTGGTGCCCGCGACCGCCTACGCTGAGGCAACGGGATCTATGCCCGCAACCTATCATTGGGCGAATGTCAAAGACGCAGAGGGCTTTGCATTCGCTGGCATCTGGAAACACCAGATTGGCACGTTCGGTGACACTGACGTTGATGAGACAGTCTTCTCGATCATGACTACGGCGCCTAATGAGTTTGCTCTGCAGTACCACAACCGAATGCCGGTGATACTTGATCGGAGAGACTACGATCAATGGCTTCGTGGGTCCGCTGATGAGGCGCACAGCTTGCTTGGCGGCTTGCCCGCTGATCGGATGCAGTTGATCGGTGAGGGCGAAGGAATGCGCGAGCAGCCCGAAATCTGAGGCTGGACTCGGAACGGATGTTCTTATTATGTTCTCCCCCGTATGCCGCTCATCTCTCAAGTCTATGGCTTCGGTCACCACGTCAAGATTTGTGACTTAAAGGCGGCAGACGTGCTTGAGGTCGTCTGTGGCGTCTGCTCTCACAAATACATGGTTCCGCCATATCAGCTTTACTTGCGGTTCAACCCGTCAATGCCGCTGGTCAACCTGGTCGGGCGTTTTCGGTGTCGGCGGTGCGACTGTCGCGGAAGAGCGAGGTACTATGTCTATCGTGCAGAGTGTTTGGCGACGGAGGTGAGGTGAAAAGCGGCCATCAGATGCGTGTCCGTCTCCGCAAACAGATATCAGGGAGCAGCAGCGAAGACGTTCAAGTTAAAGTCGGCTATGCGGAGATAGTGTTGAAGAAGTCGACGTTTGATTTGTGAACGGCGATGTCCGAAGTGGCTGGGTCGTTCTTCTCAGCCCGATGGTTCTGGTTGCGGGACCAGTTTCGCAAGTTTCCTGAGGTTCTGGGCGGTTGCTGCGAGCTGGAACTGTTCGTATGCGCCTTTGGGTCCTCGAAGTCGCATCATCGGCACGCCGATGTATCGCTTCAGATGGGCGAAGAGCATCTCGACTTTCCGCCTTTGAATGAATGAGGTCATGTAGGCGTCTGTTTTGCGGATATCGCGGGCGACGTCCCGAGCTGCTTCGTGGACTGACCTCATGACGCGTCGCCCGGGATCACCTGGGCAGCATTGTGGCTTCAGCGGGCAGGCATCACAATCATGCTTCGAGGCGCGGTATCGGATGAACCCGTCTTTGCCGCCGTTGGGCTTTCGTGGTTTGGAGAAGTTCCGACGATATGTCCGCAGTTCTTTGTTGCCGGGGCATGTGTAGCTGTCGGTCGCTGGGTCGTAGACGAAGTCTTCCCGGGAGAATGTGCCATCCGTCCGTTTGGATTTATCCCAGACCGGGATGTGCGGAGCGATGCCGCGCTCTTCCACCAACCAGCCCAGCATCTCTGCCGATCCGTAACCTGTGTCGCCAACCAGCTTGTCAGGCGTCATGCTGAAGCGATCCGTGATCCGGTCGATCATGCGCCGCGCAGCAAACGCCTCAGCGGTTCGGATCGGAACCGACGGTTCGACATCCACGATCACCGCATTGTCCAAATCCACCATGTAGTTGGTGGAATAGGCGAAGAAGGCTGCCCCGCCATCTGCCCCTGTCCAGCGTGCGGCGGGATCGACGGGTGAGATGTATTTGGGAACGACTTTGGTTGATGCGCCGAATGCGGCGTCATCCAATGTCTCAAGATATTCTTCAACCATGCGTGTTGTCAGATCGGGCGGCAGCCCCTCCTTGCTATCAATGCCACGGGTCTGGTTCGCATTCGCCGGGATCAAGCTGGCATCAACGCCAAAACTCTCGCCGCCAACTAGGCCTTCATCGATGCAGCGCTGTAGAACCGTTTCAAACAGATGGCGGAACAAGTCGCTCTTTCGGAAACGACCATGCCGGTTCTTCGAGAAGGTCGAATGGTCAGGCACCGGATCAGTGAGATCGAGCCTGCAAAACCACCTGTACGCCAGATTGACGTGGACCTCCTCGCACAGGCGGCGCTCAGATCGAATGCCTTGGCAGTAGCCCAATAACAGCATCCGGATCATCAGCTCGGGGTCAATCGAAGGACGACCGTGTGAGCTGTACGAGGGCGCCAAAAGCGGTCTGACATCAGACAAATCAAGGAAACGATCAATGCCCCGCAGCGGATGATCGTCAGGCACAAATTCCTCAATCGAGAACTCGTAAAACAGCGCGCCCTGCGCCACCTGCCTTGGTCCCATCATCACCGCACCTCCACTCTCAAGACGAGTGAATCAGCGCCCGACCAACCAATCAATGGACTTTTTCAACACTATCCGGACTTTGCAGCCATTCACTCTGTTGCAATGAATGACTGCTTCGGAGCGCAACCTTCGTCCGGTTCGGGAAGTTACATTTTCTGCCTTCACGGTCTTTCCCTTCCAACGCCACTCTCACTCGACGGTAGCGCGAGCGACGCCAGAACCATCAGCGCACCGACCGCCAGAGAAACGCTGAGGATCGCATATGGGCCAAGTTCATCGAGAATATACGCAAAAATCACGGGCGATGCCGCTGACACCATAAAACTCGGCACAAGCAGGACACCAACCATCGCCCCATAGCGGCGGTGATCGAACAGGACGAGCGGCAACGTGCCTCGCGTGATCGTCAGAAGGCCGGTGGCGACGCCATAGATAAACACAAATGCGGCCGCCGTCAGATACATCCCGGCCGCCAGAAACCCGAGCGCGAAGCTGGCGACGATCAAGGCAGCGGCGAATGTGTTCAGAGTGATCGGATGAGCCCTCTGTCCGAACGCCAGCTCCGCCACACGACCGGTGGTCTGCCCGACGCCGCGCAAAGCGGCGACGGAAACGGCCAGCCCGGCCGCAAGACCAAGTTCGGTCAGGACGGTGATCAGATGCGCGGACATCCCGGCGTGCAAGCCGTTCCCGAGCGCGATGATCGTGGCGTAAAGAATGGCTGATCTGGCAAGATTGTCCGTTCGACCCGCATTATCTGTCAGGTCCGGTTCCGAAGGCCGGGATTCTTGCGCGTGGTTATTATCCGGCAGCGTTGCATAAAGTAGCAACAGCACAAGGGCGAAGCCTGCATAGATCAGCGTTGCCCAACGCCACCCGTAGTTTTCGGCCAGAAAATGTCCCAACGGCCAGAAGCAGGTCGCGGCCAGACCGCCAAGAAGCGTGATCTGGGTAATGGACCGCCGGGCTGACCCGCCTTCGATTTTCACGAGCGTTGCGAAGGCGGCGTCATATAGTGTGCAGCGCATGGCAATGCCGAGGCCGACCCATCCCGCGTAGTAAAATAGAGTGCCGTCGCTCATCGCGAGAACCGACAGGCTGGCAGCGCAGAGCATCGCTCCGGCCATGAGAACGGGTCGCCCCCCGAATGTGTCTATGGCTTTTCCAACAAACGAGGACACGGCACCCATCGTGACAAGTGCTGCGGAAAACCCGCCGAAGACGAAGGCACGGGACCAGCCGAGGTCTTCAACGATCAGATCTCCGAATACCCCGACATAGTAGAATGAAATACCCCAGGATATGAGTTGCGCCAGCCCGAGCGCCCAGACCGACTTTCGAGAGATCAAACCGTTACCCGCGTCCCGGAAGGGTCTCGTCACCCTCATTGAGCGGGCGTTGCATGATAACCGTATCGACCCATCGGCCAAGCTTGAATCCGACCGACTGGAGGATGCCGACCTGCCGGAAGCCAAGAGACTTGTGTAACCCGATTGACCCGGCGTTGCCGGAATCCCCGATCACCGCCACGACCTGTCGCCAGGGTCCGCGCTCGCACTCTTCGATCAGCGCAGACAACAGCATCTTGCCGGTGCCGGTCCCGCGCATGTCCTCTGCGACATAAACCGAGTTTTCGATTGTGTGGTTGTAGGCCGGGCGGGGTCGGTGTCGGCTGGCATAGGCGAAGCCGAGGATTTCGCCGTCCAGCTCCGCGACCAGATGCGGCATCCCGAGGGCCAGGACACCCTGACGGCGCTTCATCATCTCCGCCAGATCGGGAGGTTGTTCCTCGAAAGTGGACAGCCCATAGAACACTTCATGCGCGTAGATGAGACGCACCTCGTCCATGTCGCCGTCTGTAGACGGCCGCACTATCTTGCCCATGAAAATGATCTCCGGTCTGAATATCTTCGGGCCTACATTTTCACAAACCTATGAATAAAAGAAGATTTGGCAATTTATGCAGAGCATAAGTATACCTTTGGTATGCGCGATCTGAATCTCGGCCAGCTACAGACCTTTCTTGACGTGACAGAGCTTGGCAGCTTTACCGCTGCGGCGGATCGTATCGGGATCACGCAGCCTGCCGTCAGTCTACAGATCAGGCAGCTGGAGAAGAAACTTGGCCTCCGTTTGGTCGAGAGGGTTGGCAAGACCGTGCGTCCGACGCAGGCCGGGTTGGTCCTGATCGACCATGCCCGCCGTATCGGAGGCGACGTGGAGACTGCGATCAGCGAGTTGGCCAGTTTCAGTTCCGATCAGGGAGGGCGCGTGCGGCTCGGTACTGGTGCCACCGCCTGCATCCATCTTTTGCCGCCGGTTTTCCGCCAACTCAAGGAGCGGTTTCCGTCCCTCCAGATAACCGTGAAAACGGGGGATACACGGGATATCCTGAAGGAGATCGAGGACAACACGCTCGACATCGCCTTCGTGACCCTGCCGATCTCGGGTCGGATGTTTTCCGTGACGCCGATCCTGGAAGACGAGTTTGTATTCGTCAGTGCGGCAGATGATGCGCAATTGAGCACCAGCATTGGCGCGGACGAGCTGACCGGCCTTCCCTTGATCCTCTACGAGGCGGGCGGTCATACGAGAACGCTGGTTGATGGCTGGCTTGCAAGCGCCGGAGTTTCCATCGCACCCGTCATGGACCTCGGCAGCGTCGAAGCGATTAAGGGTCTGGTCAGTGCTGGCCTGGGATGTGCGATTTTGCCGAAATCCGGTGTGGGTGAACACCCCGATCAGTCTGGTCTCTCCATCCGGTCACTTGCACCGCGTCTGGCGCGCGAGTTGGCCGTTGTGACCCGGAATGACAAACCTCGACACAAGGGGTTACGGGAGATGGAAGCAGCACTAAACGCGCTTGGCGGCTCGGATTAGGTCTGCAAACGCGACCGAAGCCGCCATTGGTGCAAGGTGCAGCATCAGTGAAAATGGGCTCGAAGCTGACCTTCACTTCAGAACCGTACCGCTTGCCTTCCTACTATTTGCGTTGGTCAACGTCCACTGTCAGGAGATAGTGTTGAAAAAGTCCATTGATTGGTTGGTCGGGCGCTGATTCACTCGTCTTGAGAGTGGAGGTGCGGTGATGATGGGACCAAGGCAGGTGGCGCAGGGCGCGCTGTTTTACGAGTTCTCGATTGAGGAATTTGTGCCTGACGATCATCCGCTGCGGGGCATTGATCGTTTCCTTGATTTGTCTGATGTCAGACCGCTTTTGGCGCCCTCGTACAGCTCACACGGTCGTCCTTCGATTGACCCCGAGCTGATGATCCGGATGCTGTTATTGGGCTACTGCCAAGGCATTCGATCTGAGCGCCGCCTGTGCGAGGAGGTCCACGTCAATCTGGCGTACAGGTGGTTTTGCAGGCTCGATCTCACTGATCCGGTGCCTGACCATTCGACCTTCTCGAAGAACCGGCATGGTCGTTTCCGAAAGAGCGACTTGTTCCGCCATCTGTTTGAAACGGTTCTACAGCGCTGCATCGATGAAGGCCTAGTTGGCGGCGAGAGTTTTGGCGTTGATGCCAGCTTGATCCCGGCGAATGCGAACCAGACCCGTGGCATTGATAGCAAGGAGGGGCTGCCGCCCGATCTGACAACACGCATGGTTGAAGAATATCTTGAGACATTGGATGACGCCGCATTCGGCGCATCAACCAAAGTCGTTCCCAAATACATCTCACCCGTCGATCCCGCCGCACGCTGGACAGGGGCAGATGGCGGGGCAGCCTTCTTCGCCTATTCCACCAACTACATGGTGGATTTGGACAATGCGGTGATCGTGGATGTCGAACCGTCGGTTCCGATCCGAACCGCTGAGGCGTTTGCTGCGCGGCGCATGATCGACCGGATCACGGATCGCTTCAGCATGACGCCTGACAAGCTGGTTGGCGACACAGGTTACGGATCGGCAGAGATGCTGGGCTGGTTGGTGGAAGAGCGCGGCATCGCTCCGCACATCCCGGTCTGGGATAAATCCAAACGGACGGATGGCACATTCTCCCGGGAAGACTTCGTCTACGACCCAGCGACCGACAGCTACACATGCCCCGGCAACAAAGAACTGCGGACATATCGTCGGAACTTCTCCAAACCACGAAAGCCCAACGGCGGCAAAGACGGGTTCATCCGATACCGCGCCTCGAAGCATGATTGTGATGCCTGCCCGCTGAAGCCACAATGCTGCCCAGGTGATCCCGGGCGACGCGTCATGAGGTCAGTCCACGAAGCAGCTCGGGACGTCGCCCGCGATATCCGCAAAACAGACGCCTACATGACCTCATTCATTCAAAGGCGGAAAGTCGAGATGCTCTTCGCCCATCTGAAGCGATACATCGGCGTGCCGATGATGCGACTTCGAGGACCCAAAGGCGCATACGAACAGTTCCAGCTCGCAGCAACCGCCCAGAACCTCAGGAAACTTGCGAAACTGGTCCCGCAACCAGAACCATCGGGCTGAGAAGAACGACCCAGCCACTTCGGACATCGCCGTTCACAAATCAAACGTCGACTTCTTCAACACTATCAGGACAGAGCCGACCTTTGCTGCGACTGCGCCAATGGCCGCTTTAGCTGATTAGTGCTGACTAAGTTTGGCCTTGCAGCACACCGAATTGATGACGGTACTCTGAGGCCGTTACGCCTGAGACGCGCTGGAATATCTTACTGAACGCGGACGGGTCTTTGTAGCCGACCTCCCATGCAATTTGGTCCAATGGGCGGTTGGTAAGCTCCAGGATGCCCCTGGCTTTGGCGACGCGCGCCAGTTGAATGTACTCAGTCGGGTTGAGCGATGTGGCTTTGGCAAACCGGCGCATGAAGGTTCGCTTACCCAGACTTGCGACCTCGGCGAGGTCGCTCAGGTTCAACGGTGCAGCCAGATCAGCGTGGATGTGGTGCTGAACGCGCAGGATCGCCGCATCTGAGTGATCGAAATCAGGGACAAACTCCGTGAACGGGAGTTGCGAGGCACGCGGCGGCTGAACGACCAGAAACCGCGCGGTCGAGAGCATCGTGCTGCGCCCGAAGAAGCGTTCGACCAGGGTCAGCCCAAGATCGGTCCAGGCAAGGATGCCGCCCGCTGAAATCACGTCCCCATCATCCAGCACCAGGTTTCGGTCAGCGACCTCAATGTCTTCGTGGCGCTCTGCAAGTTCTTTGGCGAAGGCCCAATGGGTCGTGACCCGCCTGCCGTGCAGCAAACCGCTTTCCGCGAGAACAAACGCACCGGCGCAGATCGAGCAAACCCGGCTGCCCTCTTTGTGTCGAGAGCGCAGCCACTCAGTCTCTTCCGACATGGACTGCATATTGCCCGGCATCACGATACTGGGCGGCGCGATGACGTAATCAAGCCGATGGGGCTGACCTGGGTCGGAATCCCAGATGCATGTCGGCTGTCCGTGATCTTCGGCACGCCAATGCGTCACGCGAACCTTTCGAGACGCGTCCCCGTCGGCCCATTCGCCCGCAATCCTGAACAAGTCTGTGAGGCCGTAAATCGCCGACAGCTGGCAGTCGGGGTAGACCAACAGTCCGACCTCAGCGACCCAGCCGGTTTTCGCATTTGTCACTTTTGCACCTCATTTTGTCATTTGTGACAATCGCTGATCGCCATCTCAATTGCAATATTGGGGTCATCGAAACAAGCACCGAGGCCCGATCAATATGACCCAAAACCAAGTGACACGACGCACTGTTTTGCAGACCGGTGCAGCAACAGCGTTGCTCGCTGCGATGCCTGCCGCCCTGGCGGCGCGAACCCTTACTCAAAACGAAGGAGAAACGATTATGTCTACTATTAAAACCCGCGATGGAACCAAGATCTTCTACAAGGATTGGGGCCCGCGCGATGCACAGCCCATCGTCTTTCACCACGGATGGCCCCTGAGCGGCGACGACTGGGACAACCAGATGCTGTTCTTCCTTGCGCATGGCTACCGAGTGATCGCTCACGACCGCCGCGGTCACGGGCGCTCGGACCAAACCGACCAGGGACATGATATGGCGACCTATGCCAACGATGTGGTTGATCTGGCCGCAGCGTTGGACCTGAAAAATGCCGTGCACATCGGCCACTCCACCGGCGGCGGCGAGGTTGCGGCTTATGTCGCGAAGGCCGAGCCGGGCCGGGTTGCCAAAGCCGCCCTGCTAGGTGCGATCCCGCCGTTGATGCTGCAGACCGAGGCCAATCCGGATGGCATTCCGATGGAGGTCTTCGATGGGTTCCGGGCCGCCTTGGCCGCGAACCGGGCGCAGTTCTACCTCGATGTGCCATCGGGTCCGTTCTTCGGCTTCAACCGGGAAGGTGCCGAGGTCAGCCAGGGCCAGATTCAGAACTGGTGGCGTCAGGGTATGATGGGCAGCGCCTCTGCTCATTACCAGTGCATTGCGGTCTTCTCCGAGACCGACCAGACCGAAGACTTGAAGGCGATGAACGTGCCGACACTTGTGATGCACGGAGACGACGACCAAGTCGTCCCGATCGCGAACTCCGCGGAGAAAGCGGTTAAGCTGCTGCCGAACGGAACCTTGAAGGTGTACGACGGTCTGTCGCACGGCTTCTTTGCGACGCATCCCGATCTGGTGAACGCCGATCTGCTCGACTTCATCAAAAGCTAAGCCAATCGAAATGGAACAATTATTTGGGAGGGCATTCGCGCCCTCCCAAGTGGAGGTGAAGGACGACATGAAAAATAGAAACTGGTGTGACAAACACCCACACGACTGCGCCGGTCTGCAAAGACGGCAAGAACGGGAATGGCTTCACAGCCACGACATGGCGTTTGGCCCACTGGATCTCGTGGCCTCGGCAATCATCGTCGGAGTTTGTATCTTGGCAATGCTCTGAAATGCTCGCTATGGTTCGGAGGTCAAAAAAGGAGCAACGCTGAACCAAGTTAGGTCTTGAATCCAACCGCGTGTTCGCCACGGCCTGAGTTTTCGCTACAGCGCGACCAACGCTGGCAATCTCGAATTCCCAGGGAACACAGTAGTCTAAGACATGCAAAGTCCGGCAACGGAAAACGCAAAAAGTTTCGCGTTCATGTGATCAGAGTGCGCGGCGAAGAACCCTCGCCAGAGGTCTCCAGAAACCAGCATCTTGGCTAGGTTTTATCCTGTTGGGCAACAAGGTCGCCAGGCTTTTCTGCGCCATGTCGCAATCCGTTGATCAAGAGATCAACCATGCGTCTAATATGGGCCGCGCCATCCTCGCCAGAAGCAACCGAGAGGTTTCCGATTGCCCGCAACAGATCGTAGGGGTCGGTGGTGCCATCGATGTCTCCGGCTTTTGCGGCCTTGTCCAGCAGAGCAGCTAGTGCGGGTTCGAAATTCTCTCGAAAGTAGTCTGGCAGCGTCGCGAATGCGGGATCACCAGAATGCAAAGCTGAGGCGAGGCCCTTTTTGGTCGCGATGAATTGCGTATAGCGGTGCAGCCACAACGACAGGGCTTCGCAAGGCGGATGCGCGTCCGAGAGCGCTGCCGCCTCGGCCACACAGGCGTCTACCTCACGGCGGAAAACCCCGGCGACCAAGTCGGAACGCTTTGGAAAGTTCCGGTAGACGGTGCCGATTCCCACCCCGGCCGCCTCGGCGACCTCGCGCACCGGAGCATCCACGCCGGAGGCCGCAAACACTTTCTTCGCCGCGTCTAGAAGGGCGTCCGTGCTGCGCTGCGCATCAGCACGCACCTTCTTTTCCTTGGTTACCGGCCGCTTGGCCCCCTCAGCTGTGGCTGTCTTTTCCTGACTCAACGGACTCTCCAATCACATAAACGGAACATTGGTCCGCTTTACATTGACATGCGGAACGCCGTTCCGTATATAAAATCGGAGCAGCGTTCCGTTTTATATCTCGAAGCGGCGCGCATCGCCAGAGATTTCAATGGAAAGGACAGAAGCTCATGCCTGCACCAAATCAAAGCACCCCGGCCGTCATGACATACGGCCCCATTGCCCTACCCGCTCCTGACCGGGGGCAAGACCTCCATATTCGTGCCTCAGCTCCGGCTGTTGGTACAAGCTTGCCCGTTATCTTGATGGCGCATGGTTTTGCGAAATCCATGCGCGACTATGCCCCGCTGGTCGATTTCTGGACGGCGCATGGGTTTGCCGCGATCCAGCCCACATTCCTGGACTCTGCCACACTCGGCCTCGCGCCTGATGATCCAAGAACACCTGACATCTGGAAGCATCGCGTCGCGGATATGAAATGCATTCTCGACCATCTGGATCGGATTGAAGGCACTGTACCCCAGCTCAAGGGACGGCTTGACCAGACCCGGATTGCTGCCGTTGGCCATTCCTACGGCGGGCAGACCGTCGGCATGTTGCTGGGCGCGCGCGTTATCGGTTCTGACGGTGCTATCGGCGAGGACATGTCGGATCCGCGGATCAAGGCTGGCGTTTTACTCTCGACGACAGGTCTTGGTGGCGAGTTTCTTACACCGTTCGCCGCCGAACACTTCTCGTTCATGTCACCCAGCTTCGGTGAACTGACCACGCCTGTGCTGGTCGTCGCAGGGGACAAGGACGACTCGCCGCTCAGCACACGCGGGCCGGATTGGTTTAAGGATGTCTACACGCTTAGCCCAGGTGCCACCGCTTTGCTGACACTGTTTGGTGGTGAACACCTGTTGGGCGGGATCACCGGCTACGGAGTGACCGACACGACCGACGAAAGCCCGGCAAGGGTCTCAGCCGTCCGGGAACTGAGCACAGCATATCTGCGCAGTGCGCTCTATTGTGACGACACCGCTTGGTCCGAAGCCGCGAATGCCTTCGCAAAGGCGTCCGACTTGCAAGGCCATATCGAAGAAAAGTCTGCCATCGCGATAGCCGAGGCAGCATTGGCGTCATAGCGCCTCCAGGTCTCCCCCAACTCAGAAAGGAAAATGGAGCCATGAACAACCTCATCACCGATGCCCGCCACATTCCTATCAACGACGCAACACAGACAGTCTCTATCAGCCCGGTGATCTTGCAGGCCCCAGATCGTGGCGTGCCGTTGGAAATGCGCATCACTGCCCCTGTAAGGGGTCGCGATCTGCCCATTATCCTTTTGTCGCATGGACATGGGCCCTCCCTCTATATCCCGTCAAAGGACGGCTATGGCCCTTTGGCGAATTTCTATGCTGCGCATGGTTTTGTCGTGATTCAACCGACGCACGTGAACTCGAAGGTCGCTGGACTGGCTCCTGACGCACCGGGTGGCCCACTGTTCTGGCGCTCGCGTGTTCAGGACATGTCTATGATCCTGGATCACCTCGATGAGATTGAGGCATCGGTTCCAAGCATTGCCGACCGCGTTGATCACAGCAAAGTTGCCGCTGTGGGGCACTCCCTGGGCGGGCAGACAGCCGGCATGTTGCTCGGTGCACGTCTGACCGATCCCAAAGACCCTGACGCAACAGACGTCAATATGATCGAACCGCGCATCAAGGTCGGTGTCCTTCTCGCAGCGCCGGGAAACGGTGGCGATGGTCTGAGCGACAACGCGAAACAGAGTTACTCGGCGCTGAACCCAGACTTCTCGCATATGACGACGAAAACGCTGGTGGTCGCCGGGGACGCTGACCTCGCCACTCATCTCACTACTCGCGGCGCGGATTGGTATAGGGACCCGTTCCGTGATGGTCCAGGCGCGGAAGCGATGCTGACCCTGATCGGTGGGAAACACGGGCTTGGCGGCGTTTCGGGCTACGATGCCAAGGAAACAGGTGACGAGGACCCCGATCGCCTAGCAGTCGTTCAGCGCATGACATGGGCCTACCTGCGTTCAGCTTTTGACGCAGATGATCGGGCCTGGCCTGACGCCTGTCGCGCATTGAAGAGCCGTGTCAGCGCTCATGCCTATGTCGACGTGAAGTGATGCAGATGTCGCACTTAGCTTCGGCTCCGGACCTGTAACCAAAGAGACACAGGGTCGACGAACCTTTGCTTGGCGCAATAAAAAATCCGCTAGACAACAAAACGAACTGAACATCCGGCAACTGCGCGAAACCAGCATTCGCCGCGTTGCGGGGAATTCAGAAGTGTCAGCTCAAACCAGCCGTAAGCTGCATGTCCGGCGAAAGTCAGCTTGCAGTTTGGTGGTGTAGGCGGGTTTCTGAAGTACACCGGGACTCGCCAGCATCAGATTTTGGATCGTGGCCTGATCCACAACGTCTAGCTGCAGCCTCAGAAGATGAGCAGCATCGTGCAGCTATACGAGGGTTTTGCGTTGCGGCCTCTCGTTTTGCACCGATGGATCTTCGCTAACGGCTCTAGCGCACCTATGGTCGGAAGTGCCGTGCTACGATGACGAACTGTCGATCTCTGCGCGTTTTCTTTTGGATGCAATCTCCGGAACCTGGCTCGGCTGACGGTCGCGCGCACCGCTTGCTCCTTTCAAGCAGAACTTTCCCCTGCCCGCTGATGCGGCCATTCCCCGCGGACCAAAGTTCCGCCTGACAGCCTGTCCTAACGGTTCCTGTCTCTTCTTGCATCGAAAACGAGAGGAGATCGACATGATCCGCTACTATACCGTCACGACACCCGACAAAGGAAAAGACGGCAAGACCCGCTTTCACAAGATCGGTGTCGCGTTCCCGCAGAAGCCCGACGCGAAATCCTTCCTGACCATCCAGCTCTTCGCCACGCCCGTGACTGGACAGATCGTCCTTTTCGAGCCGAAGCCAGACGGGCAGGGCGATGCCCCGGACCTCGTCGAATGAGCCGCCCTCCGGGACGGTGCCTTCCGTCCCGGTCTTTCCAAACCGACATCCAAGGAGACACCTCATGGACCCTCTGCCACAATCCATCCTCGACCAACTCGCCGCGAACGGGCGCACCAACCAGGACCGCATCGAAGCAGGCGAAGACACTCTCGACTTCGAACCCGTTGTCAAACTCTTCACCCCTGATGCCGGAGCGACCTGGCTACTTTCCGAAACTGATCCGGAGGACCCGGATATCGCGCACGGCCTCTGCGACCTCGGGCTTGGCTTTCCTGAGATCGGCTCGGTTCGCGTCAGCGAAATTCGAGCCGCCCGCGGTCGTCTTGGATTGCCCGTCGAACGTGACCTTCACTTCAAGGCCGATGGCACCCTCAGCGCCTATGCCGAGCGCGCCCGCAAAGCGGGAGGGATCGTCGCATGAGCGCCAATATCCGCAGAGATCACGTCAGCGCCTTCGAGGCGCTGACGTCCGGCCAGTTCGAGAACTCTGCGCTCTTCTCCTGTTTCGTGAACGGTGCGCCTGCCTCGGCTATCGTCACCGTTACAGCACCTGAAGATGCGAGAGGCGAATATGCCATCACGCCGCTCTTTGTCAGCGTAACCGACACTATGGTGATCACCGAACACGGGGGAAGACCGGCCTGACCATGTCTTGCGGGCTGCTCCGGTTGCCCGCCAAGCATCAGCGCGACACGCCGGACTTTTTCCTGAACCGACGTGTGTCGCCAGCATTTCTTCTTACCACGGTGCCCCCGCATCGATGGCAAATCTGTAGGGGCCCTTCGCATCTCGACTCATCAGGAGTCTGACCTCCGAGCCGTGCTAGACTGATCCCAACGACTCGGCAGCATCTTGCGCGGAGACGCAATGAGCAAAAAGACATATTGCGCAAATTCACACATTGATGTATCCCTGAAGATGAAATGAGAGGGACGTTGGCAGGATATGCCAAATGTCTGCGACTTTTGTCCGAGGGGTCTGAAACGTGAAACCAGGACGCCCAAAACGCCTGAAACTTGAAGAGCGGATCGAACTCGCGCGGCGCTATCATGCCGGGGAAACGCCGAAGGTTCTGGCCGAGGCCTACGGTGTGTCGCGACGACACGTGACCCGGCTCGCCAAAGAGGAGCGTGGCGAAGGACAGGAGGTTCGAGACCCTTCGGTCACGGTGAGTTTCCGCGCTGCGCGTTCCGAGATGGCCGCCTTCGATACGGCTTGGCAGGCCCGTGGCTTTACAAGTCGCAGCCAGGCCTTGCAGGCGGTGGTGCGGGCACGGTGCGGGCTGCTCGATCTGATGCGAGAAGATCTCCGGGCGTTCTCGGAGACGCTGCAACAGGCACAAGACGTTGCAGACAGCGGCCGCGTTCTGGCGAAGGCGGCGCAGCGCGGAAGGCTGACGCTGTCGCCGGAGAACCGCGCGACGCTTGTCGCGCTGCATGATCTCGCACAGCGTACCTATCGCGATCTGGCCACGCTGAAAGCGTCGGCCTGCCAGCGACGGGGCGTGGGGTGGAACACGGCGGATCCCGAGGCGTCAGACGTGAATGAAGAGTTGGTGGACCATGTCTGAACCGCTCGCCCTCTATCACGCCGTCATGGGCAAGCTCTGGGAGACGGAACGTATTCAGGGTCGGCGGCAGGCCCGCATAGACGCGCGACTGGCAGGGCGGCGGCAGGGTCGTAGTTACCAGCGCGTCGGCCGGGCCTCGGCACGCAATCTTCTGAAGTCCGCTATGCCGGAGAGCCGCGCCGCGGTGTTCAAGCGGATCAGGGCAGGCGGGTGCAAGACGAAGCAGAGCCTTGGCGACCAGCTATCTTATGTGAATGACAAGGCGGTCTACACCTACGCGACCATGACCAACCCGCTGACGGCTGAGGCCGTGCTGTCCGAGGCGCAGAAGGCGGAGATCGTGGACGCTTGGGCGCAATCCTGGCGGGGCACGACGAAGCTGGGGTTTACGTCGCATATGCTGCTGTCGTTTCCAACTGACGTCACGGTCGATCAGGTGCGCGAGATCACACTCGACTGGGCTGAGCATTTTTTTGAAACTGGCGACTATGGCGATCAGTGGGACTACGTGCTCTCGGTGCATGATGACCGGGCGCACAAGCATGCGCATATCCTGCTGAACAATCGGGGCCTTGCCAATGGCACCTGGTTCTCCTGTTGGGCGGCGGGTGTGATGTCGCCGCAGCTGATGCGGGAAAAGCAGGCTGAGATCGCCGAACGCTACGGTGTGATGCTCGAGGCCACGACCCGGCTCGAGCGCGGCATCTTCGAGAAGGCCCCCGGTATCGCAGAGATTTACCAGGCAAAGCAGGAGGCGCGCCTCCCTCGCGAGATTGCGCTGTCGCCCGAAGAGCGGGCCATCGCCGAGGCACAGGTGACAGGGTTTGCCAAGGACTATCGCAATCTGGCCGATGTACTGGATCGCATGGATCAGAAACACCTGGCCTACGCGATGCGTCGCATGGCGGCTTCGCTGGGCTCGGACACGCCTTATAGGTTCACTGCAGGAGAGATCGATATGGAGACCATTCGAACGGTCGGTGAGGCCATCGACTATGCCGAGAAAACCATCGAAGCGTTGCGGCTCAAAGCAGAAGAACTTGATGCCACCGAACGCCCGGCTTTCGAGACGCGGGCGGCGGGTGTCGTCCGTGATCTTTCGCAGATGGTGCCGGACCCTGATTTGCGCGCCCGGTTCGGGCGCGACTTGACCGAGCCTTATCCGCCAGGAGCCGGAGACGGGCGTTTGAGTGCTGCGCTCTCGTCGGGTGAGGACCCTGTCCTTGAGGCCCTGAAGGCGGATGCCGCAAGGGCCGGTCTCGATCCGCGAGAGATGGCTGCCCGGATCGAAGCAGGTGGGACGACGAACTATGGGCTTGCTCAGGATTGGGTGAGTCGTGACATGGCGGCGGTTCTGGCGAAGGATGGCATCGATCTTGCTCAGGCCAGCGACGATCAACAAGATCGCGCGTTGGAAACGGTCGATCGGTTCATGGACCGATTACTGGAGCACGCAAAGGAGCTCGGCATTGCGACAGGTCTGTCGCGCGCATCGGACGATTTGCAGTTGATCGATGATGATGACCGTGGGCCAAACCCGTATCTGGAAGACCTCGCGGATATGTTGCGTGACGGCACCCTTTCAGAGGCTCAGGAAGAGACCGTCGATCGCACCCTGAGAGCTGAACTTTTCAAAGAGTTGGGTGAGGAAGGTCTCGGGGAACTGCGGCGCGGCAATTACGAGGTGCTGGCAGAGGTGCTTCCCAACCGTATCGATCAGATCACTGTCACGCAGGAATTCCTTGAGATGACCCATGAGGAGACCGGGGACCAGGTCTTTACCGACCGTGCGGCCGCCTTGCAGCAGGACAAGGTCGAGGCGTTGGCCCGTGACACCCATCTCGAGATGCAGCGGGGCAGGGGGCCGTCACGCGACCTCGAAGATGAGATCAGCTTCTGATGAGCACCCGGCTTCCTCTTTGGGTTGCTGTGCCGGTCGGGACCCTTTGTGGAACGGCCCTCGGCACCATCGTAGCAAGCTTCTATCTCGCTCTGGCGTTGAAAACGGGTTTTGCCGAGTTTGACATGTTTGCCGTCTGGACAGCGAGCGCGGGTCTGCGCGCCGCGCACCCCGAGGCATTCAAGGTCGCGTTCGGCGCCGTTGGCTTTGGGTCCATTGGATTGGCGGCACTTGCCTTCAGCTGGACGTGGGCGCAGGACCGGGATGATTACGGGTCTGCACATTGGCAGACCAGACGTGAGCTCAAGGCGAACGGCATGCTCCAGAAACCGGGACGCGGGTTTGTCTGTGGCAAGCTGGGAAAGCCCGCGTCAAAGTCGCCCTACATCTCTGCGAGCGACATCCCGCATGTAATGATGGTGGCCCCGACCCGGGCCGGTAAGGGCGTGGGCTTCGTGATCCCGAACCTGTTGTCCTTCGACGGTTCGGTTGTGGTTCTGGATGTGAAGGGAGAGAATTTCGAAAAGACGGCGCGGCTGAGGGCGCTCAACGGCGATGAGGTCTTTCGTTTCAGTCCGTTTGATTGGGCGAACAGTTCCCATCGCTATAATCCGCTTGCGAGGATCGCGGTCGCCCCCAGTTTCGCCCAGCAATTCACAGAAGTCTCGATCCTTGCGGATCTCTTCCTCGACAAGGACAACAAGACACTCGACACCTTCTCCGAAGCAGGTAAATCGATATTCGTTGCGGCCTGCCTTCTGGCGATCCAACGCGGCAGACCGACGCTCGGCGAGGTCAACAAGATCGTCACCGGAGGGGACTACAAGAACGCACAGTACAGTGCCTATGCGGAAGAGGCGAAGGAAGCGACGGTGCGCGAGCTCTGGATCAACGCGGCCAGCGCGTCGTCGCGGCTGCTGACCTCGAACATCCAGGCTTTGATGACGGCCGGTCTGAAGCAGTGGGACAACCCGGCCGTCCGGACGGCCACCGATGCAAGCGACTTCGAGTTCGCGAACTTCAGAAAAAATCCGCACGCACTCTACATCGTGGTGTCGGAAGATCACATCGCGACGCTGGCACCGCTCCTTCGGCTCATGTTCGCGGATCTCATCGCCAGTTTGCGGCAGAATGAGCCGGGTCCCGATGAACCGTGGCCGGTCATGATTATGATCGATGAGTTCCAGCAAATGGGAGCGATGCCTTATCTCGAGCGGGCGATCCATTCGCTCGCAGCCTATGGTGGGCGTGTCGCGATGATTGCGCAGTCGTTGGCCTCGCTAGATCGCATCTATGGACCCGAAGGACGTGAAAGCCTTGAGAACGGGGCGGGGCTCAAGCTCTACATAACGCCCCGCGACCAGCGTACAGTTCGAGAGGTCTCGGCGGCCGTCGGCAGTACCACTCGGGAGGCTGTGACCCGCATGTATGGTCGAAACAAGGGCATTCTGGGCGCGACCTCTACGACGTCACGTCTTGAGGAACGCCCGCTTCTCTCCGAGACCGAGGCCCGCACCATGGATCCCGACGAGGTGATCATCCTGGCCTCACCGCAGCACCCGATCCGTGCACAGCGCATCAAGTATTTCGAGGATTCCTTTTTCGTCAGTCTCGCGGATCGTCAGGCGGGCCGCGAATTCCCTTATCCCCCACGTGTTGACGGCGTTGGGCCCTGGTTCGACGACCCGAAACCCGATCCTTCTGCGCCCATTCCCGACTCTGTCGAATATACGGCGACAAGCGAACGCGCACGACGACGCCAATCACGGTCCATGCAGACACAAATGAATGAAAAAACTGCGGGTGAGCTCCGTCCGGAAACCTTGGATCGGGACGACTCGGTTCCAAAAAAGTGGCAACAAGTCTTCCGAGAACAAGGTGATTTCATCGACGAACTGCTTGGGGATAGGCAGTAGGGGGCGGGAAGCGGACTTTCTCTGCGGCTGCAAGACCGCAAAAGGGATCATTGGAAAGCGGACGTTACCATTCTAGTCAGCGAGACCGAGATACTTCGCAGTATCGTCGTCCAGTTCTTCACTCAGCGTCTTCTGGAAGATGATCTCTCTACTGATGTGTGCCTGATCCAAGATGTCCAAAATTGGTTGAGCGTCTTGCGGGAGCCACTCAATGATGTTGCCCTTGCTGTCTTTGATTTTTGACTTTGCAAACAAGCTTCTGAACCTGACGGGAGTTATACCGATGAACTGTCTGAACTGGACCTTGCTGGGATCAGCGACAGATTGATCGATTTGGATGGAATCTGGATAGAGCTCACTCGCATAGCTCTTAGCATATGGCTCAAGATATCGGACTGTGCTGATGCCAGACGCGACAATGTGTTTTGAGCAGTTGTGACAGGGAAAGGTGGTGCAGAACAACGATCCGTCGCCAACCTTTAAGCCGAGCCTAGCCGCGCTTGAAAGCGCGGCCATTTCCGCATGTACAGCACGGCCATATTCCAAAGTATCCATGATCTGGGACTTCTTAAGAGGCGCACCTTTCTGGTCCAGATACTTCGCTTCAATCTCGTGGTCAGCGAGGGTCTCTTCTTTCAATTCGCCAGCATCGCGCAGAATTTGAACTATCTCAGCCACCATCTGCCGCTTTCGTACGGTGTTGATATCTGAACCCAAAGCGACGTCCCTTGCGTCCATACCTTCATCAGCCCAATACGTGCCACCGAAAGACTTCGGTGCCTCATTGAAACCGGTGGTTACGATGTCACCCTCTTTTGCGATCACAGCTCCAACCTGACGAGCTGTATCACATGATGTGAGGGATACATTATGCGCAACGTTCTGAAAGAATTCCTCCCTAGTTGGCGATACTGCAAAGTTTCCGAATAGAGCCTCGAAGAACCGCTTAAGGAGCGGCGACATCGAGTGATCGTCGGTCGCGTCAATAATCAGATCCGCCTGTGGAAAGACGTCACTTACTCTTTGGCCGAATGGTTTGAGAGCTTCCTTTTCGTCTCTGTCGATGAGTTCAATCGCACTGGAGCTCCATTGGTCCGCACGGGGGGCACTCGCATTGCCCTCGGCAATCAAGCGTGCAAGGCGGGCTTGGCGCACATCGATGGGCAAGTGACATGAAATCAGAACGAACTGCTTTCCATATACAGATCGGAACGCTTCTGCTTCTTCGGGGCGCTTCAGTTGATCTATAATGTAGGCAGTTCGAGAAGCAGGAACATCAGGCGTGTCAGTAATCGCTGCCCGATGTTCGATGATGCTTTGGATCGCGTACGCTACGAAGAAGTCTGCTCGCCCTGATCTCTCACGAATTGCGTTGCAAGCATCAATTCTGCTTCCGTACCTCTTGTCGATCGGGGCGTCGACGAGTTCGAACTCGAACTCCTTAGAGCTAAGGTAGTCCGTGAGCTTAACATTCTTTGAAGTGTAGTGGAGCGCGTGCAGCTCGCGTTGGATGGCGGCAACAACCGACTTGGTGTCCACACCGATACGGCCAACTATGCCGACGACCAGTTCCGCGTCTTTCACTCTCGACATCAATCACATTCCTTTACCATAAGCATGTTATGGATTCACAACGCGCACAAGATGTGGTGTACTGCATCAAACAGGAGGATACCGTGGCCACACTCAAGCAGAACCCAAAATTCAGTTTTACGCAGTCCTTCAAGAGCACTGTTCAACGCTTTGAGACCCTTTCCGAAGGAAAAAAGGCCGACTACGTAAGGTCTTCCGCGAAGCATTCCTCCAAACCGCAGCAGTCTACCTCAAAACAGAAGGTTGCGAGCTAGTAAGCTTCAACCCCCCGACTCACACCTCAACTACCTAACTGCATGAGTCGTTTGGGATCGCGCTGACGGCCTCGATCAGTATACCGGATCGTTTAGGTTGAGCTCAGCATGTCTCGGACAGTGTTCCTTTCAATGAGTCTCGAGAATTTCTTGTAGTCACCGTGCTCCTTTTGCCAACGGCCAGCTACGATAGACACGTGCACATCCGCCTGTTCGGCGGCTTCCTCGACCTCCTCAGTTCGCGCAAATTTCTTTCTGCAAACCCGAGCATACCGTGAAGGTATCAGACTGTTTTTCGCGAGCTTATCAGCCTCTGCCTCCAACTTGTCATCGGTGTCGATATCCAACTCGTCGAAAAAGGCGTGATCTGTACTGGACAAGATTTCGAAGTGCTCCACCAAGTGAGAAAGTTCGTGGAGCAGTGTGAACCAGAAGTTGTCGACTCGATCGTGGCGCAAGGTAAGTCCAATGACCGGTGTACTGCCGTCCAGCAACATCACCGCACCATCAAGGAATGTGCCTGGTAGCACGGGAACTATTACGACGACAACGCCCAGCTTTGAAAGTTCGTTTACTGCTCTCAGCGGTCCCTGTGGATGCGTACTAAGCCGTGCAAGAGAACGCAAAAATTTCTTGTCTATCGCTGACTTCGAGAACTTTCCAATTGGTGGATTCTGCTTCGCCTTTTTTAGCACAGCTGCTTGCCAGATTAGCAATGCGTTATCGTCAGTTTTTCCACTCGCACGCTGGCTTCGCGTCTTCCTGTTGAGCCTTGGGACACGACCTTGTCCGAAAGCTGAACTGAGAAATTCGCTCACACCGTCCATGCTTAGATCAAACCCTATTTCTCTGAGTTTCGTCAAAACGGGTTGGCCAATCTCCACGGCGTCGGCAGACTTAACTTCCTCTTTCTTCATTAGGGACTCGTATGGGATTCCCAGACCCGAATGTAGCGCGCGCACCATGTCCATCGAAAGTTTTCGCTTACCAGACAGCACCTCAGAGACGCGGGCGCGAGAACCAATGTAAGGTTCCAGATCACGCGGTGATAAGTCCTTCTGCTCCATACGTAACTTGATCGCTGCGAGTGCAGAGGGTGCATCGGTGGCTATATTTTCTCGTTCGTACTTCTCGATGAGTGTTGCAAGTACCTCTATCTCGTCACTTGTTTCTTCTGTCGCAGGTGATCGGATGAGGTCGTCAATCCTCATTTTCGCAGCTTCATGGCCCTTTTTGTCTTTGATTGGTTTTATCATCATGCGGCCTCCCATTCCGTTTGATCTCCAGAATCAGAGCGCCGGTGGTGCTTCTCGAAGCATTTTGTAAGCAGCACAACTCCGCTTTCAAAATGTATGACGGCTTCGACCAGAAGTGTGTTGTTGGCCAATCGGAACCTCGCTTTAGGCAATTCAGTTAACTCTGATTGTGGATAGTCGTTCTCGAAAGCATTGGTGTTGAGCCAGTTGCGATGTTGGAGCTCGTACACAAATGCGATCAGCAGGTCGCAACGGTGCCGGTCAGTGCAATCCGCCAAGAAACCTTCGACTTTGTCCAGTCCTAAGACCTTCATCTGCGCCCCTCCAGGACTAGATTTTTCACAATGCTCCCAATATGGGACCATTCATACTTGACTCAAGGGCAGGACGGAGTCAGGTATGTACTTGCACCCAATATGGGAGCGAACATCGAAAGTCAATGAAATCAATCCCCTTCGGGGACGATTCGGCGACGACCGAGGCCTATCGAACCGAAAGGATAAGAAAGATGGCTGAGACCAAAGTGACTTACAAGGTTGATGGCGCGGCCATCAAAACTACTGACGCGATCCTGTCCGGACGCCAGATCCGCCAAGCAGCCGGACTGTCTCCGGCCAGCGACCACGTCTTGATTAAACTAGGAAATGGCACCGGCCAGTCGATTGGGCTCGACGAGCCCGTTGATCTCCAAGGCGAGCAATTTCCATGTTTCGTCTCGTTTAGGACCGATAGGACTTATTCCTTTACACTGAATGAGCGCGGTTTCGAGTGGGGGGCAGAGGAGATTTCTGTTGAAGATTTGCGCGAGTACGGGGGCGTACCTGACGATCATGAATTGATCTTGGACAGCCAGCGCGACCGACCGATCGAAGATGGTGGCGTTGTACGTCTAAAGCCAAAGGGCGTCGAACGCATCCTTACGAGGCCGATCAAGAAGATCTGTATCGAAGATCAGCTGATCGTCTGGAGCGAAAGGACGATTACTACTGAGCAGATTGCAGAGCTTGGTGGGTGGGATGTGACACAGGGTGTTATCGAAGTTGATGCAGACCAAAACGAGCGCACCCTCTCACCAGGCGAGATCGTAAAGCTGCGTCGTGGTGTCAGCTACGGAAAAAAGCTTTGCTTCAAGCGCGGGGGCCATAATGACTCCCCGAATTAACGCCGAGTTGTCACTGTTGCGCAGCCAGTATGATCAGGTTGATTATGTGGCTGCTCACGCGATGCACTGGTTTCAAGTCCATGGTCTCAAAACGCCCGATGGCTGGTTGCCAGATGAAGTACCAGTCGTTTTTGCAGTGACTCAAGGCCATCCAGGTGCTCCGCCATACGGCTTCTTTGTCCCTCAAGGCCTAACCATTTCCGGCAAACCGCCATCTGAGCACGGCGCACCTCATCCACCTCCATTTGACGGTGCGTGGCGATTCCTGTCTTGGAGTCCCGAAGGCTGGAAACCGCGGACGGATGTGAACGGAGGTTCAAACCTTTGGGACTGGGTGCGCACCTTCATGTACAGGCTGCGGGAGGGCGCGTAACATGATGCACTGGCTCAAGCTATCTGTTGCAGAACGCGACCGACTTTGGACACACCTGCTTCCTGAAACTAGCCGCGATGAGCAAGCCGCCTTTTTATTTTGCAAATTCTCCAACTCTGGCGACGGATTGCTACTGGAAGCAATCGATCAGAAGCTTCTCGGCACCGCAGATTTCGCAGCCCAGCGTAAGGACTACATTGAACTAACCGATCAAACGCGCATCGACCTCATCAAGCGCGCGCATCTGACAAGTACAGCACTTGCAGAACTTCATTCACATCCGGGGCCATGGCCTGCCGCCTTTTCGCGGTTCGATAGGCATGGATTTAAAGAGACGGTTCCGCATATGCGCTGGAGGCTGAGGCAGCGTCCCTATCTGGCGATAGTCGTCGCACCGTCAGGGTTTGATGCCCTGATTTGGCCGCCGGGCGCAGCACGCCCGGAACCCTTGGCAGGCATTAACGTCGACGGTGTGACTTTCGAGCCAACGAACAATTCTCTGGAGGGATGGGATGACCTATGGTGATCGTTTTGACCGCAACGAGCGACTGTTCGGAAAAGATGGTCAGGCGCGGTTGCGTGGCATGCGGGTTTTTGTAGCGGGAGCAGGGGGACTTGGCAGCCACGTTGTGCAGCAAATCGCTCTGCTTGGTGTTGGCGCAATTGACGTTGCCGATCAAGAAGAGCTGTCACGATCCAACCGAAACCGATACATCGGAGCTTGGTACAGCGACCCGGTTCCTGGCACCCCAAAGGTGGACATTGCGGAGAGGTTGGCAGGGTTGATCGACCCGACAATCAGGTTATCGGTAATCGACGACGATATTGTTTCTGAAGCAGGTCTTGAAGCTCTTAGGCATGCCGACCTAGTGTTTGGGTGTGTGGACAATGACGGAGTTCGTTTCTTCCTCAACGAAGCCAGCCTTGCGTACAACAAACCCTTAATCGATCTAGCTTCCGATGTGCCCGAACTAGGTGTGTTCGGAGGTCGAATTGCCTTGATCACTGGAGAACATGGCTGCTTGCATTGCCTAGAGCTTCTTGACAGTCAGGAAGTGCGCCGTTTCCTCTCAGGCGAAAGTATGCTTGCGAACGAGGCGGCGGAATACGGCGTTGATGTCAGATTATTGTCCGAAGCCGGCCCGTCTGTCGTATCAGTGAATGGCGTAGTGGCCTCGCTAGGCGTCACTGCCTTTATGGCTTGGGCGACCGACCTCAAGATGCCCTACCGGCTTCTCAACTATCGAGGCGACCGCGGTACGGTCACCCGACAACTGCCGTCCAGTTCCGAAGATTGCTTCTATTGCAACGGCGTGCGAGGAGCCGGTGATCGCGCGGATCTCTTGCGCTATGTCCGAGCCAGGCGAGAAGCGGCGGCGTATGAGAACGCGTAGCCAATTATGGCTGCACCCTCTCGTCGGTACTGACCACTCAACGTCCGCTTTAGAGAAGCTGCGTTGCCGCATCGCCTGACCGAAGCAACGGCAGCTGTGGGCCGGAGCTACGACATATTCTGAAGCCGTCGGTTAGCTACAGATCGGACAACGCTGTCATGTTGTCTCAAGACGGAATTTGAGGAACTTCTCGCCATCGTAGTCGATCTGGCCAACCGGCTTTGCACCCAGTCTGCCGAGCGCTCCCAGGTTTTTGCGGGACGGTGGCAACAGAAAGGTTACAAATGGAATGCGGTCGTCCGCCATCGCGAAATCAATTGCCTTCATTGCAATGCGCCGCCCGAGGCCGAACGAATCCGGTCGTAGGACGAGCCCGAAATCCCACTCTCCGCTTTCTTTCTGAAAACCACCCCATCCGACATATGTACCGTCGGCCAGAAACGCCCAATGTCCAAGACCGTCCCTGGCCCAGTATTCCTCCTTCTTGGCGACAAACCCGGCCGCGACATTGATATCCCAAGCAGACGTCAAGAGCGGCATATGCTCAGCGACCCGAGGGTCGGACATGTGATCTGCAATCTTGGCCGGCTCAACTTCGGTGAGCCTTGCGAATGTGATGTCGTTTTTCAAGGTCGCCTCCTTTGGCGTCTTTTTTTGCGGCCTGCCCAGGTCGCGGACGGTACATTTCCAGTCGGGTTAAGGGTGAGGCCCAGATTACCGGGTCTCACCTACTTGTTAACGGTTGCCGGGCAAGCCTCCGTCAGTGCTTTGACTTCTGAACCCGGTTCCAAAGATTGATGATGCTGATGTCTGCTGTGATGACCGAGATCTCTTCATCGGAGTAGTGCTTTCGCAAATCCTGCCGGAGGTCCGACAGATCCCTGTCCCGATCGAGGTACGTCAGCGCTTCGGTCCATGCGAGGACCGCTTGTTCGGCCGGCGAGAAATGGTCCACCTCGCGCCAGACAACGAGTGTATCCAGCTTTTCTTGTGGAACACCTGCTTTGCGTGCTTGGTTTAGATGCATGGCCACACAGTAGGCGCATTGATTGATTTGAGACGCCCGAAGCTCGATCAGCACCGACAGGGCATGATCTAGGCCATGACTGGCCATCAATGCATGGGTATGGCCGAGGTGCCCGAATATCTCCGGCTGGTTCTTCTCGTGCGTGAGTAGAGGGTCGGTATCAGTCATTGATTTTTCCATTCTTGATTGGGGTTAGGTGTAGTGCGCAGCACCGGCAGGCAGTGCCGGTTTCCATCGCCAAGCCATGACAACGATGGCTGACATCGCGATGAGTTGAAGTGCGAGGTGGTAGGTGTCATCCAGATCGATGGGCGCGGGCGGGATCATGGTGATCGTCGTGACAAGCGCCGCGACGAATGTGAGCGGTCGGGCGAAGCGACGCTCCAGCATAAGTGAAAGCGGCACCATGGAAATTGGCACCGAGACCACGACACCGCCGATCAACATCAGTTCTGGAGTGATCTCCATGCCGTTGAACTGGCCTGTCATGATGGTTTCGAGGAACCCGGGCATCACGAACTGGTGGAGATCGCGAAAGATGATGTTGAGCAGAATAAACAACCAAAGGGCCGAGAGTTTGATGTGAGTGTCAACAGATCGCATAGGTGTAGTCTTTCTTTGGTCTGGAGAAGGGAGGACGGCGGCCAGTGACTGCAGGCTTGAACCATCTGGCCTTGGACGCGGTTTGCTCGATAGAAGCTCTGTCTTCGCTATCTGGAGAGAAGCTGTTGAATGGCAGCCGTTGGACTCAGTGCTGCCCAGATAAGAAGAAGACCAATCGTTCCAAAAATGGCAGCAAAAGCCCGTGACGATGCGGCCGGAGCAAAGGCGAGAATTCCCGCAGCACCAACATTGGACACGATACCCATCAGGACTGCCGCCCAGGGAAACACCCCATCCGCGCTTTGCCAAAGCCCCACAACGTAGCCAACGAGCAAGGCTGTAGCGGCCATTCCGTAAAGCCGGAAAAGTGTCGCGGACGCGGCGGAGACGCCGGTCATGGTCTCAAGCCGGTGCCGCGGCAACAGCAAGAACGGCCCCGACACCAGAATAACTGTCACCACGATCTTCGCTGTAAGAAGCAACGATATTGCAGACATGACCTGAAACCCTATTGTGAACTCAGGGGGCAAATACAGGAGCTAAAACCGGATGTCAAACTCAGATAGCACATATCGTCGACAATCCCCCGTCCCCATAGACAAGTGCGGGGCGGCTCTGGCGACCGACATCATGTCGGACCGGTGGACAATTCTGATTATGCGCGAGGCGTTTTATGGAGTGATGCGGTACGATGACTTCCGCGCGGACATCGGCATACCGCGATCCGTGCTGACGGACCGTCTCAAGCGTCTGGTCGACGCCAAGATGCTCAAGCGTATTCCCTACCGCGAAGGCAATTCTCGAACCAGATACGGGTACGCGCTAACAGACATCGGTGTGAGCTTTGGTCTGCCCCTACTTGCTTTGATGGCATGGGGGGACACGCACTTTGCGGAACAGGGAAGCGCGATATCGATCGTCGATCGGTCAACTGGAAAGAAATTGAAGGTCGCTTTGGTGCCCAAAGAAACGCCTGAAGTCAGCATAAACGGCGTGAAGGTTGTTCCGAACTAGGCCGGACGAAGTGAGTTGATCCGTCGCAGGGCGGGCCGTATGTCTGCCGTCGTTTTAAGCTAGTACGCCTCATAAAGAAGCGGCAATGGCGCACATTCTCAAAGCGTCACTCCACGTGAGCGTCTGCTTTATCCTGCGGATTTCCAGTTCGGATAGCGCACGATTGCGCAATTGCAGCGAACGGCGGCTTCAACGGGCCGCGCCGCAGCAACGAGACGTCACCATGGATGGCGGCTCTGGGCCGTCCTTCTCAATACCAGCTCAGATCGTCCAAGGTTTCACTTCGGAACGGGAGAAGGCGAGCAATGCCCGCGCCATCTAGCGGGGCGCAGGCATTTTCAGTGTTGTTGCAGTTGAAAGCTCAATTAGACTAAGCCGCCAACCCTTCCGGTTTCTTTCCTGCCGCCAGATGGGCGATGAACCAAGCTGGCTTGCGACCCATGCCAGACCAGGTTTGTTTCGGATTGTCCGGGTTCTTGTACTTGGCCTTCGAAACCACGTTCGACTTCGTGGCCAGCTTTGGAGCAGCCTTCATCGGCCGCTTGCTTGCTGATTTCACTGCCGACTTGGAGCCAGTCTTTGGTGCAACTGTTCGTTTCGACTTGGTTGTCGTTTTAGCCGCTGCCTTGGGAGCAGCTTTGCGTTTCACCTTCTTCGGCGTTTTTGGGGGCTTCGCGCTGTGCAGACGAGCTATTTCGGCGAAGTCCACCCCGTGTTTTTTTGCGACGGCTTCCATCTGCGCAAGAGCTTCTTGGCGGATCAGCTCCTGTCTTCGTTTCTCGATCTTCGCGCTCAACTTGTCTAACTCAGATGCACTCATTTCGCTGACATCTGCTGCCATGGCTTATTCCTTCTTTGCTACTTGACGGCGCTGCAATATCAACAAGGGATGATTAAAATCTTAAGGGTTAATCAACGCAAATGACCACGGCCCTCTATTCACACGCAGATAGCCATGCACATGTAACGCCGCAGGGGCACCCGGAACGAGTTGAAAGATTGGAAGCTGTCGCCGCTGCCTTGTCGGATGATCGGTTTTCAGCACTTGATCGCCGCGAGGCCCCGCTGGCTGATCCGGCAGAATTGCTACGCTGCCATCCGGAGAGATACATAACTAAGATCAAAGCTGCCATCCCTGCTGAGGGAAGCCGTGCGCTTGACGCCGACACGCATGTCTCCCCAGGCTCATGGACCGCAGCGCTTCGGGCTGTCGGTGCTATCAGCGCGGCCGTAGACGCAGTGCTAGACGATGAGATCGCGAACGCTTTTTGCGCTACGCGGCCACCGGGGCACCATGCCGAAAGAGAAAAATCCATGGGCTTTTGTCTCTTTGGAAATGCGGCCATCGCCGCCAAACGCGCACTTGACCAACATGGGTTGTCTAGGGTGGCTGTTGTCGACTTTGACGTGCATCACGGCAATGGCACTCAAGATTTGCTCTGGGACGAAGCGCGCACGCTCTTCGTTGGCAGTCACCAGATGCCACTGTGGCCCGGCACCGGTGATCGCGATGAGACCGGCGCGCATGGCAACGTGATGAACCTGCCGCTCGACCCCGGCACTGGCAGTGCTGGTTTCCGCAGAGCATGGGAAGCGCACGGGTTGCCCGCGCTCGATGCCTTTGCCCCTGAGCTGATCGTGATATCGGCTGGGTTTGACGCCCATGAAGACGACCCGTTGGCACAGCTTGCTCTACAGGAGACGGATTTCGCCTGGATTACGGAGGCGCTTAGCGATCTTGCGGACGCGCATGCGGAAGGGCGCGTCATTTCAACACTTGAAGGCGGCTACGATCTGAATGCTCTCGCGGCAAGTGCCGCTGCGCATGTAGAGGTCTTGATGCAGCGTGGCCGATAACCGTATAATGCTGTTTATTTCCTGCGCGTGCCGAAGGCGTCGCGAAAGGTAGGAAATACGGTACGCGGAGCATTGAGTCTGCCGCCTTGTACGGGCTCAAAGATCACTGCCCAGAAGTGACCGCAGAGTGGACCCCTTCTCAACTGTTTTTGATCGCTACAACGCTCATGATCTGACGGGCTGCAGCTTCGCAAGTCACTTTGACATCAATCGCATCCGACTTGCCCAAGCTGATGTATGGCTTTTCTCACTTAGTTGGGATCAATCGCGCACAATGCCTTAACAACAGCCAACATTTACCATGATTCTACGACGGCGTTGCACCAAATTCCTTAATGCGAGACGTTAACAGAATGTTAACGATTGCTCCGTTGGGGGAACAGATATGCAGACTAAGTCTCCTGTGAAAGGCCACCCCGACGTTGAGGCATGGGTCCAGAAGATGATTGTCGAGAACGGTTATGCTCAGATCTCAAGACATGATCCGTCTTCCGGACTGCCTGGTTTTGCCTTCACCATCGGCCTTGAACACTCACGAAATGTCCCGGAGCTGATCTGCCTGGGCGTTTCGCCGGATATCGCAGCACAACTGTTCTCGATCTGCATCGAGGGTCATGACGCGGGCCTCTGTGATCTAACTGCTCGCAACCAAAGCGTTTCTGGGTTGGTAGACGGCTACAGCTTACGCTTTCGTCGCGTGAGCCCTGCAATGGTGTTAAAAGCCAATGAGGTTCGCCCCAATCGTCCTGCAGATATCTCGGACATGGTGCAACTCTTGCTGCCCGACAATGACGGGTTTTTTCCTGGAGATGCAGAGTGCGACCCAGGAATTGCCGCCTCGCAGGATACCGATTGGCTGCTGGCGTCATCAAACGGACTGAGTTGAGGTTTTTCGACCAAGCGTCGCCATTTGCAGCATGCGCAAACCGGGGAAATTGCTGGTGCCGAACCGTATCCTCGGTTTGGTTGAGCTGTAGTGGTCAAATTTACAGCGGGAGCCCTTCTTCTGGTACAATACTCGTGCAGAAATACCGAGTGACCAAAAACGTCAGCTGCAAGCACAAGATGGGTTCCTTCCGCAACGTATGAGTTCAAACAACCGTGAATCTCGTGTTCGCAGCGAATGTCTCCTCTGACGGGCCGCACCGCAGCATCGCGAAGGTAGGTCAAAGGTCCGGATTGGGCCGCTCCTGCATTGCAAGAGATTTCTGTGATTGCGATGGTCTGTCAGTACAGTCGTGTGTCCGGCCTGTTTATGCGGCGGTTGCCACTGGCCCTGATGAGTTCCGCGAGCAAGGTTCCTATCGGCTAAACGACCTCGGGGGCCGCGACATTCGTCGGAGTTTCCTTACTCTTGGTTGACTTCGTTTCGCATCATCACATCAAGCGTCTTGCATCTCGTGGCAGGATCAAACGCTCGGCTGCCGGTATTCTTGCCGTTTTGTCAGTAGCGCCCAGATGATCCGAGCGGATTTGTTGGCCATGGCGACTGTCGCCAGCCGGAAGGGCTTTTCGTCTAGTAGCTTCGCCGTCCAGGTGTCGGCTTTCTCCGGGCTGTTCTTGGCCATGAGAGCGCGCGACGTCATTCCTATGATCAGCAGTTTTCGGATGTAACGGTCACCCTTCTTCGTGATCCGCCCGAGGCGCTCTCGACCACCACTGGATTTGTTCAATGGAGTGAGACCCAGCCACGCGGCAAAGTCGCGACCAGTCTCGAACTGTTTTGCATCGCCAATGGTGGCAACGACAGCTGATGCTGTGATCGGGCCGATCCCCGGCATGCGCATCAACCGCCGTGCATCGGCATCCAGCCATGCGTGTTGTTCGATCAGCTTGGTAAGACCATCAACCCGCGCGTTGAGCCCATTCAGCTGATGACACATCACGCCAAGAATGCCGTTCGCGATCTCGGGCATTTCCAACTGCTCTTCGGTGCCATGCTCTCTGGCGAACCTGGACACCGCCTCGATGCCCGTCGGCAGGATGTGACCGAACTCACGAAGGATGCTGCGGATCATGTTCACGACCTGGGTGCGCTGACGGACAACCAGATCCCGCGCCCGATGGATGGCGAGAACAGCCTGCTGGTCTTCCGACTTGATTTCGACAAAGCGCATAGTGGGGCGGCGCACCGCTTCGCAGATCGCCTCGGCATCCGCCGCGTCGGTTTTGCCGCGCTTCACATAGGGTTTGACATAGGCTGCTGGCATGAGCCGAACGTCATGACCAAGTTCGCGCAACTTGCGTCCCCAATGATGGGATGATCCGCAAGCCTCCATCCCAACCACGCAGCGCGGCAACGTCTCGAAGAAAGCGATCAGCTTCGCGCGTTTGATCTTCTTGTTGATGATCTTGCGTCCCGTCGCAGAAACGCAGTGCACCTGGAAAACGTCCTTGGCCAAATCTAGGCCTACAGTCTTTACTGTCATTGGGTGGCTCCTTTCCTAGCAGTCGTTGACAACTGCACTTTGGCACGTTCGATGCCGGTGGAGCAGGAGCCATCCACCTCATCCGCTAAGGGCCGCTCAGCTTGCCCCCATAACCAAGACCTCGGAGACACCGCGTTTACCGCTGTCGCGTCCAAGCTGGACAATGACGTCTATCGACCGGCGGATATAGCTCTGTACCTCGGCGAAGGTCAAAGGTGTCCCGGCCTGCAAGACCATTATCGCCAACCGATCTATCGCAAGCTCAGCGGTTTCGGCGTGGATTGTTGTCACTGATCCGCCGTGGCCCGTGTTTATAGCTTCCAGATATGTCAGCGCTTCGGCACCGCGCAACTCACCCACAACGATGCGATCTGGGCGCATCCGCAAACTCGCCTGCAGCAGAGCATGTGCTGACCGCTGGGATGTCGGCATTCGCTCAGCCAGCAGGCAAACAGTATTTGGCTGACCAGGAAAAAGCTCGAAAGCATCTTCTATGGTAATGAGCCTCTCGTCGTCCGGAACCGACTTCAGCAGATGCCTTGCGAATGTGGTCTTGCCGGTGGATGTCCCACCGCTGACCAAAAGATTTAAACGATGGCGGACGAGCGAAGACAAGGCTCTGGGGAGGTCGTTCTTTGCAATGCCCATGACTTCCGTGAGTCTCGATTGCCGCCGATCATCTAGCGAGACCGGCTTCCCGAACAGGTACTCAGGATCGAAGGTTGTCTGGCCATCAACACCAAATAGCCGAATAGAGATCGCCGCGCCGTGTTCTACCGCTGGGGGCACAACAACCTGGATGCGTAGCGGGCGCTGAAGGTAGTCGATCTTACCTGAAACCAAAGGCGACTTGTTCGATACTCGTGCCCGCGCATCACCAACAAGTGTGGCAGCCAGATTTGCTGCTGCCGCCGCCTCGACAGTGCGGTCAATTCTCTCCATCGCGTGCGCACCTTGGCGTTCGATCCAAACATTGCCATCCGGATTGATCGCCAACTCAATGATGTCGTCCTTCAGGATCAAATCGCGATAGGGTTCAAGGTATTGCTCGAGATACGAGGAGGGGAGGGAGGCTTCGCTCAATAGATCACGATGTCCCTATCGACAAGTACGGTTACGGTAGCGCCTTGATCGACGTAGATTGTTGGCGAGATCGAAACCTGATCGGCGATCACCGAACTTGTCGCGTCTTCGAGGTCATTGCCGACCTCCTCCAGAACCTCGCGGGTCACTTCGCCTTCCGTGGAGTTGGCGGCAACGGCGGGGGCCGCGCCGATAATCGATATGAGAGCAGCTCCTCCAAAGCGTTCGTCGAACTTCGTATCCACCAAACCGGTCAGGCCGGAGCGTCCGAGTTGATCACCCCCGACAGAGGCGATCTGCATAGATGTACCGTCCGGCGTGAGGACGCGCGTCCATAGAATGAGGATGCGCTTCTGGTTCACTTCCACGCCAGATCGATATTGCCCAAACAACCGCGAGCCTCGCGGGATCAGTACTGCGTCGCCGGAGAACGCGTAGACTGGTTCCGCAACGACCGCGACAACGTTTCCGGGCAGATCACTATTGATGGCGGTTTGCAGTGCCGCCTGTATGACGGACCCTTGCGCGAGAGTGCGTTCAGGTTGCTCCATACGAGCCGCCTCATCGATTTCAAGTGGCCGCGCCGCGCCTCTGAGATAGGCTTCGTTTTCGTTGAGCGGGATATCTGCGCCTTGTGCGCCGTTCTGCGGGCCGCTGGCGTTTGGTGCCAAGACCGATGATCCTGTCGAATAGACCACGGCAGGAGATTGGATCTGGGCACTAAGTAGTTGTTCGGCCTCGCGGCGATTTTGCTCTTCTTCCTGTCTGCGACGTTCTTCGAGAAGCTGTTGGTCGCGGATCAGGGCGTCATTGGCGCGCTCCGCCTCAAGAGCTTCGCGTTGGGCGCGTTCCGCCTCCAGAAGACTCTGAAGAGAGTTCAGCCGGGTCTCGCTGTCGCGTTCCATGGCCGCGAGTCTTTCGTCTCGCTCCGAGACAGCAGCTTCGAGGGCTTGTGCTTGATCTGCGAAGGCATTGCGCAGTTCGGTCACGGCTGATTGAATTTCGGCGTTTCGCTCGAGCTGTGTAGCGGCGAGCGCTTCGCGAAGCTCAGCCAGTTCGGCGAGGATATTAGCGCTTGGCTCAGCCGAAGGCGGGGTTGGCTCGGGGACCTCAAGGGCTTCTTCCATAGCGATAAGGGCATCGTTCACGCGCTGGTCCGCTTCATCGGCAGGGAATTCCAGCCGACCTCCATCTGAGAGACCGTCATTCTGAAATGGCTCGACATCCGAAGTCTCTAGTTGGTCTGGATCTGCTTGCCAGTCAGTCGCCAGGAAATACGCAACGCCCGCACCGCCGAGGCCGAGAGCGAGCGCCAGCGCGGTAACGCTAAATCCCGATCTGGATTTGGAGCGTTTTGCGTTGCTGAAAGTGTCCAGCCGGTTCTTCAGGTTGGGTTCATCCGACATGGTTCAGTTGCTCACGTATATCGCGGAGGTATCTCGGTAGATGCAGAGCGCTTCTTCACCCAGGCGCAGTGTCCAGAAGTCATTGACACCGGAGACGCGGACGGTGTTGCCGTTCTGGGTCCAATTGACCGTGCGCTCGCGACCGCCGTTGTCAGCCTTGAAGATGGCGGGTTGCCGTCCGCTTTCGGGAAAACTGAAGTAGGTGAACCGGCCGTCGTCATAGACCGTGGACGGGCGAAAGTCGCCTTCGCCGGCGATCTTGTAGTTGTAGTTGCGCGGCGCCTCGAACCCTTTGGGCTGTGCATTCGCCAGTGTGGCGCGGCGCTCTTCGCCCGGGTAGCGAAACCGCACTTCAAAAAACATGCCCGTGCGACCTTGTATCGAACCTTCCCGCAGATGGAATGTATAGCTGCGGCGGTTGGTGATCACGCTCATGTTGGTCGAGGCATTTTGGACATGCGGCTTGATCGTCAGCACATTGCCAAGCTCGGGGATTGGATCGACTTGAAAACTTTCGGTGTCTCCCACGATCACGGCCTGGAACCGCTCCCCGTCGCCAAACTGGATCGTGGTCGAGTGCCGCAGATCCGTTTCGATACGGAACACCTGCTGCTCGTCGTAGACCGCATACCGTATGCGGATATCTTTCGGCCCACCCTGAGGTGTCGCTTCCGAAAGTACTTGGGCCGGTGCCAAAGCCAAAAGCAGACAGGGCAGGGCGGTGCGCAGCATCATCACTCAGTTCTCCAACGTTTCGGCGTCGACACGATAGGATGTGACGACAAAGCCGAGCGGGTTGGCCCAGACCTGTTGCAACCGCTGGCGAGTTTCCGGGCGAAACTCGTAGCGCAGCGTGGCCACGTAGGGCCGTGTCACAGTCCTGTTGTCCCGCGGCTTTCGAAGCGTTTTCGTGAACCGCACCTGTGCCACTCCAGGTTCGACCTGGTTCACAGACCGGATAACCACGTCGATTTTCGCATCCCGTCCATAGACCGAGATTGGATAGTCGGGATTGGTTGAAGACCATAGATCGCGTAGCGTGCGCGCGGCGTCTTCGTCGGACCTTTGAAGGACCGAATTGATCCGTTCTTCGCCGTCGGTCAGGTCGTAGGTTTCGCGATCATCCACGTATGCGACCAAGTTGGCCTGAATGATCGCATCACTTTCATCGAGGCTGAGCTCCTCGACAGCGGCAACACGGTCCATTTCGCCAGTTTCCTTGTCGACGACGACGACGAAGGTCTCTACCGTCTTGAGCGGGAACAAGGCAACGGCACCCACGAAACCCACCACGCCGACAATCACACCAGCAGCGGCGACAAAATAGGCAAACCGCTCGCGCCTGCGTGGACCAAAGATGAAGTCGGCCTCAAAGGCGTCCTGATCGAACTCCGCGCGGGTCATGTCTTGCGAAAAGATTTTGTCAAAGCGAGCGCCGCGGCAGGCGTGCGTCGGATCAATTCGTTGCTCTTTGTGGCCGCACCGCTGACTCCGCGTCGGAGTTCGTGCGGTGTCCTGCCGGTCAAGATGCGTCCGGCACCACCCGCGCCGTACTCTCCAGCGTTGACCATGCCGCGTCGCGCCAATCCCGTCAGGCCGATCGCATTCGAGGCGATGCCCATGACACCTGTGAGGTTGGATGCGATGAACGGGACGGCGGCCATCACGCCAGCTGACAGGAGCAAGATCACGAGGAACGGCAGGATAAGGCTGACCGTTTCGACGTTGTCTGGATCGGCGGAGGCGTCGCCAATAGACTCAGCGATGGCGACGATGATCCCGGCGGCTCCGGCAGCGGCCACCGGCATCAAGGCATAGCCGATGGTGGCACGGGTCCAGGCTTCGAAAAGCGATTGGGTCGGTTTGAAGAGCGACGTCAGGATCATGAAGGGCGCGATGACGATCATCAATGTGAAGACGATACGCGCGTAGGCGATGATCCCGGCGGTGACGGCTGCGAAGATGGCGGACAGAACGAAGAAAATCGCTCCGAGGACTGCGCCAAAAACCCAACCTGCACGGTCGCCGATGGCGTCACCATAGGCGGTGATCCGGTTCACCATGCTGTCGAGGCTTTCGTAGACTCCGGTTTCATCACCGGTGGCTGTCAAGGCAAGAATGCGAGATCCGATTGCCTCTGGGACGTCCGAAACGATCCGGTAGATAACTTCAAAGTTTTCCCAACTCTGAGCGAAGATTCCAATCAACGATGTTTTCAACCCGAATGCGAATGCGCTGCCGAAAGTCATAGGGCGCAACTGCATGACAACGCTGATGCCAATAATGATGAGAAGGAGCACAGAGCCAACGCCAAGCACGTCTCCGACTTGCCCTGCAGCTTCCACAAAACCGGCTTCAGCGACGGAATCAATTGCGTCATCGACTTGCTCAAGGATGTCTGTGATGATCCCCATTCAGTTACCGCAAAAGTCGAGAAACTTCGCTTCCAGACCATCGGCCTGGCTTCGCAGATCGATCACATCGAAAGGCAGCTTTGGGTTGTCTGAGGTCACATATCGTTCGGAGATGCGGACGACGTGCGACCACTCAATCTCCTTGAAGGGGCATCCACAGACATCTGATTGAATTGCTGCCTGGTATGCTTCGATGCGCAGGATCTCGCGATACCCATTTCTGACATAGGCAAACGAGTCCAAGTCTTTTGGCGGCCGCGGGGCCTTGCACTCAATTTGGTCTTCAGTGGAATGTGCCATTGTTTCGAACCCGCCCTGTGAGGTTTGAGCGCTCAGCGTCAGAGGCAGGTAGACCAGCGTTAGCGCAGTCAAGGAAATCGGGGCTTTTCGCATCATTTCGGCACCTCCATGGTCCGGAATTTTCGCTCCTCGGCGAGGGTCGCGGCATCAACCACACCCAACTGCCCGCCACTCACACCGGCGGCGGCTTCCAGACGCCAGATCTGCGTGAGGATGATACCGAGCTCGGCGGTCACGCGGGTGTTGAGATCGACCGCCGCTTTCAGGCCGCCCTGGTCGTCGATCAGCCCCACCATGGTCTCAAGACGGCCGAGGCTTTCCCCGGCTTCATAATGGCTTTCCTGAGCGGCAACCGACAGCATCGCGCTAGACCCGGCTTGCGTCGCGATCCGATTGTCTGCGGGCTCATTACTGGTCGCCAAGGATGTCAGACGCTCTTGCGTGAACCCGCTGCCGGACAGAAGCCGTTCAACAGCAGCATCCAGCTCCGCCCCCGGTCGAAAGCCGCTCAGAAAGTCACCGCTCGAAATGGCTTCAGCCGTTGCGAGTGGTGCCGTCAGCTTGCCACGGACCCTCTCGAACTCTTCGACGGTCGCAAAAAGCTGGCCCATTTCATTGCCATCGATGAGAGAGGCTAATTGACCCTCGAGGTTCAGAAGCTGGTTCAATTGTGTTTCCAACTCCTGCCGCATCGTCGCGAGCTGTTGCAGTTGGACATTCAGATCCTCCGCCATGTGTTCGAGCTGCAAGACCAATTGCCGAAAGTTCGAGTTGTCGAATGTCGGGACACCCTGGGCATCGGCTTGATCTGCAGGCGTGACGGCGAGAAGCGTGGCGAAGGCGGTGCCGAAGGTTTTTCCTTTCATCGGATGACTCCCATGCGCATGAAGTCGCGCTCAGAGAGCCGGTCCGCGGCCAGATGTTGGCCATGGGCGGCCTCGCGCTGACGGTTGGCAGCCATCAGACGAACGCGAAGGTTGAGGATGCGGCCGATTTCGGCCTTGGCGTAGGTATTGAGTTCGAAGGCCCGCTTGATATCCGGCGTCTCGTCGATCTGCCGGATAATCGCGGCGAGCCGATTGATGACTTGCTCGGTCGTGGCGTAGCTATCGGCGGCGTAGTAAACACTGGCTTCTGACATGCTGCTGTACTCTGCGAGCGCCATGTCCGACGGGGATAGAGTGCCGAGCGCATCCGCCCCACCAACAACAGCGAGGTATTCGTTGTAGAACCGCGAGATCTTCCGGACATAGCCCTGGGTTTCAGCAAAGGGTGGCACGCCGCCATATTCATGGACCCGGCCCGGTCCGGCGTTGTAGGCGGCAAGTGCATGCGGGATGTTTCCGAAGGTGCTGAGCTGCGTCGTGATGTACCGCGCGCCGCCGCGGAGGTTGTCCATCACATCATAGCGATCGACGCCCATGTCGGACGCCGTCCCCGGCATGAGCTGTGTCAGGCCGTAGGCGCCCACGGGGCTTTGTGCGGTGACGCTGAACCTGCTTTCCTGTTTGATCAGCGCCTGGAAAAGGCAGCGCCACTGGGTAGCCGAAAGACCGGCCCGCCGCACTCCGGTCGCTCCGGCGTATTCATCCGCCACCCGCACAATCATCATCTCGATGGTCTCGCGTCCCTCCCCGAAGAGGCGGCTGTCCATGGGATGATCTGCGGCAACGGGGTAGACATCGCCCGCAGGGAAGTCCGCGTTTCCTTCCAGCGCTCGGATATCGAGGCCTGGGCCGATGAGTGCGGTTGACATCGCCTCCAGCACCCGAAGCTGATCGGATTGAACTGATGAGAGTATTTCTCCCGTGTTTAGTTGGTCCCGCTGCGTCACCATATCGTCTCCCAGTTTCGAGAGGATGGTGAAAAGTTGCCCAAGCCCTGCGTTGTCTTGCGTCGGCACACCTTGCGCATGGGCGAGGGGCGCCGAGCAGACCAGAATGGCAATGAGCGAGGCCGCCGGTTTCATGGGCTGCGCCCGATCGCTTCGAAGTCGCAGTCTTTGGTGCCTTGCGCTGCAAAGGAGAGTACTTCTGTATTGGCTCGGCTCATGGCAGGCGCGTCGTCGCGACCGAAGCACGGCGAGGTGGCATCCGTGTAGCGTTCACAGGCGGAGAGTATGGCAGCCAGAAGGATCAGTATTAATCGCATAGCTGCCTCCAGAAGTCTGAGGTGCCGCGCCAGTCTTGGCCGAGCTGAGCCTCAGCGGACCGTCCTCCCCCCAAAATGGTAAGAAGCGGCCCAAGCGCGGAGAGGTCAGCATCGACAAAGATGCTGTCACCTGCGGATCGCACCAGCGCGATACGCTGGCCTGCCGTTGGTCTTGTCAGCAGTTCGGCTTCCTTTTCGTTCACGCGAAGGAAGTCGTAGTCAGCAGGGGTGGCCCGCCCGTTGGGGAACAGGATTTGCGTCGGTACTGTCTCGATGATTGTCTTGCCGACCCGAGCCTCTCGCAATTGACTGGGGTATTGCGTCATCATCACGACGATGCAGTTCATTTTGCGGAGGGTGACGAGCCAGTTCTCGAGCCTCGCCGCGAAATAGGGATCGTCGAGAAGCTTCCAGGCTTCATCAAGAACGATCACGGTGGGTCGGCGATCTTCCACAATCCGCTCGATCCGGCGCAGGATGTAGGACAAGACAGCCATACGTTCGGTCGACATGTCGAGGATCTCGGTCATGTCGAATCCAACCACGTCGCCGTCCATGTGCAGGGCATCGTTCTCCCGCGGCATATCGAAGACCCAGCCAAAACGGCCGCCCGGTGCCCATTCCCCAACACGCGCCTGCAACTCGCCGTCGTCGTCAAGCGATTGGAACAGGGTTTGAAAGGAGACAAACCGTTGCAGCGATGGACCGGCATCCGCATTCTGCGACACCGCACTCTGAATGTGCCGAGACTGTTCCCCGGACAGGTCGTTTGCCCGCGCCAGAAGCGTCGCCAGCCAGTCCGATAGCCAGGCCCGTCCGCGTTCATCCGTCTCTGTCTGCAGCGGATTGAGACCAGTGGGGATACCGGCAAGGATCGTATTGTAGTGACCGCCCAGGGCGCGCACCACCATCTCGAGCCCGCGATCCTTGTCGAAGAAAAATAGCCGCGCGCCGACCCGTTGCGCTTGGGCGGCAAGAAATGCGGTCGTGAGGGTCTTGCCGCTGCCGGTGCGACCCAGAACAAGCGTATGGCCAACGGTCGGTTCGCGCTCAGGTGATCCGGGTTCGTGGAAATTGAAGCCGTAGGCAGAGGTACCCGTCGTCGGGAAGACGGTTAGCCGCGACCCCCACGGTGTCTCCCAATCCGAACGTCCTTCGACGCATCCATGCAGCGCCGAGAAATCCGCGAAGTTGATCGTTGAGATCGGTGTCTTTCGGGCACGATAGCCGTAGTTGCCAGGAGCTTGCCCAAAATAGGTTGCCTTGAGGGCCATGTTCTCTCGCACGATCACGGCCATGATTTCCTGCCCCAGACGCTTGATCTCGGCTGCGGCCTGTTCGAGCGTCGGTTGATCGGGCGCGTAGACGGCGATGGACAGGTGATGATCGCCGAACGCAATGCGCCCGGCTTCCTGATCATCGGCCGCTTCCATGAGTTGATCCCGCAAGGAGACGGCCGCGTCATCGGCCGCCCGCATCTGCCGAACGATCCGTTGAATCCGTTCCGCCATGATGTTTGTGGGGATCGGAGTAAAGGAATTGGTCAGCACCACATCAAGCGGAAGGTCGAGACCGTCAAAAAGAGAGACATCCGTGAGCGCGGGATAGCTCTTGACGCTGAAGAGGGCCCCATACCGTGTCTCGCCCGTCGTGCCGCATGTGATCCGGGCCGTATCGCCCTCGAAAGTCGCTCGGCAGGATCCAAGCGCATAGGCGAGGGGCAGAGGGGCGTTCGGCGGTGCAATCGGGGCATATTGTCCGGTGAGCAGCGTTGCGAGAAAGCCGAGCCATTCGCCGGTGGTGTTGTCCAGGCGACGAGGTTTCGCAGGCCCAAGCGCAGTCTCGAAGAATCCGGCCACTTCATCGAGTTCCCGCGCACGGCCCGCGCGGTCTTTCATCCAGGCGCGCTTGGCAAAGGCGTTGAGAAGCGGGACCCGTGCACCGATCTCCGGACGTCGCAATATGCTGAGATAGAGTTGCGGCTTTTTGGGAGAGAGTTGCGCGATTTGAGCTTGCCAGCGTCGGTCGATCTCCGCTGCAAAGCCGTCGCCTTGTACAGGACGCATCGCGAGCTTCTGAGGGACAAATATGCGATGGACATAGAAGCCGTAGAGATTGCCCGTTTGCGCGATGACCGCCGCGACCGCGCGTTTCATGGCATCCAGATCGGCGTCTGGCGTCGTCGGTGCCGCAAGTCCCTCAAGACGGAGGGTGGCCATCAGATCGCCCTCCCGGACGATCATGACATCGGGTTTGGCGAAGGCGACGTAGGGCAAATGCTCGGCGAGATGGCTTTCGCGTACTAAGGCTGTGCCGCTCGTTTCAATGACCGCCGGGCTGGGCTTTGCGTATCTTGCCCCGTCAAGCGCCATAACTGTCTCCGCCATGAAATGCTCGATTGCGCGTGCCCCGCACCGTGCCATAGGAGACGCGCAGCACTTCGAAGAAATGCGGTTCCTTGTCGGCAACAAACCAGAGGACAGGATAGGCGAGCGCACCGACCAGAAAGAAGACTGGTGACTTCGTCCAGATAAAGGGCAGGACCACGCCAAGCGTGAGCACGACGAGATATCCGACCGGCAAGCCGAGATATTTCGGCGGTCTGGCCAATCCGAGAAAGAGAGGGGACCGCATGGCCATCAGGTAAAACCTTCAACGATAGTGTCAGCGTAGAAGATCAATACGATTCCGATCACCACGGATGCGAACCACCCCCAATTCAGCCGTCCCATCATGCACATAAAGCCGGTGCCGATGACCGCGAGCGTCGCGACTGCGATGCCGATTGGGCCGGTGAGCGCGGCTTCGATTGTCTCGAGCATTGTCTGGATGGGAGAGAGGTCCTGGGCGAGGGCAGGGGAGGCCCAAAGGGACAGAAGGCCAAGTATTGGAGGCAGGTATCCTAGGGGCAATCTTCGCATCGGTTTCCCTCGTTTCAGGTCCTAATTCAGGTCGAACACGACGTCAGGACGCGTGGCGACGCGCGTTGTCGGTCCGGTCAGGTCTTGCGTGGTTTCGCCGGAAAGGCGCGCTCGGATGCGATGCACCCGGGCGATGTAGTCACGCGTTTCCGTGAAGGGTGGCACGCCCCCATGTTCCACGACGCGATGCGGCCCGGCGTTGTAAGCGGCCAGCGCCAGGTCGATATCGTTGAAGGATGCCAACTGCGCCAAAAGATACCGTGCAGATCCATCGAGGTTCTGCGCGATGTCGGTTCTGTCTACGCCGAGATCGCGTGCGGTGGCCGCCATGAGCTGACCGAGACCATAGGCGCCCTTTGCGCTGGTCGCGTTCGGGCGATAGGCGCTCTCGGCTTCGATCAGGGCGCGGAACAGAGCCTGCCAGTCGTTGGAATCAATCTCTAGTACTCGAAGGGCCCGATTGCGTTCATGTCTTGCCGCTGTAGCTTGAATCGCCTCCAACACGTCCGACTGGGCCGTCGCCGCAAAGCTTCGCGAGTTTGTGGGCGGGGGATTTCTGTGTTGTTGGCCGTGAACCGTCCAACCGTCAGTTGTTCTGACGCTCCCGTCCGCTCGGAAGATCATCGCTTCCGCCGGGAGCATCGAAGGGAATGGTATAGTCGCGGTCAAAACACAGAGTGCGACCGTCGCCGAATTCATGGTGGTGCTTGAATAACCCCGGCCAGATGTTGAAGAGGCGGGGTTCTGGTCCGTACGGCCCGAACCGGGTGGAAACCAGGACAGCTTCGGGCTCACCTTCCCGAAGGTAAACGCACTGATATCTGGGTTTCCCATCGTCCGTGAACTCGACAAGCTCGTACCGACAGCGGAAGTCGACTCCCGACCCGATGAGGTCTTTCACCCCATCAATAGTAATCAAGATCTGATCGTTCGCGATTGGCACCAGGCTTCCCTCTTGGAAGCCTTTCTACAATCGGCATGAAAGCGCGGAAAGTCACTGCTTAGCAATATGTTGTTTTGTGCAATAAAATATTTAGGCGAGAATTGGCCTAGTTGCCTACGGGAGAAATTCATGAAAACCCTTCACATGTTGGTTCTACTCGCAACTCTTGTGCTTGCAATGCCGATGCAAAAGGTGCGCGCTTACGATATTGATTGCGCCATCATCCTCTGTATGGCGGGCGGATTTCCGCCCGGCGCCGTGTGTTCAGCGGCTTATGCAGAGATGATCCGACGGGTGACGCCTTGGCCCAGCGAACCGCCGTTTGGTATCTGCAGCTATGTGGGACCTTCAACGGAGCTTGTCTCTGACAACAGACCGGAATCGCTCGATATCTCCGGCAGCGACTTTGGGTGGCTGCGGGCGACAAAGGTGCTGTGGTGGAAGAGCCGTGCTTACGCGTACCGTGAGCAGGGTGAACTCTGGGACTGGTCGCTGGAAGTGTGTGACCATACAAACGGCAATTGCCAGTTTGCAGCTCGCGTTAGTCGTTCCGAAAACCCATGGCCGGAGATGGTGGGCGGGGTTTCTGTTGGCGCTGCAGGTCGTCGTGCTGTCATGATCCGGTTTTCAGATTTCGCTGGACGTACACGGGTCACGCATTGGATCAGGTACTGATCGCTCGCTACAACCTGAGATCAATACTGCGAACTTCGATTTCCGTGGAGAGGTCCGATTGAGGATCCACGAACCACATACGTATGTGTTCTCCGTTGTCCCATTTGTAGTCGCGCCAAACAGTGGTGGTGCCGGACGGGCCCCTGATAACTCCTTCCCTGAAAGGAATTGCGAAGCGTTTGACCTCGGACATGGCGGCGACCGATGGATGTGAGCAGGTGCAAAAAGTTCTAGTATAACGGGAATCAATATTCAATCTTTCTGACGCTAATACGCGTCAAATTGCCGAGGCGATATTGTAGTTAGACGATGGGCCACCTCGTCGTTTCTTAGGAGTAAATTGTCACCTAGCTGATTGCTGACCGCAAAACCACACGTCTCAATGCGCTGCTTCCCTGACGCCACCCTGTCCAAACCGCGGAACACTTCTGACACAGCCTAACAGGTCGTGTTGAGCGGACGAGCACGCAAGTTTTAAGGGAGTGGCTGACCAAGCACGGAGTGGAACCGCCAGACAAGAACTGGCAGCGGTGAACGGTTTTTCAGGTGAAGCAGTCGAACAATCCACCAACCGCCTCATCCCAGTGCTCTTCTTCGAAAAGCACTTATGCTTTTTTTCGGTTTAAAGACCTTTTTCGACATCCAATCCAAACGTGTCATTTAGAATTGAGGTGTCCAGCGGTTCGGCCTCTTTTCCGGTGAGATCCTTAAAAAACTGCGCCGCAAAGGTGTGGCACGTATTCCTTCCGCTCTCGTAAGGCCCAGCATCAAAGGCAGTTGTCGCGAAAATCCCGGCTGCATCTCCAATCATCATGTTGCTCACAGCAGGTTCGGTCCTCTGAGCGGTCAAATTCGGAGACGGTGACGCATCGTAAATCATACGATAGCCGGCAGCAGTAAAGTCGAACTTGATGAACAAAGTATCCCTGACGCCACGCGGCATAGCTTGGACGAGCACTTCGTAATGGGTCTGCGGCGGCCTCGGAACCATAAAGCTGACGGTCGTGATTACGCCTCTCGACATATGGCTCATCGCATTGTTGATATCGAAATCATCCAATGAGACGTCTTCCGGATCCACCATGACCTCTGTCCGACCTTTCGAACTCTCCGCCGGTGTCTTGAAAAAGATACGCCTGGACTCGGCCGGATCGACATCGCCCACGCCCTCCTCTTCATTGTCCGACACGTCCGTTTCGAAAATTTCGAGGGGCGCCGTGTCGGCGGCTGGCTCAAGGTAGTCGGGCAGCGCATCAATCATTTCTGCCTCCTCGAATGCACCCATGAAAACTATGATATCATCACTATGAACTGCGGTGGGCTCGCCTTCGACCATGTAGACCCACCACTTTTCCGGATTCGGGAGAGATTTCAAATCTGCTTCCACAAGCAAGGGCTCTGGACCGCTCTGAAAGCGCTTTTTTCGCTGTAGAACGTCTTGGTTGGCCTTGAGACCGTTTGCTCCCCGCGCCCTCTCGCTCAGCTGAAGAAGTCGAAGAACTGTTGGCGATGAGTCTGCGATGACTTGCAAATGCGAATGCGGCTGACCTGACGCAGCAGTTCGAACTGTCACCGAAGGAAGCGGTTGGACGCGTTGACGCATTACGATTTCAGAACTCTTCGCGCAAAAGAAATTTCTTGCTGATGTTCTAAAACCCTAACACGCGCGTGTCGACCGCGCTAGGTCGCGTTCATCGGACGGGCCCCGACGAGTGGCAGTGGTGGAGCTTTGCTTACAAGGACTTTTCCACCAATTTTGGCTTCGCCGGGACCTGCTCGACCAAAGAAAAGCTAGGGTTTTTCGTACACATACTGAACATTCTGACCATCTTGACATTTGCAAGCTAGCCAGCTATCTAGCCGTTAGGAGGCTTGATATGTGGACATTGCAAGATGCAAAGAACAAATTCAGTTCCGTGGTCGAAGAAGCCCTGGCCGGTCGACCACAAGAAGTGACTAAGCGCGGAAAACCCGCTGTAGTGATCTTGTCTGCTAGCGAGTACGCGCGCCTGAAACGCGCAGCTGCAGACAATCGGGGCACGTTTAAGGATCATCTACTTGGTTTCCCTGATGGCGAATTCGAGCGGTTGCAGGCCCATCCTCGAGAAGTCGAATGGTGAAAGTAATCCTCGACACGAACGTTGTCTCTGGTTTGAGGAAACCTGCGCAAAACCCAGAAGTTGCAAGTTGGTTGAGGGCTCAGCGCGAAACCGACCTCTTTCTGAGCGCCATCACTCTTGGAGAGATCGAGCGTGGCGTCGTGCTACAAGAGAAGAAAAACCCGGAGTTCGCAGCTGCTCTACGAACTTGGCTTAACGCCACTGTATCACAATTTTCAGACCGGATTCTGGAGTTCTCGGCTCAAGACGCCAGGGTCTGGGGTGGCCTCTCGGCCACTTTGGGTCACGCGGGCGCAGATCTTATGATTGCCGCGACGGCCCTCAACAACGACGCTAGAGTTGCGACGCGGAACACTACCGATTTCATCCCGACAGGCGTGCCGGTCGTGAATCCATTCGATGCGCCGTAAGGTTTATTATGTAAATAGATTGGGTGCGCAGAGGATGTCGACTGTTGTCTCTCGGCATGCCACCCTGAATACATGCAACGCTTCTTTTCAACCAAAATGCCGGGCGCGCAATTTGTATTGAACGTTTTGGTTTTCAGCCTGGTTGGTCTGCTGCCGGTCTTGTTCGTCTATGTCATGCGTGCACCAGGATTTTCCTCGGCGTTGATGGATGGTGGGCCGGCGCTGTCGCGATTTCTAAGACAGGTTCTAACAAACGGGCTACCAGTCATCTTTATCGTCAACTACGTCGGCTTCTTTCTGTTTGCGGTGTTGAATGCGAAAGGCACCAATAGCCGTGATCCGGCAGTGTTCATTTTCTTCGATGTCGTAATTCGCGTCGCTCTTTTTCTCCTTCTCCACGCTCTTATTTACGTGCTTTCGGCCAGTTGGTTTGGCTCATTTGGAGGCAGTCGGGCGACGGCTCTTTCAGTGGTTGCGCCCACACTGGCGCGGTCCGCACTCTTTGAAAACATATCCGGAGTTTACCTGTATGCCACTTTGGTGAGTGCACTGCCGCTCTATGTTACGGCAGCCGGAAAGTCCCCAATCCTGAGACCTTTCATTGGTTTGTTCCCCAAAAGTATCGGCGCGGTTTCGGTTGCTCTGCTCGCTTTTTTGTTAGCCGCTGTGTGTCTGACGGCTTTTGCAGCCGTCATCCTGCGTCTTCAGAGCTAGATTGCCGTCTCGCTCTCACCTAAGCGGGACGCGCGCCATGCTTTGACAAGAGCCAGCATCCAGAGCCCAGCCAGAACGAAACTCCAAAGCGCGTTCCAACTCGCCATAGACAGGCTGAGAAACTCCCAGGCGACTTCGTCGCACATGACCAAGGCCGATGGTGCGGATGATGCAGAGGGCAGAAGGTCCGCAGCTGACAAGTTTGACATATCAAGACCAGAGCCTGTGCACGATGTCGGACCTTCCCACCAACCCCGTTCGACGCCGGTATGAAACATCCCGATGCCCGCTGTCACGAACGCGGCGACAGCGCCTGCCATCAGTAGCAGTAAGATGGGCAAACCCACCAAGAGTAGCAGGCCAGTAGCGATGGCAATCGCGTGAGGGTACCGCTGCCAAATGCACATCGCGCATGGAGCGTAGCCCGCTGCCTGAAACAAGAAGGCAGCCAGCAAAAGAACGGCCGATCCGCCGGCAGCGATCAAACCAAGTTGTTTCGAAGACAGGATCATTCACTTTCCTTTCGCCGACATGCAGTAGGAGGTCGAACCTGGTGAAACTCTCCAAGTACGCGCCGCAGTTGCCGATTTCTCCGCAACTGCGAATTCGTGATCAGTTCGGCATCATCGCGCCAATTGCGTACATCCCATCCTCACCTTGAACGAGCATGAGCGTCACTTCGTCACCGGCTGCCACCTCGCCCATCATCTGGGCGTTGTCCAGCACCGTCAGATCCATCGTCATTGCCGGCCAACCGATTTCAGGGATGGGGTCATGACTTACATTAGCCACTCCGTCACCCATCGAATTGATCACGGCTTTGGCATGGACAGCTCCCTCCATTTGTTCATCCGACATCGGCATGTTGGAGTGATCCATATTGTGGTTCATCTGGGCGAAACCTGCCGTCGCGGTGATGCTGAGCAGAGCAAGTGTTGCGGTCAGTGTTTTCATTGGTGTCTCCATTTGTTTGGGTTGCTAGTTGAATTATTCAGCGGGCAGCGCATCGGTCGGTCGCAGAACGAGGGGACCGATCTCGCGGTTCACGCGCCGCAGTGCGAGCCGCTTCCAGATCACGAAAATCGAGGGAATGACGAAGAGCGTCAGTAGCGTCGCGGTGACCATCCCGCCGATCATGGGGGCCGCAATCCGCTGCATGATTTCCGAGCCGGTCCCGGTGCCATACATGATCGGGATGAGGGCCGCGAAGATCGTGGCCACTGTCATGACTTTCGGTCTGACCCGCAAAACAGCACCTTCGAACACCGCGTCTTCGATATCGTCACGGGTCAGCTTGCGTGTTTCCGACTGGGCCAATTTTCGCCGCTTTTCCCAAGCAAGGTTGAGGTATAACAGCATGACGATCGCCGTCTCGACCGCCACCCCCGCGAGGGCGATGAAGCCAACCAGAACGGCAATCGAGATATCGAAACTGAGATACCACAGGAACCAGACGCCCCCCGCGAGCGCCACAGGGAGCGCGGCAAGGATGATGCCAACCTCAATCGCTCGGTTAAAGGCGAGAAACAGCATCAGCGTGATGATCAACAAGGTCGCGGGTGCCACGATGGTAAGCCTGTCCTGCATCCGCTCGATATACTCGTACTGACCGGACCAAGTGAGAGAATAGCCCGGCGGCAGGTCAACAGTCTCAGCAACGACCTGCTGGGCTTCGGCCACGTATCCGCCCAAGTCTCGCCCGGCGATGTCGATGAAGACGAAACCTGTCCGCCGAGCATTCTCCGAACGGATCATGCCTGGACCATCTACGATGCGGATATCCGCGAGGGTTGTCAGCGGCACATGTGCGCCGGAAGGTGTGACAACCGGTAGCTTTTCGAGCCGCTCGGGGCTGTCGCGCCACGCCTGCGGGTAGCGCAGGTTGATCGGGAAACGCTCAAGAACCTCAACCGACTCAGAAACCTGCATCCCGCCGATCGCTGTCTGCACAACATCCTGCACATCCCGGACGCTCATCATATAGCGCGCCGCCGCATCCCGCTTCACGTCAATTTCGATGAACCGACCGCCGACCGGTCGTTCAGCATAAGCCGACGCCGTGCCTTCGATATCAGCAACGGCGCGTTCGACCTCGATCCCGATCTGCGTAATCACATCGAGGTCAGCCCCGGAAACTTTCACTCCGACCGGCGTGCGGATTCCTGTCGCCAACATATCGATGCGGTTCTTGATGGGCTGGATCCAAACATTTGTAACGCCCGGCACCTGAACAGTTCGATCAAGCTCGTCGCGGATTTTCTCCATCGTCATGCCAGGACGCCAGTCCTCTTCCGGCTTCAGCTGGATCGTTGTCTCGACCATCGTCAGGGGCGCCGGATCGGTTGCCGTCTCTGCTCGTCCAACCTTGCCGTGAACGGTTTCAACCTCGGGTATGGTTGCGATCAGGCGATTGGTCTGTTGGAGCACTTCGCGCGCTTTGCCGGTCGATATGCCGGGATAAAAGCTCGGCATGTAAAGGAAATCGCCCTCATTCAGCTCAGGCATGAATTCCGAACCGAGCCGCTGATAGGGATACCACATCGAGGCGACCAGAGCACCGGCCAGCAAAGTCGTGGCCCAAGGCCATGCGATCGCCGCATCGAGGAACGGGCGGTAGATGAACACGACCAGCCTGTTCAAAGGGTTCTTGCGCTCAGGTAAAATCCGCCCTCGAACGAAGTATCCCATTAGGACTGGCACGAGCGTGATCGACAGGATCGCCGCTGCCGCCATTGCGTAAGTTTTGGTATAGGCCAGCGGAGAGAACAGCCGCCCCTCCTGATTTTCGAGAACGAAGACAGGCAGGAAACTGACCGTGATGATGGCGAGGGAATAGAAGAGTGCCGGGCCGACCTCGGCCGCACATTCCTGCACGATCCGCCATCTGTTCTCTGCGGTCAGCTTCTCCTTTTCCAGTCTTCGGTGCATCGCCTCGATCATGACAATAGACGCATCGACCATTGCCCCGATCGCGATGGCAATGCCGCCCAAGGACATGATGTTGGCATTCACACCCTGCGCCTTCATCAGGATGAAAGCGGCGAAGATGCCCAATGGCAGCGACAGCAGGATCACCAGTGAGGATCGCAAGTGCAGTAAGAAAGCGGCACAGACCAGAACCACCACAATGAATTCCTGTGTCAGTTTCTTTTTCAGGTTTTCGATGGCCCGCTCGATGACACCCGACCGGTCATAGGTCGGTATGATCTCAACGCCGTCCGGCAGGTTGGGCCGCAACTCCTCAATGCGCTCTTCGACCGCTTTGATTGTCGCAAGAGCGTTGCCGCCCCAACGTAGCACCACGACGCCACCAACTGCGTCCCCTTCCCCATCAAGTTCACCGACGCCGCGCCGCATCTCCGGTCCCAGACGAATGTCCGCCACGTCCCCAAGGGTGAGTGCCGCGCCGCGCTCGTTGACCATGAGAGGCGCGCTTGCGAGATCCGACAGCTCGTCGATGTAACCGGACGAGCGGATCATGAACTCCGCTTCGCCCATTTCGATAACGCTCCCGCCGGTTTCACGGTTGGCCGCTTGAATCGCGTTTCTGAGCTGGGCCAGCGTGATGTCATAGGCCCGGAGTTTGTTGGGATCGACAACAACCTGGTATTGTTTGACCATGCCGCCGATGGTAGCGACCTCGGACACACCATCCACAGCCTGCAATTCGTATTTCAGGAACCAGTCTTGGAGCGTTCTGAGTTGGGCCAGGTCATGATTTCCGGTCCGGTCAATCAGCGCGTATTGATAAATCCATCCCACGCCCGTGGCATCGGGTCCAAGCTGCGGTGAGACCCCCTCCGGCAAGCTGCCTGAGATCTGCCCAAGGTATTCCAGAACGCGCGATCTGGCCCAGTAAAGATCCGTGCCGTCTTCAAAAACGACATAGACAAAACTGTCGCCGAAAAAGGAAAATCCACGGACGTCCTCAGCACCGGGCACTGCAAGCAGGGCCGTCGCGAGTGGGTATGTTATCTGGTTTTCAACAACCTGAGGGGCCTGTCCTGGATAGGGTGTGCGGACGATCACCTGCACATCGGACAAATCTGGAATGGCATCGACCGGCGTTTCGCGGATGGCCCAAATTCCTGCCGCACCCATCATGAACGCCAGAGCAACAATGACGAACCTGTTGGCGAGCGAGATGCGTATTATCGCCGGGATCATTGCGTCACGCTCCCGTCAACGGTCACATCCAAGAGTGTCATGGAGAAGTCAGGGTTTCGCCTCAGGATAAGTGTCACGTCCGTTCCAATGGGCAGGCGAGATGCCTCAACGTCCTCTGACAGTGGAAAATCCATCGTCATGCCTGGCATCCCGATTTCGACCATGGGACCATGGGTGATATTTGCCGTCCGCGCGGCACTGTCGATGGAGTTGATCTGACCCGTGACCTGCATGGGTGGAGGGACCACCTCCGCCGCGGCCAGAACCATGTTCATCCCGTCCGGACGGTCGAATGTCAGCGTCATTTCTGTGTCTGTCGGCAAGGATGCCGGATCAATTGAGGGATCAATCGGGAAGTCCATAGTCATCCCGGGCATCCCGATTTCTTTCATCGGCCCATGGCTGATCGTTGCTTTGGACGCCGCGGCGTCCACAGCGTTGATTGTGCCGGTCGTGACGATCGGGGGGGCGGCGGGGGTCACGGGTTCGGCCGCGGCCAGAACCATGTTCATCCCGTCCGGGCGCGCGAAGGTCAGTGTCATTTCAGCGCCGGTCGCCAATGCGTCCGCATCCAATGCTGGATCAATGGGAAACTCCATGGTCATCCCGGGCATCCCGATTTCAGCCATCGGACCATGCGTAATCGTCGCCGTCCCATTCTCGGTGTTCAAAGCATCAATGGTCCCGGAGACGACAATTGGTGGCGCACCTTCGGCGGGCTCTTCTTCTGGCTCCATCGCGGCGACGGATTCTGCACCTTCCGCACGGACCGCGATGACAGAGAACATTCCGCCGTCGTCCGCTACCAGGTCGAACTCAATAGGTGCGTCAAGCGGCACTGCGTCGAGATCGACACCAACCACCGGTAAATCCATGGTCATGGCGGGCCAGCCAAGCTCAGGGATTGGGCCGTGCTCAAGAGTCAGTTTACCGTCTGGCGTGACGGCCAAAGCCATCCCGCTACCGGTACCGGCAATGCCATCATCAGGAGCAAGCTCCATCAAACTGAGAAGCCCGTCGGCACCCCTTGCAGCGAGAAAGGCAACTTCGTCACCCGCATCCAGCCGGTCAAGCGAAACGCCAGCCCTTACGGGAAACTCGGACGTCATCGCCGGCCAGTCCAGACTCTCGAGCGCGTCATGACGAACGCGCGCGACCCGGGTTTCGTGATCGAGATCGACAAGACTGCCTTTGCCGCGGGCAGGCTCCGCATCCGTCGGTGCCATGCGCATGAAGCCGGCACTCAGAGCGCTTTCGCTGTCGATGAGGAATTGTGCGGAGGCAACCACCTCCTCGCCGGGCCCAATCCCTTGCAGAATCTCGGTCCGTCCACCTTCGCCAAAACTGTCGCGCAATCCTGTGGTCACCAGTCTGGGCTTGAAGGTCCCCTCACCAGTTTTCAGAATGACCCGTTCCGCTGATCCGGTGCGGATCACGGCCTCTGACGGTACGGTCAATACAGTCCGTGTTTCTGTCGGTATTAGGCTTACGCTCCCGAACATGCCCGGACGAAGGACACCATCGTAGTTGTCGAACCTCAGCCGCACGGGCAGGGTCCGGGTCTGAGGGTCCAGCTCGGGGTAAATGTAGTCGATCTCACCTTCGAAACTGCGCCCTGGAAGATGTTCGAACTGAGCGATTGCACGCATATCCTCCGAGAGTCTTGCGATGTCACGTTCGAAGACATCGACGATGAGCCAGACTTGAGACAGATCCGCGACTGAAAACGCCAACGTCCCAGGTTGCAGATACATCCCGTCCGCCGCATTCAGAGCAATGACAACACCGTTCTGCGGTGCTTCGATTTCGATGTTGCGGACAAGTTCGCCTCCGGCTTCGATTTCGGCGACTTGACGCGCAGACATACCGAGGCTCAGGAGGCTGTTGCGTGCAGCGTCGAGAATGCGAGGATCGCCGTCCTCTACCGCGCGCACCAAATCGCCCGTCGCCGCGGCAATCAGCGGTGAAAACAACTCGAAGAGTACTTGTTCTCCTTGCACCCGATCACCGACGGCTCGCACCTTGAGCTTCTCGATCCACCCTTCGACGCGGGTATGCACGTGGCTGGTCAAGTGCTCATCATATCCGACGAACCCAACAGTCTCGATCCGAGGCTCGACATCCGTCATGCGCGACAGCGCTGTGCGCACCCCAATTGCGTTGATTTCAGCGGCATCCAGCGTGACTTCCGAAGGATCCCCCGAAGGCTCTTCGCCCTCGTACACAGGAACCAGGTCCATCCCCATGGGTGATTTCCCCGGACCGGGTTGCCGGAAGTTCGGGTCCATCGGGGCAACCCAATAGAGGATTTCAGGCCCGGTAGATCCGGCTTGTGCCACGGGGTTCAAATAAAGTCGTTCGAGGAATATCCCTCCGCCAACGCCAGCAGCGAGAGCAAGGACTGAAAGTGCCGCGTATCTTCCACGCATAGATATCGTCTCCTGATGGCTGCATTGGAAGCAGCGATCGCATGATCAAACAGCCCGCATAGGCGGACAGCGAAATGTCAGGAGTATTGGGGTGGTCGATCGGGAACGAGTGGCTCTCGGGTTGAGTGTGCCTCAAAAAGCCTCATCTCAGCCGGCGGAGCCGCAGCGCTTTCGTCACTCCGATCGGTAATGGTATCTTGGTAATCCATGACGCAGCACAGACAGGTGTGGCATCCGTCGCTGTGCCCAGCGTGAGCATCTTTTTTGTCGTCCGACATGTCATGAGAATGATGCGCATGGATGTTCCCGGGCGATCCGTCGACGATATGAAAACCATGCTCAGCGCTGCTGATCTCTTCGCCCACCGGCATGGCTTGGGTTCCGACGACGGTGATCGTCAGACAGACAAGGGCAAGGCATGCCGATCGCAGAAAAAAGAACGCGTTCGAAATCATGAGCGCGAGATAGCGCTCTTAAGGAGTTGCAGCAATCGGAGCGGGGCAGAAAGATTGTATCAGTTTGTAGAGTTGACCTTTTTCAAGGCTTCACACTACGACCTTCAGGGGGACATGGTGAGATGAGGCTTCAAATGGATTCCAAGAAACGGTCAACGCTTTTAACGATCGGAGCCATCATCGCACGGGGCTAGACACGCAAATTAAGAGACCCAAGCCGAAAATGATCATTGGCAGAGAAAGAAGCTGACCCATTGTCATTCCAAAGGACGACCATTGGAGCACATAACCTAAAGGGTGACCTGCTCCCCTGAAACGTCCTCGATTTGAGGTTAGCCTGTTCTCCAACTGAGGAGACAGACGATGAAGAGAAGCCGTTTCAGCGAAGCGCGGATCATTGGCATCCTGAAGGAGCACGAGGCTGGCATGAGCGCGCCCGAACTGTGCCGCAAGCACGGGATCAGCGATGCGACCTTCTACAACTGGCGACGGAAGTATGGCGGCATGGAGGTTGCTGACGCCAAGAGGTTGAAGACGCTAGAAGCCGAGAATGCGAAGCTGAAGAAGATGCTGGCCGAGCAGATGTTGGACGTCGCCACGCTGAAAGAGATGCTCGGAAAAAACTTCTGAGGCCCGGTTCGAGGAGGAAAGCGGTGGACTGAGCCATGAAAGAGAGGAGTTATTCGCAACAGCGGGCCTGTGCCTTGGCCGGAATCGATCCGCGTGTGTATCGGCGCAAAGCGAAGCGTCCGGCTGACACGGAGCTGCGGGCCAGGATGAAGGAACTGGCCTCCGAGCGGCGGCGGTTCGGCTATCGTCGTTTGCACATCCTGCTGAAGCGGGAGGGCTGGGAAGTGAATTGGAAGAAACTCTACCGGCTCTACCGCGAAGAGGGATTAACCGTCCGTAAACGGGGCGGACGCAAGCGGGCGATCGGGACCAGGGCGCCGATGACGATCCCGCAGGGACCGAACCAGAGATGGTCGTTCGACTTCGTGTCGGATGCCCCAGCCGATGGCCGCAGGTTCCGCATCCTGTGTGTCATCGACGACTTCAGCCGAGAATGTCTGGCCACGGTCGTCGATACTTCGCTGTCCGGACACCGCGTCGCCCGTGAACTGGATCGCATCGCCGAGATGCGTGGCTATCCCTGCCTTGTGGTCAGCGACAACGGCACCGAGCTGACATCGAACGCCATGCTCAAATGGCAGGAGGGTCGCCGGGTGGAATGGCACTACATCGCGCCGGGCAAGCCCATGCAGAACGGCTTCGTCGAAAGCTTCAACGGCCGCCTGCGGGACGAGTGCCTGAACGAGTACCTCTTCCCAACCCTGCGCCATGCCCGCCATCTGATTGCGGCATGGCGCGACGACTACAACCACTACCGCCACACTCGAGCCTCGACGGGCTCACACCGCGGGAGTATCACCAAAGGTCAGAAGAGGACCAAACCCTGAGCAGAGCTAGATTATAAACGCGGACTCAAAGGGGAGCAGGTCACGGACGTATCGGACCAAAACTCCCGACGGGACTTTCTATATTATGCCACGGTCGGAACTGGTGCAGTTGCGGTCGGCGCTGCGGTTTGGGCCCTTGCTAACCAGATGAAACCCTCGGCGGACGTCAGAGCGCTGGCATCAATCCGTGTCGACATCTCGGATTTGGCTCCGGGCTCGCAGTTGACCGTCAAATGGCGCGGAAAGCCTGTCTTCATAAGGCATCGGACAGAAGAAGAAGTAGCGCAGGCCTTATCGGAAAAACTGTCCGATCTGCCAGACTCAGATGCCAGAAACCCGAACGCGTCGGCTGATGCGACTGCGGTTGATCAGAACAGGGCTCTCCCTGGGCATGAGGCCTATATCGCTATGATCGGCGTCTGCACACATCTTGGTTGTGTACCTCTTGGCGATGGCGCGGGCGATTTCGGCGGCTGGTTTTGTCCCTGTCACGGGTCCCACTACGATACGGCCGGACGGATCCGCAAAGGACCCGCACCGGAAAATCTGCATATCCCGCCGCTCTCAGTTTTGGAAGGCTTGGTCCTGACCATTGGGTAACGGTCGCGTTTTGGGCCTTTTGCCAGCTTATTCGTGTTTTGCGGGCATTGCTTTTGGCATCCCGACGAATCTAGGTGTCGCTTTCATATAAGCTTCGTACGCCCGACCGTAGCGTTCTTTCATCCAGCTTTCCTCGGCAAGGGGTGCAATGAGTAGAGCGAAGATCGAGGTCGCGCCAACAATAAACGCCGCTGTAGAAGAGGATAGCACGAGCCACCCGAAAATCATGAAGGCATCTGCAACATATTGCGGATTGCGAGAGTAGCGATAAAGGCCGTCTGTCTTTAGCGTTCCCTCGGCACCACCTGTTTGAGCAATTCCGAATCTTCGGACAGCACTCCAAACCACGATATTCGACAAGACGACGATTGGGATGCCCAAACCATATCGCAACCAAGCCGGCAACTCCATTTGGCCCCAGCCAATCACTCCAAGTGCAATGAGTGTCCCAAACAATGCGAAGGTGGGAACCCAAACAAGGACCGGCGTCCAGACACTGTAGGCTTTCGGTGGCCATATTCGTCTCGCAGGATAAGCGATCGACCAAACCAGCGCACCGAGAGTTGCCGCTGCAATCAAAAGACCGATGATGGAGAGCACGGCAGACATCTCAGACCTATTGACCTTGGTGCTTATCATGACCGAACAGTGGAACCTCGGCGTCACAAGCGCCATTGCGTTCGAACTCCAGAGTGGAATGAGCGATACCGAATTCTGCGCCAATTCGCGCTTTGAGCTCTGCCTTGATCTGCTCCAACCGGTCCCATGCGGTGTCTTCAACGACGACATGGGCATCGAGCGCCGGTGCATTCTCTTCCATCTGCCACAAGTGCACATGGTGGACGTCGCGCACGCCATCTGCTTGGCGCAGCGCTGTCACCACTTCTCCTCCGTCAATGTCCGGCGGACTGCCGAGCATGAGCGTCCGGATCGGGCCACCAATCTCAGCGAATGCTAAGTACAGGATGTATATCGCGATCCCAATCGTGATCGCGGGGTCAACCCAACGCATGTCGTAGAGGATAATGAGCGTGCCGCCGACGATCACGGCGACTGAGGCCAAAGCGTCTGAGAGATTGTGCAGGAACAATGCGCGTATGTTTTGGCTACCCTTCTGCATCGAATAGGTCAGCGCTGCCGTCAGGGCGTCGATGACCAGTGCCAGCCCCGCGATGATGACAACTGTCCACCCTTGAACCTCTGGCGGTTCAAACAGGCGGATGCCACCTTCGTAGACCAGGTAAAGACCGATCACGATCAGCGTCGTGTAGTTGATCAAGGCTGCCACGGTCTCGATCCGGCCGTAGCCGAACGTCATCCGCTCATCAGCGGGCCGTCGCGCGATCTTTCGGGCCGCGAAAGCAATGACGAGCGCGGCCATGTCCGAGAAGTTGTGCAGCGCATCCGCGATCAGCGCGAGTGAGCCTGCGAAGATGCCGCCTACGATCTGGGCGACGGTCAGGAGGCCGTTGGCCCAAATCGCTATCGCCACGCGACGGTCCCCGCTTGAGGGATCAAGATGGGCATGGCTGTGGCCATGGTGATCATGCGGCATGGGTCTCTCCCTCATGCTGATGCGCAATTGAGGCGTCGGGTTTCAGACGGCCCGCGCGAAAGGCCCGCACACGCGCGTTCATCCAGTGCCGGATGATGTTGCGATAGAGCCACCCCCGCAAACGACCAAACTTCTGCTCATACTCTGCGTAGAAGGCGTCGGGCGTGTCGAAGGTTCCAAAATCCTGCACGATCCCGGTGTTCTGGATGTAAGTGTCCTGCCCGGTCCATTCGACGGGCGGCGCGCTCAGGCAATCCGTTCCGGCACAGTAGCCGCAGAGGCTATCGCGGTCAGCAAACGTCGATTGCAGAACCTTTAGAAAGCCGCTGTCGAGAATGAAGCCTTCGAGGTTGATCCACTTACCGTCCAGTTCGACCTCGATCCACGAATGCAGGATCTCTTCGGGCGCAATCGGGTAGACCAGTTCCGGCACAACACCGCGCTGAAGACCCTTGTGGATCGTGAACCCGTGGATCCTGCACTTGATGCCCACACCCCGAAGGAGCGCCATAAGCAGCGTGCCCTTGGTATTGCATTGACCATATCCATCGGACAGTACCTCGGACGCTGGAACGTCGTCGGTACGATTATAGCCGAATACGATCTCGTTGCGGACAAAGTCATAGACAGCTCCGATCTTGTCGGTGTCAGTCAAATCATTCCAACCCCTTCCATCGATGAGGCGTGCGATGGAAGCCGCCCCAAAATCCAGGATCGGGGTTGCCGTCAGCAATGGGTCTTTATGTGCCACGATGGGTCTCCTCGAATCTTTCGAGGATGGAGATAATTGCTACAGCTACTGTAGCTTCAAGTAAAAACTTCGAAAAGTCTGCTGCGCTTAGTCAAGCGCCAATCTGATCATGCTCGGTCAGACACTCAGAATGGTCTCTGAGCACTTCAAGGACACGGCATTGCGCGGCATTTCCGCCGCTACATTCCTTCACCATGCGCTTCAATTCCGCACGAAGGGCTTTCAACCGCTCCATCCTCTGCTCAACGAGCTTCAATTGTCGGCGTGCGATTTCATCGGCTTCGTGACAGGGCCGGTCCGGCGCGTCGGATAAATCAAGCAACTCCCGGATCGCGTCGAGCGGAAATCCCAACTGTCTGCTGTGCCGGATAAATGCGAGGCGATCAAGCTCAGCGTCACCATAGCGACGTTGCCCGCCTTCGGTCCGACCAGGTTCGGGCATCAGGCCGATCTGCTCATAATAGCGGATAGTCTGAACCTTGGTGCCGGTTCTCTTCGCAAGAGTCCCAATTGTGAGCATGTCGAAACCCCGTTAATCCTCTAGTGAATGTAGATTTGTCTCACTCGTGGCGCAACCGCGGAAATCACGTTTTGGCGATCTCTGGCGCGCTCTTTAGAAAACCACTTGAACCTACAGTAGCTAGAGGATGTAACCCGGCTCAAAATCAAGAATCAAACAGGCGGAACAACGTGCGTCTTTCAGTTATTCAGAAAGTATTGTGGGGTCTGGCAGGCACAGCGCTTCTTGCCTTTGCGGCCTTCCAGTTTTTTGAACCTTCGACTGACACCGACGCTAACGCTTCTGACCCTGCATTTTATGCTGATTTCGAACTGACCGATCATCGTGGGATGGTACAGACGGATGAGTACTTCGCCGGGCGATGGATGCTCGTCTTTTTTGGCTTTGCAAACTGTCCGGATGTTTGCCCAACGACGCTCGCCGAAGTTGCCGCCGTCATGAAAGACCTGGGAACGGATGCGGAGAAAATACAGCCGATCTTCATCTCGATTGATCCTGAACGCGACACACCAGATGCGCTGGCCGAGTTCGTGCCCTTGTTCAATGCCGGCATCATCGGGCTGACCGGCACGACGGAGCAGATTGCAGAGACGTCCGAGACCTTTCCGATCTTCTTTGAGCGGATCGAAGAGGCCGCCGCGCCAGATGGCTACACAATGGGCCACACATCGCACCTGTTCCTGTTCGATCCCCAAGCGGGATTCGCAGACTCCTGGGCTTACGGTACTCCTGCCGAAGAGATCCTCGCCGATCTAAGAGAGAGGCTCTGATCAAGATGAACCGCATATACGGAGAAACGGCCCTCGGGCTGGCCTGGGCGATCGCTCTCATCGCATCGCTCGCCGTTCTATTCATCGGCGAGGTGCTCGGGCAGACACCTTGCCTGCTCTGTTGGTTCCAACGGGCCTTCATGTTTCCACTGGCCATCGTGCTGGGGCTTGGCCTTTGGTGGCGCGATGATCGCGTGGGGCGGTACGGGGTCGCGCTTGCGATTGGCGGTTCCGCTGTCGCGCTCTGGCATATGGGTCTCTATGTCGGTGTTATCCCGGAACGGATTCAACCCTGCACCGCAAGCGGCCCTTCCTGCACGGACGACAACCAGTTGGTCTTTGGCGTCCCAATCCCGCTGATGGCGCTTGTTGCTTTTGCCGCAATCGCGGCGCTGTCCGCTCTTTCGTTAAAGGACAAACACGCATGAACCGTCGTGGCCTTATTCTCTCTGTAGCAGCCCTAGGTGCCGCCGCTTTCGGCGGAGCAACTTGGTATGTAAACCGCCCTGCCCCGGCATCGGAGACAGAAACCATCGCTCCGGAACGCGCAGAGGCGCTGATCCGGCCATACTCTCCCATTCTTGGTCCGGAGGACGCGCCCGTCACCATCGTCGAGTTCTTCGATCCCGCCTGCGAGGCCTGCCGGGCGTTTCATCCTATTGTGAAGGACATCATGGCTGAGCATGGCGATGCCGTGCGCGTCGTCATCCGCTACACGCCGTTTCACGGTGAGGGCTCGGAAGTAGCCATCCGCGTTCTTGAGGCCGCGCGCATGCAAGGCGTCTTCGAACCTGTATTGGAGGCTGTCCTGCGAGATCAACCACGATGGGCAAGGCACGGCGGTATGCGGCCAGAGTTGCTGATCGGGATAGCAGCATCTGCCGGACTGAATCCGGAGGCAGCGCAGGCGCAACTTCTCGCGCCACAGACAACCGGCGTTCTCAACCAGGATCGAGCAGATGTGGAAGCCGTCGGCGTCCGAGGAACACCTACGTTCTTCGTCAACGGCAAACCGCTCGATCCGTTCGGCGAAGCGGAGTTGCGCCGTTTGGTGGCAGCTGAAGTCGCGGCGGCCAACAGTTGACGCATGAGAAAAAAGGAAAATCAACGTGAAGACAGTAGTCTATGGCCTGATGGCCGCCCTCATGTTCGCATCGGGCGCAGCTGTACCTGCGTTCGCTGGTTCGGAGGACGTTGTCGTCGAAGATGCCTGGGCGCGCGCGTCAATCGGCGTAAACCGTCCGGGGGCCGCGTATATGACAATCCGCAATACAGGCGACGAGGCTGTGACGCTGACCGGTCTCCGCACGGATTTGGCGATGATGCCTGATATTCACCAGACATCCACAAATGCCGAAGGTGTCAGCTCAATGGCCCCCGCAGGCGAGATCGAGATTGCACCGGGTGAAGCTGTGTCGCTGGAACCGGGCGGCCTGCACGCCATGCTGATGCGCTTGCAGCGACCGATGGCCGAGGGAGAAAGCTTCTCTTTGACACTCGACTTCTCGGACGGCGGTGAGATCATGGTCAAGGTTCCAATTCTGAGTATTGCTGCACGCGGTCCAGAGGGCTGATGACCCAGCGCACGGCCCTCAAGTATGCTGCCGCTGGCATTGCAGCGATCAACCTGACACTTGTTGTTGGGTGGTGGCAGGTTGATGGCCCCGGAGCGCCCGAACAGACCGGGTTGCGACCCGTGGCTCTATCCGAAATGGAATTTCGCCTCTCCGATCACGAGGGCAACGAGGTTAGACCCGAAACCTTGATCGGCAGCCCGACGATAGTCTTCTTCGGCTTTACCTATTGCCCGGATGTTTGCCCCACGACGCTGTCGGATATTTCCGGCTGGCTCGATGATTTGGGCGAAGAAACAGAGGGAATGAACGTGGTATTCATCACCGTCGATCCCGAGCGGGATACGGTCGAGGCAATGGCCGAATATGTCAGCTATTTCCATCCTTCGATCCGTGGTTGGACCGGCCCGGAAGGGGAAATCGCGCGTGCGGCACAAGGCTTTCGCGCACGCTATGAGCGGGTGCCGACCGACGGCGGGGATTACACCATGAACCACACTGCCAGCGTTTTCCTGTTCGACGCGGAAGGCCGGTTCACCACCATGATCGACTATCATGAGCCGAGGGAATTCGCGGTGCCGAAAATCCGGCGTGCGCTGAATAAACGAACTGAGGGGGCAACATGAGAATTAGAACAATCGCGGCAGGTTTCGCAATCCTATCGGTGGGCGGGTTGGTAATATTGAACATCTGGTCAAAGGATCCGGTTCCCCCAGGTCTGGCTGCTGCAACCACATGGTCACCACCCCAGCTCACGCTTCCCGCGCCTGTTGAAAGGGAAATACCGCAGTTTTCGCAACCACGGGCGGAGCCCGCAATACCAGTCCTGTCGATGCCACGTCTGGAGGTTGCGATGGCCGATACTTTCTTACCGACGATAGAACCTCCGCTCACCAACTGGTCACGCGAGATCGCCACCGGCGAGACGCTCGACATCGTTCTTGAAGAAGCAGGTCTTTCAGCGACCGATCGTACCGAGGTCGCTCTGGCTCTCGGCGCGGAATATGATCTGAGGCGACTTAGGCCGGGGCACTCGGTCACCGTTGTCTCGACGATGGACGGCAGCCCGCGCAGCGTCGCGCTCTCCGTCGAGGACGGTGTGCGGATCGAGGCGATCTTTGGCGAAGAGTTAGCCACGCAGGTCGTGACCCCGGATCCCGAGTTCATAACATTGGCCGGCGAAGCGGTGATCGACAGCTCGCTTTTCGCCGCGCTCGAAGACGCTCGAATGCCCGCCCGCTTCGCTGTCGATCTGGCACAGATGCTGGGTGGAACCGTTGACTTTCGTCGTGAGATGACCGGCGGAGAAACACTTCGGCTACTGTGGCGTGAGGCCCGTGTTGGCGAGGACAGGATCGGCCAGCCGGAACTGACCTTTGCATCGCTGGAGATCGGCGGCGCACTTTATGAGGTTGTCTGGCCGGAAAACGGAAGTGGTCAGGCCACGATCTACGTCGATGGCACCGTTCTCCGCGTTTTTGCACAGCCTGTCGAAGGGGCGCGATTAAGCTCGGTATTTGGCCGCCGTACGCACCCGGTCTACGGCAATGTCCGGATGCACACAGGTGTCGATTTCGCGGCGGCAAGCGGAACGCCGGTTCGAGCGACGGCACCGGGACGGGTCAGCTTTATCGGCTGGCGGGGCGGCTATGGTCGCGTAGTCGAAATCGCCCACGGCTCGGACACCATGACTCGCTATGCGCATCTCAGCGCCGTGCCGGAGGGTCTGGCACAAGGCCAACGCGTTGCAGCGGGGGATGTGATCGGCCGCGTCGGCGCGACTGGCACGGCGACAGGTCCGAACCTGCACTACGAAGTCCTCGTGGATGGGCGCCCTACTGACCCCCTCTCTGACGACAGACTTGCCGAAGCGGCTGAGAGCGAAGCGGATGATACAGCCGCGCGATTGCGTCTGGCCGAGGCGCGCGCGCTTCTGAATGAAAACCTCGGCAGCGAGATTGCCGAAACGACAACCGAAAGGCTCTGACCCATGAAACGCATGACCCAAGCTCTTGCCATCACGCTCGCCCTGTTACCAGCGGCGCAGGCTCTCGCGGAGGCAACCCCAATTGACGTCCGCAAGACCAATGGATGCGGTTGCTGTTTGTCCTGGATGAATCATCTCGAAGAGAACGGCTTCGCACCAACAGGTCAGGACATGTTTGGTGGCCTTCTCGTTCGCTTCAAGCTCGACAACGGAGTTCCGCAGCGCATGGTCTCCTGCCACACCGCGCTCGTCGAAGGTTACGTGATCGAAGGCCATGTCCCGGCCGCTGACATCCACCGCCTTCTCAATGAGCGACCGGACGCCGTCGGCCTCGCCGTTCCGGGGATGCCCTATGGCTCGCCCGGCATGGGGCCAGAAGACGACCGCGAGGCCTACGACGTATACTTGATCCACGAGGATGGTTCGACTTCGGTCTATGCGAGCTATCCAGAAAGCTGAGCACGTTCAGGATGGGTCATATGTGTCTGACAATCCACGGCGCAAACTTCGCGCTGATTGCCGACGTCTGGGTTGGGTGACGCAATGCGTGCGTTCAAAGGAGAACCAGCCATCGGGGTCCTTGCCGCCCTCATAGCTTTCGTGGTCGATCAGGTCACGAAGGCTATCGTCGTATCAAATGCGAGCGTCTTGAATGCCGGGGTGTCGGTGGTCCCAGGGTTCGATCTTAGTTCCACCGCAACGATGGCGTGACCTTTGGACTTCTCGGAGGTGCGCCGTGGTGGAGCCTTGTGGTCCTTGCACTCGCCATCTGTGCTTGGCTCGCTGCCATGATGCTTCGCACACGGAACCGCATCGAAGCAATTGCCTACGGTTCGATCATCGGAGGCGCGCTCGGCAATGTTGTGGACCGCCTCAGGTTCCGGGCCGTGACGGATTTCCTCGATTTCTACCTTGGCTCCGCGCACTGGCCGGCCTTCAACATGGCGGACATTTTTGTAGTCGGCGGTGTCGGGTTGCTTCTGCTCGCGCCGATGTTGTGGAATGGGTGTCGGACCGAACCGCGGAGGTGATTTGACGGCAGTCTATTGACTGGACGGTGTCAAACTTTCGCTATGCTCTGGTTCGAAAAATTGAAGTCCAAGAGAGCCGCTCCATTGACGAAGCCAATGAATTTGTGCCTAGCTATTTTTCGCGGTGATCGAGTGTTTAGGGCGCTCGATTGAAAAGGGAACGGGGTGAGAAACCTCGGCTGCCCCTGCAACTGTAAGCGGCGAGCAAGCCCGAAACTGCACCACTGACACATGTGTTGGGAAGGTCCGGGGGCGCGTTGAACCGCGAGCCAGGAGACCTGCCGCCAACGCAACGCCGAAAGTTCGGCACTAAATGTCGTCAGGAAGGACGGCAAGGAGACTTGATATGCACATTGAACCCGGCGTCGTGGACGGCGCAAAAATGGTCCTCGCTTATGGCACAGCAGCCGCTGCAGGGGGTTACTCCCTCAAACTTGCAGCCGACGACCTGAAATCACACTCGGCTGTCTCATTTGGCGTCCGCAGCGTTCTTGCTGTCGCAGCGGTTTTTCTGTTTTTCGAAGTCTTCCCGCACTTTGCCGTTGGCATCTCGGAAGTTCACTTCATTCTAGGGACAACTATTCTGCTACTTCTTGGCGCTGGACCAGCAGCGGTCGGCTTAGCAGGCGGTTTGCTAGTCCAAGGTATGTTCTTCGCGCCAACCGACATGCCCATGTTCTTTGTCAACGTCACCACGTTGCTCTTCCCGCTCTTCGCCATTGACGCTTTGGCCAAGCGCATCATTCCGGAACAGAAGGCTTTTGTTGACTGCAACTACAGTGAAGTCCTCAAGCTGTCTTTCGCCTACCAAGGTGGCGTGATCGCATGGGTCGCTTTCTGGGCACTATATGGTCAGGGCTTTGGTGCTGAAAACATGTCTGCTGTGGCCAGCTTCGGAGCGGCCTATTTGCTCGTTGTGCTGGTGGAACCAGTGGCTGACTTGGCCGTCCTTGCGGGAGCAAAATTGCTGCGCGACACCAAGCAACGCGGTCTGTTCACACAACGGTTGTTTAGTCCAGCGTAACCCTAAATGAAAATCCTGCGGCTGGTCGACTGACCAGCCTCAGCCTTCTTGGGTAGTATTGCCAATAGCTTTTTCGAAGGCAGCCAGCGTTTCGTCGCTCACATGATGTTCGATGCCTTCCGCATCACGTTCTGCAGTTTCCTCGTCGATTCCGAGGCTTAGAAGGAATGCAACCACAATCCGGTGCCGTCTACGACAGGCCTCGGCCAACGCCCGGCCCTGCTCAGTCAGAAAAATTGCGCGGTAGCGCTCACGCTGCACCAAACCTGCCGATTTCAATCGCGAGATGTTCTTCGTGACGGTTGGGGGCTTCACACCCAATCGTTCGGCAATTTCGACAGGACGCGCTTCTCCTCGGGTTTCAATCAACTCCGCAATCAGCTCGACGTAATCCTCTGCCATCTCGCTTTCATGCGCTTGGCGCACGATCGCAAAACCTTCCGCCTGCGCTTCCGGAGCCCGTTCCACGGGTTGAATGGTTTCACTGTCATGTGATTGCGGCTTCGTCATATCCGGACTTTGCCTTCTCCCTGAACAATTGACAACTTGTTTGCTTTGGGTAGATAATTTAGACACGGCTAACTTTTAGACTGGAGGCCATAGTGATTGGAAAGTTCTTTGGCTTGCTGGCTGCGGCGTGGATTGGTGTAATCGGCGCACTTGGGCCAGCCCATGCAACGCCGGCAAGGGAAGCCCCTTGGTTGCCAGAGGCGGCCGCTTACCGGCTCACGCTGTTTCTGGGCAATCTGGAGCCAATCCCCTGGGGCCAGGTCGAAGCTGCCTGGTCCGATCCATATCACAACTCAGAGTTTCCCTTGGGCGCGCTTGCATGGTTGAACGCGAAGAGTGACATCGGTGCGGAACCCGTGCTGGACGCGATTGCGCGACGAGATCGTCAGGCCCTTTTCGAAGCCTCGACGCAAACAATCGCGCACAGAATCGAAGAGGAGTTGGACCGCGCGCTCAACGCGGACGATCCAGCCACCGCGAAGCAGGCCGTACAAACCGCGCGCGAACTCTACCGCGCTTTTGCAGATGGCGTCGCCGCAGCCGACGCCGAGGCCGCGCGCCAAATTGGCCGTGCATGGCTGGAGCTAAACAACAGCACAGGCTCCGCCGGAGTCCTTGGCGCAGGAGCGACACCTGCTGACCGAGAAGCGATGAACGCTGCACGGATAACCATCTCACGCTATCTCGCTGAGAATTACCTGCTAGGCGACTTCGACCCAAGGCCACAGCTTACTCCATTGCCTGAAACGGCCATACTTAGTGGTCGCGACATCGACTTACCGCCGAGCCTTCCACCGGGGGCGGATATCTTTGATCAGGACCCTTTACCGCTGCTTGTCCTCAACTTCGAGGAACAGGGAATCGACGAGACGGACTTGCCGCTCATCGCCTACGGCGACATGCTCTTCGACAGTGCCCAGATATTCGGTGGACCCGCGCAGGATCTTGGGATCGCGTGTTCGACCTGCCACAATCGGTCGGACATCAATCAGCGGCTCTTCATTCCGGGTGCCAGTCATCAGCCCGGTGCCGTCGATGTCGACGGCGCCTTCTTCAATCCGATTTTCAACGACCGGCGTGACGATCCGCTCGATATTCCCAGCCTGCGCGGCCTGCGGTTTACCGGACCCTATGGCCGGGACGGTCGGTTTGCATCACTGCGCGACTTTACGCGCAATGTGATCGTCAACGAATTTGCTGGCGCGGAACCAACACCCTTCATGCTGGATGCACTGGTCGCCTATATGCAGGAATTCGATTTTCTTCCAAATGCCATGCTGACAACGGACGGCCAGTTGACCGAGGCCGCCACAGATGCGGCGGTGCGCGGGGAAATCCTTTTCAACCAAAACTTCGAGGGGCTCGGCGACCGGTCCTGTGCCAGCTGCCATGTGCCAAGCGGCAACTTCCTGGACCGGCAGGCGCATGATATCGGATCGGTTGCTCCGGGCTATTCGGGCGCGCGCTCAGGTGCCCTCGATACGCCCACGCTTCTTGGAACGGTCTATACCGCACCTTACTTTCACGATGGTTCGCTGCCGACACTTGCCAGTGTCGTGGACTGGTTCAACGACACAAAATCGCTTGGCCTCACGGAGGCTGACCAAGCAGACCTGACCGCCTATCTCGAAACCATCGGCGCAGCGGACGAACCCTATGAGGCCTTCGATGCCGAGAATACGCCCTTCCGGCTCGCTTTCGCTGAACTGACGACATTCGCGTCGACGCTGGACACGCTGCTACCCCGCCGGGACGCAGAACACATCCTTCTCTTGGTCGACACAGTCGGGGCGGACCTTGCGGCTGACGCAAGTACAATGTCCAATCTATCTGCTCGCCCGGACGTCTATGCGCTTGCCGAGCGGTTGAACCAGGTTGGCGCGGCCGTGCGCGCAGTGGACTGGGACACCGCAGAGGCAAACTGGACGGCATTCAAGGCCGAGGCCCTGACACTCGAAGCGAGGGCATTTTGATGCAAGTCCGTTTGAATCGCAGATCATTGCTGGCCCTGTCTGCCGCGGGTGCGTTGTCTCTGGGAACACCTCTTACGGCCCAAGAGACGAGCCTACGCCTCGCATTCATACCGCAAGAAAATCCGGACAAGTTGCTTGGCGACATTGCGGCGATCACCGATTGGCTCGCCGATCAAATCGGTGTTCCAGTCGAGGGTTTTGTGACGATCGATCACGCTGCAGCCGTCGAAGCGCTTCGCAACGGCGACGCCGATATCTCGTTCATGGGCGCCCTGCCCTTCGTGCTGGCCGAGGCCGAGATCGGTGCGGTACCGCTCCTGTCCGAAGTCTACCGTGACGCACCAAGCTATACAGGTCGCATCTTCGTGCGCCGCGACAGCGGGATCGAGACGCTTGCCAATCTCCGTGACAAAGACATTGCGTTCGCTGATCCCATTTCGGAGTCGGGTTACCTCTATCCCCTTGCCGAATTCGTAGACGCAGGTTTGATCGCTGCACCGAACGATGCAGACGCGTTTTTTGGCCGCGTGTTTTTTGCAGGTGGCTATCAGCAGGCCATGCAGGCGATGGCCGAGGGCCTTGTCGACGCCGCGGGCGCGAGCCAGTACGCCGATCTCCTACTCAGCCCCGAACAACAAGCCCAGGTGACCTGGATCGCAGAAAGCGATGCGATCCCCAGCCATGTGGTTATCGCGCGACCCGGACTCGATGCAGGGCTTCGCGCGCGATTTGTCGACGCGATGTTGCAGCTTAACGCGCCGGAAAACCGCGACCTTCTCCGCTATCTCTATGGACCTGATGGATATGTCAGAGCGGATACAGCCAACTATGAAGGGGTGCGCGCCATGGCGCGGCGCTATGGGCTGCTGGGATGACATCCGCCTTTCAAATTGATGATCTCAGCTACGCTCATCCGGGTGCAGAACTTCGTGCGTTGGAGCATGTCTCTCTTGCTGCGCCTGAAGGCGAGAGTATTGCTTTGCTGGGTCCGTCCGGTGCGGGCAAGACCACATTGCTGACTTTGCTCGATGGGCGACTTCGCGGCTGGCGCGGTCGCGCGGCAGTACTGGGGGCACCCCTTGACCCCGATCATCCGCCCGCACGCGCCCGACGGCCCGACACCGGCTTCGTGTTCCAGGAATTTGCCTTGGTCGAGCGCTCTTCGGTGCTGCGCAACGTACTGAACGGACGCCTTGGCCGCATGTCGCCGTTGCGCGCGGTCCTTTGGAGGCCCACCTCTAGAGACTTCGAACTTGCGCGATCCGCCCTGGCGGATTGCGGCATCGCGGATCTGGCAGAGCGCCGGGTCGATAGCCTCAGCGGAGGGCAACGGCAACGCGTTGCCATAGCGCGCTGTCTTGCACAGGAACCTCGCCTAGTCCTTGCTGACGAACCGATCAGCAACCTCGATCCTGCACGCGCGACCGAGATCCTGACTTTGCTGACCGGAGCGGTACGTGCGCGGGGTGCGAGCGTGATGTTCTCGTCACACCAGCCAGACCTCGCCCGACGCTTTGCGGATCGTATTCTAGGCATGCGGGATGGGCGGATTGCTTTTGACGTCGCGGTTAACGACCTGAGTGAAACCGCAACGGCCGAGCTTTATCGCGAGGCTGGGATCCCTTCCGGTACCGGCCTCAGGGCGGTCAGCTGATGAGGTCGCGCGGGTTGGGCAGTTTTGCTGCCGGCGTCCTCATTGCTGGCGCGATCCTTTGGTCCTTTCTGACGACCGACGTCGAACTGTCGCGTCTCTTGTCAGCAGGCCCCCGGATTGCCGACTTCCTCGGCCGTATGGTGCCGCCCGATACAACCGTCATGAATGAAATCGTGAAAGGTAGCGCCGAAACATTGCGCATCGCGATCCTGGGGTCCTTGGGCGCGGTGTTTCTCTCCGTACCGCTCGGGATACTCGCATCCGAAACAATGGTTTCCTCGGTTGTCTTTCGTCCCGTCCGCACCTTGCTTGCCCTCATTCGCGCGGTCCCGCTGATCCTTGTCGCTATGCTCATGGTGGGCGCTGTTGGGCTTGGCCCTCTGCCTGGCATCATCGCGGTTGCCATTCACGCGACCGGCATGCTCGCAAAGTTCTATGCCGAAGCGATCGACAGTGTATCCCGCGCGCCGATTGCAGCACTGGAAAGTGCTGGCGCGGGACCGCTAGCGCGACTCAGGCACGCAATCTGGCCGCAAATGGCACCCGTCGTCGCGCGCGACACGATCTTTCGGTTCGAACTAAACCTGCGCGAGTCGCTGATCCTGGGCATCGTCGGTGCAGGTGGGATTGGGTTCTACATCCAGACGTATGTGCGGTCGTTTCAGTACGACAAGGCGGCAAGCGTGACCTTGGCCGTGATCGCCATGGTAATCACCATCGAGGCAATCAACGTGGCGCTCAGACGGCGGTTTGCGTAAACCAACTCAGCGAAAACCGATCCGAGGCCTTCGGTTTAAGCGTAGATATCGATGGGTGTCCCGTCCTTGACCATGGCGTAGATGTCTTCGATCTCCCGGTCGGTGACCGAAATGCATCCTGCTGTCCAATCCCGCTTGTCCGTAGGATCAATACCTGGGCGTGGTCCACCGTGAATGAAGATATCGCCGCCGGGCGAACGACCCTGCGCCCTTGCAAATGCGATGTCCGCCTCGTTGGGGTACGAGATCCCAATGGAAAGATGAAACAGGCTTTCAGGATTTCGCCTGTCAATTACATAGGAGCCTTCTGGTGTGCGCCCGTCCCCTTCAAACTGCTTATGACCTTCGGGTGCAAAGCCGAGGCCCATTGGGAAAGTTCGCAATACGCGCTCATTACCATCGAGTACAAGCAAGCGCTGACCCTTGTATAATCGCAAACGGGTCACCTCTGGCCCGCGATACGTACGAAACTTGCTGGCGCATCCGGCCAAAAAAGTGGCCATGAAGCCAGCGAGAAACAGACGTCGTTTCATAGGAACTGCTCGGCTTGTCCTTCATTATTAATCATCTGAATACCACGAAAAGTCAGTTGAACATAGGTGTATCAGACCCTGCCAGGACGAATTCCGGAAGCCAGGTGATCAGTTTTGGCCACCACGCCAGCAGTGCAATGAGCAAAACTTCGATTACAACGAGTGGTGCGGCACCCCTGTAGATGTCCGCGAGATTTACGCTCGGAGGCGCTGCCATCTTAGCAAAAAACAAGGCATAGCCGAAGGGAGGCGTCAGAAATGACGTCTGGAGGGCGAGAGCGATGAGGCCGGCCAGCCATACTTGCGAAAAGTACTCCGACCCAACATGATCAGAGAAATCCAACTGCCCGAATACGGGCAGCAATATCGGCAGAAGCACGAGGAGAATTTCGATCCAGTCGAAGACGAACCCCAGTACAAGGATAATGCCGAGCAACAACGTCAGCGTCATCCAACGACCCATCTCAAATCCAGTGATCCACTCCAGCAAGACTTCCCGGCCATCCAGGAGATTGAAGCTGAGCGAGAATATCGCTGCGCCAACGACAATAAAAAATACCATGGATGTCATGGATGCAGTCTGCACAATTGTCTTGTTGAGACGATCCAGCGTCATGCGACCACGAAACGCCATGACCAACAGGCTGCCAAAAACGCCGATACCTGCGGCCTCCGAAAGCGTCGCGATCCCGCCTACGATGCTGAGAGGGATGGCCGCAATGACAGCTATGGCGATCATCACAGAGAGGACATCGCGAGTCGTTGGCTTATCGGCAGCTGGCAGAGAGACATCGATGGTTTTGCGAAGTGTGGCTCCGAAGTAGATTGAAAAGAGCGAAACAAGGAGAAGGACCGGCACGACAAGAGCTGTGTACATTAATGCAATTTTTAGCTGAAAAACGTTAGAGACGAAGAACAGCAAAACAGCCGGCGGAAAGACGACACCAAGCGCACCTGAGGCCGCCACTGCCGATCCCGCTACCGAGGCCGAATACCCCGATCGCAACATTGGCGCATAGGCCACCAACGCGACTGTCACGACAGATGCTCCGATGACGCCAGCGGCAGGCGCAAGGATAAGGCCGATAAGCAAAGTCGCGATTGCATATCGCCCTGGTACCGATTTCAGAACATGACCCAATGTCCTAAACAAGGTCGCGGCAATACCACTGGCATTCAACACCAACCCCAGAAAGATCAGCAGTGGCACACTGGTGAATTGTACGCCTTCATTTGTCAGAATGCCGCGCACCCGCAGATAGATCAGGCCCAGATGGCCAAAATCGGTAACGCCTATCCAGACGGCCGCAATGAAGGCCAGAAATCCAGTTGCGGTGAGTACAAGCGCAACCGGAAATCCGCTGAATACTCCAAGGCCCAAGAGCCCCAGCATGGTAACCGTCAGAAACTCAGTCTCCATGGGGATGGTCTTCTTAAGAGAGCGGTGCGATTTGGTCGCGCCGCCCTCGAAGGAAAGCGATATTCCGTGAACTCACGACAAGACCGGCGAGACCGAGAAGTGCAGGACCGGCCACAGCGGCGAGGCGCCGCACCCAGATGTCCAGCTCTGCGTACTTGGTTGTCCGCATCAAACCGTCCCATCCATAGTAAGTAAGAATGACCGCGAGAGGTAGGAGCACGAAAAGACAGCCACCTAGTTCGATCCAGGCCAGGAATCGTTGCGTCCAGTTTCGCCGAAAGACGTCCACACGGACATGGCCGTCTCGGAGATAGGTAAATCCAAATGTCATGAATATCAGGATGAATAATATTGATGTAGAAAGGTCCGGAAGAATCGCTGACACTCCGAGTTGCAATTTGCGGTCGAGCATTTGAAGCCCAGTGAAGAACGCAATTGGGACGACCGTAAGCCAGGCAGTCACGACCCCTGCGGCACGGATGAACGCCTCCGTTCGTTCAAGTAATCGCACTTTTCCCTCCTTACCCCTCTTCGGAGGCTTACTAGTGGCCGTGGGCGATCGCTCCGCTGGCCATGTTTTCCCCAATTGTCTGCCCACCGCGCGGGTCAGAGGTGTGGTGCTTGGTTTTGAGTAGGCGCAACGCATTTGCTACCACCAGCAGCGACACGCCAACGTCTGCGGCAATGGCCCCCCACATCGATGCCATCCCAAACGCGGTCGCCACCACGAAAACGGCCTTGGTTGCCAACGAGATTGCGATGTTTTGACGGATGATCGACATCGCACGGCGGGAATGGCTGATGAGCCAAGGCACCCTGCCAATGTCATCGGTCATTAGGGCAATGTCCGCCGTCTCGATCGCCGCATCTGAGCCAACTGCGCCCATCGCGATGGCATAATGCGCCCGTGCCATGGCGGGGGCATCGTTTACCCCATCGCCGATCATGGCAACCATATCGTGCGCTTCGACAAGTTCTTCGATGGCCGTCACCTTGTCCTCGGGCAGAAGCTCTGCGCGTATTTCGTCGATGCCGACCTCTGCCGCGACTGCACGTGCAGTGCGTTCGTTGTCGCCTGTCAGCATGACGATGGTGTTCACACCCTGGGCGTGCAGACGTGCCACGATTTCCTTGGCGTCGGAGCGGATGCGGTCACGCAGTTCCAGAATACCCGTCACCCCGGTTTCATCACCTACAGCTACCAGCGTGCTGCCGGCCCCTTCGATCCGATCCCGGAGGTCTGTCGGAATGGCCATACCAAACCCTTTTTCCTCCGCAAACCGGTCGGAACCGAGCCAGACCGCGCGGTCCCCTACCCTGCCCTCAAGCCCGCGCCCCGGCACGGTCCGCGTGTCCTCTGCCGCGGATACGTCAAGACCGTCGGCCTCTGCTCGTGCAAGGATGGCGCGCGCGAGAGGGTGGGAGGATCGCGCTTCGAGCGCCGCCGCCAAGCTCATCAGATCCTGCGTCGATGCATTCCCGAGCGGATACACTGCGGCCACTTCCGGTTCGCCCATGGTGATCGTACCGGTCTTATCCATCGCCAAGGCTGAGGTGCGCCCCGGTGCTTCAACATAGGCGCCGCCCTTGATGAGCACCCCGGCGCGGGCCGAGGCTGTGAGCGCGGCGACGATGGAGACGGGCGTCGAAATGACCAGCGCACAGGGACAGGCGATCACCAGAAGGACAAGGGCGTTGTAAAACCAGTAATCCCAGGCCCCACCAAAGACGAGCGGTGGCAGCACCGCGATGGCGATGGCGAGCGCCATCACGATGGGCGTGTAGACACGCGCAAATTTCGTCACCCACTGCTCCACGGGTGCGCGGCGGGCGTTGGCGTCACCCACCATGCGAATAATCTTGGCGAGCACCGTGTCCGAGGCTGCCTTGGTGGCGCGCACAGTCAAAGTGCCTTCACCATTGATCGTACCCGCGTAAACCTCGTCGCCCACGTCCTTTGGTACCAGCGCGCTTTCTCCGGTGATTGGGGCCTGGTCGACAGCTCCTGCCCCATCCACAACCTCACCATCCAACGGGATGCGGTCGCCGCCGCGCACCACGAAATGAGCGTTGATGGAAACGGCAGACGCGGGAACATCCGCTTCCGAACCGTCTTCGTAAACAACCCTCGCTGTCGGTGGCGCGAGGTCGAGCAAAGCCGAGACAGCGTTCCTTGCGCGTCCGACACTCCAGCTTTCAAGGTAAAGCGAGAGAGAGAAAAAGAACGCGACCGTTGCCGCCTCGAAGAACTCGCCGAGGCCGATGGCCCCGGCAACTGCGACAACCATCAGGAGATTCATGTCGGGCGATGCGCGCCGCGCAGATGACCACGCCTTCGGGGCCACAAGCCATACGCCGGCCAGGATCGCGATAGCAAAAAGACTCGCTTCGACCAAAGGCATCGCTGCCTCGCCATGGCCGGAAAAGAGACCAATCGCACCACCCATGCCCGTTTCCGCGATGTGATACAGAAACCCCGCCGCCCAGAAGCCACCGCTCAGCAGGGTGAACAGGCGCTGACGGGCCAGATGCGCGAGTTGACCCTCTGATGCGTTCTCGGCATCCCAGGGCTTCGCACTCATACCCGTGGTCGCAACCAGTTGGGTGATCTCACTGTCTGACGCTGCCTTGGCGCTTTCGAGTATGATCATACGTCCGTTGATGACATCGAACGCCAGGTGTTCCACCCCGCCGACTTTCGGTCCGACGACCTTGTTAAGGATCGCCACCTCTTCTGCGCAATCGAGACCGCTGACCTGAAAACTCCGGCCCGCCCCATTTTGTGGCAGGGCTCCAGACTCTTCGTTTGAAGGGCTCCCGCCACAGCAGGCATGTTCGCTTACACATGTTTCCGATTTGGCTCCATCAGCTGAGTGTACTTCAGGTGCCACAGTTTCTGAGTCGGCAGTCATTCACTGTCTCCAGAATCATTGTTTGACTGGACCGTAACCCCTACAGTCGCTAGAGGTTCAAGATGTATTTTGGCTCGTGTAGACTTCTCAGTGTAAAGGGCAGGCTCGTCTACCAAGAACCAATCGACGAGAATGCGATCGGCGCAGAAAGGTGACAAGAAACTTATGCAAATTCAGAAATATGTCAGACGACTTGGACCTGCGCTTATCGGGGCTCTACTGCTTGGCGCATGTGACACAACGGGTCAGAACGCAACCCAAAACATCGGCAATCTGCCAGAGGCTGTCCTAGAGTTGGCTGGCCCAGGTCAAAACCTTGCGACAGCCCGGTTCCGCGAAGAGGACGGATGCTACTGGTACGAACACAACGGACCTGTTGAAAAGACCTTGCTCCCGCTCAGAACAGCTGGTGGTAACCCCATTTGCGTTGCGCGGGAGGGCTGACCGCTCTCCAGCGAAACTCAGCTCTCGTCCAAAGCCGGGAGACAGTAAAGCAGGATACATTCGCAAACGCTAGCTCCCGGAAACAACGCTCTGTTCGGCAGAATACAGGTATGCTGTCGATCCGATCGCGACATTTGGATAGAGATCATTGATATGCGCCATAACCATGCGCACACATCCCGAGCTTGCGCGACCCCCGATTGACCTTGGCTGAGGCGACCCGTGGATGCGAAGATAAGTGTCTCGATTGCCGACGTAGAGATAGAGCGCGCGCGATCCGAGCGCATTCGTCGGTCCCGGCTCCATCCCATCCGCAAATTCTGCGTATTCAGGATTTCGTTCGATCATGGATGCCGTGGGCGTCCAGTGTGGCCATTCGACCTTCCGCCGAATGGTGTAGGTTCCCGGTTCGTAGAGATTTCCGCGCGCGATAGCCACGCCATACCGCATCGCGGTGCCACCTTCTTCAATGTGATAGAGATAGCGAGCGACCGCATCAACGTGGATATCACCTGGCACAAGGCCGTCTTTCGCAGCAACACGTTGAGGCAGAAAACGGGGATGCAGACCCCACGGGTTCGATGTCGCCGGGTCATAATTGGCTGGTGTTACCCGAGAATCCCATGACGCTTTTTGGCTGGCCGTTGGCCAGCTTTTTGCCAACACGGGGCTTGCCAACGGCGCCGAGAACAATGCGGCGCTCGTTGAAATGAAATGACGTCGTGTCAGCATTAATCGTACTCCAGCTTCTAATTCGAACAGTCTTGCGGCATTTCGCCATCGAGTTCATATCGTGGTGATACAACCTCAAGCAACTATAGGTTCAAGTGGCCATCTCTGTTTTCTGGTCAAGATTTCTTGAGTAACGGGGCTGATCAAACAGTCGAATTTGACTTTTCACATGTCATTTGTCCTCGACTGTCTTGGATGCACCTATCTCGTCATCAAGGGTTTGATTGCGCGATCCAAGAGCGAGCGAAAAGGTGTTTGTAGGCGGCAAGGGCCCAAAGCACTGCGAGCGCAAGACTAAGAATTGCGTTCCAACTGGCCATTGAGAGGGACAAAAACTCCCACGCAACTTCGTCAAACATCACTAGGGTTGACGGTCCCGATGCCGCGGTTGGCAACAGGTCCGCGCCTGACAAGTTCGACATATCAAGACCAGACCCAGTGCATGACGTCGGTCCTTCCCACCATCCTCGCTCTACGCCTGTATGAAAAAAACCAATGCCTGCTGTTGTGAGCGCGGCAGCAGCACCTGCCGTCAAGAGGAGTAGGGTGGGCACGCCTGTTAGGAGCAGCACGCCAATTGCCACAGCGATACCGTGAGGATACCTTTGCCAGATGCACATCGCGCACGGCGCATAGCCAAACGATTGAAACGCAAATGCCGACAAGAGAAGTGTTGCTGACCCGATCGCAGCTAACAGCCCAAAGTTTTTTCCCGTAACCGACATTGATCTGTTTCCTGTCGGGGTCTTGCAGAATGTAGGCGCGCCCGAGCTTCGAGTATTTCCGTATCGCGCCAACTCAATGTTTTCACTAGAAGAAATGTATCGGTTTGTAATGTTGACCTACTCCAAGACGGGGCGGTACGACGTCGCACGTGATCCCTTTCGCAAGGCCTCAGATGGATTCCAAGAAACGATCAACACTCTTGACGATCGGTGCGATCATCGCGGGCTATGCCGCGCTTCGAACCGTGCCCTCTTTGCTGCCGGAAAAACTTGAACTTGAAGCACTCGATCGTCCGAAAGGCTTCCGGAGATTTATCGCCGGTGAGACATCCGGATCGTTTGACGCGTTCGTCGGCTTGGACAGTCCGGACAGTGTGGATGTCGCAGCACGGAAGGCCGCGGCTATCGAGCGAGTCTCAGCAGATATCTGCGGCGCTCTCTACGGAGACCTCGACATGAGCAATGCACGTATCCCTTTGGCATCATTTTCTGACTATTATTGTCCTTTTTGCAGGGTACAAACCAAGAGCTTCGCCGATATGACAAGCAAAATGCCAGATCAGGTTGCAATAGCGTGGCACGAGCTTCCTCTGCTGGGCGACAGCTCTAATCTGGCAGCAAAGGCGGCCTTGGCCGCCAAGCGTCAGGGTGCCTATGTCGCATTCCAGGAACGTTTGATGACCTCGCCATTTCAAGCCACACCGGAATACCTTGCCCGTCTCTCTGAAGATCTGGGCGTTGATGGCGAACAATTGGTCGCCGACATGGAGAGTCCCGAAGTCGCGCGCGAGCTGGAAAATAGCGCGGCTCTCGCGCAGGTTTTTGCCTTTGTTGGCACACCTGCCCTCGTCATCGGCCGTACAGTTGTCCAAGGTCAGGTCAGTGACAGAATGATACGAAGGATCATTGACCTTGAGCGCGAGGAGGGCTGGGACGTTGCCTGTGTGTCGGCCTGACAAACCTATGCTGTCTGCTGTTCTCTCCGCCTTCCTCTTCTATCGAGATTGGAGACGGCATGGATAGACGGCACTTCATCCTACTAGCTCCTGCGTTGGTCATGGTCCCCTATTCTGTGACGGCCGCCACGCGCAAAGTCTGGTCAGCCGTCGAAGCCTCGGACGCGTTGGCGCAGGGCGAGATCTCCCTGATTGATATTCGTTCACGCGTTGAGTGGATGGACACAGCTGTGGCGAAAGACGCCTGGCCGATCAGTATGCATGAACCGAGGTTTGAGCAGAGGTTGTTCGCTGCACGCGATCAGTCCGGCGAAAAACCAATCGCCTTGATCTGTGCCACAGGAGGGCGGAGTGGCCGTCTATTGAGCGCTCTAAATCGAGCGGGATACCCGGACTTCATCGATGTCTCAGAAGGCATGTTGGGATCACCGAAAGGACCAGGCTGGATCGCCCGCGGTTTGCCTGTCACTGATCTGGAGGTGGCCTTGGCCAATCTGCCGGAGGTTCTCCGTTGATCGCGGATCTGAGTCCGTGAAGGGAGCGGTTTCTCAATTCGGGGCAGGGTTGCTGTCGATTGTGTTGGGTTGCGTAAGCATTCTTGCCTCCGCTGGCGCCGATGCCGCGGAATCCGAGACTTTTTCAAATCCTGCGGTCACGGCACGCCTGATCTCGGCAGAAGACGGGATTGCGCCGGATGCCGCCTCCGTTTCCCTTGGATTGGCCTTGGAGTACGGCGAGGGCTGGAAAGGATATTGGCGCACGCCCGGCGAGGTTGGTTTAGCACCCGAAATCAACTGGTCGGGTTCAACCAATCTGAAATCCGCGGAGCTCCTCTGGCCCGCGCCGGAACGGTTCGAGGCCTTCGGGATCGAGAACTTCGGCTATTCAGATCAGGTTGTCTTACCGATCCGCGCGAGACTTGAGGACGCCGGCCAGCCTCTGGAACTGCGTGCCCGCGTGTCCCTGCTGACATGCTCGACTGTCTGTGTCCCGCATGACTTCGAACTGTCACTCGCCCTGCCACAAGGCGTCGGGATCGATACAAACTCGGCTCGCCAGATTGCTACTTACGCCGATCGCGTTCCCGCGCTACCCGAGAACAGCGATATCAGGATCTCGGTCACGGCCCTCGATACGCGCGACTCGGCTCTTGTCGTCGTGGTAACGAGCGACACGCCGTTCGGTAAAGTCGACGTGTTCCCGGAATTCGGACCCCTTGTGACCTTTGGCAAACCAGATATCCGCTTGGATCGCGATAGAACGGAACTCTGGGCACAAATACCGATCAACGCCTGGACCGATGATCATGCAGAGCCTTCGGTGACGATCACAGACACCGCACGTGCACTCACGGCGCCGATCACGCTCACTTCCGAGCCCCCTGCCCCACCGTTTGCGAGCGCGGATCCTCGGGCGAGTGTGCTCAAGGTCGTGGCGGTTGCCGCCATCGCCTTTCTTGGGGGTCTGATCCTGAATGTCATGCCCTGCGTGTTGCCCGTTCTATCGATCAAACTCACATCCGTTCTGAAGGCAACCGGACAATCCCTGCAGGTGACACGCAACGGCTTCCTGATTTCAGCTTTGGGGGTACTGGCTTTTGTCTGGGCGCTTGCGGTTGCCTTACTTTTACTTCAATGGGTCGGAATGTCTGTCGGCTGGGGTGTACAGTTCCAAAACCCGGTCTTCGTGACGCTGATGTTCATGGTCATCGCCGTCTTTGCGGCCAATCTCTTCGGTGCATTCGAGATAACCCTGCCCGCGGCCCTTCAAGACCGCCTGGGTGCCAGTAGTGCCAGAGCCGGGTACATCTCAGACTTTGGCACCGGATTGCTTGCGGCCATCCTCGCCACGCCGTGTTCCGCCCCGTTCCTCGGCACCGCGATCACCTTTGCGCTCGCGGGCACACCAATGGACGTGATGGTGATATTCACGGCGCTCGGTCTTGGACTGGCCCTGCCCTACTTCGTCATCGCCGCACGCCCCGACTGGGTCACGCGGCTGCCCCGTCCCGGGCGATGGATGCTTCTGGTCCGGCTGCTTCTTGGCGGTCTGTTGATGGCAACAGCCGCTTGGCTCTTGTTCGTTCTTGTCGGCGTGGCGGGTGGGCGGGCAGCTGCCTTCATCTCGGCACTCACAGCTGTGTTCATCGTCGCCGCATCAATCCCACGGGTAAACCAATGGGCACGGCGTGCGGTTCTCAGCGCCTGTGTCCTTCTGGCAATTTTCGGGGCGGGTTTCATCTCAATGCCTGGCCGCACCACTGCGGCGGTTGATGCGACATCTCACTGGCAGAATTTCGAACCTCTCGGCATCGCGCGCCGTGTCTCCGAGGGGGAGACCGTGTTCGTCGATGTGACCGCAGATTGGTGTCTGACCTGTAAAGCCAACAAGGCTCTCGTGCTCGACAGGGATCCAGTGCGTGCGCGGTTGCGCGGCGGTTCCGTGATTGCCATGCAAGCGGATTGGACCCGCCCGGATGACAACATCGCGCGGTTTCTCGAGCGGTATGACCGCTACGGCATTCCGTTCAATATCGTCTTCGGGCCAGGGGCGCCTTCCGGCATCGCTCTCCCGGAAGTCTTGACGCCACAGGTGGTGCTCGATGCGCTCGACACTGCTTCTGTGCGCAGTCTCGCCTCGGAATAACACCATTTCTTACGCTGGGATTCCTTCGGTTTTCTCAAAATCACGGGTCCAGCACTTAAGGTTTTCTAAATCAGATGCGTTTTCAGGGGAGGTTCTTCAACTCACCAGAGAGATCCTTCAAGATCGGGCAATCCGGTCGGTGGTCTCCGTGACAGGCCTCGACGAGATGAGACAAGGTCTCGCGCATCTCCTGAAGCTGAGCGATCTTGTCGTCGATTGCGCTCAGGTGCTCTTCAGCGATGGTCTTCACCTGGGCGCTTTCCCGCGTTTCGTCCTCATAGAGGCTCAAGAGATTGCGGCAATCCTCAATCGAGAACCCGAGCGCGCGCGCGCGACCCAGGAATGCAAGCTTGTGCAGATCGGTCTCGCGGAACGCGCGGTATCCATTACCGCTGCGCTGCGGCCTGACCAGGCCGATATCCTCGTAATAGCGGATGGTTTTGGGCGGGATGCCCGACCGCTCTGCAACTTCTCCAATGTTCACGATACCATCCTCCTATTCTGCGGGTTGGGTCTGTGCACTGATCCGTGGTGCGGCGGTGTCTCTGTCTTCACGTAAGGCCGGTGCGATGCGGCGCAGACGCAGCGCGTTTGTCAGAACCGATACTGATGACAGGGCCATCGCACCCGCCGCAAAGACCGGGGAAAGAAGCAAGCCAAAGGCCGGATAGAGAACCCCGGCGGCGACCGGGATGAGCGCGACATTGTAGCCAAAGGCCCAGACGAGGTTCTGGCGAATATTCGACATTGTGCGCCTGGAAACCTCGACCGCATTCACTACGCCGCGCAGATCGCCCGACATCAAGACCACATCGGCGGATTCGATGGCGACATCGGTCCCGGTGCCGATGGCGATGCCGACATCCGCATGGGCCAGAGCCGGCGCATCATTGATGCCGTCGCCCACGAAAGCGATCTTTCGGTCTCCTGCACGCAGATCGTCGAGGGCTGCGACCTTGCCATCCGGCAGGACTCCCGCGATGACATGGTCGATTCCGGTCTCGCGTGCGATGGCCTCCGCCGTCTCGCGTTTGTCTCCGGTGATCATCGCAACCTTGAAACCCCGCGCGTGCAGGGCTGCAATGGCCTCCTGGCTGGCGGGTTTCACGGGGTCCGCCACGGCGATCACAGCGGCCAGTTTGCCGTCGATTGCCGCATAAAGCGCTGTCCGGCCCCGCCCTGCCAACTCGGCTTCGGTTTCGAGCAAGGCGGCGATGTCAATGCCTTCGCGGGTCATGTAACGGTCCGCGCCGACCATCACCTCCTGACCTTCAACTGTTGCGGCGACGCCATAACCCGTGATCGACCGGAAGCCCGTGGCAGTCGGAATGGCGATCCCTTCTGTCTGCGCGCCGCGCACAATGGCTTCGGCGATGGGATGCTCAGACTGGGCCTCGACGGCCGCGATAAAGCCCAGCAACCTGTCACGGTCCAGACCCTCGGCGGGGACCAGATCGGTCAGCGACGGTTGACCTTCGGTAACAGTCCCCGTCTTGTCGAGAGCAATGACATCGACTTCGGATAAGGCCTGGAGCGCATCCCCCTTTCGGAACAAGACCCCCATTTCTGCAGCGCGTCCGGTGCCCACCATGATCGACGTGGGCGTGGCCAAACCCATGGCGCAGGGACAGGCGATGATCAAAACCGAAACGCCGGCGACCAGCGCGAAGGTCAAAGCTGGGTCCGGTCCGACAAGCAACCAGATCACAACCGTGAGCGCTGCGAGCACCATGACGGCAGGCACGAACCACAGGGTCACGCGGTCAACTAGGCCCTGGATGGGCAGCTTGGCGCCTTGAGCCTCTTCAACCATGCGGATGATCTGCGCGAGTGTGGTATCCGAACCGACCCGTGCGGCCTTGAACGTCAGGCTCCCGGTGCCGTTGACGGTCCCGCCTGTGACAGCGGCACCCGCGGCTTTCTGCACAGGCACAGGCTCTCCAGTGATCATGCTCTCATCGACATTACTCGATCCTTCCGTCACCTCGCCATCCACGGGGATCCGTTCACCCGGTCGGACAAGGATCACATCGCCAACGGCGAGTGCGTCGACATCGACCTCCGCCGTTTCACCGCCCCGAATCACGCGCGCGGTGCGGACCTGCAGGCCCAGCAGAGCCTGAATCGCAGCGCCGGTGCGGCCCTTGGCGCGAGCTTCGAGCCATCGGCCAATCAGAATGAGGACGACGATGACCGCAGCGGCCTCAAAATATACCGCGCGTACTCCCTCTGGCAGAAGTCCGGGAAGAAAGGTTGCGACCACCGAATATCCCCAGGCCGCGCCGGTGCCGACGGCAACGAGGCTGTTCATGTCCGGCGCGCCTTTGAAAAGCGCGGGATACCCCCTGGTGTAGAAATGGCGTCCCGGTCCGAAGAGAACGAGTGTCGCGAGGACGAACTGGATGATCCAAGACGTTTGAACACCAATCGTCGTCATCACCAAGTGATGAAATGCCGGAATGAGATGGGACCCCATTTCGAGGATGAAGACCGGCAGCGTTAGAATTGCTGCCAAAAGGACGCTGCGGCGCAGTCCGTCGGCTTCTTCTGCCTTGCGAAGGGCGCGCGACTGGCTCGCCTGCGCCTCGGCAATCTCGGAGGGATAACCAATTGCCGCCGATGCGGCCATCAAGTCGCCCAAGGATGCCGCACCCTCGAGATACTCGACCGTCGCCGTTTCTGCTGCCAGGTTCACGCTGACAGAAAGCACTCCGGACACGTCCGCCAATGCCTGGTCCACCTGTCCGACGCAAGACGCGCAGGACATGGACGCAATGTTCAAGGTGACCTTGGATGTCCGCGCGGGATACCCCATGGAGGCAAGCGCCTGTGTGGCGTCGGTCAGTCGAGACGGATCATCCAGCGAAAGGCGCGCCGTCTCAGACGCGAGGTTGACGGCGACGTCGGAAACCCCGTCGAGCCCAGCCAAGGCCTTTTCAACACGTCCCACGCAGGATGCACAGGTCATGCCTTCGATGCTGAGCGTTGTTTGGCTGGTGTCGGTCATGGCGTGTTACCTCGATTGCGTACTTGAGGCAGATATAGGGCTTCCAGTCACTGGAAGCTCAAGGGGTCATCGGAGATTTCTTTTTGGGGCCGGCACAGTATCAACCTAAAGCATCTCTAACCCCTTGTTTCCAATTGAAATGTATCGATTTGTAAACTTGTCGGACAAGTCATTGGTGCGCTATCCACCGGTTAGGAGAGTGCCCGATGAAAATGTCAGATCAGGGAAAGCAGCCGCAGAATTCAAAGATGATGCACGTCGGCATGTGGGTATGCTGCGCGGTGATGCTTCTTCCGCTGCTTGTTTTCTTTGTCCGAGGCGGCTCGTTTTCTGGCTTGCAGGACAGTTTGGGCGTTCTGGCACCAATCGCCCTTTGCCTCGGCGCACATGGCGTGATGTTCTTTTTCATGGGCAAGTCCTGCCATGGAGATCGCAAGACATCGGACAGCGACGCGCCCGGCGTGGCAAAAACCTCTGTCCAGACATCAATGGACGCTTGACCTTCTACAAACCGGAAGCCCCATCTCTCATCCGGCAAAAGAAAGGGTGCTCCCTGCGACTTCACGTTCCGGACATTAGCTGCGGCCATCGTACCGCAACGATTACCAAAGGGATCACGGCCCTGGACACTCCGGAGAGCGTTAGGGCGAACCTAGACTCGCGAATGGTCGATTTGGACACGTCGCGCACGATCAGTTCTGTCGTCGAGGCCATCAAAACTGCCGGATACGCAGCAGAACCTAATTCTTGGTAGCCCGCGCCTCTTGAGCAAGACGGATCATCTGATCCGCCTCAATGACGCCCGGAACCAACGCGTCTCCGATCACGAAAGACGGGGTGCCATTGAAGCCGAGCTGGCGGCTCATCTCCATTGACGCCGCGATATGGGCATCGATCTCAGGCGCCTGCATGTCCCGTCGCAGCTGCGCGATATCCAGACCTATTTCCCGCGCGACTTGAATGACGGACGCTTCCTCGGCTCGGCCCTGCATGCCCATCAACGCCCAGTGAAATTCCTCATATTTGCCCTGCTCTCGCGCGGCCAATGCGGCGCGCGCGGCAAAAACTGAGCCGTCTCCGAGGATCGGCCACTCTCGATAGACCAGCCTCACATTAGGATCTTCGTCCAAGAGCGCTTCGATATGCGGCTTCACCCGGCGACAATAGGGGCAGTTGTAGTCGAAGAACTCCACGACGGTGACGTCGCCTTCTGGATTTCCGAGAACCGGCGCGTTTGGGTCGTTCTCGAGGAGATCGCGGTTTTCAGAGAGGACGTTCGCTGCTGCGGCCGCCTGACGCTCCTGTTCACGCCGTTCAATGATCTGAACCGCCTCGAGGACAATCTCTGGGTTTTCGCGGATGGCCTCCAGAACCAATTCCTTAACCCGGTCTTCGCTAAGCGTGTCAGCATGAGACGCGAATGGGGCGAGCAAAGTGACGACCAGTGAGATTGCCATTGCGATCTTCATGAGAGCTCTCCTAGTTCTCCGGCACGCCATTGGTGCGCGCGGCTTGCATGTCCTGTATTTGCTGGGGCCAGGTCGACTTGATATACCCGAGTATATTCCAGATTTCCTGGTCGGAAAGTTGGTCGCCGAAACCGGGCATGCCGCTGTCAAACTCCATGCCCTGCGCGGCCATCACCTCTCGGCCTCCAAGTCTCGTGTAGTTAAACAGAACCTGGTCTTCGTGATGCCAGGTATGACCGGTTTCATCATGAGGTGGCGCGGGCAGGCGACCGTCCTCGCCTGGACTCCGCCAGTTGTCCTGACCTTCCAGATTGACCCCATGACACGCGGCACAGGTCTCGGCATAAAGGGCCTTGCCGGCAGCGAGATCAACGCTCTCCGGCATTACCCCGCTTTGGACATCACCGGCAGACCCAGTCCAGACATAGGCTGCTGCCCCGAGCGCCGCCAGGACACCAATGCCGAGGATGGTTGCCAGACCCCTCATGCCACATTGACCCATGTCATCATGCCGGACGCCGCGTGTGACAGCATATGGCAATGCAACAGCCATTTTCCGGGGTTGTCTGCCACGAAGGCAATGTCGCGCACTTCGCCCCGATCCAGCAGCGTGGTGTCGCGCAGCGCGCCGAGGCTACCATCGGGTGCGATCTCGTGAAAATGCATGCCGTGGAGATGCATTGCATGCGGAAACGATGTGTCATTGGTGATCTTCAGCCGAACGGTTTCGCCACGCGACAGTTCCGCCAGCGCTGGACCATCCATACCCCCCACCGCGCCATTGAAGGCCCAGAAGTTTCCTGTCTCCATCATGTCGCGCATCGAAGACATCCGACCGCCCATCATGGCACCGCGCATGCCGCCCATGGCCCCGCCTTCCATCAGCAATGCGATGTCCCTTGCCGATCCCAGATCGGGCATGGCATGCGCGTTTGGCGGCAGGGGTAGAGGCGTTGCGCGCCGTGCGCGTGTACCGTCGCCGCTCACCTCGAAGGCCACCTGAGAAAAGCTTTCATCACGGCTCAATTGCACGATATGGCCCGCGCTGTCGACCTCTGCAGTCACGTCGACGATCAAGTCCACCCGTTGTGCCGACGAGAGCAGGAATGGGCCTTCCATAGGTTGCGGTGTGGCCAGCGGCATCCCGTCCGTGGCCACGATCCAGCCTTCGAGACCCTCCAGCGCGAGTTGGAAAATCCGGGCGTTGGACGCATTGATCAGCCGCAGGCGTAGACGCTCATGCCGTTTGACGGTCTTTGCGAGATTGTAGACGCCGTTCGTTGTGATGTAATTTCCAAGGCGCCCGGCATGGCTAAGGTCATGCATCGCCCCGAAGGTATCCGCAATCTGAGCTGTTTCCGGATCGATGCGCCAATCGTCAAGGATCAGGACCTCTTCACGGTCGATATCGATCGGCTCCGGCTCTTCGACGATCAGCGCACCCTGAAGCCCTCGTGCAACCTGCTCGAACGAGCGGTTGTGCGCGTGGTACCAGTATGTGCCCGCGTCGGGGACGACGAAATCATAGTCAAAGCTGTCCCCGGGGCGAATGGCGTCCTGCGTTAGACCGGCCACCCCATCCATCGCGTTGTCGATGCGGATCCCGTGCCAGTGGGTCGATGTCGGATCGGGCAAATCATTGACAATACGCCTCTGTACACGTGCGCCTTGCTTGACGCGGATTTCCGGGCCCGGTGCAAGACCATCGAACCCCCAAATCTGCGTTTTTCCGTAGTCGTCAGGTAAAAGCTGAATATCACCGACCCGGGCTGTCACCGTGCGCCTGGCTGATTGTGCAGACAGTACATTCGGCATGCACACCAAACCGGCAGCACTCATGCGAAGAAAGTCGCGTTTTGAAAGTTTCATGATGGCACCGTTAGGATTGAAGTGAACACGGCCGTGGCAAGCAAGATGACACCGATACAAATCCATTCGAGAGAAATCGATCTTGCAAGGTGCGGCCCAGCTTTGGGATCACCGCTCTGCAAAGCGGGCACAAGCCGTGTTTTGTTGATGGCGGCGAGGGCCAGAAGCAGCGTCACGACGGCAATCTTTGCCAGAAGTGTCAAACCGTAGGCAGTGCCGAGAAGTCCGGATAACGAACCAACCAGTCGCCAGGTCATTACCACGCCAGCGAGTAGTAGGAGTGGGACCGCAACAGATGCAACCTGGCCAAAGCGATGTCCAAGAACGGCTGCAACCCGCACACTGTCCGCAGATCCCGAAAGCTTTCGGAGTGGAAGAAGGATGCCGATCCAGAATGCGGCAACCAACAGATGACCGAACAAGACGCTCTGAAACCACAGGCGATCCTCGCTGGCGACATGACCGATCTCGCAAAAACTCCAGATTGCCAAGAAACTGCCCAAGAGCGCGACCCATAGCCACCGCCCCCCCAAGACCACGCCGGTCAGGAGTCCCCCCAGGCCAAGGAGCCGCAACAGCAGGGCGTCTCCGGGCGGCGTTTCCCAGAGCAACGCAAGGATCGCCAGATCAGTCATGCCTGAAGCATCCTCCATGAGCACTGCGCCCCGCACGGCAAAACCGAGTAATGACACCGCAGCTGCCAAAAGAGCAAAGAAGGCGGCCCAGGCGCGTAGAAAACGGTCGAGCCCAACCAACTGCTCGTGAAAGACTTGGCGACAGAGTATCAGCCCGGCACTCGTAAGAACGCCGAGATAGAGCAATAGCTTTGTGGCAATCGCAGCCTGACCCCAGACATCCGGCACCACTCACTTCACTTCAAACGAGAAGGCACCGTTCATCGGGTGCCCATCAACACCAAGTCCGCGCCATTCGATGTGATACATGCCCGGCCCCATGGACGTGAGAGGAAGCGAGAATTCTTTGACAAAACCGGATTGGGTGCCGACGTCCAGAGCCTCGGTGTGCGTTTCAGCATGGGTCATTTCGACTTTCGTCAAACGCATCCCATCGTTGAAGTGCAGTCCAATCGTTTCTGGCACGACCTCAAGAACGGCGCCGTCTGCAGGCGTCATGCTTTCCTTCTCAGAATGGGCGAGGGCAGTGGAACCGATAAAGGTCAAAACCATGACAAAAAAGAAGTTGTACTTCACTGGAATACCCCCTCGTTAAGCCTCACGATCGGTTGTGCCCGTTGCGAGCTTCCCTGGCGATTGACATGATCCTGCCGCGCCATGTCAGATCAACCTGACTTTCGTGCCAACGGGCACTCGGTCAAACAATTCTTCAACCTGTTCGTTGTAGAGACCAATACAGCCGTTGGAGGACCGTCGTCCGATCTTGCGCGTGTCCGCCGTGCCATGAATTCGATAGTACTGCCATGACAGGTAGAGCGCACGCGTTCCGAGGGGGTTTTCAGGATCGCCACCTGGGATCCTTGCCGGCCATTCGGGATTGCGCTCCCGCATGGACGGGGTTGGCGCCCAACTTGGATTTTTCCGCTTCTCGACTACCTCAGTGTATCCCCGCTTCGTCAATTCTTCTGTCATGGGAACGGAAGTTGGATAGAGGCGCATTTCGCCATCGGCTGTCCAATGCTGCAGCACTTTCGAGTTGGTGTCAGAAATGATCAAGCCTACACCGAGCGCGTCGAAATGGTCCTGCCAAGCATGCGTTCGAAAGGACGAAACATTGCGCCGCACCGAGTTGACCTCCTGCGCTCTGACAAGAGAAGGCGCGAAGAGCACCGTGGCGCCAAGTCCGCGCGCAAAACTTCGCCGGGTAAGAGAAAATCGGTGTCTTGACTGCATTGGCCTGCCTCATTTCCATGTCGAACGCTTTGTTTTTTATCGAAGATCAGTGAGCGACGGAACGCAGGAAGGCCCGGAATTTTGTAAGGTTATGTATCAACCCACCGGTTGGATGGCGGCCCTAGACCTTTTTGATCTGGGCCGAAAAACCGGTTTCGGCGCGCGCCTCGGGATCTTCGGACAAGGGTATCATCCCGGCTTGATCCGCAGTCATGGGCAAAACAATCCGTGCACAGAGCCCGCCCCCCGCGCGGTTCGACAGGGTGATCGTGCCGCCGTGTTGCAGAACGATGCTGCGGGCAATTGAAAGGCCCAGCCCATGGCCTCCGGTTTCACGGGAGCGCGATCCTTCCAAGCGCAGGAAGGGCTGAAACACATCGCCCAAGCGGTCGTCGGGGATCCCCGGCCCATCGTCCTCAACCAAAATCTCGAAGCTGCCGTCAGAAATGTTCCAGGATAGCGTCGGGTTGCACCCGTATCGCCCCGCATTGTCGATAAGATTGCGCAAGGCACGGCGCAGCGCCTTGGGCTTGATCTGAATCATTGCCTCGGGTCCTCGGCGTACGTCCAACGCAGTGTTGGCCGCGTCCCGAATGTCGATCAGGAACGTACCAATCTCGATCCGCTGCAGGGCTTCGTCCTGACCCACACCGCGTGCATAGGCCAGGGTGGCCTCAACCATATCCTGCATCTCGTCGAGAGAGGCCGTGATGCCGGTCTTGGTCTCCGCATCCTCCACCATCTCGGCATGAACCTTGAGCGCGGTGAGTGGCGATCTCAAGTCATGGGCCAGGGCGGCCAGCATCTGCGTCCTGTCCGTGACGAAGCGGGCCAGGCGCGTTTGCATGTCATTGAAAGCCGTTGTCAGGTTCCGCACTTCATTTGGGCCGACCGGCGTGAGGGGACCCTGCCCTCCACCGCGCCCGAATTCCTCCGCCGCTGCGGCAAGATCATTCAGGGGCCGCGTCAGGCGCGTGAGCAGGAACCAGAAGATCGCCAGGAGCAGCACGGCAGCCGTCAGCACGAAAGACAGCGTGGAGGCCCAGGACCATTGTATCGGCGGCCGCTCGAACCGGGTGGCGACGTTCAGCCATTGGCCCCCGGCTATGGCGATCGAGACCTCCATCTCGAGCGCCGCCAGGGTTCCCTGCATCATCTCGGCATGCATTTCCGCCATTTCCGGCGAAAGGTTCGGCAACGGCAACAGCCCCTGTTCAATCTCATGCACTTCGACCCGGATATCGCGGGTGTAGCCATCGTTCAAAAGCGCCCGAATGCGCGCTTCGATCGCGCCGTTCTCGTCATGGTGGGTATGCGTTACGGCCGGCGTGTCGCCGAGATCGAAGCGTACAAGGGGCGAGTTTGCCGCCGCCACGATATCCTCAAGCAACGTAGCCGGTGCCTCTTCGATCAGACGGGCGACGTTGGCTGCGCGTCCGGCTGCCTCACTGCCGATGGCCGCTTGCACGGCAAGCGACCGTTCATCGACGAAAAGCCACAGACCCACGACCTGCGCAACGAAGAGGACCACCACCACCAAAAGGGCGATCTGTGAGCGGAACCCCATCTGCATCAGGCCTCGATCTCCACATCACAGTTCAGACAATACCCGCCATTGCGCACCGTCGATATGATCCGAGGGCGAAGCACATCGGGTTCGATTTTCCGGCGCAGGCGCGAAACCTGATTGTCGATGGTACGATCAAATGGTCCGGCGACACGGCCGGCGCTCAATTCCAGAAGCTCATCCCGGCCGATCACCGCCCGGGGACGCTCCAGCAAGACCGTCAGCAGCTTTGCTTCTGCTGTGGTCAGTGCATTGACCGTGCCATTGGGGCAAATGACATGACTGGCGTCGTGATTGAAAGTGATCCCGGCAAACACGGCCCGCTTGCCCGCGAATGTTCCGCCATGGGGTGCGTATCCGTCTCCCGCGCGGCGCAGGATCGCATTGATCCGGGCCAGAAGCTCGCGCGGATTGAAAGGCTTGGCCAGGTAGTCATCTGCACCGGTGTCAAGTCCTTTGATCCGAGCGTCATCGTCGCCGAGCGCCGTCAACATGAGAATTGGCGTTTGCTGTTGCTCCCGGCGCAACCGTGCGCAGGCAGCGAGCCCGTCTTCTCCCGGCATCATGATATCGAGCACGATCAGATCGTATTTGTCCTCGCCTAATCGTGCATCCATCTCGCCCGCGCTTTTTGCTCCCGTCGCGCGCAACCCATTTTTCTCCAGGTAGCGTGTCACCGAATGCCGGATTTCTGCATGATCATCGACGACCAGGATATGCGCCGATGACGCCATCAGCGATCAGTCTCCGCACATCGGCCCGTCTGGCCGTTCGGCCGTCTGTTCAATAGATCAAGCTCCACAACACGCAGAATAGATCGTTCTTTCGGGAAAGACCCGCACTTCGTTTGTCGCAATATGTATCAATTGGCCTGACCCGTCTTGACCTTCCTGTTGCTGGAAGTCCCACCTGATGCGACATGACAGTCGCACGACCAGGCCCATCGGGGCAGAAACCCTCCCACTCAGCGCATCTAACCATGGCGGCACCCGCGTGGATCGGTTTGGCGTTTTTTGTGGTCACAGTGCCCGCCCACTTTCTTCTTGAAACGGACGACTCGCTTGCCCTGGCGGCGGTCAAGCTGGCCGTGATCGGCGGGGCCAATATCGGGTTCGGTGCCGCCGATGGCCGTCAGTCCGTGTTCTGGTCTGAGCTCGGCGTCGCCGTTTTTTTCGGGTCGGCGGCCGTATCGGGCCTTCTTTGGCATTGGGTGGCCTTGCCTCTGGGCCTTGCCGTCCATGCGCTGTGGGATCTGGCCCATCACAATGCGGGTCGCCTCGCCCGGGTCCCGCACTGGTACATCCCGTTTTGCGTTGTCTTCGACCTGATGGCGGCCGCCTTTCTGGTGCTGCTTTACACGAGGTAGCCCATGGTACGTGTCGTCGTTCTCGTCCTTCTGGGGCTGGTGCTCCTCACTTTGGCGCATCCAAACCTTGTGGGCCTCGACATCGATCTGCCGGAGCGCGATGACCTGCGGCGCTGGATCGATGCGGCTGGTCTTCTTGGCCCGGTTCTGGTCGTGGCGCTCATGACGTTGGCGATCGTGGCCAGCCCCCTGCCCTCGGCGCCGATCGCGCTCGCGGCCGGGGCCGCCTACGGTCACACCTTCGGAACCCTGCTCGTTGTGCTCGGCGCAGAAATTGGCGCGCTCGCCGCATTTTTGCTCGCGCGTGGGCTGGGGCGGCCTTTCGTGGAACGCCATGTCGGCGAGACGATCGGACGCGGGCTTCTGGGGTCACAGAATACACTGACGGTTTTGGTGTTCGGCAGTCGACTGCTGCCATTCCTGTCTTTTGACATGGTCAGCTACGCCGCAGGACTGAGCGTCCTACATCTCTGGCGGTTCGCCTTGGCGACGCTCGCCGGGGTCGTTCCGGCAAGCTTTTTGCTCGCTCATCTCGGCAGCGAGGCCATGAATGGCGACGTTCAAACCGCCACTTGGACGGCCCTGGCGCTCGGCGGGTTCACCGCGCTGTCCGCCCTCATTGCGGTCTGGCGCGGCACCCACACTACAAAAAAGGAAATCTGACATGGCCGCTCATGGACACGCCGGACATATGCCGTCGTCGGGCAAGGCTCTGGCGATATCTGCCTGGTTGACCGGCATATATTTCCTGATCGAACTGGCGGTCGGGCTCTGGACCGGATCGATCGCGGTTCTGTCGGATGCGTTTCACACGTTGTCCGCCGTAGGCGGTGTGCTCGTCGCCATCATCGCGCAACGGATAGCACGTCGACCGGCGGATATGGCGCGCAGTTTCGGCTGGTATCGCGCCGAGATCATTGGCGCGCTGGTGAATGGCGGCTTTCTTCTCGGCATGGCGCTTCTGGTGATCTGGATGGGGGCGATGCGGCTCGGAAACCCGATCCATCTGCCGACGGGGCCGATGCTCTGGGTGGCCTTCGGAGGCTTGGTCACCGAAGTGATCTCGCTCGGCCTGATGTGGAAATCCAGCCAGGATGATCTGAATGCCCGCGGAGCCCTCTGGCACATCATGCAGACCTTCGTCGGTAGCCTGTTGATCATCGTGACCGCGCTCGTCATCGAGTTCATTGGCTTTCTGGCGATCGACCCGATCCTTGGCATGACCTTCGGGGTCGTGCTCCTCTGGGCCTCGATCGGAGTTATCCGCGAGGCAGCGCATATTCTGTTGGAGGGGACGCCCGACGGCACTGATCTCGAGGCTGTGACCGCCGATCTGCGCGCGCAGGACGGCGTTCTTGATGTCCACCATGTCCACGCCTGGACCCTGACAAGCGGCAAGCATGCCTTCTCGGCCCATCTGCGCCATGCAGAACCTGCCGATGCCGCGCGCATCCTTGGGACCGCCTATACGCACCTGACCAAGCATCACCGGTTTCACATGGTGACCCTGCAGCTTGAAACGGATTGCCTAGACGAGCGGCACGCACAGGATCTGGACGTCACGCAATCGATGGAGCCTCAGGCAGAGCTTCATGCACCACCCGCGCACCGCGATCACCTCGACAGTGCCTCTCCAGATGCTAATCTCGAACACAATTCAGAAGGAAACGATACATGAAACGACGTAGCTTTTTGGCTGACCGGTGCTGCCGCGACACTCGCGCTTCCGGCGATGGCCGATGCCGGATCCATCATCAAGGTTGTCAAAACCCCGACCTGCGGATGCTGCACCGCCTGGGTCGACCATGTGAGGCAGGCCGGGTTTCAAATCAAGGCCCAGGATGTCGACCAGGACACCCTTTACGCGCTGAAAGACAGGCTCCAGATCGCGCCGGAGCTGGCCGGGTGCCACACCGTCGTGGTTGGCGATTATTTCATTGAGGGCCATGTGCCGGCTGAAGACATCGCCCGGCTTCTCTCAGAGCAACCGACGGCGCGTGGACTGACTGTGCCCGGTATGCCGATGAGTTCCCCCGGCATGGGCGGTCCCGGCGCCGGGGACACCTTCAATACGCTGCTTGTCGGGCTTGATGGCGAGACATCGGTCTTTGCCAGTCATAGCTAGGCCAATCGGTAGGTCCCGCGGGACGGGTTTATGACCCGACCCGCTTCGACAAGCGCTCGCAGTGCGCGGTAGGTGGCTTCCTGCGTCAGCTGAAGGCGCGCAGCAAAATCAACAACGGTACCATCCAGAAGACCGGCGACGATCCCCGCCATCACCCGATCTTCAGCGCGGCGGATGCCGACTATTTCCATGATTTGCCGGTGCGCCTGAACCTGTTGGGCCGCTTGGCGCCCATAGGCCCGCGCGAAGTCCGGGTTTCCAAAAGCGGCGAGAACCGCGGATTTATCGATCCGGACCAACTCGCCTGCACCCATCACGATGGCATCGCAATGATAGCGCTCTGAAAAGACTGAGGCTTCAGCAAAGCTGGTCCCCGGTGCCGCCCTGTGAATGATGAGGCGCTCGCCATTCGGACCGACCCGCTCGAGATGCACACGCCCGCTCTTCAGCACATAGAGGCCCCGGGTCCGTGTACCCTGTCGATAGAGCACGTCGCCAACGGCAACCGTTTGCGGCCAAAGCGCAGTTGTCGGGAGAAGGTCATAGGGCTCTGGCAACATATGATTGAGATCATATTCTGGAGCAGGCCTGCGTGCTAGGAAAAACGGGTCTCGTGCCGTTCAAGAGGATCCCGCCATGCGCCTTGTTACTCTGCTGCTTGCCCTGTCATTGTCGGGGCCCGTCGCGGCCCAGCACAACCATTCCGCAACCGGGCATGTGATGTCAGGTCCGCAGGAAACCGGACAATCGGCTTTTGCCGCCATGGCCGAGATCGTGGCACTATTGCGCGCCGATCTAGACACCGATTGGACAAACGTCGATATTGCGGCTCTGAGACGACATCTGGTGGATATGGAGCTTGTGACGATGGAGGCCGAAGTCACCCGCAGTGTTCTGCCCGCCGGTATCCGGTTCGAGATCCGGGGGGCACCGCGCGTTCTCGAAGCCATTCGCGCCATGGTGCCGGCCCATGCGCCTTTTTTGGCGGCCGAGACAGGTTGGGCAGTCACGACGGAGGACCTCGGGGACGGTGTTGCCCTCCTCGTTGATGGCGATACCGACCAGATACAGGGCCTCGGATTCTTCGGGCTCATGACCATCGGCGCGCATCACCAGGAGCATCATCTAATGATGGCAAAAGGCGCACCGCCCCATCATTGAGCCGACGATCGGCCACAGTTTCCCACTGCTGGCCCCCGGGTCGCAGACAAAACGTTACAAAACCCGCGTTGACGTTCCGGCGCGGGAAGGTTGCACGCTCCACATGATATGGATGCGACCGACGACACTGGACGCAGGGATTTCCTGTATTTTGCGACTGCTGGCGCGGGCGTGGTCGCCTCCGGTGCGGCGCTCTGGCCGCTGATCAATCAGATGAACCCTTCGGCGGATGTGCGCGCCCTGGCGACAATCTCGGTGGATATCTCCGGGCTCGCCGAAGGCACGCAATTGACTGTCAATTGGCGCGGAAAACCCGTCTTCATCCGCCACCGAACGCAAGCTGAGATGCTCCAGGCGCGTGAACAGGCGGTCTCCGCCTTGCCGGACACCGATGCCCGAAATCCCAACCTTCCCGGCGAGGCCACAGCGCTGGATGAGAACCGCGCCATTCCGGGCCATGACGCCTTTTTGGTGATGATCGGTGTCTGCACGCATTTGGGATGTGTCCCGCTTGGCGATGGCGCGGGCGATTTCGGAGGATGGTTCTGTCCCTGCCACGGGTCGCATTACGATACCGCGGGACGTATTCGCAAAGGCCCCGCGCCGGAGAACCTGCACATTCCACCTCTGGCCTTATCCGACAACATGGTGCTGACGCTCGGTTAGGCGCATGAGATGTTGTCAACCTGACTGGCCCGCAAACCGCACGGTTGGGCAGGCTCTAGAGCATAAGTTGCCCCGGAGCCAATACTGTCTCCGCCCTTCCGGGTAACGATCCTTCGGGCACAAGACAAAGGCAATCGCGGGCCTGCCCGCGATCACGCGGTCAATCGACGGGGTGCCGCCGCTCTGCTTTGGCACCCCCGACGGTTTTGCATTTTTCCTCCGCCTGACATCCAAACGACGGCGCGAACAGGGGCTCGGGTGCCGCTGACGCGTCAGCCTCCGCCGGAGAAATCCGGTGCCTCCCGTCGGCTGATGTCGCCGGGTCCCTCCCGATTTCACTGCTTCGGCCCCCTGTGTCCCGCCGCCGCCCGGCCGCAGGTCGGGCTGTGCCCTTCCCTGCTCTGCCTTTCGGAAGACGCGGGGGTTTTCCGAATGCCAGAGACAGGGATGGCCCACGCCCAGGGCGGACAATGGGCCAAAGCACAAAAGACCCATGCCGCGCCAACCACGAAGGAAAGGAGCGAGACCATGGGCCTCGATCAATATGCCTATCTCAAGACACCCGAAAGCGGAGACGAAGGGGAAGTGCCCGCATTCGTCTGGCGCAAGCATTCCAGACTGCAGACCTTCATGGAAAACCTCTATGTTGCCCGCACCGGCTTCTCGGCCAGCGACCTCAACTGCGGCGCGTTGATCCTCGCGCTCGAGGACATCGACCGTCTGGAACAGGCCGTCACCGATGGCACCCTGCCCCAGTGCGAGGGCGGCTTTTTCTATGGCCACCAGTTTCAGGACGAACAGGCGCAGGACTACCGCGCCTATGATCTGGATTTCTGCGCCTGGGCGCGGGCCGAAATGCAGACCGGATCGACCGTGATCTATTCCTGCTGGTGGTAGGTCGCCCGACAGCGCCTCAGCGACGCCCTGAGCGCGTCTCTGACCCCTCCTCCACCCTTTTCCACCCACAGGCCTTTCTGCGCCGCGCTCAGGGCGCAGGGCGGCCCCTGTCCATCCAAACCGAAAGGAGACTTCCCCATGACCAAGCAAGACTCAATCCTCACCGACGCAGGCAGCATCGAACTGGTGCCTCTGGACGCCCTCACACTCTCGGACATCAATCCGCGCAAGAGCGTCTCGGATGCCCATATCGATACGCTGGCGGCCAGTATCGCCCGCTTCGGACTGATCCAGAACCTTGCAGGCCTGCGCAGAAAGAAAGGCCGCGTCGAGATCGTCGCGGGCGGATGCCGCCTGCGGGCATTGCAGAAGATCGCCGCCGAGGCCGAAACCCCTGCCCCGGTCACCGTCCCGGTGCGCATCACCGAGGATGCCGAGGAAGCCGCCATCTGGGCCAATGCCGAAAATGCCGCGCGTGAAGCCCTGACCCCGGCGGATGAAATCCGTGCCTTCGGAGCGATGACGGCCAAGGGCGCAACGGTGCCCGATATCGCGCTGGCCTTCGCCACCAGTGAGGCCCGCGTCTATCAGCGGCTGGCCCTTGCCGCGCTGCCCGCTCCGGTCATTGATGCGTTGGCCGCAGGCGAGATCACCCTTGGCGCGGCCAAGGCCTTCACCCTGTCGGAGGATGCGGCGCTGACGCTCACACTTCTGGAGCAGATCAAGGGGCACCCGATCTCCGAGGCGCAGTTGAAATCCGCGCTTAATCCCGAAGCGGTGACCGGCAGTGACCGCCGCGCGCTCTTTGTTGGCCAAGAGGCCTATGCGGCCGCAGGCGGCGTGATCACGCAGGACCTGTTTTCACAGGCGGTCTATTTCATCGATCCGGCGCTGCTTGATGATCTTTTTGACGAACGGCTCGAAGCGGCGCGCACCGCGCTGGTGGCGGATGCGGGCTGGCTCTGGGCTGAGGCCAACCGCGACCCATGGCTCAACTACTATGAGATCGATCAAGCCAAGCTGACACGACTTTACCCTGTCGAAGGCGATCTGAGCGCGGCGGACGCCGAGGAGTACGACCGGCTGGCCGAGATGTGCGAGGCACGTGTGCTCGACGCGGACGGCGAGGCGCGGCTGGCTGATCTGCAAGCCACCCTCGACGGTGATTACACCGATGACCAGAAGCGCGTCTCGGGGTGTCTAATTCTTGTAAATCAATCGGGTAAGGTGGAGATCACCGCCGGGTTGGTGCGCCCCGAAGACAAGGATGCGGCGATTGCGGCGGACGTTCTCACAGCCCCCGAGCGCCCTACCCCCGCGCCAAAATCGCCCTACTCCCAAAAGTTGATGGCCGACATGCAGGCGATCCGGCTGGCGGCGGTGCAATCGGCCCTTCTGGCCAAGCCGGACCTCGTGCTCGATCTTCTGGCCTTCGGCCTGTCGGATGCCTCCGGGTCGTTCGAAAGCCTCTTCGATTTGCGCCTCGGACGTCCCAACAACGTGCCGAGTATTGAGGATGGGTTTGACCGCGAGCCGCGGCTCGATCACGGTCTCGACGCGACTACTGCTTGGCAGACCGGCACCCGCGCCGATGATCTGGAGGAGGCTTTCGCCGCCTTTCGGGCCACCGGCAAGAAGGCCCGCAACGCGGTTCTCACCGAGGCCTTCGCGCGCGCCCTGCCTGATCAGGCAGGGGACGAAAGTCTTTTTGCGGCCATCGCCGCCGAGGCCAAGGCCGACATCCGTGCCCATTGGACGCCCACGGCGGAGAACTTCTTCTCGCGCGTCTCCGCCGGGGTGCTGACCGACCTGCTCTGCACCTTTCTCGACTGCGATACCCGCGACGCGCGCGTGGTGTCCTTCGGCAAACTCAAGAAGGCGGAGAAGGCCGAGAAGCTGGAAAAGCTGATCGGTGATTCCACCACGCAAAAACTCATGGGGCTGACCTCCGAGCAGAAAGACAAGTTGGCGATCTGGGTCCCGGATTGCCTCTGAGCCTTCCTTCGTGGGAAGACCACCTGGCCCCGCTCCGGCGGGGTCTTTTTTTCTTTGGCCAGAATGACTGCGGGATGACCCAAAAATTGTCCGGCGGCGGGGCGGAGGAATTCCCCCTGCCCCGCCGCCGGACCGGCGCTGCCCGCGCGGGGGTCGCTGCGCGACGGGAGGTGTCGGGGAGACATTCAGTGGGAGCTTATCAGGCCTGAGGGGTGTGGAATGACGGCCTGTGGCAGCTCTTGGGCGTGCTGTTGCGGCCAGTGGATCGGACCGAATGCCCATGTGGCGGGGCGGGAGCGTGACACCCGGCGCTGCAGGCATGGGGCTTGGATGGATGGTCTGCCCGCGGCGACCTGGGCCGAGACCCTGACGGGCATAGCACGAGATCGCCTAAGGCCGACGCCTAAATGCAGCCGTTTTCAGGGTTGGCGGCATCGGGCTTATGGCCGTGACCGGTGCCGGAGACGGGCTAGCAAGTTCCCGGGCGAGGGCCGGGATGGTGTGCCGCTTGGGGGACGGGCGACATGCATCATCGAGGTGCAGATCCTATCCAAGCCATTGGCGCTGGTCGAGGCAGTCACCTGTTGTTGTCGGGGCGTCCGGCCTGTCTTCGACTGGTGTTGCTGAGCGTGGCCGGTGGCAGGGCGCCCGGGGGCCGCAAAGGTGGGAGGCCGTCTTTTTCCCCTGCCCGTGCCGGGCATTCCGCGCGGATCAAAAAGCGCGGTCCCCTGCCCTTCTCCGCTGCGCTGCGCCTGCGGTGCTGCCCCAGGGCTCCCTGCTTTGGTCACCGGCATTGCAACACCAGACAAGGAGACACGCAATGACCCCCAACTGCATCAAATTTGACACCGCCGAGATCGGCACCGCCAAAGGCACCGGGTCGATCTCGACCCTGACCTTCGATCTCGACATCTCCGTGGAACCCGTGACCAGCGACAATCCGATGGCACCTACCCACCGGGTGCTGGGCCGCTCGCCCCGCGGTCGTCTCGTCGAATGCGGTGGCATCTGGCGCAAACAGAACCGGGAAACCGGCGCGGACTATTTTACGCTGACGATCCGGGACTACGGGTTCAACGCCAATCTCGGCCAAGCGGCGCATCAGGACGACCCGACCCTGCAGGCCGTGATCCCCTGGGGGCCCAAAGAGGCCGCATGAGCCCGCGGTTGGCCGGGACACCCGGCCAACCCACCTGGGCTTGGTCTTGAGAATCAGTGTCCGATTCTTTCCGATACGGCAACTTGGATTGTTTCTCACCGGCATTCCCGCGGGATGGCTGCAATGCGCTCCCTGCGGCAGACCGTGCTTGTAGCTCAAGCCTGCACGGGTGGTCGCAGGCACCGTCTGTCTGGCTGCGCGGTTCATGTGCTGCGGACCGAGAATTGCTTTTTGACAGCCGTGCAAATCGAGAAAAAGAATTCAAAACAATAATATAGGTGAATTCTGTCGCCTTTCATGCATGGGTGCACTGGCTGGATCGGCGCTCCGTCCTACCAGATGTTGCAGGTTCTCTTGCCCTGTCTACGGGGTCTTGTGGTCTCCCCGATCTCTGCCATGATCCGGCAGCGCTTTGCCGCCTGCTGAAAAAATCGTTGTGGATAACACACTTCCGCTGTAGTCACAGTTTAACGAAAGAAATCGCGATAAAAGCGATATTAGGCGAGGCAGCAGGATGGCGACAGCACCATTCCGGCAAGACACAGGCGAGTTGGCCTTCGATGAAATCATTCTCCAGCAAGGAGAACTGATTTCCGACCGACTCAATATCTTGCGTCGGGAACAATACCCCCCCGATGCCCAGAAGGGTCTGCGACAGTTTTCTCTCGCCGAAGTGGCCTATTTCCTCGGCGTCACGCAGTCGACGATCAAGAAACTGCATCTGGAGGGCAAGGGACCGGAGCCACAAACCTCGGCCTCTGGGCGGCGATCCTATTCCGCAGCACAAATGCTCGAGCTGCGCGCTTACCTCGATGCCCATGGCCGTCCGGGCAAGCGCCGTTACCTGCCGCATCGCACCGAAGGCGAAGAGCTGCATGTCATCTCCGTCGTCAACTTCAAAGGCGGCAGCGGCAAGACAACGACCGCCGCTCACCTAGCCCAACATCTGGCGCTTAAAGGCCACCGGGTGCTGGCGGTCGATCTCGACCCCCAGGCATCCCTCACGGCGCTGCACGGGATTCAGCCTGAATTAGACTCTGTTTCCTCGCTTTACGAGACCCTGCGCTATGACGGAGAACGCCAGCCGATCAGCGCGGTCATCCGGCCCACGAACTTCCCGAACCTGGACATCGTCCCAGCCAGCCTCGATCTGCAGGAATACGAATACGACACGCCGGTGGCCCTGACCAGCAGCGACCCCTCTGAAGGCCGCGCCTTCTTCACGCGCATCTCGAAGGCACTGGAAGAGGTCGAAGACCGCTACGACGTGGTGGTGATCGATTGCCCGCCCCAGCTTGGATATCTGACTCTAACGGCCCTGACAGCGTCGAGTTCGGTGCTGATCACCGTGCATCCCCAGATGCTCGACGTGATGTCGATGAGCCAGTTCCTCCTGATGCTGGGTGGCATCCTGCGCACCATCCGTGAAGCCGGGGCCGAGATGCGGCTCAAATGGTTCCGTTATCTGGTGACACGGTTCGAACCCACCGATGGACCGCAAAAGCAGATGGTCGGCTTCCTGCAGGCAATGTTTCCCAACCAGATGCTCGAAGCGCAGATGGTGAAATCGACGGCGATCTCGGATGCCGGGATCACCAAACAGACATTGTACGAGGTCGAGCGGGCGCAGTTCGTGCGGTCGACCTATGACCGCGCGATCACCTCTCTGAACGCCGTCAACGACGAGATCGCCGGTCTCGTGCATCAAGCCTGGGGGCGCGAGAGCCCATGAGTTTGACAGCCGTGCAGATTCGTTTTGACAGCCGTGCAGACCCGGGGTCTCGTGGCCCGAAAAGGAGGGCATCATGGCCAGAAAAGACCTGTTGAAATCCGTGATCGGGCAGCCGACCGATCCGCCGATCGATGGTGGCCGCTCGAACTACGCGATGCGCGGTGCTTCGAAATCCATGAAGGTCTCGATCGACAGTCTCGCCGAAAACTCCAAACGCCTTCTCGAAGGCGAAACCATCGTCGAAATCGATCCCGCCCTGATTGATGCCTCCTTCGTCAATGACCGGCTCAGCGGCGATGATGAAGCTTTCGAAGAGCTGAAAGCTTCGATCGCATCAAGCGGGCAGGACACGCCGGTCCTGCTCAGGCCGCATCCGGTGGCCGCCAATCGCTACATGGTCGTCTTCGGGCATCGCCGGGTCCGCGCCGCGCGCGCGCTCGGACGGCCGGTCCGCGCCGTGGTCAAGGAGATGGACGATGTCGCCCATGTGCTGGCGCAGGGCCAGGAGAACACGGCCCGGGCCGATCTCTCCTTCATCGAGAAGGCGCTTTTTGCCAGGAACCTGCATGATCTCGGCCAGGCCAAGGAGGTGATCCAGCAGGCGCTGACCATCGACGGCACGCTCTTGTCGCGCATGCTGTCCGTCGCGGGGACGGTGCCGGGCCATGTCATCGCTGCAATTGGACCGGCCAAGCAGATCGGGCGGGACCGCTGGGAAGATTTCAAAAAGCTGATGGCGGTCAAAAGCAACGTGACGGTGGCCGATCGGATCCTGGCCACGGAGGGGTTCGACCAGCTCGACAGCGACACAAAGTTCGAGATTTTGCACAGCAAGGTGACCGAGGCGGGCAGGGCGCCCCGGCGCCGGGCGGCGAAAGCCACTCCGGCCAAGCGCACCTGGACCGCAGGAGAAGGCCGGATCAAGGGCGTCATCGGACGCGCGGGCCGTGCCTATACCATCTCGCTGACATCCAAGGATTCCGCAGGCTTTGGAGAGTTTCTCTCGGAGAACCTCGATCAGCTCTACGCGGAGTATCTGTCTCAATCGGAGGAGACATCATGACCTGAGGCAAAAGAAAAGCCCCCAAGCCGATCCGGCCCGAGAGCTTATCCAAATAGATTAGACACCTTCTGGATACCGCTCCCGCGAATCACTGTCAACGAAAGAACGTCGTTTTGGCGACCGGGAATCTTTTGCCTCCACAAAACCGGAGGTGAGATACAGGC
>NZ_JBTBYJ010000005.1:0-72345 GCF_054226325.1 Roseobacter cerffii
ATGTCCGAGCAGATGACATTTGACCGCAAGAAAGGGTTCGTCGCCCTCCCCGTCGAAATCCTCGACATCGACCTCTCCCCCGGCGCCTTCCGCACGCTGGTCGAGCTCTGCCGCATGGCCAACACCGACGGCTTTTGCTGGCCGTCACTGGGCCAGCTCAGCGACCGCATGGGCCGCTCCAAACCCGCGATTTCAGGCTATGTGCAGGAGCTGCGCGAGGCTGGTCTGATCGACACCGAAGAACAGCAGATGGCCAATGGCTACAACTACCGGCTCAAATATCGCGTCACGTTCTGGCAGGCCTGGCGCTCCTCTCTGGTTGGGAAAACCGCACCAAAAGCTGAATGCAGTGTTCAATCAGATGAACGCCTTAAGAAGTTAAAAAATCAGAGCTATAAAACCCAAGTCCGCGAAGAATATGACTCAGAAATTGACCAGCTACTGAATGATTGGGCGAGGTGCTTTCGAGGATCGCCCTACCCAGCAGCGCGGCAGACACCAGAGGTTGAACTGGTCCTGAAGACACGGCAGCGCCTACGCGCAGCCGATCAGGCATCGCCACCTATATCCGCGGATATCGAGCACGATCTGGTGGCTTTTTGGACGGATCTTCGGCTTTCTACTGAGACTGACGACGTTTCAGCACAGATCAAACACCTGACGAAAGCAGCTTATACCAAGCCGGAAATCTCCAAAATTCTCGGCCATATCCGCAAGGCCTGGCCCCCTCATTGGCGCAAGTGGCCCACCTCGGCGCAGTTCGAAAAGCTGGTAAAAGCAAGCGGCGTGGTCTCCCAAGCGAGTAAGCTTGCACTGCTTGCCAGCTACCAGAAAAGGTGGGCTTTGGCCGAAAAACACTTGCAGGACACCCCGCCCTTCTGTTCTGTGAATCCAAAGCATCTGCCTTCGGTTTTCGACCATCAGGCAGGAAAATATCCGCGGATATAACCAAATGGCATACGGGCAATTCGAGCAATTCATCCGCAATATGAGCCGGGTCATGGGCGCCGTGAACACTAAGTTGCAACGTGATCTGACCCTGCGCACGCGCGTCGCCCGCCGGTTTTCAATGGTCGAAGTCGCCAGTTTGCTGGCGGTCGACACGACCTATCTGACCCGAATTTCCAGCGAAGAGCCGATGTTTCCAGACGGCGAAAAGCATGGCCGCGAGCGGACGTTCTCACCGTCTGAAATCATGTTGATCCGCGCGATCATTGGCTCCAATCCGGCGGCGAAGCGGCCCTATCTGCATTGGCGTAGCGAAGGACAGCCGGTGAAGGTCGTCACCTTTGGCGCACAGAAAGGTGGTACAGGGAAGTCGCTGAGTGCCGCGCATTTTGCGCAATACGTGAACCTGCATTACGGGCTGCGGGTCGGGGTGATTGATGCGGATCCACAGGCCACAGTGAGCCTTTACTTCGCTGATGAAAAACTGCCGCTCTTTGATCCTGAAACGCAGACACTGGCCGACTTCATGGGCGTGGATGACCCCGCAGCGGTGGCCCTGACGGAGCCGTCGGGCGCCGATCTGGACAAGATCTGGCAGAGCACGCCTTGGCCGGGTATCCGGCTTATTCCGGGGGGCGCGAACATCCAGAATGGCGATATCAGCTTGTTCTTCATGTCGCAGCAATCTCAGGTGCCGGTCTACCGCGTGCTGAAGACGGCGATTGCGGTCTGGGACAGCGCGAACGGGCCGCGCACCGCTATCGATGATCTCCGCGGAGATGATGGGGACTTTGACCTCGCAGCTTATGAACGCGCGCTGAACGAGACGGTGGATGTGATCGTGATTGACCAGCAGCCGTCGCTGACCTTGATGCAACTCAACGGGTTGGTGGCAGCCGACAATGTGGTGATCCCGCAGACTATGAAGGGGTTCGATCTCGCGACGCTGGCCACCTATGTATCGAACATCGGGGAGTACCTGGAGTTCATCATGGGGTTCGAGGCGGATATCGAAATCGGGGCTGGGGAGCATATGGTGCTGCCGACCATCGTGCAGGAGCAGAACACGCAGGACACCGATCAGATCCTCGACCTCTATCGCAAGGCGCCGCGGGAGGTCATGCAGGTCTGGTACAGCCGGTCGGACGCGATTGCGAATGCCGCCGAAGAATACAAAAGCATCTATGAATACATGCCACCCAAGACACGCCGCGCCTCGGCCAAGGCCTTCATGGCCAACGCCAACGCGGTCAACGATGCGCTGGTGCAGCGCATCTGGCCGGAGCTGCCACCGCGTGACTTTGCCAAGGCCTTTATAGAGGAGCGCTGGAGCTGATGGCCCGCAAACGCAAACTCGATGCCTCGATCCCGGATGAGGCTCTAAACAGCCAATCAGAGACTGATACCGAGCGGAAAGGCACCATGGGGGGCATGTGGGCCGGCTCGGCCATGAACATGCTCAAACAGCGGATCGACGATGCGCATGGCTCGCTGTTTCAAGGGGTGATGGCGGGCACGGTTGTGCTGGAGCTGGACCCCACGCAGATCAAGGATGACGTGGGCAGCGACCGCATGACGCCTTGGCAGGAGGACGAGGATTTCGCGGCGCTGGTCGCCAACATCAAGCGGCGCGGCCAGACGCAGCCGATCCGCGTGCGTCCGGTGGACCCCGACTGGGAGGCGGACAAGGCGAACCCCCTGGAAACCAAGGACAGTTTCTTTATCCAATCGGGGCGCCGGCGGTTGGAGGCGTGCCGGGTGCTGGGCCATCCGGTGAAAGCGGTGATTGCCACGGTGGACGGCGATCGCGCGCTGGCCGATCTGGAAGAGCGGTTTCACGAGAATACGATGCGCCGGGATCTCAACGGGTTCGAAGAGCTGATCTCGATTGGGTTGCTCGCGGAGAGCCTGCGCGAACTGACCCAGACCGAGATCGCCGAGCGGCTGAATGTGGGGCAGGGGGATGTGTCCTTGGGTCTCGCCTGTCTCGAGCTGCGCGAGCAGATCCTGGAAGAGGTGGACATCACCACCACCCCGAAACGGCAGTACCGGGCGATCATCCCCAAGCTGAAACGGGGTGAGCGGCTGAACCCGCTGTTGCCGCCCGCGCTGACCGGGGATGCGAGTGAGACCTTCGATGTGCGGGGCATCCCGATGACCGCGAAGAAGCAGGCCAAGGGCTATGCGATCCAGCTGCGCAACGCCAAGATCGCCGAGAAGGACCTGGAGGCCATGCTGGTCGATCTGGCCAAGGTGGTGATGAAGTATCAGATCAAGAAGCCGTAGGCATTCGGAATAAAATCTTTGTTTAACAACGGCTTGATGGGTGTCAGGCGGCCTTACCGGACGAATTTGCCACAAACCCACAGGTTTTTTACAAGCGTTAACCAAAGATCAAATGACGGACGGGTACTCCGGTGGTAGGTTGCCACCATAAGGAGAATCCTCGTGGCTCAGACTTTTGCCCCCGGACGCAACGCCGTCAAGACATCCGCCACGCCCAAAGCTGACCGGAGACCGCCACAGGCAGGCAACGCCGCCTCCGCCCGTCTCGGTGCCTTGCAGATGCGCGCGGATCAGAGCGCGCCGGTGCAACGCCTCGCACGGTGGACGGGCAGGGGGGTCGCACAGCGTGCCCCGGCCGATGAGCAGACGTCCGGCGGGTTGCCCAGCAATCTGAAAAGCGGGATGGAAGCCATGTCGGGCATGGATCTGAGCGATGTGAAGGTGCACCGCAACTCGTCCCAACCCGCACAGGTCGGGGCGCATGCCTATGCGCAGGGCACGGACATTCACCTGGCCGCAGGTCAGGAGAAGCACCTGCCGCACGAAGCCTGGCACGCGGTGCAGCAAAAGCAGGGTCGGGTGAAACCGACGCGGCAATTGAAGGGGGCCGTGGATATCAATGATGATGCAGGCCTCGAGGCAGAAGCGGATGTGATGGGGGCGAAAGCCAGCCGGGCCGCCGCACAGATGGTTTCGGACAGCAAGGACGCGTAAATGCGCCGCCCCATTCTTCGGCTGATCTTGTGGCAGTGTGTGCTGCTGATCCTGCTCACTGTGCCGCGCCCGGCAGAGGCCTGCGTCGCCCCAGAAGGGCAGCATGACCTGGTGGTGGCCATCCGCTCGGCGGAGCCGTTCACCTATGCGGGCCCGGACGGGTTGCCGCGCGGGTTCGCGGTGGATCTGTGGCACTCGATCTCGACCGACATCGACAAGACCACCGCCTTTGTGACCTGCAACAGCATCGACGAGCAGGAGGCCGCGCTGCGCCGGGGCGACGTGGATGTGGTGATCTCGCCACTGACGATCACGGCGGAGCGGATGCTGACCTATGATTTCAGCCAGCAGTACCTGTCGTCGGGGCTGACGCTGGCGGTGGCCCAGACCGGCGCGATTGACTTCGAAGTGGCGATCGACACGATCACCGACACGGTGTTTCAGCCCACGGTGGCACGGGCGATCATCCTGTTTTTGCTGCTGAACCTGATCACGGCGTACCTTTTGCGTGCGTTGATGCGGAGCCTGCCCGATGACCTTGATGCCGATGGTGAGGTGGGCCGGGGCCGGGCGTTCATGGCCTATATGCTGGAGGCGATTGCGCGCACTTCAGGGCTGAAAGGGGTTGGCAACGGGTTTCGGACGCTCATGGGCAAGGTCTTCGAGATGATCATGGCGGTGGTGGGTACGGCGCTGTCGGCGATGATCCTTGGCGTGATCACCTCGGCCTTCGTCGGCGCGATTGGAGAGAACCCGCCGGTGTCGTCGCAGGCGCTGCCGGGGCTGAGCATCGCGGTGCTGCGCTGTTCGACGGCGCAGGAATTCCTGCGGCAAGAGGTGACCGAGGCGGCCTTTCGCGCCGATGAGGGCAGTGTGACACAAGAGGGGTTGAAGGCGCGGGCGGCCTGGCTCGATTGCGCGGCGCATCAGGATGACAACATCCGCAAGGTGGACGCGATGCCCGAGGATGGCTTGCCCGGGGGCGTGGTGCTGACGCCCACCTGGAAAGAGGCGGTGGAGCAGCTCTATCAAGGCAAGGTCGAGGCGGTTCTGGGCGACTGGATTGCGCTGTCCTACATGGCGCGGCGGGCACCGTATGACGGGCAGATCAGCGTTCAAAACAGTGTCTATCGCAATGAACCCTATGGCTGGGCGATCACGCGGGCGGGCGGCAATGAAGACTTGCGCCGTGCCATCGACAGCGCGCTGATCGTGCGGATGCGCGACACCGATTGGCGCAAGCGGATCGAGAACACGCTGGGCTCGGGGGCGATTGCGCCGAACTGATGGGACGCCACCAGGATATCCGCCCGGCGCCGCCGGAGAACCCTACGGAGGGGTCGTATCGGCTCTATTTCCGCTCGGGGCATTATGATCGGCGGTATCCCAACCCGAACCTGAGCACCTGGCAGCGCATCCTCGAGCTGCTGCCGCAGGGCGGGCATGTGATCGATTATGGCTGCGGCAACGGGCGGTATCTGCTGCGTCTGCGGGAGCGGGCCGGGGTGGCGGCGGGGTTCGACATCAACGCGGCCGCGCTGGAAATGCTGGCCGAGCGCGCGGTGGAGATGGGGTGGACGGACCTGAAGGTGCTGGGCCCGGATGCGGATGCGCTGGCCGCCCATGTGCGCTCGCGCGGGCCGGCGGATCTGATGCTCTGCCTCTTTGGCGTGCTGGCGCATATCGAGGCGCGCGAGGACCGGCTGGCCGTTCTGCGGCAGATGCGGCGTTTGCTGAGGAAAGACACCGGGCGGTTGTTGATTTCCGTGCCCAACCGGCGGCGTCGGTTCCGGCGCGAGCAGCGGCAGGCGGGGCCCGGCGCCAAGGGGCTGATCCGGTATACGCGCGTCATGCAGGGGGCGGAGGTGACCTTGCCCTACCAGCTTTATGACCCGGACCGGCTGCAGGAGGAGCTGGCCGAGGCGGGGTTCTGGATCCAGAGCATCCGTGCGGAAAGCGTGCTGCCCGAGAGTGTTCTGACCACCTATCCGACGATGCGCTGGCTCGACAGCTGGCTCACGCGGGTCTGCCCGGCAGCCTTGGGGTACGGTCTGATCGCTGTGGCGGTGCCATGACATGGGCGGTGCGGGCGCTGTGCTTTTTTCTGTGCCTGGTGGGGCCGGGGGCGGTTGCCGAGGTTCAACTGCCCGCCGCCCCTGACGGACGGCTGGCGCATATTCTGCAACGCGGCACGCTGATCGTTGGCGTGAAAACCGACTACCCGCCCTGGGGGATGCTCGACGCGCAGGGCGCGATCGTCGGGCTGGAGCCGGACCTGGCGCAGGCGCTGGCCGATCGCATGGGCGTGGGGCTGCAGCTGATCTCAGTCAGCGCGTCCAACCGGCTGGGGCGTCTGGAGCAAGGGGTGGTGGACGTGGTGATCGCCACGATGGGCGACACCGAGACGCGGCGGGCGCAATCGGGCTTGTTAGAGCCGAGTTATTACTCGAGTGGGGTCGTCGCCTACGGGCCGGAGGACCGCCCGCATGAGACCTGGGACGACCTGCGCGGGCAGCCGGTCTGCATGACGCAGGGGGCCTATTACAACCGGACGCTGGAAGAGACCTATGGCGTGGAGGGGCGCTATTTTCCGGCCAACCGCGAGGCGAAGATGGCGCTGTCTTTCGGGCGCTGCGTGGCCTGGGCCTTTGACGACACGGCGCTGGTACAGCGGGTGCTGGCGAACCCGGAGGACGGCTATAGCGTCATGGAAGAGCGCATCCTGGTGACGCCTTGGGCCATCGCTGTGGCGCGGGCCGAGCGGGAGGCGACGCTGGGGCGCTTTGTCTCGGCGATGATCGGCGAGTGGCATGCCACCGGCGTGCTGCTGGCGCAGGAGCGCAAATGGCAGATCGGGGAGAGCGCCTATCTGCAGGCGCTGAACCGCGTCTGGTCCCAGCCGGGCGCTTGCGCGGTGGAGCCGGACGGGTTGCCGCCTGCGTGCCAGGGCGCGCCGCCGTTTCCCGCCGTGGAAGACCCGGCCACGCCCCCGGCGTGGATGACGGGCCTGCACGACAGCACGGGCGTAGATCTGCTGGTGCTGCACGAGGCCTACACGCGGGGGCGGCTGACCCAGGGTCTCGGCCTCACGCTGGCGCTGTCGGCCACGGCGATCCTCGGCGCGCTGACGGTGGGGCTGCTGCTGGGCACGATGGATGCGGCGCTGCGCGGACACGGCTGGTGGGGGCGGGTTCTGCTCTTGCCGCAAAAGCTGTTGGTGACGGTGGCGCGGATGACGCCACCCATTCTGCAGATGTATATCGTCTTCTTCGGGCTTGGGGGCGTGCTGGCACAATCGGCGATGATCACGCCCGGCGCCTTTGCCACGGCGGCGCTGATCCTGTCGCTCTATGCAGGCTCTACCAACGCGGTTTTGATCGCCCATGCGCTGGCGCTGGAGCGCGCGGCGCATCCGGAAGCGGGCGTCTGGGCCTTGCTGCCACGGGCATTTCAGCGCGCCTATGACGGGCTGGTCGCGGCCTGCGTCAACATCGTGAAAGCGGCGGGGATGGCGAGTGCGATTGCGCTTGCCGAGCTGGTGTCGACCGTGAACCTGATCGTTTCGGAAGGGGGCGATGTGGCCACCTTCATGAACGGGCTGCTGGTCTTCTACTTCCTGCTGATGCTCGGCGTGCTCTGGCTCTTTCGGCTGTTGCGGCGCTGGATTGTGGGGGCGGCGGCATGATTGAGCTGTTGCTCAGCCACACCAATTATCTGGCGCGCGGGTTTGCGACCAACCTGCTGATCTCGGTGCTGTCCATGAGCCTCGGCACGATGCTGGGCGCGCTGCTGGGCTGGCTGCGCGCGCGGCGGGTGACCGCGCTGGGGCCTGCGGCGCATATGGCCACGAATGTCTGCCGCAACGTACCGAGTTTTGTGCTGCTCTTCTACATGGCGTCGATGATCCCCAGCGAGGTCACGATCAGCGGCACGATCATGGCGGTACCGCTCTGGATCAAGGCGACACTGGCGCTGACCTTTCCCGTCATCGGCTTCACCTCGGACCAGTCGCGCGGCTATTTCGAACAGCGCCGCGCGCGGCTGTCGGGTGCTGCGGAAACCTTTGTGGTGGCCTGGGTGCAATACTTCTTAATCATTATCATGGCCTCTGCGACGGCCTCGGTGATCGGCGCGGACGAGATCGTGGGGCGCGCAAATATCGTTATTTCTCAGAACGAAAGCCCGCAGTTCCTGCTCATCACCTACCTCTATGTATCGCTGTGGTTCCTGATGGCCGGACTGCTCATGACCAGTGCCGTTAAGCTTCTGACCCGCCCCCGTTAACTTTACCTTAGGGAAAGGACGCTTGCTTTTTAGCGACTCATCGGTACGGTAAATTTCAAACTGAGGTTGAAATTTCCGGGCGGACACACGTGTGTTTGCCCGCCCGGACCATGGAATGCTGCCGATGATCGACCAGGCACTACAACTCGTACGGGATCGGTTGAACGATCACCTGCGCGTACGATTTGCAGTTGCCGAAGACCTCGTCAGCCTTTCTCCACTGACCGATGCAGAGGGCAAACCGGCGCAGGAAGCGCGCAACCGGCTGGCGCTGTTCCTGATCAATATTGCGCGCGATGCGGTGCCGCGGGCGCGGCAGGCGCAGGGGGCCGCCGTGGTCACCCAGCACCAGCCGCTGCACATGGACGTCTATTTCATGATCGCCTCGGGGCATGACGCGGATCTCTATCCCGAGGGGCTGAAGCTCGTGTCGGCGGCGCTGATGTTCTTTCAGTCGCAGCCGGTGTTCACGCCGCAGACCACGCCCGACATGCCGCAGGGTCTGACACAGCTGACCGTCGAAGTGAGCAACATGGCATTGGAGGAGATCGGGCAGATCTGGTCGAACCTCGGCAGCCGCTATGTGCCCTCGGTGATGTTCAAGATGCGCTCGGTCATGATCGACGCGAGCGTGGTCACGGGTGTGGTGCCGACGATCACCGCGCCGTCGCAGCGCGCGCAGCCGGAAGAGGTCTGATGGCCTACTCGGAAATCCTGCGCCTGAGCCTCAGGCATGCGTATTTCGGTGCCGATGTGCCGCCGGTGACGGTGCAACCCGGTGACGCGCGCGCTTTCGAGCGGGCCGGGTGCCTGCTGCGCCAGCGGGGCGCGGTGGGCCATGTGCTGGTGGATGACGAAGAGACGCGGCCCGAGACGGTTGCGCTGACCCTGGTGGCGGGCGCGCAGGATATGTTTGCCGTGACCAAGGGGGCGGCGTGGGGCGCGCAGCGTCAGATCAGCGCCCCGCTCGATCAGGACGAGATTGCCTTTGCCGCCGGTGAAACCCCTGAGACAGAGCCGTTTTCGGGCCGGTTCGTGCCCGAGATGGCAACGCTCGAGATTGCGCTGCCCGCCGAGGGGCGCCGCGATTTGGTTCTGAGCTTTGAGGCGGTGGCCAGTCATTGGGCCTATCATCTGATTGGCGTGCCCGAGGCGGAGGGTCTGACCGTGATCGATACGGCGGGCGCGGTCGCTTTCGAGGATCTGGGCACGCAAGCGTTGCCCAATGGTCAGGCGGCGCGGGTGATCCGCTCGGCGCAGGCCGTGGCGGCGCGGGCCCGGCCCGTGGAGCGCTTTGCGTTGCAGAAGGCGGGCGCCTTCGGGCCGGAGACATTGGTGTCTGTGCTGCCTGCGGGCGCGCCCCCGTTCAAACCCATCCCCGATGCGGGCGCGGAAGGGCGCCTGCAATCCGACATCTACGTCACGCTTTGGTAAAGGAGAGCCCAGAATGGCTATGAAGACCCCCGGTGTTTACATCGTTGAGAAGAGCGCGTTTCCCAATTCGGTCGTGCAGGTCGCCACCGCTGTGCCGGCCTTTATCGGCTATACGCAGATGGCGATGAACGGGAATGTCTCGCTGAAGGGCACGCCCTGGCGGATCACCTCGATGTCGGAGTTCCACAGCTATTTCGGTGGCGCGCCGGAGCCGATGTTCGAGGTGAAGCCCTTTGAGGCGTTCGACGGGGTGTCGCCCTTGTCGGCGGATGGTGCCGACAAGAAGCCGACGATGCCGCGGGCGGTCTTCACCACCCAGGGACCGCGCGGGGCGGAAGAGTTCGAGCTTGTGCAGACCAACCCGGCCTATGCGCTTTATGGGGCGATGCGGCTCTTTTTCCAGAACGGCGGCGGCGCCTGTTATGTGACCTCGATCGGGTCTTACGCGGATGACATCGACGCGGATGCGATGATGGCGGCGATCACCCGGCTGAAGAAAGAGCCGGAGCCCACGATGGTGGTGATCCCCGAGACCACGCGGCTGGTGCGGCAGAACGCGGTGAAGGTGCAGCAGGCGATGCTGAAGCACTGCGGCAACGACATGAAGAACCGCTTTGCGATCCTCGACATCTCGGGCGGCTACCTGCCGCAGTCGGACCCCTTGGGCAACCCGGTGGCGACCTTCCGCAACGATGTGGGGATCAACAATCTGGACTTCGGGGCGGCCTATTACCCGTGGCTCGACAGCTCGATCTATCAGAGCCGCGACTTCACCTTCGAGAACATCGAGCCGGGCAGCCGCAAGACGCTGATCGGGCTCATGCGCCGGTCGGTCGGCAAGTCGGATGAGCTGCGCCAGGAGATCGAGCGGATCTCGGCGCCGTCGATCATGGGGGATTTCACCCTGTCGGTGCCGAAGGGCGGCACGATTGCGGTGACCACCACCGACATCACCGCGACGGATGACGAGAGCAGCGCGGAGGGGCTGACCTATTCCGTCGAGGGCGATGAAGACGCGATGGCGGGCAAGCTGGTCAAGACCGGCTCGACCGATGCGCTGACGAGCTTTACGCAGGCGCAGCTGGAAGCCGGTGAGGTGAGTTTCATCCATGATCCGGCCAAAGGCAGCGTTGGCCAGTTTGACCTCGTCGTGAGCGACGAGAACGAGATCGCCACGGATGCGCGCACGATTGCGGTGGAAGTGGTCGGCGGGTTGCTCGATGCGCCAGCAGTCGCGGCGGGCACCTCCGTTGTGGTCGATGTCCCGGCGGATCATCCCGACGGGGACAAGGCGACCGTGAAGCTTGTCGAGGCCGATGACGAGGCGGGCAAGACCAAGGCCGTGGAAGGCGTGGGCACCTGGAAGGTGGGCGCGGGCGGCAAGGTGACCTTTGCGCCGGACCCCGCGTTCATCGGGCCCGAAGCTTCGGTGAGCTATACCATCGAAGTGGGGGGCGTGACGCAGCCGCCGCAGCAGATCCGCATCCTGATGAACGACAGCACGGCAGGCGTAGAAGAGGGCAGCCCCTCGGCCGCGACCATCGACAAGACGCTGCGTGCGGTGGTGCCGCTTTACACGGAAGTGATGAACGAGATCACCGGCTATATGAACTCCATGCCGCCGTCCTCGGCTATGGCGGGGCTTTATACGATGGTCGACAACAGCCGTGGCGTCTGGAAAGCGCCTGCGAATGTCTCGGTCAATTCGGTGGTCGCGCCGATGGTCAACATCAGCCACGAAGAGCAGGAGAACCTGAACGTCTCGACCACGGGCAAGTCGATCAACGCGATCCGGCCGTTTGTGGGTGAGGGCACGCTGGTTTGGGGCGCGCGCACGCTCGACGGTAACTCCTTGGATTGGCGTTACATCAACGTGCGGCGGACCATGATCATGATCGAAGAGTCGATCCGGCTCGCCTCGAAAGCCTATGTGTTCGAGCCGAACACGGCGCAGACCTGGGTCACCATGCGCTCGATGATCGAGAACTTCCTGACCTCGATCTGGAAGCAGGGCGGGCTTGCAGGCGCCGTACCGACGGATGCGTTCAGCGTGCATGTGGGCCTCGGCGAGACCATGACCCCGGTTGATATTCTGGAAGGTATCTTACGCATCACCGTACTGGTGGCGGTCACGCGGCCTGCGGAATTCATCGAGATCACCTTCCAGCAGCAAATGCAGAAATCGTAAGTTAGAGAGGATATTCAGACATGGCAGACGACGGTTCCGCCCAAACGCAGGCCATCTGGCCGCTTCCCAAGTTCCACTTTCAGGTCAAGTGGGATGACACCGAACTGGCCTTTCAGGAGGTCTCGGGGCTCGATATCGAAAGTGAGCCGATCGAGTACCGCGCGGGCAACAACCCTGTGTTCTCGACGATCAAGATGCCGGGGATGATCAAGACCTCGAACATCACCATGAAGAAGGGCGTCTTCGTGAAAGACAACGCCATCTGGGATTGGTTCGCCGAGATCAAGATGAACACGATCACCCGCAAGGCGCTGACGATTTCGCTGCTGGACGAGGGGCAGAACCCCACGATGGTCTGGAAGGTGCAGAACGCCTTCCCGATCAAGGTGACGGGCACCGACCTGAAGGCCGATGGCAATGAGGTGGCCGTGGAGAGCATCGAGATCGCGCATGAAGGCTTTGTGATCGAGAACGCCTAAGACCATGGCGCTCTTTGACCCTCCTGTTGCGTTTCATTTTTCGGTGATGTTCGTGGGGCTGATCCCCCCGGTCCCGGATATGGCGTTTCAGGAGGTCTCGGGGCTGGAGAGTGGGATCGATCTGGAGCCTCTGGTCGAAGGGGGTGAGAACCGGTTTGTGCACCAGCTGCCGAAACCGGCCAAACGCAACAACCTGCAACTCAAGCGGGGGCTGACCACGGCGGCCAGCGGACTGGTGCAGTGGTGCAAAAGCACGCTGGAGGGGGATTTTGCCGAGACCATCGTGCCCAAGGACATCACCGTGTCGTTGCTCAACGAGCTGCGCATTCCGGTGGCATCCTGGTCGGTGGGCAACGCCTTTCCGGTCAAATGGTCGGTGGGCGGGTTTGACGCAATGAAAAATGAGCTGGCCATCGAGACCATCGAGCTGGCCTATACGACGCTGAAGAGGGACATGTGATGGCCATTGAAATCGGATCACTGGTGGTGAAGGGCCAGTTTGGCCCGCCCGCCCGCGACGACCGGAGCCAGAGGGCGGAGACCGAGCGCGCATTGGCCGAGATGCGCCGCGAGATCCTGGAAGATGTGCGCGAGATGATGGCAGAGGCGGCCCGTCGGTCGAAGGACCGGTGATCCATGGCCAAACTCAAGATCATCCGCTGCAAGATTCAGAACGGGCAGATCAAAGAGCAGAAAGGCACGGCGGACACCTTTGAAGCGACGATCAACCCGCAGGATTATTCGCATACCTTTGGGCTGAAGTACTCGGGCACCGGCGAGGGCAGCAGCACCGCTGGCGCCTTGGGCAAATCGGCGCCGGTGGCGAAATTCGCCAGTTCAGAGCCTGAAAAGCTGAGTTTCAGCATCGTGCTTGATGGCACGGGCGTGGTGCCCGATGCGGCAGGCGTGACCGTGGCGGAGCAGGTCGATAAGCTGCGCGGCATTGCTTATGACTATGACGGTGACGAGCATGAGCCGACGCCGGTGAAGGTGGTCTGGGGCAAGGGGCTGAAGGCGTTTTACGGGCGGCTGACCTCCTTGAGCGTGGATTACAACCTCTTCCACCCCGATGGCACCGCGCTGCGCGCCAAGATCAAGCTGGATTTCGTCGAGGCCAAGACCGATGCGGAAGAGGCGCGCGAGGCCAAGCGCAAGTCGCCCGACATGACCCATGTGATCCGCGTGCGCGAGGGCGACACGCTGCCGCTCTTGTGCCAGCGGGTCTACAAGGATGTGACCAAATACCTCGAAATCGCGCGGATCAACGAGCTCGACAGTTTCCGCGACCTGGAGCCCAACACGCTGTTGCGCTTCCCACCGATGCGATGAGAGGCAGCCATGGCGGATAGTCCTCTGGATAATGCGGATGGCCCGGTTTCGGTCACCATCAAGGTCGCGGGCGGCGCGATTGATGATGCGTTGCAGGTGCTTCGCGTGCAGGTCGACAGTGCGGTGGGGCAGATCCCCGAGGCGCAGGTTGCGCTGATGGCAGGATCAATCGCGGAGAACGCGTTTCCGGAAGCCGATGGCAGTGATTTCAAGATCGGCTCGGAGATTTCCATTGCGGCGGCCTATGGCGGCGGGTCGGATGAGGATCTGTTTACCGGGCTGATCATTTCCAAGCGGATGCGCATCACCCGCGGGGCGCCGCGGCTGGAGTTGGGGTGCATCGATAAGGCGGCCAAGCTCACCTATACGCGCAAGTCCGCGCTTTACGAGGCGAAGAAGGACAGCGATGTGATGACGCAGGTCATCACCGATGCGGGGCTGAGCGCGGATGTCAGCTCCACCACTGATACGGCGCGGGACATCCTGCGCTATGCCTGCACCGATTGGGGGTATCTGCGCAGTCTTGCGGACCGCGCGGGGCATGTGATCACGATCAGCGACGGCAAGGTGACATCGAAAGCACCGGCGGTGACCGACGCGGCGGTGCTGACCGTGACGCTGGGTGTGGACATCATCAGCTTTGACGCGCGGGTCGATGCGGAGATGAGCCTCGCGGGTGCAACGGCGACGGCCTGGGATTCCAGCACGCAGGAAGCTGTGGAGGGCAAAGGGGCCGATCCGGAGGCACCGAAGTGGGGCAATTACACGCCCTCCGCGCTGGCCGAGGTTTTGGGCGACCGGGCGTTTCAGGTGAGCACGGCGCGCGAGGTCCCGTCGGCCGATCTGAAGATCGCGACGGATGCGCGGACGCTGCGCACCGCGCTCGCCTCGATCCAGGGGGAGTGCACGTTCCAGGGCTCGTCCAAGGCGGTGCCGGGGGCCGTGATCGAACTGGTGGGGTTGGGCGACCGGTTCAGCGGTGACGCCTATGTGAGCGGGGTGCGGCAGCTGATCGAGGAGGGGGCCTGGACCACTGACGTGGCGCTGGGGCTGCCCGACAGCTGGAACGTGGATTCCGGAACCTTCGCCAGCGAGAGTGCCGCGGGTCTGGCCGCGCCGATCCACGGGCTGCAGGTGGGCACGGTGGTGCAGATCAACGAGGACCCCGACAGCAAGGCGCGCTTCAAAATCAGCCTGCCGATGATTGCCACCCCGGCCCCGGAGGTCTGGGCGCGCTATGCGCAGCCCTATGCGACCAGCAGCGCAGGTTTCGAGTTTTACCCGGAGGTCTCTGATGAGGTGCTGGTCGGGTTTCTGAACGCCGATCCCAATGCGCCGGTGGTCCTCGGCTCGGTGCACAACGGCAAGGCCGCGCGGCCCGATGAGCCCACGGCGGACAATTTCATCAAGCAGATTGTGACCAAGGAGCAGATGAAGCTCATCTTTGACGATGAGAAGAAGATCATCACAGTGGAGACACCCGGCGGCCATTCGGTCGTGATGGATGATGATGCGACCTCGATCACGCTCACCGATTCCACCGGCAACAAGATCGAGATGGCCAGCGGCGGGATCAGCATGACCAGCCCGGGCGATATCACCCTGTCCGCCGATGGGGCAATCAGCATTTCGGCGACGACCGATGCCACCCTGACCGGCATGAATGTGACCGCCGAGGCGGATACGGCCTTTACCGGCAAGGGCGGGGCGACCGCCGAAGTCAGCGCCAGCGGTCAGATGACCGTCAAGGGCGGTATCGTGATGATCAACTGAAGGAGAGGACCCGATGCCACCAGCCGCACGACTGACCGACATGCAGACCTGCCCGATGGTGACAGGCGTGGTGCCGCATGTGGGCGGGCCGGTCATCGGGCCGGGCGAGGCGACCGTTCTGATCGTGAGCCTGCCCGCCGCGGTTGTGGGCGACAATTGCACCTGCGTGGGGCCGCCTGCGACCATCGTGAAGGGCTCGGCCACGGTGATGATCGGCGGCAAGCCCGCGGCGCGCATGGGCGACACGACCTCGCATGGCGGCAGCATCGTCGCGGGCGCTCCAACCGTGATCATCGGAGGGTAGAATGGCAGACGCGGATCCTTCCTTCCTCGGGCGTGGCTGGGCTTTCCCGCCCGCGTTTGACAGCGGCACCGGGCAGGCGCGGCTGGTGCAGGCCGAGGAGGACATCGCGGAAAGTCTGCGCATCCTGATGGAGACGCGCCCCGGCGAGCGCGTGATGCACCCGACCTATGGCTGCCGCCTGCATGATCTGGTGTTCGAGCCGATGGATGGCGAGACCGAGGCCGAGATCGAAGTGGCGATCCGCCGCGCGATCCTGTTCTTTGAGCCGCGCATCAAGATCGGCGAGATCGCGGTGGATATCCAGAACGCGCTGGAGGGACACCTCGGCATCACGCTGAGCTATACGGTGATCGAGACCAATGAGCGGCACAACATGGTCTTTCCCTTCTACATCACCGAAGGCACGCTGGTGTCGCAAAAGCCGGTGCCCGCCGCGTGAGGCTCATGAGCGCATATCTGGCGCTTGCGCTGCTCGCGGGCTGTGGCGCGGTGGAGGCGGTGCAGACCAGCAAGACCTTCGAGCTGCTGGGCCTCGCACCGGATGATCCCTGCGTCGTGACGCGCCGCGAGGGCAAGCGGCTCGCGGGCTCCTACCTGCGGCAGGCCTCGGCCTCGGAGGGCAGCGAGGTGTTCTTTGTCACGGGCAAAAGCTCGCGCCAGGGGCTGCCGCGCAATCTGGAATTCAACGATCTGACCGTGCGTCGGATCCGCCCGACGGGCGAGGGCCCGCTGGAAGGGGCGCGGCGGTCGGTGGCGACGCCCATTCAGGGCATTGGCGTCTCGGGCGCGTTGCCCGCCGCCTATACGCTCGCCTATCGCGCGGAGCGGATCGACTATGAAGGCCCGGTGGTCGTGGGGCCCAGCCCGACGGGGTTTGAAATCCCCACCACGGGGCAGGTGGTCTATGAAGGCGATGTGCAGCTGACGCTCACCACGGCGACGGCGGAGGGGACCACCGAGACCGTGCAGCTCGCCAAATTCATCACCGAGATTGGCTATGGCTCGCAGCAGGCGCGGTTCTCCATCGACACCAGCGGCGCCGGTCTGCCCTTTGACGGGGTGCAATGGTCGCGCCTTGGCATCTGCGGTACGCGGGTGACCAGCTCGGGCCAGGGGCAGGTGCTGTTCGTCGCGGCGGACGGGTCGCGCGCGGTGCCGTTTCAGGCCGGCCGGGACGCCACACCGATTCGCGCTTTACTAGAATCATCGCAGTTTGCGAGCGAGGATCGTCCGGGGCCACCGGACAGCTATGGGGGAACTTTTGTGATTGCGGGCGACATCGGCACCCTGACCGGCGTCTTCATTGCAACACAATCAAAAAGTGAGGTGAATACCGACCCGTTATGAGGGCGCAAGGCGCGGTTTTGCTTGCGTCTGTCACATGGGGTCATAGAGTTGCAGGGGCTCTGCTTTTTCTCAACTGTTTATGATTGCTCACGTTTTCGCGGTCCGGGGTGGCCGTTTCTTTTGAATTGCCAAAGGTGTCGATAGCTGCCGTGCATCGGAAATGGGACGATATTCTTGTAACACCAGGGTCGCTCAGCAGTGACCGGCTGCCGTCCGCGCTGGCGCAGGCGCGCACAGATGTGCGGCCCGAGACGCTGGCCGAAGCCTTCTGCAAGGCGGGCCGGCGCTTGCACGCTAAAGATGTGCCACAAGGCGTGCTCGACAAGCGGTCGGGGCCGTGGGTGCGGCTTTTTCGGGCTGAACCAGCCTATACCTATTCGGAGCTGATTGCCTTTGATGTGCGCCACGCGGCCTTTGCCTTTGACCGGGCGAACGAGACCGACCCGGAGGCGGCGGGCCACCTTATCTGGGAGCTGGCGCGGCAGCTCAAGGACTGGATCGCGCGGCTGCCGGTGCGCCAGCCGTCGCAGTTTTCCAAGCAGGTGCAGCAGCTCAACGCGGAGGCCGATCTGGAAGCGCGGCTGGAGGCATTGGCGGGCGTGGCACCCACCGGCGTGATGCGCGTCATTCGCAGCACCACGCCGATCATCAGCCGCCGCCGGGGCGATGCGCTGTCGCAGGCGCGGGCGCTGTTGACGGCGTACCGTTCGACCCATGCGCTGTTGCGCAATGCGGTGGAGACGCTGCGGCCCCATGCGCTGGCCGCGTTTGAGGCGCGCATCAAATCGGGAGATATGGATCCGGCACTTGGGCTGCTGATCGCGGAGTTGCGGGCGGCCTTGCTGGTCGACGGGGCGATCAACGATGTGGTTGAGCGCGTCGTGCAGTTTTACTATCGGGACATCATCGGCCAGACCCCGGCGCGCGCCTCGCCCGAGCGCGTGCTCTTGCATCTGGGTGCGGGACGGCAGGCGCTGGTCGTGCCGGACGGGGCACGGCTGACCGCGCGCAAGGCGGACAACACGGTGCAGAGTTTTGCGACCGAGGCGCCGGTGCATGTGAGCTCATCGCAGCTCAAATCGGTGGCGACGCTGACCTATGAGACCGACCCGCAGATTTCCTTCAACGCGGAGCTGGGCGGCATCACCGGACTGCAGGTGACCCATTGGCAGCCGGGGGCCGAGGTGCCGCTTGACCAACCGGGCATTGAGGCTGCGGGGCAGGGGGTCTTTGGCGTTGGCACGATGGGGCCGGCGCGCATGGGGCTCGACATCAGCTCGCCCATGCTGGCGCTGGCGCAGGGACGGCGGCGCATCACCATGTCGCTGAACCTGCAACGCGCCTCGGGGCTGCCCGCTTTGCCGGAACCGGTTGAGACCGGCGCGGCCTCTGAGGATGGGTTGGCCGGTGCCGAGACGCTGGTGACGCTGCAATCGGACCCCGCGCTGGTGCAGGCCTTTCACCCCGAAAGGCCGCAGCGGGGGCTCTTGCGCATCGCCAGGGAGGCCGAGCAGATGGCGGCCGAGAGCGGCCAGACCATCTGTCTCAGCGGGCTGTACCACTATCTCGCCACGCAGGTTGAGACGGCGGACCAGCTGCGCCTGCTGCTGGGTCGGGTCGTGACGCTCTGCCTGATTGAGCGGGTGCCGTTTCCGAGCGGGGCGTTTCGGAGCCTGCTGAACAAACTGATCGGCACACATCACAAGGCGCTCTCCGAAGGGGTGCGGCAGGTCGCGCGGGACGGCGGTGCGCCCGGCTCGATGATCCTCGATCTCTTTACGGACGGGCAGGAGACGCTGACGCCGGAGGATCTGTTCCAGAAGCTGTTGGGCGATGCTTTCGAGGCGACGCTCAGCACCAAGGACGGCCCGATCCGTGCCGCAGTGACTCAGGTGCTGCCGTCGATGCAGACCGGCGTGGCGGGCATGACGCTGGTACTGGAGCTGACCTCGGGCATGCCGGAGATTGCGGCGGGCGAGGGGATGCCCGCACCCACGCTGTTTTTGCGCAACGCGGCCAACCCACGGATCTGCCCGGTGTCGTTCTTTGAAAGCTATACGCTCGAATCCATCGGCATCGAGGTTACGGTTGCGGGCATGCAGAAACTGCGCGCCTGGTCGGATGACGGCCCGCTGGCGGTGGACCAGTCTTTCCTGCCCTTCGGGGCGCGCCCGCAGGATGGCGCCACCTTCATCGTGGCGAGCCCCGAGATGGCGCAGAAGCCGGTGACCGAGATCGGGGTGGAGCTGGTCTGGGCTGACCGGCCCGATCCGCTGGGTGGGTTCGAGGCTCATTACAAGGATTATGCGGGCAAACCGGACACGCCGCAGCCAACCCTCTCGGTGAGCTATCTCAGCGGGGACGGCTGGAAGCCAGTGGCCGAACCCGAATTGCCGTTGTTCGAGACGGAGCCGGTCACGGGTGAACTGATGGCCGAGCGCAGCTTTGGCGGGCGCGTCAAGGGACATTCGGTGCGGGCCACCGGTCGGGTGCGGCCCGAGATGTTTGCGGCGCGCCAGAGCCTGCCCGCAGGCGCCGTGCGCCTGTCGCTGATGGGCACGGCAGGCGGGTTTCACGCGGATCAATACCCGCTGGCGCTGGTCGAGGCGATGCGGCCCCGGCTTATCCCGTTTGGTGAGCGCAAGATCCCGCCGCCGCCCTTCGTGCCCAAGATTGACGCGTTTTCGCTGTCTTACACGGCGCAGGCGACAATCGAGGTGAACGCGCCGGATGCGGCCAACCCGGGCGAGCGCATCATTCAGATCAACCCGTTTGGGCAGGTCGAGGTTTTCCCCAAGAGGATGCTGCGCGAGATCGGGCTCTTCCCGCCGCGGCTGGGCTATGGACATCTCTTCCTGCATCTGACGGGTGACCAGGCCACGGGGCCTGTGCCGCTGCTCTTCAATATGGCCGAGAGTGGGCATCTGCGGCTGGTGCCGCGGCCCAATCCGGTGAAGTGGTACTACCTCGCCGCCCATGGCTGGGCGGAGCTGCCGGATACCGCGATCTCGTCGGATACCACCGCGGGGCTGATGCGCTCGGGGCTAGTGATGGTCGATCTGCCAGAGGATGCTGCCGCGCATTCGCCCGAGATGCCCGAGGGGGGCGTGTGGATGGCGGCCGTGGCGACCGAGCCGGACCTCAGTGCCTTCCCGACGCTTGCAGGGCTGCAGACCAATGGGGTCTGGGCCCGCTGCACTGACGAGAGTTACCACGGGCAGGACCGCGACCGGGTCTGGACCTTCGATCCGGCGCAGCCCGGGGTGGCCTCGATCACTGAAATCCCTACGCCGGCCGAGGTGCGCCCGCCCGAACAGCGCGACGCTTTCGTGGCGCGGGTGGCCGAACGGCTGCGTCATCGCAAACGCGCTGTGACCCCGTGGGACGTGGAACGGCTGGTGCTCGACGCCTTCCCCGAGGTCTGGATGGCGAAGTGCCTTGCCAGCATGCGGCGCGACGATCCGGCCCCGGCGCCGGGGCAGGCGATGCTGGTGGTGGTGCGGCAACCTCCCAGCGAGCCCTCGGCGCAGATGTTTGACGTGGGCACGTTGCAGCGCATCCGCGACTATGTGCAGGCGCATGCCTCGGGCTTCGCCGATATCGAGGTCGCCAACCCCGCTTATGACCGGCTCTATGTGCGCGCCAAGCTGGCCTTTGACCCTTACCGCGACGATGGGGCGATGGCGCAGCGGCTGCAGCGTGATCTGCGGCGGTATCTGTCGGTCTGGACCGCACCGCCGACGCTCGGCCGGTTCGGCTGGTCGATCAATCTGAAGATGCTGAACGCCTATGTGAACGATCTGGAATACGTGCGCGGCGTCACCGATTTCTCACTTTTGCATCTGGCGGCGGATGACGCTGGTGCGCATGTGCTGCTCGATTCCGCGCAAGCAGACTGGCGCGGCACTATCGGGCCAGTGCTGCGCGGCTCGCGGCCCTGGAGCCTGCCGCTCTCGGCCCGAGAACACGCGCTGACCATCGTGCAGGCGACGCAGACCGAGACACCGGTGCAGAGCGGTATCGGGCGCTTGTCGGTGGGCGAGAATTTCATCGTCGGACAAAGGAGTCCCTCGTGACCAAACAGGATCGCACCACTCTGAAATCGTTTTTCCGCGACGGGGCCTTGCCCACGGCGCGCGAATACCGCGACCTGATCGACAGCAGCGTGAACCAGGTGGAAGATGGCTTTGCCAAGACGCCAGGCGATGGGCTGCAGTTGAACTCGGTGGGCACATCGCTGCGGATCATGAGCTTTTACAAGGGGTTGGGCGCGCCGCGTGCCTCTTGGGTGATGGAGCATGGCAAGACCGAGGGCGCGCTGCATCTGCGACCCGAACCCTCGCTGTTGGATGACCCCGAGGCGCCAGGTGCGCCGCCACAACCGCTGGGCCTGTGCCTGACGGCGGACGGGCGGACGGGGCTGAACACCGACGCTCCGGCGTGGCGGCTGGACGTGGACGGGGTGGCGCGGATGGGTGGGCGAATCGGCGTGCAGTCCGCCGATATTCCGCATGTGCCCGCGGATGGAAGATGGCACGACATCACGCCGGACATCACCGGCTGTCAGGCCTTTGAGGTTATGGCGGGCGTCGGCGGCACGCCGCGCACCGGGCGCTATTCGATGCTGCATGCCATTGCGATGAATGCGTTTCACCCGCGCAATCCGATCCTGAACTGGATGTTCCGGCGGCGCAGCATCCGGGCGCAGACCGCCGTCTATGGCAGCTATGCCGACCGGTTGAAACTGCGCTGGGTGGCGGGCGAGGGGCGGCATTTCTTCAAGCTGCAGATCCGCTCGAACGCGCGGTTCGGCAAGGGGATGGTGATCCGCTATGGGCTGACCCGGCTGTGGTTCGACGCAACCATGGGCGGCTCGCGCGGCGAGGGCGACCGCGATGAGGGGCTGCTGTGAGCGGGCCCGTGGCCACGGATTTTGACAGCCTGCGCGCGCAGGCGATCGCCTTTGCGCAAGCGGCATCTGGCAACATCTGGACGGATTACAACCTGCATGATCCGGGGGTGACCCTGCTCGAGCAGACCTGCTTTGCGCTCAGCGAAATCGGTTATCAGGCGGCGCATCCGATCCGCGATTTGCTGACCGATGATCTCGGGGCGCTGCGCTATACGGATCTGGCGCTCTACAATCCGCGCAGCGTCTTGCCGGGCGCGCCGGTGACCGATCTGGACTTGACCTCCTATCTTTCGGACCAGCCGGACGTGGCCCGCGCCTGGGTGTCGCAGACATCGACGCCGGGCCTCTATTCGGTCGTTGTCATCCCCGACGAGCAGGAGGACATCGACGAGAACGCCCTCGCCGTGCGTGTGCGGGAGAGCTTTGCCCGCGTCCGGCCCCTGGCGACGGATCTCTCCGAGGTGGTGATCGCGCGCAAGCGCGAGACGGTGTTGAATTGTGAGATCGAGATCAGCCCGACCGCAGACCCGGAGCGTGTGGCGGCTTGGTTCTATTACAATGTCTCGGCGATCCTGCGCGGACGGGCGCCGGATGAGAAGACAAAGGCCGGGGCCACGCGGGCGGCGGTTTATGCCGCACCTGAGCTCTTTTTCCGGCCGCGCGCCGAGACGGGTGCGCGGATGCCGGATATCGATGTGCATCTGGCGCGGCTGCGCGCCATCCCCGGCATCCGGGACATCGGGCCGCTGTCGTTCCGTGAATTGCCGCTGGAGCCGGGGCAGGATACGCTGAAGCCGACCTATCCGGCCCTGGTGCTGCCCGCTGCTGCGGATGAAATCGAACTCACGCTGCGGGTAGGCGACAATGTCCTGACCCTCGATCACAACCGCATTCAGGAGGAATACATCCGCGTCGCGGCTGAGAGCATTTCGCGCGCGCACCACCATCTGGACGACGCGGATTGGTCGGTGCTGACAGACGGACGCCGGCGGCGGTTTGATCGCTGCCATGTGGATGACATGCTGCCCGCGATCTATCGCATCTATGGCGATGGGCGCGCAGAGGGCCGGGCTGTGCAGTCGGTGCCGAAGGCGGCACAGCGTGAGGATGACCTCTTTCTGCAGTATCGTGGCGCCATCAACGCGCAGCTCGATGACATGTCCGCCGCGCTCGCGGAGTTGCCGCGGCTCTTCACGGCGGAGACCGACCGGGCGACCGATGATCCCGCGATGCACGCGCGGCGGGTGAAGTTGCTTGATCTGCTGCTGGCCCTGCAGGGCGAGACCTTACCGGCGATCCGGCACACCGGGCTGCATCAGTATCGGTCAGCTGCCGCGCGGCAGGATTTTGCGTTGGCCTGGCGGCTGATGATCCTGCGCGCGCTGCCGGAGCTGGATGCCGCGCGGGGGACCGGGCCTCACGGTGTCGCGCCGGGCGGGTTCATGGCGCGTCTTGGGATGCTGGCGGATTTGTCGGTGCAGGTGGCAGGTGCGCAGGGTTTGGGCGATCTTCGCTGGCAGTTGTCGGATCAGGCGGAGCCACCCGCGCCCACCTTTGCGCGGAAAGATCTGCTGCTGCCCCTCAACCCCTTCGACATGATCGTGCCGCGCGACGATGACGCCGAGCCATTTCCGCCGGAGGAACTGCAAAAGCACAGCCCGTGGGTGGCCGACGATGCGCTCACGCCTTTGCTGTTCCGGCGGGCGGCTGACCCGGATGCCTTTGCCATCACACCGGTGAGCGGCGGGCGCTACGCCGTGGTGTTCGACAGCGGCGATGCCGAGGCGCTCTATGAGGTCGAAACGACAGCCGACAAGGCACAGGCGATCACCTGCGTCAATCGTCTGCGGGCAAGCTGGCGCGCCCTGCATGAAGAGGCGGAGGTCGCCTACCTGGTCGAGGACGTTCTTCTGCGCACCGAGGATCGCGGTTTCGCCCCGAACCGGTGCGCGCTGGTGCTGACCGGATGGACGGCGCGGACCGCACTCGATAGCTATCGCAGCTATGTCGCCGAGCTTGTGCAGCAGTTGGCGCCGGCGCATCTGGTCGTCTCGCTGCTGTGGCTTGATCTGGCAGATATGGCCCGTTTTCACACGCTGAAGGCGCAGGTTGATCAGCCCGATGCGACACCGGATGATCGCGGCGCGCTGCGGGCCTTTCTGACCGAGGCGGAGGGGCGCGTATGAGCCTGCCGCTGCCCCGTGCCGACGACGACACGCGCCACATGATCGGGTCGTTCATCACCGAGTTCGTGATCGCAGAGACCGATGGGCCGATTGGGGCGCCCGAACGGTTGGCACAGCAGGTGCGGATGGAACTCGTACCCGCGCTGGAGACGGCTTTCGGGCAGGGGGACCTTGCAGCGTCGGACGCGGTGGTGGATCGTCTGGAGATCGATCTCGGGCAGTGGCCAGCAGCGCCGGACTGGCCAGCAGTGCGGGCGCATTTTTGTGAGCAGCTAAGGATCGCTCTTGCGCCCTATCTGCGCAGGCGTGGTGCTGCGGACGGTGAATGGCAGAGGCCGGCCGAGGCGGCGTCGACTTTGGGCGCCTTGGCGCAGAGCGAGCGCCGCCAAAGCTTTGTGCAGACGGACTACTGGGGACGGGGTTCTGCGACAACCCCGCACCGTCTAGCGGATACGGCGGAGCGACCGACCGACGAGGCCTCCTCCTCACACGAGTGTTTTGATGTAGAGCGTGTCGCCGACTTGCTGGCGCGTCTTGAGGGCGAGTCGGCGTTTGAGCTGTTGCGGAGCTTGCGCAGGGCAGACCCATCTGGCTTCGATCACCTGCTGCGCTCTTTGCCGCAGGCCGCGCACCGTCAGTTTTTGGCACGCGTTTCCGAGAGTGACGGATCCACCGACGCCCCCTTGCCGCCCGCGGATGTGCAGAGCGCCTTGGCCGCAGTCTTTGAGGCTGCCGGGCATACGGCGCCAAGTGCCCGCGTCTTTGCGGCCCGGATGACGGCGCAGCTGCTGCTGCGGCCCGTCGGTTTTGCCATGTCTTCGGGGTTTGCTGAGACCGATGAAGCGATACAGGGTTCGGTTTCTGAAGGAACGCCGCGATCTGATTTGGGGGCGGCCCAAGGTGGTTCCAAAGCGCCTGCCAATGCCCATGCGCCAGCTTCTCCACCGGTTGCCGATGACGACGTGCAGACGCCTGCATCGGGTCCGGGTGTCGCTCCGGACGGTGCGGTAGAGAGTGAGTTTCGGGAGCATCCCTCATCCGCTGATACCTTTGATGCAAGTGCGTTTCCTCTTGATGCGACGGCATTGAAAGCGAGATGGGTGAGCGAGCCAGAGGCCGTCGACGCGCATCTGCGCCAACTTGACGTGGCCGCTCTGTGGGCGCTGCTTGATACGGTTCTGCCGCAGGCCGGGCCGGAGTTTCGCGACAGTGTGACCGACATGGTGGCGCGGGCGAAGGCGCCGCGGACATCGCTCATGGCAGTGCTGCGTGCAGTTCTGGACGACCGGCCGATCGATCTGGCGGAGGCGGCCGCCGTGACGGGTCATGAGCCCAGTGGTCGCTCCGGCGAGGAGGGGCCGGTTCCTCCGCAAGAGACAGAGGCGCGGCTGGAAGCAGCCCGCAGTCCGATTGTGCGCCAAGAAGCGTGGCGTCGCGTGCTTGCGTTGCTGGTCCGGGGTGATCTGCGTGGGTTATCCGACGTGGAAGATGGAGATCGGGCGGACATATCGGCACGGGTAAGTCACCACCAGCCGGAGAGCCCAGACGCGAGCACATCTGCCCGGTTTGTGCATCGGTCCTTCGACGATTTCGCAAGCGCTCGCAGGGGTACACCGTCGTCCGATGTCGAAACCTCAGCGGAACGCGTGATCAAATCGGCATCCGCCTCCCAGAGCATAGACTCCGACGTCGCCTCCGAGCGGTCTGCTGCTGCTGATAGAGAAGATGCCGTCGAGGCGACTGGTGGTCAGGCGGGCGATGGGCTGGACGATGAGAGCCTGCGCGACAGAGTTTCCGGGACGTCGGACCCCTTAGGTTCAACACGGGCTGACAGGGATGATCGTGCGGGTGTGCCCGTGTTCCGTCGGCATTCTGAGCACTCGTTTTCCGTCACTGCACAACCGAAGGTGTGGAGGGATGCCGATGGGTCAATGCAGCCGGATCATATCGCTGAAGAGCCGACCCTTGCGGGGACAGCACCCGGGACATCCGGATCCCCCAAAGCGGATCGCATTGCGGATGAGTCTCGAGAGGACATGTCTGTCTCGAACAGGGATACCGCTAAGGTGGACTCATCCGAGGACATGGGAGCATCGAATTCGGTCGTCACGCCCGATGATCAAGCCCTGTCCCGGGACAGGTCGAAAGATGCTGTCGATGCCGAGACTGACCGTCGAGCGCAGTCCGATGAGGCTGAGCGGCAAAACGATCCAGCAGTCGTTCACAGAGACGAGGCAAGTCGCGACCTGACTCAACATACGGAGAGGTTTGGAGCTTCGGATCGACCTGAACGGGATGCACAAACTCCATCCCCGGAATCTGATCCGCCTGGCGCCGGGCAGGACAATCCGACGCCGACCACACGCGATGGCGCGGTGGGCAGCGCTGCGCCAATCGCATCGGACGCAGTGGAAACAAGGGAAGGGGTCGCATCCGATCCGCAGATGAGTGACGCTGCCGCAGCGGATGTGTCTGACCAAGATGCCGCCGTTGATGCGCTGGCGTCGGCCGCCTTTGGGTCATCGGTGTCCGAGGTGCGTCCGATGTTCGATCTTATCTGGTCGGCCACACCGGACAGTACCCGCCTTCAACTCGCGCGCCGCATATCCGCTCTTGACCGCGGGGCGGGTCCGGAATCTGATGTCTCTGATGTCTCTGATGTCTCTGATGTCTCTGATGTCTCTGATGTCTCTGATGTCTCTGATGTCTCTGATGTCTCTGATGTCTCTGATGTCTCTGATGTCTCTGATGTCTCTGATGTCTCTGATGTCTCTGATGTCTCTGATGTCTCTGATGTCTCTGATGTCTCTGATGTCTCTGATGTCTCTGACCTGTCTGCGACCTTGAAGGATGTGCTGCCGCGCCGGGTGTTGCTTGAACTGATCGCGCGGGCGGGGGCTCAGCCGACGGATTTGGCGGGGTTACTACGCCACCTGCTTGACGTTCTGGCGCCGCAGGACGCGGACCAGCAAGCTCTTCTGCGCCAGCTGATCGCGCGGCTCACCTATGCGGCCGGGCCGCGTACAGCAGCGCATAAGCAGCCGCTGCTGTCGGCACTCCGGGAGATCTTCGACGGCGCTGAGAATATGCCACCGTCGATCTCGGAGGTGTCGCCGCCTGCGCCAGCTTCACCGGATCAATCCATGAACCGGCTTCTGACCCAACACGCGGGGCTGGTCCTGTTTCATCCGTTCCTGAAACTGCTGTTTTCGCGGCTCGATCTCCTGGAGCCGGACAATACGATGCAGCCGGATCGCCTTGCACAGGCGCGCGCGGCGCTGGCGACACTGGCGGGCGCGCGCGACCCGCAGCAGCCGATGGACCCGCTCGCCCGGCTGCTGCTGGGGTTGACGGACGACAGGCCGCCGCCGCCGTTTGTCGAGCTGGACGACGCACAGATCACGCTCATTGACGGGCTCATGCGGTCGGTCATCGCGCAGTGGTCGAAGCTGGGGCAGACCTCGCCAAAGGGGTTGCAGGATGCCTTCATCCGCCGCGGCGGTCAGATCAGGGTCGATGAGGCGGGCGCCCATCTGCGCGTTGACCCGGGCCCTTTCGACATGCTGCTTGACGGCCTGCCATGGACGCTTGATGGGGTGGTCGCATTGCCCTGGATGACAACCCCCTGCCACGTGAGCTGGAGATCACAGGATGGATGATGTGCGTGACCCGGGCTTTGAACTGACGGTCGTGGAATGCCATGCCACGGCGATCGCGGCCGAGCTTGCGTGGCTCGGCCAGGTCATCGAAGCGCGGCTGACGCATTTCTTCGACGCGCCGGGCGCGGACTTCGCCTTCCCGGACCCGCCTGCACCGCCGGTGGGATCGGCGCTGCGGGAGCTTATCACACAGAATGAGCTTGACCTGAAAACGCGGCTGGTCCTCGCGTTGGCCATCGCGCCGCATGTGAATTCGGCGGTTCTTGATCCGTTTTTTGTGAAGAACAGCGCCATCGACCGCGCCTTTTCGCAATTCGGGGGGACCGGGATGCAGGGCGGCGGGTTCCAGCCCACGGCAGAGACGGCGTTGTTTCTGCTGGCAGGAACCGACACGCCCGCGCGGATCGCGGCCATGTCGCTGTTCGAGGCGGACCATCCGCTGCGCAAGAAGGTGGGCGTGACGCTGAGCCCGCCGACCCCCGATGCCCCGACCTTTGCGCATGTGCTGACGCTGCCTGTGCACCGGCTGGTGGCGCTCTGTGACGGGACCACGCCAAAGCCAGATTACGCGCCCGGGTTTCCGGCACAGCGGCTGCAGACCGCGCTCGAGTGGTCCGACCTGGTGCTGCCCAATGATCTGCATCACGCGCTGGGTCACATCCTCGCGTGGCTTGAGAACCGCGATGTCATCTTGTCGGACTGGGGGCTGGGGCGCCATTTCGGGCGCGGGTTCAAAGCGCTGTTCTATGGCCCGCCGGGCACCGGCAAGACGCTGACCGCCTCGCTGCTGGGCAAGCGCACAGGGATGGATGTCTACCGGGTCGATCTGTCGATGGTGGTGTCGAAATACATTGGCGAGACGGAAAAGAACCTCGGGTTGATCTTCGATCTGGCCGCAGAGCGCGAGTGGATCCTCTTCTTTGACGAGGCGGACGCGCTTTTTGGCGCGCGCACTGCGACAAGCTCGTCGAACGACCGATATGCCAATCAGGAAGTGTCTTACCTGCTGCAGCGGATCGAGGATTGCGAGAGCCTTGTTATCCTCGCCACCAACCTGCGCAGCAATCTCGATGATGCGTTCTTCCGCCGGTTCCAGATGTCGGTGGGTTTCGTCAAACCCGACGCAGGCCAGCGACGGCAAATCTGGACCAATGTTCTGGCCGATGTGCCGCTCGCCGACGACGTGGATCTGGAGCAGCTGTCTAAGGAACATCCGCTCGTTGGCGGGGCGATCTCGAACGTGGCGCGCAGCGCCGCGATCACCGCCTTGCGCCGAGGCCAAAAGGCGGTCGCCGCTGACGACTTCAAACATGCCATCGCCACCGAGATGCGCAAAGAGGGCCGCACCACATGAGCGTTCTGTTCCGCCGCATGATCCGCAATTGCCTTGTCGGCCTTGTCTGTCTGCTTTGGCCGGTGGTTGCGCTGGCCAATTGCGCGGCCTTCCAGAGCATCGAAACGGATGCGCTGGATGGCTATGAGATTGGAACCGTGCAGAGAGGTCTGCGCGCGGCGCTTGAAAACAACAGCGCGCTGCTGCGCGACGGGCTGCTTGGCGCTGTCACGCGGAGTGCTCTGACCGAGCTTTGCGAAGGCATTCCACGGGCGGGCAACGGCCCGGATGTGCCGCAAACGCTGGACCTGGCGACGGACTATGGCACGCTGTCGGCGGAGGTTCCGGAGTGGCGCAGCCTTGTGCTCGGCAACAATCGCCTGTCGCAGCTCGCCACATCGAACAGTGTGGCAAGCGTGGCACTGCGCCTTGCGGCAGGACCCAGGATTGCCGCCGCCGTGTTGACCGATGCGGGACCGCCGCAGGACTGCACCGCCTTGAGCGTGGCCGCGACAGTGCCGCAGGCGGCGCAAACCGCGCTCGATCTGCTGGCCGGGCCAGAGCGCGGATACACCCTTGTCGAGATTTGCCAGACCTTTCCCAACACCGGCACCGCAGAGGATTTCCTCGCCGGGATGGCGCGGCTCGGCCAGATGGACCTGCAATTGCCGGAGGCCATCGACGATCTGAGCTCGGACCAGTTCGGCGCCTGGCTGACGCTGGCACCGGGTGAGCGGCTGCCGCGGCTCGTGGGCTCGCCCCCGGCAGTGCTTGCGCTGTTGCAGGAGTATCAGGCCGGCAAGACCGAGGCGCCCCAGATTGCGGATGCGCCACCGGACCCGGTGCGCCCTGCGTCCTGCGAGGTGTCGCCCGCGGACAGCTCGACCCGGTTCTTTGCCTTTTCGCAAGAGAACCTCGATGCGCTGACCGAGCCGGTTGATCTTCAGGCGGCATTCGATGTGGTCAAGGACATGCAATTTGCAAGTGCGGCGCAGCTGTGGGCCGCGCTGGAAGGACAGCTGCGCCCGATCCTCGATCAATGCAGCCTTGATCAGATCGAAGCGCTGGTGCTGGGTGACGAGGCGCTTGGGCGCGCCTTCCTGATCGACGAGCAGGCAACCAAATCGCTGAGCTTCGTGGAGGATCTGCAGGATGTGATGCCGGTGGTGGAGCCGTTCATCGGGCGGATTGCACCGGATGAAGACACGCTGATGTCTGGCCTCACGGCAGCGGTCTCCGAGGCGGTGACAACAACAATTGACGCGGAGGTAGAATTGGCTGCGACCACGCTGGCGGCAGCCGCAGAACCTGTGGCGCCCGTACTCGACACGCTTCCCGAAGGCGTGCCGGAGTTTGACCGTCCGCCTTTGCCCGAAACCATCGGGGTCACCGACGCGACCGATCTGGCCATCGCGAGCACAATCGTGAACGAGGCATTCCGTGATGCGCTGGCGCAAAGCAACTATCTGCCGGCAACCCAACCGGAGATCCTGAAAGGTGATGTGCGCCGCATCCTGCGCCCGGTCGCGCAGGAGCAGATTGACACCGCAGTTGCCGAAAAGATGGCGCAGATCGCGCCTGTGATCCTCTCGACCTGGTCACTGACGCCTGCGTTGAAGGCGCGCATCCTGGCGGTGCCGGATATCGGGGTGACGGTGGATGACCCAACCGGCGTGGACCTCGCCACGCGGATGCGGTCGCTGGTCGGGCTTGAATATCCCAACGGCGGGCTCTTCCGTGCGGCCTTGGACACGGTTCCGCCCGCGCCGAACACGCCTGATGGCGATCCGCCGTTGTCGCCACAGCTGATCGAAGCGGCCAAGACGCTAGCGCAGCGCGAGGTGGAGGATGTGTTTAAGGAGCGGGTGTTTGGCCCGCTGGCCGCGCCCGATTGCGGCTGTGTGCCGAACAGGCCGCCTACGGCGGATGTCTATGGCTTCTACCCGTTCTGGTTCGCCCCGCTTGCGGACCCGCCAGAGCCCCCAGAGGGCGAGGACGCACCGCCGCCACAGGTGCTGCAACTGGTGGACTTCGGCCTGGTGAGCCGCCTGGCGTTTTATGGCATGGAGCTTGCCTATGCCAATCCGAATGGGGATGAGAGCAACCGCAACCTCTCGCTGCTGCACGAGGACCGCTGGATCGAGGCGCGACGCGACTTCGTGAACTCCGCCCATCAGCACCGCGCCCGGGTCGATGTGGCCTTCGATCTGCGCGACTGGTCGAACTGGACCGCGCGCGAGATCGATGACGCCACAACCGAGATGACACGGCAGTTGCAAGCCTTCGAACGCTTTCCGACGCGCAGCCTGGCCGATATTCGCGCGGCTCTGCCGACCTTTTTCGATCCGACCCATCCCGATGGCATCACGCTGATTTTCGAGCCCTATCCCGGCCAGACGCTGAGCGAGCTGAATGTGCAGAACATCGTCGATATCGTGCGCGCCGTGCATGCAAAGCTGCCCGAACCGGAGCAGCAGCAGATCAACGTCGCCGTCGATTTCGCGATGGTGGATGAGCCAGGTGCGCAGCCTGTCTTGAGTGATCTGAGTGATCTGTTGCTGACCGGGCGCACGCTGGAGCAGAAGCGCGCGGACGGGCAGGAGGAGGGGCAGTTCTCTGCGCGCGAGCAGCTGGAGACAGAGATCGTGCACAAGATCCTGATCTTCCTGGAGCGGCCCACGACCGAGACGAAAAAAAGCTTGCGCGCGCGCATGGATCGGAGCGATTTCCGCGGCAAGGAACGCTCGGAGATCCTGCGCAGCATTCTCCCAGTCTTGCCGCCGAGCGGACATGAATTTGTCTTTCAGCGCCAGCAGGCAAATGAAACGCGCGACGAGGAGACGCTGCGGTTCTCGCAGTTCGTGGATGATGTGATCTATTTCGAGGACAATTTCTCGGGTGTGGGGTTCTGGCCTGTCCCGCGGTTGGACGACACCGATTTTCCGGCGATCCGCGAAGCCATTTCGCTTGATTGGAACCAGCCGCGCTTGCCCGTTCACCTGAGCGCGTTTGATGCGCAGGCCTCGACTGTCTGCACTTGGGCCTGCCCGAACCGCGCCTATCTGGCTTTTGCCGCTGCGGCCCTTTTTGCGCTGGTGCTGCTGATGACCGTACGGTCGTTCTACAGCGGTGCCATCCATCAACTGGCGTTCCGCCTTGGGGTGGTCTGGATCGGGATGGGGGGGGTGATCTTCATGCTCTTCATTCTGAGTGTGTGTGATCACGAGGCGGTCTGGCCGGGTGTCCTGATGCTCTGGCTTGTCGCCATTCTGGCGCTCATCATCGGCTACAACTTCGTGCAACGGGTGAAAAACGGGCCGAAACCATAAGTCAGGTTTCATTGTCCTCAGCCTTTGAGCGCAATTCCTTTGAAGGTGTTACAGAAAAATGGATCGCGAAAAATTGCGTAACTTATTAGTTGAGTTTTTGGCTTGCCTGCCGTAAAACCAACCGCGTGGTCGATGAATTCCGGCGGTGCAATGACTGAGGCTTTGATCTGTGACGGGGTGCGGACACCCATCGGGCGCTATGGCGGGGCCTTGTCGTCCGTGCGCGCAGACGATCTTGCGGCGCTGCCTATTGCGGCGCTGATGACGCGCAACCCGTCGCTTGACGGCGCGATGATCGACGAGGTCATCCTGGGTGATGCCAATCAGGCGGGCGAGGACAACCGCAACGTGGCGCGTATGGCGGTTCTGCTCGCCGGTTTGCCGGTGAGCGTGCCGGGAACCACGATCAATCGGCTCTGCGCCAGTGGCATGGATGCGGTGGGCTTTGCCGCCCGGGGGATCAAGGCGGGCGATTATGATCTGACGATTGCGGGCGGTGTGGAAAGCATGAGCCGCGCGCCATTCGTGATGCCGAAAGCGGGGGCCCCCTTCAGCCGCGCAAATGCGGTCTATGATACGACCATCGGCTGGCGCTTCGTGAACCCAAAGATGAAGGCAGCGCATGGGACCCATTCCATGCCCGAGACCGCCGACAACGTGGCGGCAGACTACACCGTCAGCCGGGCGGATCAGGATGCCTTTGCTGCCCGGTCGCAAGCTCGCTGGCAGGCGGCGCAGGAGGCCGGGATCTTCGCTGACGAGATCGTACCGGTCGAGGTCCCACAACGCAGAGGGGAGCCGATTGTCTTTGACACGGACGAACACCCGCGCCCGGGCACGACAGTTGATAAACTGGGCAAGCTGCCCGGGATCAATGGTGCGGATCTGACGGTGACGGCCGGAAATGCCTCCGGCGTGAACGATGGCGCCGCGGCGCTGCTCATCGCTTCCGAAGCCGCCGCAGAGAGCAGTGGTCTGACCCCGATGGCGCGTATCCTCGGCATGGCTTCGGCAGGTGTGGAACCGCGCGTGATGGGCATCGGGCCGGTGCCCGCCAGCCAGAAATTGCTCGACCGATGTGGACTCACCATCGACCAGATGGATGTGATAGAATTGAACGAGGCCTTTGCGGCGCAGGGGCTGGCCACGCTCCGCGAATTGGGTGTGGCGGATGACGATGCCCGTGTGAACCCGAATGGAGGTGCCATTTCCATGGGCCACCCTTTGGGTATGTCGGGTGCCCGTTTGGTGTTGACGGCGGCACATCAGCTGAAACGGACGGGCGGACGATATGCGCTCTGCACAATGTGTGTCGGCGTGGGGCAGGGCACTGCGATCATTATTGAAAACGTCCTCTAGTCGCGCAGCGATAGGACGTAAGAGAGGGTCTGAAGTATGTATGCACAGATGATCAAATCCGAAGCGACGAAGGATGATCCCGAAAAGCTCGCAGCCTTTCAGGCGCGCATCGACGCGGGCGAGAAGATCGAGCCAAAGGACTGGATGCCCGAGGGCTACCGCAAGACGCTGATCCGTCAGATCGGCCAGCACGCCCACTCTGAGATCGTGGGCCAGCTGCCCGAGGGCAACTGGATCACCCGCGCGCCGACACTGGAGCGCAAGGCCATCCTGCTCGCCAAGGTGCAGGATGAGGCGGGGCACGGGCTCTACCTCTACTGCGCCGCTGAGACGCTGGGCGTGAGCCGTGATGAGCTGACCGAAATGCTTCTGGATGGCCGCATGAAGTACAGCTCGATCTTCAACTATCCCACGCTGACCTGGGCCGATATGGGTGCGGTGGGCTGGCTCGTCGATGGCGCGGCGATCATGAACCAGGTGCCGCTACAGCGCACCTCCTTCGGGCCCTACGCTCGCGCGATGATCCGCATTTGTAAGGAAGAGAGCTTCCACCAGCGGCAGGGCTTCGACATCATGATGAAGATGGCGAACGGGACGGAGGCGCAGCGCCGCATGGCGCAGGATGCGCTCAACCGCTTTTGGTACCCGTCGCTGATGATGTTCGGACCGTCTGACAAGGATTCGGTGCATTCCTCGCAGTCGATGGCCTGGAAGATCAAGATGAACACCAACGACGAGCTGCGCCAGAAGTTTGTCGACCAGACCGTGCGCAGGCGGAATACCTCGGGCTGACCGTGCCCGACGAGACGCTGAGATGGAACGAAGAGAGGGCGGCTATGACTTCGCCGAGCCCGACTGGTCGGAATTCCACGATGTGCTCAAAGGCAACGGCCCTGCAACGCCGAGCGATGCGCGCGCGCAACAAGGCGTGGGATGACAACGCTTGGGTGCGCGAAGGACTGATGGCCCATGCCGCGAAGAAGAAGCAGCGAAGGTGGCGGCGGAATGAGCGATGCAAAAACAGAATGGCCCCTCTGGGAGGTCTTTATCCGCGGCCAGCACGGGCTGAGCCATCGGCATGTAGGGTCGCTGCATGCACCCGATGCCGAGATGGCGATCAAGAATGCGCGCGACGTCTATACCCGCCGCAACGAAGGCGTGAGCATCTGGGTGGTGGAAGCTGCGCAGATCACCGCGTCATCCCCCTCCGACAAAGGCCCGCTTTATGAGCCATCGGAAAGCAAAGTCTACCGCCACCCGACCTTCTTCGACATCCCCAAAGATGTGGGGGCAATGTGATGGGCGTCCCGGCGTCATCCACGTCTGGGCAGCTTGACGAGGCGCTCTTCACCTTCCTTTTGCGGATGGGCGACAACACCTTGGTGCTTGGCCACCGGGTCAGCGAGTGGTGCGGCCATGCGCCGGTGCTGGAAGAAGATATCGCTCTGGCGAACACTGCGCTTGACCTGATTGGCCAGACGCAAATGTGGCTGGGCCTCGCAGGCGAGGTCGAAGGACAGGGGCGCAGCGCCGATGATCTGGCGATGCTGCGCGATGTCTGGGACTTCCGCAACCTGCTGCTCGTCGAACAGCCGAATGGTGATTTCGGTCAGACGATCATGCGGCAGTATCTCTTTGATCAGTTCCACCTGCTGATTCTGCGACAGCTGCAAGACAGTTCCGATGAACGAATCGCGGGTGTTGCCGCGAAGGCCGTGAAGGAGGTCACCTACCATGTGGAACGCTCCTCCGACACGGTGATCGGCCTTGGGGACGGCACTGAGGAGAGCCACGCGCGGATGCAGGCCGCGTTGGATTGGCTCTATCCCTATGTTGGCGAGATGTTCCTTTCGGACGATGTGGATAACACCCTAGAGCAAGCGGGTATTGCCCCCGATCCCGCCAGCCTGCGCGAACCCTATGATACTGCAGTTGCCGAGGTCCTGGCCGAGGCGACGCTCAAAAGGCCTGAAGGCGATTTTGCGCATCACGGCGGCAAAACAGGGTTTCGCCATTCTGAACACCTCGGCCCGATGCTGGCCCAGATGCAATGGCTGCAACGTGCCTATCCGGGGGCGGAGTGGTGAAACCAGAGGACGCCGAGATCTGGGCCTGGCTCGACCAGGTGCCGGATCCGGAAATCCCGGTGATCTCGGTGGTCGATCTGGGCATCGTGCGCGGGCTCTCTTGGCATGGCGAGACGCTGGAGGTGGCCGTCACGCCGACTTACTCCGGCTGCCCGGCGACCCGCGTGATCTCGATGGATATCGAGATGGCGCTGCGCGACCGGGGGCTTTCGGATGTACGGATCAAGACGCAGATCGCGCCGCCCTGGACCACGGATTGGCTCAGCGAGAAGGGCCGTGCCCGGCTCGAAGACTACGGCATTGCGCCGCCGTCGCCCGCAGGCGGTCCGGAGCGGTGCCCGCATTGCGGATCGCAGGAGGTCACGCGGATCAGCCAATACGGTTCCACCCCCTGCAAGGCGCAATGGCGCTGTACCAGCTGCCTTGAGCCCTTCGACTATTTCAAGTGCCTCTGATCAAACCAAACGCATCCGTACGGAAAAGGACCCTCACAGATGTCGCGTTTTCATGAGCTGACCGTCACCGATGTACGCAAGACCATTCGGGATGCCGTGGTGGTGACGCTTGCGCCCCGCAACGGCGGAAACTTCGACTTCATCGAGGGCCAATATCTGACGTTCCGACGGGAGTTTGACGGCACCGAAGTGCGGCGCTCGTACTCGATCTGCTCTGGCCGGAACGACGGTGTCTTGCAGGTGGGCATCAAGAAGGTGGACGGCGGGGCATTCTCCAACTGGGCCAATGAGGATTTGCAACCCGGCATGATCGTCGAGGCGATGGAGCCCATGGGCACCTTCCACGCGGAGCTGTCGCCCGATCAGGCCAGGAGTTATCTGGGTTTTGCCGGTGGTTCGGGGATTACGCCGGTACTCTCGATCCTGAAGACCGTTCTGGAGGAAGAGCCCAAGTCGCAATTCACACTGGTTTATGCGAACCGCGGGGTGAACACGATCATGTTCCGCGAGGAGCTGGAGGACCTGAAGAACCGCTACATGGGGCGGCTCAGCGTGATCCATGTGCTGGAATCGGATGCGCAGGAAATCGAGCTGTTTCGCGGGCGCATTGATGAAGCGAAATGTGCGGCGCTCTTCGAGCATTGGATTGATGTCAAATCGGTTGATACCGCGTTCATCTGTGGCCCCGAGCCAATGATGCTGGGCATATCGGCGGCACTGAAGGATCACGGGCTGACCCGGGATCAGATTAAGTTCGAGCTTTTCAAGAGCGCACAGCCAGGACGGTTGCAGCGCCCTGCAGGAACTGCGCAAGCCGATGCACAGCAGGGCAAAATCAAGGCGCAGATCACCCTCGACGGGGCCACACTCAGTTTTGACATGGACCGAGACACGACCGTTCTGGAGGCGGCGCTGGCCAATGCGCTGGACGCACCGCATGCCTGTAAGGCCGGGGTCTGTTCGACCTGCAAGTGCAAGGTGATCGAAGGCGAGGTGGAGATGGTCGCAAACCATGCGCTGGAGGACTATGAGGTGGAGCGTGGCTTCATCCTGTCCTGCCAGTCCTTCCCGATCACCGACAAGATCATCATCGATTACGATCAGCACTAGCCGAGGCCGCGCACCCCGCTGACCGACATGGTGGCCACCAGCTGAGCATAGTCTTCGCGCGCTGCGCTGTCTGCGCCCGGGTTCCACATGTAGAACCAGTTGATCATCCCGAAGACGGACATCGTTGCGCTGCGCAACTGGCCCGCGTCTGCAGCGAAGGCGTCCGGCGCGATCTCACGCAGAGTGTCGGAGAGGTGGCGCACCATTTCACGCTGGTAGGTCTTCAACGTTTCCTGCTGCGCGGGCGACAAGAGCGGCAGCCCTTCGGACTGGATCTTGTGCTCCGCATCCATGCCTTCATAAGCCAGCAAAGCCTCGCGGACGAAATGCACCAGCCGGTCTTCCGGCGCCGCATCCGACGTGTCCAATCCGCATAAGCGGTCGCGCAGCTCGGACAGGTAAGTGTCGAGGATGTCAAACAGCAGCGCGTCCTTGCTGCCGTAGTAGTGATAGATATTCGCCTTCGAGATCCCGCAAGCCGCCGCGATCTGCGACATGGAGGCGCGCGCAAAGCCCGCATCGGCGAAGACGCGCGCGGCGGTCTTGAGGATATGCTGCCGCTTCTTGTCGTGATCCTTTGCGATGGTCCGGGCCAAAGGTCAGCCCTTCTCGCGGTGGTCAACCACTCGCACCGCCTTGCCCTGCGAGCGGGCGACGGACCCGGGCGCGCCGACGATGACATCGGTCGAGATACCCACCACATCCTTGATCTTTTTGCGCAGCACGGCGGCTGCGGTGGCAGCGCTGCCCTCTGCTTCCTCGACCAGTACGCGCATCGCATCCATCGGGCCATCTTTCACCAGCTCAATCTGGAAATGCGGTGCAAGTCCATCGGTCGCCATCACCTGTTCCTCGATCTGGGTCGGGAAGACATTCACGCCGCGCAGAATAATCATATCGTCCGAGCGCCCGGTGATCTTGTCCATCCGCCGCATCGACCGCGCCGAGCCGGGGTGCAGCCGGGTGAGATCGCGTGTGCGATAGCGGATCATCGGCATGCCTTCCTTGGTGAGCGTGGTGAAGACCAACTCGCCTTCCTGTCCGTCCTCCAGCACTTCCCCCGTCTGCGGGTCGATGATCTCGGGGAAGAAATGATCCTCCCAGATGTGCAAGCCGTCCTTGGTCTCGACGCATTCATTGGCCACACCCGGGCCGATGATCTCGCTGAGGCCATAGATGTCGACCGCGTGCATATCAAAGGCCTGCTCCACCTCTTGGCGCAGCGCGTTGGTCCAGGGTTCGGCACCAAAGACCCCTACCTGCAGCGAGGTCTCGCGCGGATCGCGCCCTGCAGCGCGGAAGGCTTCCAGGATGTTCAGCATGTACGAGGGTGTGACGAGGATGCCCTTGGGCTCGAAATCGGTGATTAGGCTGATCTGTTTCTCGGTCTGTCCGCCGCTCATCGGCACCACCATCGCGCCCAGCTTCTCGATCCCGTAGTGCGCGCCCAAACCCCCGGTAAAAAGCCCGTAGCCATAGGCGTTGTGCACGGTATCCCCGGCCCGCAGCCCCGAGGCGCGCAACGACCGCGCCATAACCGTCGCCCATGTGTCGATGTCCCGCGCGGTATAGCCCACCACTGTTGGTTTGCCCGTGGTGCCCGAAGAGGCATGCACGCGAATGATCTGCTCTTTCGGCACGGCGAACATACCAAAGGGGTAGTTCGCCCGCAGATCGTCCTTTTCGGTGAAAGGGAAGCGGGCGAGGTCGGACAGGTCCTTCAGATCGTCAGGATGCACGCCCGCCGCGTCAAAGCGCGCCTTGTACATCGGCACGTTCTCATAGGCGTGGCGCAGCGACCATTTCAGCCGGTCAAGCTGGAGGCTGCGAATCTCATCGACCGAGGCAATCTCGATCGGATCCAGATCAGACGGCTTAGGGCTCAGATCTCTCATGACGCATCCTCCACATCTTCGTCGAACAGCTGCCCTTTGATCTGTCGCGACAGACCGCGAAACTCGGCGATCACGGCGCCGGTCTGGTTTGTCACCTGCACATCATAGACGCCACTTCGACCATTCAGCGCACGCTCTTCCGCCCGTGCCGTGAGCATATCTCCCGCCCGCGCCGGGGCGACATAGGTGATGCTGTTCTGCTGGGCGACGGTTGCCGCATTCCGACTGTTGCAGGCAAAGGCAAAGGCGCTGTCAGCCAAGGCAAAGGTGATGCCACCGTGGCACATCCCATGCCCGTTGCAATGATGCGGCTGCACCAGGAGCGTTAGCATCGCCGTTCCTTCATCGACATCCGCAAGCTCCATCCCGAGCCAGTGCGAGGCCCGGTCCGGCGACCACATCGCCTGGGCTGCACGCTCTGCGCGCTGTTTTGGGGTGAGTGTCATGGTACCGTCCCGTCGTCTTTTCAATCATCTTGCATAAACCGACCGGTTGGTCAATAAATAGCATATGAATTCCAAGCGGAGGCCGACATGACCCTGATCGACGTCAAGAGTTTCGCAGCAGGGCAGTGGATCGCACCGGACGACAGCGCCCGAATGATCGAGAACGCGGTCACCGGGCAGACAATGGCCCGCGCGGGCAATGACGCGCTCGATGTTCTGGCCATGCTCGACCACGCCCGGACCGTGGGTGGCCCAAATCTGCGCAAGCTGACATTTCACGACCGGGCGCGCCTGCTCAAAGCGCTCGCCCAACATCTCGGGCAGCATAAACAGGAGCTCTACGATCTCAGCTTCGCAACCGGGGCCACGCAGTCCGATCACCTGATCGACATCGACGGCGGCATCGGGACGATGTTTGTCTTCGCCTCTAAAGGCCGCCGCGAAATGCCGGACGCGCATGTTTATCTCGACGGCGCGGTAGAGCAGTTGTCACGCAATGGCAGCTTCCTTGGCCAGCATATCTGCACGCCCCTGCGCGGGGTTGCGGTGCATATCAACGCCTTCAACTTCCCGGTCTGGGGCATGCTGGAAAAGCTCGCGCCGACGCTGCTGGCCGGAGTGCCCGCCATCGTAAAACCGGCGACGGCCACCTGCTACGTGACCGAACGCGCGGTGCAGATCATGTTGGCCAGCGGGCTGCTGCCCGACGGCGCGCTGCAACTCGTTGCGGGCGGGCTCGGCGACATGCTCGACCATCTGACCCACCAGGATGTGGTCAGTTTCACCGGCTCGGCCGAGACCGTGCTCAAACTGCGCTCCGCCCCGCACCTGCTCCGCAATTCGATCCGTTTCATCGCCGAGCAGGACAGCCTGAATGCCTCGATCCTCGGCCCGGATGCCGCCCCCGGCACGCCGGAGTTCGACCTCTTCATCAACGAAGTGCAGCGCGAGATGACAACCAAAGCGGGCCAGAAATGCACCGCGATCCGCCGCATCTTCGTGCCCGAAGCCCAGATCGACGCAGTGACCGAGGCGCTCCGCCAGCGCCTGGCAAAGACCGTGATTGGCGACCCTCGGGCCGAGGCCACGCGCATGGGCGCGCTGGTCTCCAACGCGCAAAAGCAGGACGTGCTGACCAAGGCGCGGCACATCGGCACCGAAGCGGATCGGGTCTTTGGCGACCCCGAGGACTTCGAGGTCACGGGCGCAAGCGCCGAGCAGGGGGCTTTCCTGCCGCCGATGCTCTTTCACTGCGCCACGCCCGACAGCGCCACCCATGTGCACGCAACCGAGGCCTTCGGGCCGGTCTCGACCCTCATGGGCTACCGCGATCTCGATCACGCGATTGACCTCGTGAACCGCGGGCAGGGCTCGCTGGTCGCCTCGGTCATCACCCGTGACCCGGAGGTTGCGCGAGCGGTGGCGCTTGGCGCAGGCGCCTTCCACGGCAGGCTTTATTTCAACAACCGCGACAGCATGGGCGAGAGCACCGGCCACGGCTCACCTCTGCCGCATATGGTCCACGGCGGCCCAGGCCGCGCGGGCGGCGGCGAAGAGATGGGCGGCGTGCGCGGCGTGATGCACTATATGCAACGCACTGCGGTGCAGGGCAGCCCGGACATCCTCACCGCGGTCAGTGGCCAATGGGTGCCGGGCGCTGCCGAAATCACGAGGCCGGCGCATCCCTTCACGCGCAGCTTCGATGATCTCTCCATCGGCGAAACGCTTCAGAGCGCTGAGCGGCAAGTCACACTCGAAGACATCGAAACCTTTGCGCATTTCACCGGCGACACGTTCTATGCCCACATGGATGACGCCGCGGCGAAGCGAAACCCCTTCTTTCCAGGACGCGTGGCGCACGGATATCTGCTGATCAGCTTTGCCGCCGGTCTCTTCGTCGAGCCAAATGAAGGCCCGGTGCTGGCCAACACCGGCCTCGACAACCTGCGCTTCATGAAGCCGGTCGAGGCCGGTGACAGCATCAAGGTGCGCCTGACCGTGAAGCGGAAAACCAAACGCAACGACGAGTACGGCGAGGTGCGTTGGCATGTCACGCTGACCAATCAGGATGATGATCTGGTCGCGGAATACGAGCTGCTGACCATGAACGCCTATACGGCCTAGCCTCTTGGACGTCAGCCGGTGAGGCCCTAGAAGGGGCGCATGACGCACCCTTTGCACCCCCAGCTGGTCAACTGTCTGACGGGCGACACGCCGCCCCGTGTCTGGTCGTTGCTGGTCACCGTCTTCGGCGATCTGGCACAGGCGCCTGATGCGCAGATTTCGGGCCGGGCTCTCAGCGTTCTGTGCGACGCCATCGGGATCAAACCCGCCGCCCTGCGCGTGGCTCTGCACCGGCTTCGCAAGGACGGGTGGATCGAAAGCCAGCGCACCGGACGTCAGAGCTTCCATCGGTTGACGGATTTCGGGTTGCAGCACTCGATTGCCGCGACGCCGCGCATCTACGGGCGCACCGAACCCCAGACCGACGCCTGGCTGAGTATCTTTGAACGTGGCGACAGCGATGATGCAAGCGGCGTCTGGGTCACGCCGAACACACTAATCTCAGCGGAGAATCCTGCGCGTGCCGACGCTTTCACCACCCAGCTGGGTCCGGGCAACCGCCTGCCGGACTGGCTCAGCAACAAGATCTGCCCGCCGGAGATGCTCGCCCACGCCGTCGCCTTTGAAGACCGTCTTGGACGCTGCGCCGCGCTCCTGCGCAACAACCCGACGATGACGCCGCTGGATGTTGCCGTGCTGCGGGTTCTCATCGTCCATGGTTGGCGGCGCATCGTGCTGAAGATCCCTGAGCTGCCCGATCACGTGTTTCCGACCGCGTGGCCCGGCGAAAGCTGTCGCAGACAGGTCAACCAGTTGCTCACTGATCATCCGCGCGTGAACCTCACCGAGCTTGAGAATAGCACCACATCAGCGACCTAATTTTTACATAATTCACATTACAGCACGACCAGCCTGTCCGGCGACGAAAACAACCGTTGAGCCCATCTGCTTCCAGCACGGGCCTCCCATCCGGTTACTGGATGTTTCTCAACAGGCTGATCGATTTGCTCGGCGTTTCGCCAAACTCCTGCCGGTAGAGCTTGGTGAAGTTGCTGACACTCGAGAACCCCGCGGCATGTGCGATCTCAGCCACGGTATTGTACTGATCGAGCAGGATCAGGTTGCGGGCGAAGGTCAGGCGCACCGATCGGATGAACGACGCGGGCGACTGCCCGTTTGCTTCCTTGAGGCGACGGCCAAGGGTCTTCTGGCTGACCGCGAGCGCAGAGGCCAACCTCTCCACCCCGAAATCCTGATCCGCCACATGATCGAGAACATGTTCCGTCAACCGCTCCAGGAACTGCTTTTTTGCGGAGAGATGCTGTTTGGTCGCCGGGTCATCGGCCAGCGCAGCCTCGAGCGCCTCGAGCCTCGCCGCCGTTGTCCGCTCCACCTCGATGCGCTGTTTCTCGATATCCTTGACCTGTTGTCCGAGCGAGGCAAGTTCGACCACGGCAGAGCGACGTTCCGTCTGCATCGCGCGGACCATCGTTGAAATCGCCAGCATCATGAAGAGCGTCTCACCGACAATCGCGGCGATATACGCCAAGGACAGAGGCCGCAGCAGCAGCACATCGAAGGCGGTCGCGGCCTGCGTCGGACTGACCGGCACAAGAAAGAAGTAAACCGCAGCGAAAAGGCCGCCGCTGAACAACACCAGCGAGCCCGAGATCGGCCAAGCCTGCGGCAGCCCCGCGCGAATCTTCCGGACAGCGACGACCAAAAGGACCAGCGGGCTGACGAAATAGATGAGATGAAGCGGCATGGCGAGATGCCAGGGGTCCAGCACGGCCAGAGCCGTCACCGCGACGATCACGACAGAGAGGGCCTGGAACAGCCGCCGCCAGATCCGAGCGTCCGCATCCACGTTCAGCAGCACACGGCAATATTGCACATTGGCCAGCATCCCCAGCCCGGCGAAGCCCTCGGTCATCGGCGTAAGTGTGGTGGCCGGCAGCGTGACATCGAAAATCGTATGCAACCAGCCATCATAGATGAAGGAGAACATGAACAGGCAGACCAGATAGAGCGCATAATACTGATAAAACCGCAGGTCGATCTGCCGGAACAGGATGATGCTCAAGAGCGCAATCGTCGCCACATAGCACAGAAACAGCGCCGTCATCATCAAGGTCATCGTGCCCCACTGGGAAAAGAGGTCCGCCGACATGATGACCGCGGTGATCGTCGGCTCGAAGGTCCCCACAATCCGCAGGTAAAACACCCGGTCATCGCCGGGCTGCAGCACAATGGGAAACCCGGTGCGAATGGCCGTGCTGTTGTTCTGCCCGGGGCTGACGGTGCGGCCTGCGCGTGACACTTCGACAAGTGTGCCGTCTCGGTCTTCGAAGACGATCACCTCATCGAAGATCTTTTCGATAAAGGCGATGACCCAGTCCCGGTCCTCGCCATGCGGATTCGCGACTGCAAACCGCAGCCACAGGGCCTGCGACGGCACGGGCGCGGTGAACATCCCGTTGCAGCTGCGCGGGTGGAAGGTCTGCCCGGTAATGCTGTCCGGGCCGATGGACCCGGTATGATCGAGAAAATACTCAGCCCGCAGCGCGCGCAGCCGATCATCGGGCGCATCCGACAGCGTATGGGCCACCGGCGGCATGTCGCCCGGCTGCAAACATGCAGCCTGCGGGCTGGCGGCATCCTCGGCGCGCAAGGCCGTCGCGCAGACAGACAACGCAAACAGAACCATGGCAATGGCATATGTCCTGATCATCGGTCCCCAATCGAAAATATCTGTGTCGAGGGTTCTATGCGAATTCGCCGCACCCGACTGCACTGGTTTGGGACAAATTTGAGCGCGTATGGGTCAAATCCACCCCAGCCCATTTTCTTCGCACCTCAAAGCTGGCTTTGATGATGCCTGCAATTGAGGCGAACTTCAACTCTGGCGGGAATATCCGTGAGGCAGGCACAGGCTATGTGCCGGTAGGAGCCCGTGCCTTGTCGCGCATGAAACGTCCCAGAAGCCTGTCGAGCAGGACTATTCTGAAGGAGACATAGATATGATCATTAGAACATGCGCCCTTGCCATCGCTGTGGCTGTACTGACTGCCACGACGGGCCTTGCGGCCACTGTCACCTTGAATGTCGTGGACGGACAATTGCGGGGTGCATCGAATGTCGACGTCAACGGCACGCTCTACGATGTGGAGTTCGTCGATGGCAGCTGCGTCGCCCTCTTTGATGGGTGCGACAGTACATTTGATTTCGACTTTTCGACACGTGCTCTGGCGGAAGCGGCAGCAATAAGTCTTGGCGACACAGTATTCCTCGACGGGCCCCTTGGAGATTTCGACAGCAACCCCACACTGACCTTCGGCATCGCGGCAAATGTCGCTGGCGTAGGTATCATATCAATTCCGTATGCACTGTCTGCTGACTTTCAGGAGATCAAAACGGTCATCTTTGTGAACACCGACGGGCTTGACGGATCGGCAGACTCTTCTTCAGGCATCAACACCGATCTGTCCAATGCAGATGGCTCCACCTTTGCCCGATTCACCCCGGTCCAAATCTCCGCCGTTCCCCTGCCTGCGGGCGCGGTGCTGTTGCTGACGGGGCTCGCCGGGCTCGGAGCGTTGGGCGCGCAGCGCAAAAGGATCGCCGCGCGCTGACACCCTGTCAAAACTGGAAGGACGGCATCCTTGATGTCGCGTCGTACCCCATGGATGACCATGCCCACGCGGAGGCTTTCGGACCAGAAACCAGCACCCCCCGTGCGGCTGACATCCTGCACGATCCGGTGGCGGCGGAAGACAGTCAAAGCTCAACGAACCGGGCGCCTTGGCTGAGCCATCTGCCCGCGATCCTCTCCGCCGGGCTGATCTGTGGTCTGCTGACCGCGATGTTTGCCATCTCGGCGGCCGTCCTGCTCTTCTCCACGGTGCTCAGCACGCATATCACGCTGGCGATCGGCATCTGCCTGGTCGGAACCATCGTGCTGAGCGCGGTGATCGCGCTCTTCAGCTCATACAAGGGCATGGTTTCCGTCACGCAGGAGGTCACGGTGGTCACGCTGGCCGTGATCGCCGCCTCCCTGCACGGCGGGATGTTCGGGGCGCATAGCGAAGCCGAGATACTCGCTACCATCATCGTGATGATCGGGCTGGCCACTGCGCTGACCGGGGCGGCGCTCTTTGCGATGGGCACATTCCGGCTGGGCCGGTTGATCCGCTTTATCCCCTACCCGGTGCTGGCCGGATTTCTCGCCGGGATGGGGTGGTTGATCGTCACCGGCGCGCTCGCTGTGGTGTTGGGCGCGCCCGTCACCGTCGAAAGCCTACCCACCCTCATCGAAGGCGCGGCTCTCCTCAAGTGGGCCCCTGCGGTCGCCTTTGCCCTCATCGTGGATCTGGCGGCCCGGCGCAGTGGCAGCCCCTTTGTCCTGCCCATCGCCATCGCCACATTTCTCGCGCTGTTTCACGCCGGTGTCTGGCTGTTCGACCTCTCGCTGACCGATCTGCAACGCGCAGGCTGGCTCTTTGCCCCTCCGCAAGACGGCAGCATCCGCCTGCCCTTCCAAGACAACCCGCTGGCGCTGGCCGACTGGTCGATGATCTGGTCCGAGCTGCCCAAGATCAGCGCGCTGCTTGCGATCAGCGCGGCCGCGCTGTTGTTCGCGTCCAGCGGGATCGAACTCTCGGTGCGCCGGGACATCGATCTCGACCGCGAACTTCAAGCCGCCGGGCTGGCGAATATCCTGGCCGGAGCCGGAGGCGGCGCCGCCGGGTTTCAAGGGTTGGGCCTGACCATCCTCGCGCACCACATGGGCGCAGCCTATCGGATCACCGGCGTGCTGGTCGCCGGGGTCTGTGCCGCGATCCTGGTCTTCGGTGCGTCTCTGCTCAGCGTCATCCCAATCCCGCTCTTTGGCGGGCTGCTCCTCTGGATCGGCGGGGGCCTGCTCTATCAATGGCTGATCGGCATCTACGCGACGGTCTCCCGGCGCGAATACCTGGTCGTGCTGCTGATCGTTCTGCTCATCGTCACGGTTGGGCTGTTGCAGGGCGTCGCGGTCGGCGTCTTTGCCGCCGCGGTGCTTTTCACCGTCGAATATGCGCGGGTCGAGGTCGTAAAATATGCGGTCACCGGCGAAACCTACCGCAGCCGGGTCGAGCACAACTCGGACGATCATGCCTACCTTCGCAGGCACGGGGCGCAGATCCGCGTACTGCGCCTTCAGGGCTTTATCTTCTTCGGCAGTGTTCACCAGCTGCATCAACGGGTCCGGGACTGTTTCGAAACACCCCGCGCCGCGCCGGTGCGCTTTGTCGTACTGGATTGCCGGGATGTCACCGGCATCGATTCTTCAGCGATCCAGAGCCTCACCAAGATTTGCGGCATCATCGGCAAGCAGGACGGGCGCCTGATTGTCAGCGCACTGAAACCGTCCATCGCCATGCGCTTGAACAAGTTGCTCATAAACGCCATCGAAGGCCCACCGGTGCTCTATTTCGATGATGTGGACGAGGCGATGGCCTGGTCCGAAGACCGCCTGCTGCATGACTGGGCCCATCGCCCCTGGACGCGCCCGGCACAGCGCATCGCAGACCAGCTGGCACGCGATCTTGCGCATCCCAAGGCCTTCGAAACACTCAGACCCTTTCTGGAGAAGATCACGCTCAAACCGCAAGCCCCGCTGATCCGCCAAGGGGACCAGGGAACCGACCTCTATTTCATCGAAAGCGGGTTCATCAAGGTGCACCTCGACGTGCCCGAGAAGGCGCCCATCCACCTGCGGACGCTCGGCCCCGGGACGATTGTCGGCGAGATGTCATTCTTTCTCCAGCGCGCGCGGACCGCCTCCGCCACCGCCGAAACCACCGCCACCGTCTGGCGATTGCGTCAGGAGGATCTGCTGCGCATGGCCCCACTCGAGCCGGATTTAACCCATGCGCTGAAAAGCTACTTCCTGCGCACGCTGGCAGAGCGTCTGGACCAGTCAAACCGGCTTGTGCAATCGCTGACCGATTGAGCGTTCACCTTGCGGCCCGACGATGTTGCCCCCCAAAGTTCTAGCCCGTTGGCGAGCGATTGACCCACCAGTCATGCATCGACGTAAAGACAGGCTCCAGGGCCATCCCGTCCGCGCTGGCGGAATACTCCACCTTCGGCGGCACCTCGGCATAGACTTTTCGGATCACCAGCCCATCGGCCTCCAAAGCCCTGAGCTGATTGGTCAGCATGGTCTGGGTGATGCCGTCAATCGCCTTGCGCAGCTCACCAAACCGCTTTGTCCCCTGAAAAATCAGGATCTGCAGGATCAAGAGTTTCCACTTGCCGCCAATCATCCCGATGACCTTCGGCGCGGGGCAAATCGCGGCACTGTCCGGCTCTGGAATGTCCATCGCGGCGGTTGGTTCAATGGTCATGATCGCTCCAATAGTATGGTTTTTGATAGTATATCAAAAAATTCTGCCTACTTTTCTGATCTTACTGTTGTGCCTAGCTTTGAGCAAACAGATTGCATCAAAGGACAACATCATGACCCCCACACTCTGGACAGTCAGCGGTGCGCCAAGCCCATGGCGCGTGGCCCTCGGCATGGCTTTCAAGGGCATCCCCTGCGACATTGAGCTTCTCTCCGCCGCACAGAAAGATCACAAGTCCGAGGCCTATCTGCGGCTCAACCCCCGTGGCACAGTGCCGACTTTGGACCATGAGGGCCTGCGGCTCGGCCACTCCGTCGCCATCCTCGCCTGGCTGGACCACGCGTTTCCAACCACGCCGCTGTTCGGGAACACGCCGGAACAGGCGGGGCACATCTGGCAAACCACGATGGACATCTTCGACCACCTCCCGCCGGCCACAAGCAATGTCTTGTCACCGATCTTTTTCCAGAACGCTGCCGAGGCCACACCGGAATTGCTGACCGCCGCCGAGGCCTTGCGCGCGGAGCTCACGCATCTGTCGCGCCTCCTCTCGACGCAGCCGTTCCTGTCAGGTGAGCACCCCGGTGCTGCGGACGCGGTGGCCTTCCCGCATGTCCGGCTGATCCAGCGCGCGATGGAGACGAAACCCGAGATCATGACAGCCCTTGGGCTGCGGAGTCTGACGGATTTGCCACCTCACATCGCCACCTGGATGGCGCGCATTGAGGCGCTGCCCGGTGTGGCCGAAACCTTCCCGCCCCATTGGGCCGAAGCCGCCTAAGGAAAAACCCCATGACCACTCAAAACTACCGCAAGTCCATCCAGGTCTCAGCCGAAGCGGGCGCCGCCTTCGACGCCGTGACGCAACATGTGGATCGCTGGTGGACACGCCCCGACCACCCGCTTCGAAACCTTGGCGACCGGGCAAAGTTCTCCTTTCCGCCGGGCGTGTCCTACTGGACCTTCGAGCTGACCCAATCCGACCCACCCGGATTTGTCGAGTGGACCTGTGTCGACGCGCTGCATGTGCACGACGGGCAGCCCAAGGAGATCGAGACCGAATGGCTCGGGACAAAGCTGCACTGGAGGATCACCGGCACCGTTGGCAGCACAACAATCGAGCTTGAACACGCGGGGCTCACCCCGGGCCTGCTGTGTTATGACATCTGCGAGGCGGGGTGGGACTTCTTCTTTCTCAGCAGTCTGAAACAGTATCTGGACACGGGGACGGGGTCACCGCACGCGGGCAGCTAGGATGCGGCCAGCGTCGACGGACCCCGGATTCGAACAATCGACGCTGTTTCATCATATAGTGGGCCGTTATTAAACCAATTGACTAATTAACTGATCAGTTTAATATTGACCCCATGAATGACGATGACACACTTGACGCGGTCTTCGCGGCCCTTGCCCACCCCACGCGGCGGGCCATCCTCGCGCATCTGGCCAAAGGCACGGCGACTGTGAACGCGCTGGCCGAGCCCTTCGACATGTCGCTGCCCGCGGTGTCAAAGCATATTCGGGTGCTCGAGAATGCCGGGCTGATCAAGCGTGAGAAGACGGCACAGTTCCGCCCTTGCACGCTCGACACCACGCCTATCAAGGCGGTGGTCGGATGGACAGAGCAATACCGCCCCATCTGGGAGACCCGCTTTGATGCCATGGACAAACTGCTCAACGAGATAAAGGACACATCACCATGAGTGACGAACAGGATTGGGTGCGCATCGAACGGGAGTTTGACGCACCGCGCGACCTTGTCTGGCAGATGTGGACCGACCCTGACCTCTTCCGCCAGTGGTATGGCCCCAATGGCATGTCCGTGCCGACGGCCGAGATGGATGTGACGGTTGGCGGCACGCGCAAGATCTGCATGGCGATGCAATCGCCCCAACGGTCAATGAAGATGTGGTTTACCGGCGTCTACAAAGAGGTCAGCCCACCGCATCGCCTCGTCTATACTGAAAGCATGTGCGACGAAGCGGGTACGCTGATCGCACCGCAAAGCATGGGGATGCCAGACGACTTCCCCGATGTCACCGAGGTGATCATCGAGCTCAGCGATCTCGGCGGGCGCACCCGGATGGTCATGGTGCATGTGGGCGTGGCCGAAGGCACGGCGGGCGCCGGCGGCTGGGCTCAGGCCTTCGACAAGCTGGCCGCCTTGGCCACGGCGCAGCAGAGCGTCAGCAGCTGACATGCGCAAGCTCGCGATCCTGACGTTCGTGACCCTGGACGGCGTGATGCAAGCGCCGGGGTCTGCCGAGGAAGATGCCTCGGGCGGCTTCGATCAGGGAGGGTGGGCCGCGCCCTACTGGGACGGGGTGATGCCGCATGTGGAGCGGACCGCCATGGCGGCACCCTACGACATCCTGTTTGGGCGCAAGACCTATGATCTCTTTGCCGGTCATTGGCCGACCGCGCCCAAATCGACCACCTCCGACCGGCTGAACACCGCAAGGAAATACGTCGTCACCTCCACACCGCTCACATCGAACTGGCAGAGCACGCAAACGCTCGCAGGCACCGATGAGGTCAGACAGCTGAAGGCGCAGGATGGTCCTCTCCTTCAGGTGCACGGCAGCGCGCATCTGATCCAATCGTTACTGGCTGATGACCTGATCGACGAGTTCCGGATCTGGGCCTTCCCCGTCGTGGTTGGCTCCGGGAAACGGCTGTTTCAGGGCGCGCATCCCCCTCTCACGCTCGACTGCGTCACAACCGAGCGTCTTGCGAATGGCGTCGTCAGCCAGGTCTACAAGAAATCCGCCTGAGCCGATCGACCGGCACCTATGCAACGAGCCCGCCCAGCACCTCGGCACTTTGCGGCATGAGCTTGAGGCTTGCGGCGATCCGTGCGGCCCATTTCGGGCCACGCTCCTGCGCCACGACGTAAGCCTCGCGCAGCTCATCCGGGCGCAACTCGGCCAATGCTGCGATGAGATAGGCCGCCTGCGCCCGGTCTTTCGCGGACTTCTGCGCATCCGCCCCCCCGGCCCTGCGGTCCGCCACGATCAACTTGTGAATCGCAAAACGCTCCGGCCGCGGGATCTGGATGAGCACGCCGGAACGATAGAGCGACACCGCCGGGATCGGATCGGCGAGCAGGAAGTCCAGATGCCGCAGCGCAATCGCGCTCACACCAAGGGCGGGCAGGTCCCGCACGCCCTCGTCGCGCTGCGCCGGCATCAGGAACTCTACCAGCGTCTCGCCACCGCCCTGCGACCAGCGCCAGGTCCGGGTGTGATCCATCGACGGCAGCGGCTCGAAGGCCAGCGACTTGAACACATCGGCCAGCGGCGTCTCGACCTCATCGCCCACCGCGAAGGACAACCGCTCAAAACTGCCGATGTCGATGTCCCCGGTTTGCGCCAGCTGATCGACCCCCAACTGCACGCCCAGCTCACCCTCATAGTGCCGAAAGGCCACCGTACCCACCAGCGTCCCGCCCAGCCGAAACACCCCCGTCCGCGCAAAGGCATTGAGCAGGCTGCCGGTGCGCTGGTCGGTCGAGGCATAGCCCTCGGCCCGCAAGAGCCGCACCAGCCGCGTCCGCTCGCGGCGCCGTTCATCGGCCTGCGCTTTCAGCTCCTTCGCCCGCTCCAGACGCCCGCGCAGCGCATCACTGTCCGGGCCGATGTACTTTTGCCCCATCTTTGCGCCAAGCCGGTACTTGTCGTACCAGAAGATACGACCCTTCACGGTGACCGCCACGGGCGTACCGATCAGGTCAGAGACCACGTCATCCCGCATGAGCCGCAGCAGATCATGATAGGCGGACATGCCGATCTGGGAATGAAAGCGCATGGGGTAACCAGCAAAAATTACTTTTGATGTATAATAGAAGCTGCTCCGTTATACATCAATAGTATACTTTGCAGTATAACACCCTTCTCCCGAGAGACCTCAAGCCGCAAAAAAGGCCCGCCATCCGAGGTGGATGGCAGGCCCCTCACTCAACGAAAATCAATCAGTAGATCAGGAACTCCGCGCAGAGCGACAGAACCTCCGCTTTCACGCGCGCTTCGACCTCTGCATTGCCCTCGGCCCCGTGCGCCTGCAGCCCATCGACCACATCAACAATCCAGCCGCCGATCTGGTCGAACTCGACCTCGGTGAACCCGCGCGTCGTTCCCGCGGGCGAGCCAAGCCGCAGCCCCGAGGTGATCGTCGGCTTTTCCGTATCAAACGGGATACCGTTCTTGTTGCAGGTGATATGCGCCCGGCCCAGAGCCGTTTCGGCCGCGTTGCCCTTCACGCCTTTGGGCCGCAGATCGACGAGCATCAGATGCGTATCAGTGCCGCCGGTCACGACCTCGAGCCCGCCTTTCTGCAGCCGTGACGCCAGCGTCTGTGCGTTGCGGATCACCTGGGCCTGATAGTCCTTGAAGGACGGCATCAGCGCCTCGCCAAAGGCCACCGCCTTGGCCGCGATCACATGCATGAGCGGGCCACCCTGAATGCCGGGGAAAATGGCCGAGTTGAACTTCTTCGCCATGCCCTCGTCATTGGTCAGGATCAAGCCGCCGCGCGGCCCCCGCAGGGTCTTGTGGGTAGTCGTCGTCGCCACATCCACATGCGGAAAGGGCGACGGGTAGACGCCCGCCGCAATCAGCCCTGCGAAATGCGCCACATCGGCCAGCAGATAGGCCCCAACCTGGTCCGCAATCGCCCGGAACCGCGCGAAGTCCAGCTGCCGGGGTATGGCCGAGCCACCGGCGATGATCATCTTGGGCTGATGCTCCAACGCCAGCGCTTCGATCTGGTCATAGTCCACGTCCAGCGTGTCAGGCTTCACGCCGTAATGCACCGCGTTGAACCACTTACCTGACTGGTTGGGCCGCGCACCGTGGGTCAGATGCCCGCCTGCGTCGAGCGACATACCCAGAATGGTATCGCCCGGCGTCAGCAGCGCCTGAAACACCCCCTGGTTCGCCTGGCTGCCCGAATTCGGCTGCACATTAGCGAACTCACAGCCAAAGAGCTTGCACGCCCGCTCGATCGCCAGGTTTTCGGCCACATCCACATACTGGCAGCCGCCGTAATACCGCCGGCCCGGATAACCTTCGGCGTATTTGTTGGTCAGCACCGAGCCCTGGGCCTGCAGCACCGCCTTGGAGACGATGTTCTCAGAGGCGATCAGCTCGATCTCGTCCCGTTGACGGCTCAGCTCGCTCGAGATGGCCCCGAAAAGCTCGGCGTCCCGATCCGCCAGATCGGTCGTGAAAAAGCCGGTGTCGCGATGCGCTACGTTCATGTCAGTCTCCTTACGCCACGCGGTCGCGCGGTTCATGTCCATCGAAAAAATCATGCAGGTTGTCGAGCACGCGGAAGCCCATGGCCTGCCGTGCCTCGCGCGTCGCACTGCCCAGATGCGGCAGCATCACCAGGTTGCGGGTGCACTGCTCCAGCATCGGGTGGATCGCCGGTTCCCGCTCGAACACATCGAGTGCGGCCCCCCCGATTGTCTCGAACATCAGCGATTGCGCCAATGCGAATTCGTCGACAACCTCACCCCGCGCGGTGTTGATCAGGAAGGCATCCTCCTTCATCAGATCGAGCCTGCGGCTGTTGATCAGCTTGCGGGTCTCGGGCCCACCGGGGCAATGCAGCGAAACGAAATCGCACTGCGGCAGAAGGTCGTCGACACTGTTCTCTTGAACCGCATTGAATTGCTCCAGCACCTGCTGATCGACGGGCGAGCGGTTGAAGACCACGATCTTCATGCCAAACCCGAAATGCGCACGCCGCGCCATTTCCTGCCCGATCCGGCCAAAGCCGATGATGCCCAGCACCTTGCCCGAGACCTTCGTGCCCACCAGATGGGTCGGGCACCAGCCGTCCCAGACCCCGTCGCGCAGTTCCCGCTCGCCCTCGCCGGCCCGGCGCGCCACCATCAGCATCAGCGTCATCGCCAGATCAGCGGTGCATTCCGAGAGCACATCGGGCGTGTTGGTCACCGCCATGCCGTGTCGCTTGGCCTGCGCCAGATCGATATGCGAGTAGCCCACGCCATAGTTGGCGAGGATCTTGGTCTGCGCCTTCGGGACATCCAAAGCATCTGGCCCGATCTGATCCGTCACCGTGGGCAGCACCGCATCGTATTTCAGGAAGGCCTCGCGCAGCTCCGAAGGCGTCAAGGGCCGGTCGCTGCGGTTCAGCTCCACGTCAAACTCGCTCGCGAGCTTCTGCTCCACCGCCGCCGGCCACCGCCGGGTCACGAGAACGCTGGGTTTCACCATCACGCTGCCTCCATCACATTTGCAATTGTCGCGCCGATCACGGCGGGGTTCTCCGCCACGGTCACGCCCGCCGCCGAGAGGATCTCGACCTTCTCAGACGCACTTTCGCCAAAGGCCGAGATAATTGCCCCCGCGTGCCCCATGGTGCGCCCCTTTGGCGCGGTTAACCCCGCCACATAGGCCACCACGGGCTTGGTCACATGGTCGCGGATATACTCCGCCGCCTCCGCCTCCTGTGGCCCGCCGATCTCGCCGATTAGGGCGATCACATGTGTGTCGGGGTCGTTCTCGAACCGCTCCAGAATATCCTTGAAGGACGAGCCATTGATCGGATCGCCGCCGATGCCCACGGAGGTGGAAACACCGATCCCCCGCTCCTTCAGCTGGCTCGCCGCCTCATAGCCCAGCGTCCCGGACCGTCCGACGATGCCCACATGGCCCTTGAGATAGATATGCCCCGGCATGATCCCCAGCAGCGCCTTGCCCGGGCTGATCGTGCCCGCACAATTCGGGCCCGTCAGCACCATGCGCCGCTCCTTCGGGTAGCGGTACATGTACCGCTTCACGCGGATCATATCCTGCGCCGGGATACCATCTGTGATGCAGACGCAATACTGAATGCCAGCATCCGCTGCCTCCATAATGCCGTCCGCTGCAAAGGGCGGCGGCACGAACACCAGCGAGGCTTCCGCACCAGTGGCCTGCACCGCCTCTTCCACTGTGTCGAACACCGGCAGACCTTCCACAGTCTCACCGCCCTTGCCCGGCACGACGCCGCCCACGACATTGGTACCGTAGTCGATCATATCCTTGGTATGAAACCGCGCCATCTTGCCGGTGATGCCCTGCACGATGACCTTCGTGCTGCCATCCAAAAGAATGCTCATGATGCCGCCCTCATCGTCACGCCTTGCGCCTGATCGTTCTTCCAGGCCTGAACCGCACGTTCGGCCGCCTGGTTCAGGGTCGTCGCGCGGATGATCGGCAGACCAGAGCCTGCGAGGATCTTCTGCCCCTGCTCCACATTCGTGCCCGCGAGGCGCACCACCACGGGCACATCCACCTCGATCTCGCGCAACACCTGCACAACGCCTTCGGCGACCCAGTCGCACCTGTTGATGCCCGCAAAGATGTTGACCAACACCGCCTGCACCTTCTTGTCGGACAGCACCAGCCGGAAGGCCTTGGCCACCCGCTCGGGCGTGGCGCCCCCACCGATGTCGAGGAAATTCGCAGGCTCGCCGCCTGCCAGCTTGATCGTGTCCATCGTCGCCATGGCCAGCCCCGCGCCATTCACGATGCACCCGATGTTGCCGTCCAATCCGACGTAATTCAGCCCGCGATCCGCCGCGCGGCTCTCGCGCGGGTCCTCCTGGCTCTTGTCGCGCAGCTCGGAGATTTGCGGATGCCGGAAGAGCGCATTGTCATCAAAGGTCATCTTGGCATCGAGCGCGACCACTTGGTCATCGCCGGTGATCACCAGCGGGTTGATCTCGACCATCGTGGCATCAAGCTCGGTGAAGGCGCGATAGCACCCCTGCAGCGTGCGCACCATCTGCTGCACCAGCCCCGCTTCAACGCCCAGCTTGAAGGCGATCTGACGGCACTGGAATTCGCGCAGGCCCACGGCAGGCTCGACCGTCGCGCGCACAATGCTCTCGGGCTTCTCAGCCGAGATGTCTTCAATTTCCATCCCGCCTTCTGAAGAGGCGACAATCATCACCCGCTGCGACGTGCGATCCAGCACGAAACCGAGGTAAATCTCCCGCGCAATCGACACCGCCTTTTCCACGTAAACACGGTAGACACCCATGCCCTCAGGCCCGGTCTGATGCGTCACCAGCTTAGCGCCAAAGAGCTTCTCGCAGGCGTCATAGATCGCCGTATCGCTGTCGCAGACCTGCACGCCGCCCGCTTTGCCGCGCCCACCTGCATGCACCTGCGCCTTCACAACCCAGCGCTCGCCGCCCAGCTCCCGCGACCTGTACGCCGCCTGCTCCGGGCTATAGGCCAACGCCCCATCCGGGCTCACAACGCCAAAACTCGCCAACACCTCTTTCGCCTGATATTCGTGAATATCCATGACGTCCTCCTCCCATGTTGGTGGTTACTCCGCGGCGAGCGCAGCTCCGTAGTGCCGCTGCAGGACCGCATCCACTTGCGCCTGATCGACCTCGGCACCCAGCTCCCGAAGGGCCGCCCCGAACCGCCGCACGATGTCTGAAATCGCCGCCTCGCTCAGCAGGTTCAGGATGCCGATGCGCACCTGCACCGGCTCCGACAGCGTCGGCCAGATGCCGAAATTCTGCGCCCGGCAATGCTGCACCAGCTCCATTTCGCGACCCGCCAGCGCCTCCGGCAGGTTCAGCACCACCAGCGACGGCATGTTCGACGTGACCTCGCAACCCATCGCCTGCACCGCCTCCCGCAGCGCCGCCTCGTGGAAGGTGTAATCCGCCGCACGTTGCGCAATCGTCTGCTGCAGACAGATGCGCAGCGCCTCATGGAAGGCCGAGACCGCATAGGCCGAATGCGTCCGGTGATAGGTGCCCTTCTCTACATCCTTGCCGTCGATCACACCCCAGTGGCGCGCCTCGAGGATCGGATGGTGGCAGAAGGTCCGCGTACCCGTCGCCTGCAATGTCTCGATGTATGTGTCGGTGAACGACACCGGCGCATAGGTCAGCGGTAGGCAACAGATGCCCTTCTGCGGACAAGACGCCCAGCCGTGAATGCCCGGGTAATCATCGATCCGGAAGTCCCCGACCCCAAGGCTCGACACCGCATCGACCAGCCCCATCGCCCCATGCTTTTCGCAAGCGGCGCTGAACCCCGCGATGTCATTGACCCGGCCCGAGCCGGTTTCCCAATGCGCCATCGCCGCCCATTTCGGCTTGTGCTCGGCCAGCGCCGCCTCAACGATCTCGCCGGTCACGCTCTGCCCATGCGGCACGTCCACAATCACCACGCTCGCGGCCTGCGGGTCCAGCGGGTTTGCCGCCAGCTCCTCCGCCGTTGCCGCCTTCATCCGCACGGTCAGCCCGTCGATGCCAGAGAAGGTGCCATTCACGAACATCACGACTTTGTCGCCCGGCATCACCGCGGCGAACATCATGTCGAGCCCGCTCCAACCGGTGCCCGCCACGCCGAAGGTGTAGGTATTCTCGGTCCCCATCACCGCGCGCAGCATCTCCTTGCACTCCACCATGCCGCGCAGCACCTCAGGATGCATGTGATCCGCAAGCCCCGCTCCGGCATAGCGCGCCAGCACACGGGCATCGGTATTGCCAGGCCCGGGGCCTGCTGCGATGGTCTCGGGAATTTCAAGCTGCGGAAAGGGCACGGTGTTGGTCATTTTTCCTCCTCGGTTCGCGATCATGTGAAAGTCATGTCGAAATTTTTCCACCATAGAGGGTTAAGGCCCCCACCGAGAAAGAAAACGCCCCTTCGCCTACTTTTGGGTAGCTAAACGGGTGGGAAAATCCCTATACTTTTAGATGGAATACCGACGCATACCGAAAATTGGACTACCCGAATGGGTAGTAAATACGGATTAATAAATATGAATCAATCCCTTAGCGAAACGGGCGCACCGATCGACATCATGCTCGCCGACAGCAACCCGCTGGTGCTCTCGGCGCTGTCGGAAATCATTGACCGCGATCCCCGATTCTCTCTCGTAGCCTCCGCCGCCACCGCCGAAGGCTTCCTCGGCACCGTGATGCGGGTGCCCGTGCAGGTCGGTGTGATCGACTGGAACCTGCCCGCGCTCGGTGGCGCCAAGCTCATCGAGGTCCTGCGCGACCAGGCCAATGCGCCCCGCATCGTCGTCTACGCCGAAGACACCGGCGATCTGCCCCGCATGTCGATGACCGCGGGCGCCGCCGCCTTTGCCCCGCGCTCCAGCGACGCGCAGACCCTGCTCGACACCTGCGCCGATGTGGCCGCGGGCAAGATGGTCTTCCCCTTCCTCGACGTGCGCGATTTGCAGAACGACCCGATCCACCAGCTCTCGCGCAAGGAACGCGGCATGCTTGAGGCGCTCTCCAAGGGGCTGACCAACCGCGAGCTCTCAAAGGAGCTCGACGTCACCATCAACACCGTGAAATTCCACCTCTCGAACCTCTACGAAAAGCTCGGCGTGAAGAACCGCGCCCAGGCCATCGCCTTCTACTATTCCTCGCGCCTCGTCCTCGAGCGCGACGAGATGAGCGGTATACCGAAGTAGACCGAACTCCCGCTTGACATTATCCTGCGCCGCTGACCTTTGTGGCGCAATTTTATGTCTCAGCGAAAGGTCACCGAGATGTCATTCCACCCCGTCCAGCAGGCCCCTGGCCGCCTCAACCGCTCCGAGCTTGCCGTGCCCGGCAGCCAGCCGCAAATGTTTGAAAAAGCGGCACAATCCGATGTGGATGTGATCTTTCTCGACCTTGAAGATGCCGTCGCCCCGGACGAGAAGGAACAGGCGCGCAAGAACATTATCAAGGGCCTGAACGAGATCGACTGGGGCAACAAGTCCATGTCCGTGCGCATCAACGGGCTCGACACCCATTACATGTATCGCGACGTGGTCGATGTGGTCGAACAGGCGGGCGAGCGGCTCGATCTGATCATGATCCCAAAGGTCGGCACCGCCGCCGACGTCTATGCCGTCGACATGATGGTGACCCAGATCGAGGACGCCAAGGGCTATTCGAAACGCATCGGCTTCGAGCACATCATCGAAACCGCTCTGGGGATGCAGAACATCACCGAAATCGCGGGTGCATCCAAGCGCAACGAGAGCCTGCACTTCGGGGTCGCCGACTACGCCGCCTCGACCCGCGCCCGCACCACGATCATCGGCGGTGTGAACGAGGATTACTCGGTGCTCACCGATCCCGATGCAGACGGCAATCGTGCCACTCATTGGGGCGACATGTGGCACTATGCGCTCGCCCGCATGGTCGTCGCCGCCCGCGCCAATGGTCTACGCCCCATCGATGGCCCCTTTGGTGATTTCAAGGACCCCGACGGCTACAAAGCCGCCGCTTACCGCGCCGCCGTTCTGGGCTGCGAGGGCAAATGGGCGATCCACCCCAGCCAGATCGCGCTCGCCAACGAGGTGATGAGCCCCTCCGAGGCGGAAATCACCAAGGCCCGGCGCATTCTCGAAGCCATGGCCGAAGCGGAAGCCGCGGGCAAAGGGGCCGTCAGTCTCGACGGCCGACTCATCGACTATGCCTCGATCCGCCAGGCCGAGGTGCTGGTCGAAAAGGCCAAGCAGATCTCGGGCGGTTGAGGCCCGACGCGGGGCCGCCCGAGCAAGGTGCGGCCCCACGACGCTCGGCTGCCGAGTTGACCATCCAAATCCTTTCGGGCACACCCGCGGGGTTCCGAAAGTAAGAGACGCTGATGACTGGGCACACCCACGCTCACTCCCATGTAATCGTTGGCGACGGCATCACCGCCCTCGCATTCGTCGAGGCCTGCGCACTGCAGGCGGGTGAGACCCTGACCATCCTCGGCAGTGCTGCATCCCAACTTGGCCGTGGGGCCGCCTATGCCAAAGGCACGGACGGCACCCCTTGGCGCTATGCCTACCTGCTGAATTCCCCCGCCGATGACATCGACCCCGAATTTGCCCAATGGCTCGCCGCGCGCTGGCCCGAGGTGCAGGAGACGATGGCGGGCCGCAACCCGAACTGGCTGCGCGCGGCAGACCCGCTGGTGGCGGCAGGCGATCTCTACGGTGTTAACGCGCCCCGCGAATTCTACGGTGATTTCATGGAGGAGCGGGCCAGCATCGCCCTCGCCCGGCTGAAGGCGCAAGGCGTTCAGGTCACCCGCCGGGATGACACCGCCCGCGCCATCGAAGTCACCCCAGACGGTGTCATCCTCCACACCAGTGGCGGCGACACGATCCGTGCTCGGAGCGTCGATATCGCGCCCGGCGGCCCCTCCACCATGCGCATTGACGGCGATGATGGTCCCTTCAGCGTGCCTTCGGTTTTCGGCCACGAGGACCGCATCGCTGCGCATATCACGCGCGGGGCCGAGATTTTCTGCATCGGCGGCAACGCGGCCATGCTCGACGTGCTGCGCCTCTGCCAAAGCCTGATCCCCGATGACGCGCTGCGCTTCGTCGCCTGCGCGCCCGACGGCGAGATCCCCGCGCCGCTGGTGCCCCGCCTGCCCCGCAAACTCACGACCCCCAAGCTCTCCAAAGGACATCCCACCGCCGACAGCCTGCTCGCAGAGATCGCGCGCGAGATCGAACGCGCAAAGGCAGCGGGCGATGAGATGCGCGAAATCCGCGCAGGCTTTCGCGCCTTCTTTCTGGAGCACCCGCTCACGCAGTTCATCAACGATCCCACGCAAGCGCGGCGCGTGCCCGGCCAGCTGCGGTTCTGGCTGCGCGGCGGCACCCGCGACACCATCCTCGACATGCACCGGCTGGTGGATCAGGGCAAAGCGCGGGTCGTCCGCGGCCTCGTCAAGGCGGTCACCTACCGGTCGGATGGCGCCACCGTGCACATCATCGATGACCATGGCCGCAAAACCGCGGTCGAGACCGGCTTCGTCGTCAACTGCGCGGGGGCGGGCCCGAACTCGCGCTATGACCCGCTGACCGAAGACCTGATCCGCCAGAAGCTGATCACGATCTGCCCGATCACCAAGGGCCTGCGCGTGGCGTCGGGATGCCGGACCACGGCGCCACAGCTGCGCTACCTTTCCCCCGCCGTCTCCGAGATCGGCGAGGAGGTGATCGCGATGCCGCTCTATGACGCGCATATGCTGCGCAGTTACGTGGCCCGGGCCGCCCAGGTGCAGGATCAGGTCACAGCCTGAGCCCTGCCGCCCTGCGACGTTTTGGCAAACCCGCTGGACCAGCGGCAACAGCTGGCTAGCTAGGGCCCCATGCATCAAGATAACGCCTCGCCTTTTCACCGCCTGCTGGCGCTGGTTCGCGGCACGCTGCGCCCGCCGCCCGGGCCCGAGCGCATCGCGCTGGCCTTTGCCTATGGCGTGGTCTGCCACCTGGTTTTCGCGCTCTCGGTTCTGGCGATGATCGTGGCGATGTTCTTCGGGATGAGCGAGAGCCTGGGGCGGCTGCCGGCACCGTGGTCCTACCTCGCCAATGCGCTCCTGATCCTCCAGTTTCCCCTGGTTCACTCGCTCCTGCTGACCAAACGCGGCGGGGCGGCGCTGACAAAACTCGCCCCAGACCCGCATGGCGGCACGCTGGTCACCACCACCTTCGCCATCATCGCCTCGGTGCAATTGCTTCTGCTCTTTGCCCTCTGGACCCCCAGTGGCGTGATCTGGTGGCGTGCCGACGGCTGGGCCTTTGGTGCGCTGTGCACCGCCTATGCCGCCAGCTGGGCGCTGCTCATCAAGGCCAGCTACGATGCCGGCGCCGAGGTCCAATCCGGTGCGCTGGGGTGGATGTCTCTGGCCCAGGACCGGCCCCCGCACTTCCCCGACATGCCGACCGGGGGCACCTTCCGCGTCATTCGCCAGCCGATCTATGTGGCCTTCGCGCTCACCACCTGGACGGTGCCGGTCTGGACGCCCGATCAACTCGTATTGGCCCTCACCCTCACCGCCTATTGCCTCATTGCCCCACGGCTGAAAGAGCGCCGCTTTGCCGCGCGCTACGGGTCGAGGTTCGCGGCCTACAAGCGCCGGGTGCCCTATGCCATTCCACGGCTCAGGACGACAGATCATGACCCAGCGCAATAACCTCGCCATCTATGACGATGTCGCCTCTCACTGGTGGTCGGACGAGATCAGATGGGTGCGCACGCTCCGCAACATGGTGCCGGGGCGCCTTGCCTGGTTCGACAGGCACATCGACTGGGCGGGCAAGGATGTGCTCGACCTCGGCTGTGCAGGTGGTTTCATGGCCGAGGCGCTCGCTGATCGCGGCGCACGGGTGACGGGCATCGACCCCGCCGCCGAGGCCATCGCAGCAGCCGAAGCCCATGCTTCCGCCGAAGGGAAAGACATCACCTATGATGTGGGTTTTGGCGAGGCCCTGCCCTACGCCGCGCAGAGCTTTGATGCGGTGGTCTGTGTCGATGTGCTCGAACATGTGCAGGACCTCGATCAGGTGCTGGCCGAGGTCGCCCGCGTGCTGCGTCCGGGCGGGCTCTTCCTCTATGACACGATCAACCGCAACCCACTGGCCCGGCTGGCAACCATCACGCTGGCCGAAGATGTGCTGCGCCTGCTGCCGAAGGGCACCCATGATCCCGCGATGTTCATCAAGCCCGTCGAGCTGATCTCGGCGCTTCAGGCGGCGGACTTCGCGGTCGGTCCGCAAACCGGCCTTGGCCCGCGCGGGGTCAATCGCCGCTTCGACCTCACCTTCGGTCAACTGCCGCTCAAGACGGTGATCTACATGGGCGTTGCCACAGGCCCGGGTGCGGCCCAAGCGCCATGACATCCGACGAACACCCCGTTGCCCGGTACCTGCACCTGACCCGACAGGTCATGCCGCTCCGCGCGGCCGATCCCGACACCGACTGGCCGGTGCGCAACGATCACTGTTTTCAGCGGATCGTGCTCGACGCGCTCTGCGGCGGGGTCTGGTATGACCATCTCGCCCGGCCCGCCTATAAGCACCTCACCGCCGCGCAGGCCGGGGAGGCGGTGCAGATCTGCGAGGACATTCTGACCGGGCGGCGGGACATCCACGCGCTGAACGCGCAATCGCTGCGCTGGCGCGGCAAGCTGCGCCATCCCGCCGTGCGGTCGTGATCACCTGTGTTGAAATCGCCTGGGTTCAGGTCGGATAGGGCGCCAGCACCGGCAGGCGTTCCAACCGCCTGAACAGTTTGGGCGGGATCGCCTGCGGCCCCTCGATGAACTGCCGCCGGGTCAGGAAGTTCAGATGACGCGACAGCAGGTCCAGATCGGGTGACGTGATCTCGGCATGAAAGGCCTGCATATCGGGCCGCTGCATCAGCTCCGCGATCTTCTGCCGGTGTGCGTCAACCGCCGCATCATGCCGCTCCTGCACCCCCGGCAGCGCCAGAAGTTCACCCAGCACGCGCTTCGTCTCGGGCAGGCGGCGCTGGATCGAGCGGTCTTCCTCCATGTTGAAATTCATCCGCAGCCAATAGGCCAGCCCCTGGTCCTGATCCACATGGTTGACCCGTCCGCGGTCGCGCTTGACCAGGAAGCTCTCAGCCGAGCGCACCGCATAATGGTTCAGCGTCACCAGGTCATAGCCGAAGTCGCGCTTCCCGAACCGCCAGCCCTTGTCATAGTAATCCTCGGGCACGGGTTTGCCCGACCCGTTGACCCAGTTGACCGGCCCCTCGACGCATTTGCGTAACGGGCGGTGCACCCCGAACTTGTTGTAGGTGCCCGCCACCCCCGGACCTTCGAGTTTGAACAGGGTCTTCATCCCCCAGGCCTGGATCGGCGAAGGGCAGAACTTCGGCGCACAGCACAGATGCGCCTCGGTCATCAGCACATCCTCGAAGGCGATGCGCCCGCCATGGCCAAAAAGACGCCATTGCAATGAGATGATCTCGGCCTCCGGCACCGCCGCGAACAGCGCCTCAAGGTCCCCTGCCCCGGCATGGATGTTCACGAATTCATCCACATCCGAGATCAGCACCCAGGTGCTGCCGCGCACCAGGTCCAGGCTCTGGGCGTATTTCAGCGCTCCCTTTTGCGGGTTATAGCCCGCGCCCATGGTCTGGTAGGGGTTGTCGAGCCGGGTGACGATCCCCTGCGGCGCCAGCGCATCGAGGATCTCCACCGTGCCATCGTCGCAATCATTGGTGAAGACCAACACATGGTCAAAACCGATCGCCAGATGATGGGCGATCCATTCCAGGATGAACGGCCCCTCGTTCTTCATGCAGGTGATGATCAGATGCTTCGGCACGCTCAGGTCTCGCTCAACTCGGCCTGCAACCGCTCCAGCGTGCGCCGGATGTTGCGCGCATCGCGTTTCTTCAGCGTGTATTCACAGACCCGCACCGCCAGCTTGCGGTGGCCGCGGGCCTCCGCCTCCATCAGCAGATCATGCTGGAACCGCGGCAGATCCCGCCGCGCGCGCAACAGCTGGTAAAACCGCTGATTGGTCAGCCGCTCTTCGAACATATCCGTCAACAGCGGCTGCAGAATGCCCATGTTCACAAAGGCATTGGGCAGCTGATGGCCAAAGAAGGGCATCCGCAGATGACGGATGTTTGCGCCTTCCAGCCGCGCGACCTGCGCGCGATCCGGCGCGTAATAGGGGTCCGAGATCACCACCACGTCCTTGGCCGCGTCGGTCGCCCCCCGCGCATCGCCATAGCGCCCCTCCCAATCGAGCTTCCTGGTCCAGCCCCAGCGCTCTTCTTCGGGCAGGGTCGTGCGGTTCAGCGTCGATTGCGGCGCAATCGCCAGCACCCGGGCATCGGCGCAGCAGCGCGCATAGGTGAGCGCGGCAAAGGCGCCCATCGACGCGCCGTAAAAAAGTACCTCATCGAACTGCTCGAAAAAGCCGGTGTCGCGCAACTGGTCAAAACTGTCGTGCACAAAATCATGCCGGAACCAGTTGCGTTGCGACGCCATCACCCCCAGCACCGAACAGCCCAGCTTGCCGGTCAGGAACCCATAGCCCCAGGGCCAGCGCGGGCCCTCCTGCCGGGCCGTGCTGATGTTGTCGAAACTCACCACCAAGCGGCGGCTGCGCGGCTCGAAATAGAGCGCATTGTCAGGCCCTTCCCAGAAGAACCCGGCATTGGTGGCGGCAAAGGCGCGGGCGGGGCCATAGCGCGGGTCGGTCCCGTCGTGCAGAGCGCTCTGCGGTGCGCGCGGCAGCCAGACCCGCACCGGGTCCTGCGCCGGTCTCTCGGGCGCAAACGCCGCCGCCTTGGCCTCGGGCGGCGTGGGCATCACTTGCGGCTCTTCCGGGCGCGGTGCGGGCTCCTGCGGGGTCTCGGCACCGCGCAGAACCTCGCCCTCCAACATCGCCTTCAGCCCCGACAGCTTCACCTCGGCCCGCGCGGCGGGCATCGTCTCCAACTCGGGCTCGGGAATGGCCACCCCCGGCCCCTCATCCTCCGCATCCGCTTCATCGGGATCAGGCTTGGTCAGGTAAATCGCATCGGGGCGCGCCACCTCGGTCAGCGCGCGGTAGAGCTCTGCATAGCCCGGCTCCGCCTTCAGCGCCGCAATCCGCGCCTTGTGCCAGGCCACCGCCTCCACATGCAGCCCCGCCAAAACCTCATCGGCCAGCAACGCATCGCGCTCCGCCTGCATCATCGGCAAGCGCGCCAGCATCCGCGTGTCCTGCTCCGAGGTGTAGTTGCGCCGCATCCAATAGTCGACGCCCTGATCCTGCTCGGTGTGGTTGATCCGACCGCGTTCACGCTTGACCAGAAAGCTCTCAGCCGAGCGCAGGATGTAATGGTTCAGCGTCGCAAACCGGTACCCCAGCGACCGCTTGGTCGAGCGCCAGCCGTTGTTGGTGAGCAGCATCTCGGGCATCACCCGGCCCGACCCGTTGACCCAGCGCACCTGGTCCACATGCGCCTCATCGTCGATCTTCAAGGGGCGGTGCACCCCGATCTTGGTGTAAGGCGCACTGCGGTGCACCATGCTCTTGAACCCCCACCCCAGCCGCGGCTTGGGGATGAATTCAGGCGCACAGGCGGTGAACTGCTCCATCACGGGCCGGTCTTCATATTGGTCGATCCGGTCGTTGCCAAAGAACTTCCAGGTAAAGGACATCACGTTCGGATCGTTGCAGGCCGCCATCAGGTCGGCAAAGGTGCCGTCGCCCACGTGGATGTTGACGAACTCATCCACGTCGATGGTCAGCACCCAATCGGCCCCCTGCACCACCGGCTGCCTCTGCGCATCCTGCAGCGCCACGTGTTGCGGCTTCTTGCCCGAGGCCGGGTCCCACGGGTTATCCAGCCGCGTCACCAGCCCCAGCTCTGCCAGACGGTCGAGGATCGCATTGGTATTGTCGGAACAATCGTTGGTATAGACGAGGAAATGCGTGACCCCGATGGCCTTGTGATAGGCCACCCATTCCAGGATGAAGGGCGCCTCGTTCTTCATCGACGTCAGCACCACGATGCTGTCATGCGAGATCGGCTGATCGGGCGGCTCCAGCCGCTCCGAGAGCCCGCTGGTGCGGCTCTCCAGGTTGTCGATCGCGCTCTGGTAGGCCGGGCTCTGCTGCAAGCGGGCCAAGGGCGGCGTCTGGCTGTCTGACCGCACCGCCGGCGCGGCGCCGCCCTCCGCCTGCTCCGCAGCAATCTCCGCTTGGGTCTTGAAGCCCGCGGGCGGGCGATCCGGGATCGGCGCGCGCGCAGGGTCAATCCCGTGGCGCACCAGCGCCCGGCCCAGAAAGCTCTCGGGATGCGCAACGCCGTTTTCATGGGTCACCAGCCGTCGGCTCAGCCGCCGGTTCCACAGGTGCACCCCATAACAACCGTCGGTCAGCTGCTGGTCGATCACATCGCCCGGCACCAGCAGGTCGCGCCGCTCCTTGAAGGAGATCGGATAGAAGGCCTGCTGCGGCTGCGCATGGGCAATCTCGCCGGTCTCTTTCAGGAAATGCGTCACCGCCGCGGGCCCCCAGACCCCCCAGGTCAGCTCCGAGACATGCACCGGCGCGCCCCGCGCCGCCGCCTCGGTCAGCCGCGCCATCTCTTCATCGCTCGCCCACGGCGGGATCGGATACTCATTCGAGCAGAAGGCATTCAGATGCGCCAGCGTGCGCGAGAACCGGGGCAGTCCGAAAACCGCATTACAGACCAGCCGGTCCGGCTTTTCCCAGCCAAACACGAACTGGTCCGTGAAGGTCCAGGGCTGCATGCACAGCATATCCGCATCGACCCAGATCACATTCTGGCAGGCGATCATGCGATAGCGGAAGGCATCCGCATGCACCGCCGGCGAGCCGGAGGATTTGTGCCGGATGAAATCCGAAGCCGGAAAGATGGCGTTGGCGTCCAGCATCTCGACGCCCTCGGGGCAATTCTCCACCGTTTCATAGGTGTAAAGGAGGGTCCGGTGACCATGGTCCGCAAAAGATTTCAGGCACAGCTGCTCAATGTAACTGAGGTTCCCGCCAATCCAGAGAGAGGCGACAATTGGCAGATCCATGCAAAACTCCTTACCGGGTGCCCGGGTTCTAGCATCACCGACCCCCGAACTGGAATCGTGTTTCGACGTTAGGCGGGAAAGTTTGACAAATTGGTCGCACTTCCCGGGCCCGCGCCCGCTGAGTCCAAAAAGCCACGGTTTGCCGGTGTCGGGCCCGAAATCACCGCCCCCGCGTCGCGCGATGGCCCCGCGGACTTTGCGCGCTCTGCCAAGGGTGCTAACCCTGAGCCCATGACCCCGGCCCCCACGGACCACGCCCATGTCTGACCTGCCCGAGATCGCCAGCCTCTGGATCGGCGACCGGCTGTCCTGGTTCGAACAGCTCTGCCTGAAATCCTTTGCCGATGCGGGCCACCCGACGACGCTCTACAGCTACACCCCCATCGCAAACCTGCCCGCAGGGGTGCGCCCAGGCGATGCGGCCGAGATTTTCCCCGCCAAGCCGCTGCTGCGCCACGCCCGGGTCGGCAGCCCGGCGATCCATGCCGACATCTGGCGCCTTCATCTGCTCGCCAAGACCGACAAGATCTGGGTCGATGCGGACATGTACTGCTACCGGCCCTTTCAGCCCCGGCAGGGCTATCTCTTCGGCTGGGAAAAGCCCGATCTTGTCTGCAACGCGGTGCTCGCCCTGCCCCGCGACAGCGCCGCGCTCACCGGTCTGATTGACTTCTTCAAGGATGAATATGCCATCGCACCGTGGCTCAAGCGCTGGCAACAGCGCGACCTGCGCGCCGCCCGGGATGCAGGCCAGCCGGTGCATATCACCGAGCAGAAATGGGGCTTCACCGGGCCCGCCGCGGTCACCTATTTTCTCAAGCAGACCGGTGAAATCGCCCACGCCCGGCCCGAGACGGCCTTCTACCCCATCCCCTACGCCAACCGGCGGCAGATGGTCCGGCGCGGGGGCCGGATCGAGGACCGGCTGAGTGCCGAGACACTTGGCGTGCACTTCTGGGCCCGACGGCTGAAACCGCATCTGCAGGAGGAACACGACAACCGGCCCCAGCCCGGCAGCTTCATGCACCGCCTTCTGGAACAGCACGAGATCGACCCCGCCGCAGCCCCGATCCCGCCCAAGGTGTACCCGGCGCCCAAGGCCGCGCCGCGCCAGGGGCTGACCGAGAACCCTGATGATCCGCTGCTCCGCAACTACCTGATAGAACGTCACTTTTTGCAGGCGGCCCATGTCTCGACCGCCGCTGTCGGCGGGCGCGACTTCGTCTATATGAAGAACCACAAGGCCGCCTGCACGACGATCCTCGCCACCCTCATGGCGCACCAGCTCGCGCGTCTCGGCCAGCCCGATGAGGCGCGCGCCCGCGCCTCCGCGCACATGCCGCCGCGCTGGCTCATCCGCAACGGCAAGCGCGCGCTCACCGTGCCCGCGGCCCGCAAGGCGCTTCAGGATCCCGCGCGCTTCAAGTTCACCGTCGTGCGCGACCCGGTGGCGCGCACGCTCTCCGCCTATGCCGACAAGATCGCGGGCAACCAGGGGCCCAAGCGCGCGCTGATGAAACATCTGGGGCGCCCTGCTGACAGCGACCTCAGCCTCGGCGCCTTTCTCGACATCCTGGCCCAGGACCCGGTCGCACGGAACATCGACCGGCATTGGCGCAGCCAGCGGCGCGAGACCTGCTATGACCAGATCGCCTATGATTTCGTCGGTGACACCGCCACCCTCGACACGGCCTTTCAGGTGATCCTGCAGGCCTGTTTCGGCACCCCAGATGGCAAGGTGCAGGACACCCGCACCCTGATGGGCCACAGCTCGAACAGTGCCGCTCTGCGCGCCGAGCTCACGGCGACCGACCGCAAGAACCTCGAGCGCGCCTTCGCTGAAGACTTCGACATGTACGAGCAGGTCCGGAAAACGCGCGCCGATGCCTGACCGCACAGCCGCCAACGCCACGCCGACGGTGTCGCACCACGTGATCCGCGCCACCGCCCTGCCCGACATGACGCTGCTGGCAGCCATGGGGCCCATCGCGCCCAACGGCGAGGTGGCGCTTGTCTTCAAATCCGGCGCCCGCGCCGCCGCGTTCGCCAGCACCCCCGATTTCCAGATCACCTCAGAGACACAGATCGGCGGCGGGCTGATCCTGCGCGGCCGGGCCAAGACAGACAAAGCCGACATCGCCCTGCCCCTGCCCGGCCTCGCCTGCCGCGCGCCGCTCCTGCAACCGCAGCCCGCGCGCTTTGCGGGCAAGCGCACCGCCCTCGCTCTGCGCGGCACCGAGGACGCGCCAACCATCCGCGACTGGCTCGCCTTCCACGTCGACACACAGGGCCTGCAAGCGGCCCTGATCCTCAACCGCACGCCCCCCGAAGGTGGCGCCGCGCTGGCCGAGGCGCTCGCAGGTCTCGCCCCGCCCGGCCTCGACCACCTCGCCGTGGTGTCCTTCGACACCCCGCTGGGCCGCGCCACCGACGGCGACAGCGCCCTGCCCCACTACGCACCCGACGCGCCGGGCAAGGACCGCATGGCGCGCCCCGCGCCCAGCCCCTGGGCCGCACCGCTGGCCGAACCCGTTGTGGTCGAGCTGCTGCGCCACCTCTTCCTTGATGCCGCCCGCGGTGTGATGAACATCGACCTCTCCGATCTGCTCCCTCACCTGCCCGACGGCACCGTGTTCGAGCAGGCCGAGGCTGCGCCCGGCGGCGTCGTGCCGCTGATCGGGCACCGGATTTACCCCTGGGGCCTGCGCAAGGGCGCGGTGGCGGGCTATGGCGATCACATCTGCCGCCTTGTGGAAGGCCCGCCCGCGCATCCGCGCTGGTGCGTCGCCCCGGCGCAACTGCCCGCAGACACGCTCTGGCGCTATCTGCGGATCGATGGCGTACCGGCGCCTCAAGCCGCCCCCCTGCCCTTCCTGCGCTGCATGGCGCTGCGCCACCCGGGCGTGCCGCCTGCCAAGCTCGCGCCCAAGGCCAGCCTGGTCGAAGACCCCGCGCTGCACGCCCTCGCCCGGAGCGCCTTTGACGCCCGCCCGCGCACCCCGCCGCGCCCCGCTCTGGCCCCGCGGCCCGAGCGGATCCCGGGCCGCACCGGCATCGTCACCTGCATGAAGAATGAAGGCCCCTTCATCCTGGAATGGATCGCCTATCACCGCGCCATCGGGGTCGATGATTTTCTGATCTACAGCAACGATTGCACCGACGGCACCGATCACCTGCTCGACCTTCTGCAGCGCAAGGGGCTGCTACAACACCGCGACAACCCCTACCGCGCCACCGGCAAGCGGCCCCAGCACGCGGCCCTCGATGCCGCCGGTCACGAGCCCCTTGTGCATGCGCTCGACTGGGTGATCGGCATCGATGTGGACGAGTTCATCAACATCCACGTGGGCGACGGGCGGCTCTCCGACCTCTTTGCCGCCACGGGCGATGCCAACCTGATCTCGATGACCTGGCGGCTCTTTGGCAATGCCGATGTGACCGGGTTCGAAGACCGCTTCATCACCGAACAATTCACCCGCTGTGCCCGTGCCCTGACCCGCGTGCCGCATCAGGCCTGGGGGTTCAAGACCGCCTTCCGCCCGCTCGGGATCTTCCGCAAGATGGGTGTGCACCGGCCCAAGGGGCTGCAGCCGCATCTCGCCGACAAGATCAACTGGGTCAACGGCTCCGGGCAGCCCATGCCGCGCAAGAGCTACCGCGCGGCGTGGCGCTCGACCCTCTCGACCGTGGGGTACGATCTCGTCACGCTGAACCACTACGCCCTGCGGTCGGCCGAGAGCTTCCTGGTCAAGCGCGATCGCGGGCGGGTCAACCATGTGGAGCGTGACCAGGGGCTCGCCTATTGGTTCCGGATGAACCACAACACCGAAGACGATCACACCATTGCCCGCAGGCTCCCCGCCGCCCGCGCCGAATATGACCGGCTGATGGCCGACCCCGAGATCGCCGCCGCGCATGCGGCCTGCGTCACCGCCCATCGCGCCAAGATCGCGGCGCTGCTCCAGACCGAGACCTACCGCGACTTTTTCACCGAAATCACCTCCGACCGCCTGCGCGCCCTCTCGCGCATGCTGCCGCACTTCGGCGCGCAGGTGTTCCTCAACGGCCCCGACGTGATCCCAGACGCCGTGCTCGGGTACGCGGACGATCCGAAGTTCTTCTTCACCGGCAAAGACGCCCCGAAGACGCCTTGAGCCGAGAGCCTGCCGCTTGATCTCGGTGACGGAATCGCCCCGGTCTTTGTCCAGAGATTCGGCGTCCACCTCCCACTGACCGGCGCCGAGCGATTTCGCGTCCATCGAGAAGCACGGACCATGGGCCCGTCTTTTTCAATGAAAACAACTGTGTAAGGATCACTTTTGATCTGTCGCACGCTCAACACAAAGAAAATCTTGCCATAGTCTTGGTATTTGGCGCTATATAGGCCTTAATACCAAGAAAATGCGGCGTTAGGCCGTCAATTGAGCAGGCAACCCAAATGTGGGACCCCGTCAGACCCTTTCCCCTCCCGTGGCCATCCCGGGAGGACCGACTGAACACCCATGCGCCCTCGCTGAAGGAGACGCACATGTAACAGCTATCTTGCCAAAAACAAAGCCGAGCGGCGGCAACCACTCGGCTTCATTCAAACAACCATGTCGGCTGTCCTGTTCTGATATCCCAAGATAGCCCGGCACCTGATAACCCGCAAGCTTTTTGCTCTGCGGGGCCGAGGAAAAC
>NZ_JBTBYJ010000006.1:0-52255 GCF_054226325.1 Roseobacter cerffii
ATGGAACCTCAGCGACTGACCGGGCCAGAGGCCGGCGTACTGAAGTATGACTTGCTTACAGCCCTCTCCGTGACAGGACTCAGCGGATCGCCGACTTTGCAGACATCGTTCATGCGGCTGATTGCATTGGTGACAGCGCGCTATAACTGGCGGGCCGATGAGTTTTGCGTCGGACAGCGGGACATGGCGCGCATGTGGTCCGTGAATGAGCGGACGGTGAAGCGGGAAATCAAGCGATTGGTCGGCGCTGGCGTTTTGATCTGCAAACGAAACGGTGTGCGGGGCAGGGTGGGGGCCTATCGCCTGAACTATGGCGAGATTGCGCGATTATCGGAGCCGTCCTGGGCCCTCGTGGGTCCGGATTTCGAACAGCGGATGCGCGCGCGTTATCGCCAGACAGAGACAAAAGTCATCAAGTTAGAGACTTATCTGCGTGAAGAAGAGAGCACATCACCAAGAGCATCCCGGACGACGCCCTGGGACCGGATGATGTCCGATATCGCTGCAGAGCATCCGCATGTCTACGAAGCGTGGCTGGCCCGTTTGACGTTCCAGACTTTTGAGAAGGGGGAGCTGCGCTTGAAGGCTCCGAGCAGTTTCATTCAACGGTATGTGGAAATGCACCACATGCCCGTCCTGCTCGGTGCAGCGGAGAATGAGCTGGGCCCGGTGGACCGGGTTACATTCGAGGTCTAGGGGTGTGTTAGCGGACCTCGGGGAGGGCAGGGGGCTGTCTCTGCAGAGATCTGCGTGTTTCTTTAGTGGTTATGACGTTTGGTATCGGTCATAGACGATAGAATGAGAATATAGCCTATGGGCTATAAGTGCAATAAATAGCTCATGGGCTATATTGACGAAAAATAGCTTCTGAGCTATAAGGCCGTATGGGCACAACTCCAACGCAAACCATTCGCAGCTTGCGCCAGGCGGGCGCGGCGCTGCGGGCGCGGCGCAAGGCGTGCGATCTGACCCAGAAGCAACTTGCAGAGGCCACTGGAACGGCGCAATCGACCATATCGGATATTGAGACCGGGTTCGTCTCGGTCAGCCTTGATGTTTATCTGCGACTGCTTGAAGCGATGCAGGGCGAACTGAAAGTGGCGGATCGCGCGCAAGAGGACGATCTGATCTGATATGGCGCGCAAGGGGCAACGCCGTCCGGCACGCAAAAACAGAACCGGAGTGTGGTACGACCGCGACCGAGTGGGCACGCTGATCCGGTCATCAGATGGGGCCATCCGGTTCGAATACCTGCAGTCGTGGATCGACGCGCCTGACGCCTTCCCGGTGACGACGCGCCTTGACCTGACACAGCGGATCTGGCGCGGGGATGTGGTTGCCGCCACTTTCGACAACCTCTTGCCCGATGCAGACGGTGAGTTGAGAGAGAAAATTGCCGAGCGGATCGGCGCTGAGGGCAAGGATGTTTTTTCCCTGCTTTCAATTCTGGGGCGCGACTGTGTGGGTGCGCTCCAGTTTCTTCCAGATGACGAAGAGCCCGACGCCGACGAGATCAGCTATCGCAAGATCAGCACCGAAGAAATGGTCGCCGATCTGCAAGGCCTTGCCGCGGCCCCCCTCGCGCTGGGGCCTGATGAGGATTTCAGAATCTCCATTGCCGGGGCTCAGGAAAAGACGGCCTATCTTCGTGTGGGAGACACCTGGGCCAAGCCACGCGGGATCACGCCCACAAGCCATATCTTCAAGACACCCATGGGTATTTTGCCGGGGCCTGAGCAGATTGATTTGAGCGACAGCGTCGAGAACGAGCTGTTCTGCATGACGCTGGCGCGAGAAGCCGGTTTGCCCGCGGCCCATGTGGAAAGGATCGTCTTGCCCGGGCAGGTCGCGCTGGCCGTCGAAAGGTTCGACCGGCGGTGGGAGGGCGATATCCTGAAACGCCTGCCGCAGGAAGATCTGTGCCAGTCGCTGGGCATTGCGTCGTCCCGGAAGTATCAGACGGCCGGGGGGCCGAGCATACGTCAAATCATGGAGCGCCTGCGGGAATCGAATGATCCGATCGCGGACAGGGAGACGTTTTTCAAGGCCCAGATATTCTTCTATCTGATTGGGGCATCGGATGGGCATGCGAAGAATTTCAGCCTGCGTCTGGGGCGGCGAGGGCAATTCAGACTGGCGCCTCTCTATGATGTCCTGAGCCTTGCGCCGGTCTTGGCTGCAGGGCGACTGCAGAGACGGCGATATCGGCTCGCGATGTCCATCGACGGAACCTATGGCATTGATGAAATCGTGGTGCGAAACTTTGAAAACGAGGGGCGTGCCAGTGGTTTGCCGAAGGGGCGAGCGACCGAATTGCTCGGCGACATGGTGGTGGTCCTGCCGGATGCGCTGGCCCGGACGCGGGCCATGCTCGGCCAGACGGTGCCCGACAGCGTGCAGGACCCGATCACCTCGGATGCGCTGGCCCGTATCGCGGTTCTGCGCGAGCTGCTCTGACCGCTGAGGCGGCTCGCGTGGCGTCGTCCGTTATCGCAGCGGAATGGGGCGCTGTTCTTCGATGGCTTCCATCGCGAAGAAGGAGGTCACCGTTTCAAGCTCGATATCTTCGATCAGACGCTTGTAGACATCGTCATAGCCCGCCATGTCCCGCGCCACGATCTTGAGCAGGTAGTCGTATTCGCCACCAATGCGGAAAAAGTCGATGACCTCGGGAATGGCCGAGACATGCTGGCGAAACTGCTTGAGCCATTCAGTCGAATGATGCCGTGTCTTGACCAGCGAAAACACCACGAACCCCGCGCCGAGCTTGTCTCGATCAATCAGGACCGTCCGACCGCGGATCGCCCCCGAGGCCTCGAGCGCCTTCAGACGGCGCCAACAGGCGTTCTGCGACAGCCCAATCCGGTCTGCGAGGTCCCGTTGGGATTGTGAGGCATCGCGCTGGAGCTCCTCGAGGAGGCGGCAATCAATCTGATCGAGCTTTAGAAGCATTTAACGATCATATGACACAAGAAATGATATTCAAGCGCAAAGATCTGTGAAGTGTTTTGCTTTTTTTGCGTCATCATCGACACAGCCGATCAAGGAGTCACATGCCCAATCTCGACGATTTCATTGCGACCCTGCGTGGTGTGCCGGACCTGCACGACCGGATCCGGTCCGGGCTTATTGGTGAGGATGTCCAGATCGAGGGGCCTTTTGGGCCACGGCCATTGATTTATGCCGACTATGTGGCGTCGGGCCGGGCTTTGCGCCAGGTGGAGGATTTCATCCGCGACCACGTGCTGCCGTATTATGCCAATACGCACACGCAGGCCTCTTACTGTGGCCAGTACATGACCCGAATGCGCGAGGCGGCTCGGGCCGAGATCGCGCGCATGGTCGGCGCGGATGCCGAGACCAGCGTGATCTTTGCCGGGTCCGGATCGACCGCCGGGATCAACCGGGTGGTCGGGCTGCTCGATCTTCAGGGTCTTGTGGCGGCTGGTCAGCGCGCCGTGGTGCTCAGCGGGCCTTATGAGCATCATTCCAACATCTTGCCATGGCGCGAAACCGGCGCCGAGGTGATTGAAATCGGCGAGGCTGCGACAGGCGGGGTCGATCAGGATCACCTCAAACAGGCGCTGCAACGGGCTCAGGGTGCGGCGCTGATCGTCGGGGCGTTCTCGGCGGCGTCGAATGTGACGGGTATCCTGGAAGATGTGGACGGGATCACCCGTATCCTGCGCGCGCAGGGCGCCCTTGCGATCTGGGACTACGGCTGCGCCGGTCCCTATTGCGCGATGGACATGAAATCCGGAACCGATGCGCAAAAGGATGCCATCGTGTTTTCGCCGCATAAGTTTCCAGGTGGCCCAGGGACCAGCGGAGTCGCGGTGATCCGCGACACGGTGGCGCGCCGGGCCACGCCGACGCTGCCCGGTGGTGGCACCGTCAGCTTCGTGTCGCCCTGGGGGCATGTCTACTCCGACAGCCTGACCGCGCGGGAAGAGGGCGGCACGCCCAATGTCATCGGCGATATTCGTGCAGCACTTGTGATGCTGGTCAAGGAGGCGCTCGGGCAAGGCTGGCTCGATGCGCGGCAAAAGGATTTGCGCGCGCGGGCGCTGCAGGTCTGGCTATCAAACGACCGGATCGAGCTGCTGGGGGTGCCGCAAGCCGACGCGCTGCCTATTTTTTCCTTCCGGATTCGAGACGGGCAGGGGGGTCTGGTGCACCATCAGTTCTTCACCCGCCTGCTGAGCGACCTTTACGGCATTCAGGCGCGAGGCGGATGCGCCTGTGCTGGGCCGTACGGTCATCGGCTGCTAGGGGTGGGCCGTGCTGAGTCGGACGCCACCATTGATGCGCTGGCCCGGGGGGAAGAAACGGTCAAGCCAGGCTGGGTCCGGCTCAATCTTTCGGCGCTGATGACCGATACAAAGGTCGATCTGATCATCGAGGCTGTGGACAACCTGGCGCGGATCGCTCCAGACTATATGTCTCGCTACCAGGTGGATGAACGTACCGCCCGGTTCAATGCCACCTATGCTTCCGAGGATTCGTTGGCGTCATGACACCGACCCCGCGCAGCCCGATTGCCAACCCGTCGTTTCGCGGCGCCTTTGCCGCGCAGGTGTTTTCGCTGATCGCCATTGGCCTGATGACGGTGGCGTTGTCTTTGGCGGCCTATCGGATTGGCGGCGTGGCCGCCGCCGGGCAAATCCTCGGCATCCTGCTGGCCATCAAGATGGTCGCCTATGTGGGTATCGCACCACTTGCCGAAGCACTGTTGGCCGGGCGGGACCGCAAAGCCGTGATGGTGGCGCTTGATCTGGGCCGTATGACCTTGCTGCTGCCGATGGGGTTTGCAACCGAGATCTGGCAGATCGCGGCGCTGGCATTTCTGTTCTTTGCGCTGTCATCGGGTTTCACGCCTCTGTTCCAATCGCTGATCCCGGATATCCTACCCGATGAAGCCGTCTATAGCCGCGCGCTGGTGTGGTCGCGGGTGGCCTATACGGTCGAGGCAGTGCTGAGCCCGATTGTCGCGGCCGCACTGCTGACGCTGATTGCGGCGAGCTCGCTGTTCTGGGTCGCTGCGGTGGCGTTCCTGATGTCGGTTCTGGCGCTGATCGTCATGCGCTTCCCGGCAGCGGCGGGGGCCTCGACGACCGGGCCGTTTCGTGAGCGCGCGCTCAAAGGGCTGCGGATCTACTGGCGCACCCCGCGCCTGCGAGGGCTGTTCCTGCTGAACTTCGCGCTCTCGCTCAGCATGGCGTGGGTTCTTGTGAATTCGGTTGTGGTTGCAAGCCTGAGACTGGGCGAGGCCGAGCGATTCTTCCCGATCCTCATGGCATTCTATGGCCTCGGCGCAGCGCTTGGTGCTGTTGCCGTGCCGCGGCTTATCGCGTGGTGCGGCGAGCGGCGCACAATGGTCGGCGGTATTGCCCTGCATGCGGTCTTGGGGTGCGGGGTCGCGCTGCCCGCCGCGCCTGCAGACTACATGATGCTTTGGGTCGGGTTTGGCGTCGCTGCGTCGCTTGTTCTGACACCGGGGGGGCTTGTGATCGCCCGGTCGGCTAGCGCCACGGATCGCCCGGCGGTGTTTGCAGCGCAGTTCTCCCTGTCGCACGCGGGCTGGCTTGTTGCCTATCCTTTGGCCGGACAGCTTGGCGCCGGGCTGGGATTGGAGCCTGCGCTCTTGATGCTCTCGGGGCTGACGGCAATACTTGCGGTGCTGGCCACGCGCGTCTGGCCGGCGGACGATCCGATGGTGCGGGAGCACGAACACCCCGAATTGCCGCCGGATCATCCTCATTTGTACGAAACACCAGCTTCGGGCCCGCGGCATCGGCACAAGCACATCTACCGGATCGATGCGCTGCACCCCAGTTGGATTGGCACCTCGCCCACATGACCCCGGCACGAACCAGACAAGCAGGACACATGCGATGACCAGCACATTTGCCTCCACCATCGACGCGCAGGGCCTGCCCGCTCTGGAAGCGCGGTTTCATGATGATCTGAAGTTCCTGTGCTGGCCCGGCAAGGATTGGGTGCCCGCGCGCGAGGGTGTCAGCGATGTGGTGATCATCGGCGGCGGCATGTGCGGCATGGTGGCCTGGATGGCGCTGAAAACCGGTGGCATCCACAACATGCGCGTGCTCGATCGCAGCCCCGAAGGTCTGGAAGGCCCGTGGTTGACTTATGCGCGGATGGAAACGCTGCGCTCGCCGAAGGAGTTGACCGGCCCGGCCTATGGGCATGGCGCGCTCAGTTTTCAGGCGTGGTACCGGGCCCAATTTGGAACCGAAGCATGGGAGACGCTCGACAAGATCCCGCGGCCGATGTGGATGGACTATCTCAAATGGTACCGGCAGGTGCTGGGCATCGAGGTTGAAAATGGCGTCTCCGTGGATCGCGTCGTCCCCGAGGGTGATGTGCTGCGGCTGCACCTGTCCGGTGCGGCGGAGCCCTCGATCCTGACTCGCAAGCTCGTCTTTGCCACCGGTCGGGACGGCACCGGGCAACCGAACATCCCGGGCTTTGTGGCCGACCTGCCGCGCCGCTTTTGGGCGCATAGCGCAGACGAGATCGACTTTGCCGCGCTCAAGGGCAAGCGTGTGGCGGTTGTGGGCGTCGGGGCCTCTGCGGTCGACAATGCCGCCGAGGCGCTGGAACATGGCGCGGCTGAGGTGCGGCACCTGATCCGGCGCAAGGAAATGCCGACGATCAACAAGATGATGGGGATTGGATCGTTTGGCTTCACCGCCGGGTTTGCCGCGCTGCCGGACGAGTGGCGGTGGCGTTTCATGCAGTATTCCTTCGCGACCCAGACACCACCGCCACATGGCTCCACCAATCGGGTCAGCCGACATCCGAATGCTTACTTCCACTTTGGCAAGGCGGTTGTGTCGACGCGGGAGCGCAATGGTGCTGTGGATGTAAGGTTCGCGGATGGCACGGGCTATGAAGCGGATTTTGTCATCCTCGGCACCGGGTTCACGATTGACCCGCTGTCGCGCACCGAATTCGGCGAGGCCGCCCGCGACATCCTGTTGTGGGAAGACGTGTACACGCCGCCCGAAGAGGAACGGTCCGGCGATCTCGGGCGCTTCCCCTACCTGAACCCGGATTTCACCTTTCGGGAGAAGACACCCGGCTTGGCGCCGTGGCTGGGGAACGTCTATTGTTTCAACTACGGCGCTTCGGCCAGTTTGGGTAAGGTGAGCGGTGATATTCCGGGCATTTCGGATGGGGCCAGCTGGCTCGCCCGCGCGGTGGCTGCGAAGCTCTACACCGAGGACGTGGCCGAGCACTGGCAGGCAATGAAAGACTACCAGAAGCCGGAGCTGGATGGGTCCGAATGGGAACCGTCGGAGCTTGAGGTGGACGCAAAGACCGGGAAGGTGGCCTAATGGCGTTGGACAGCACCGCGTTGACGGCCGCGGGCGTAGCATCAGAGACGGCGGCTGGTGCTGCGGTTGCGGGACGCCGCAACATCTTCGAGATGACGCAGGCCGCTGAAGAGGCGGTCCTGCGTCCGCAGGATGCAGGGGCGTGGAGCCATGCCCTGCGAGCCGGTTTGGCGGCCCGGATTGCCATGTTGAATGAGGAAGCGGCCTTGGCCGAGGGGTATCTTGAGGCGGCTGGAGCTTACGCCGGTTTGGCCGATCTCTCCGCGACAGGTGCGAAAGAGGGCCTGGACGAGGTGGTTCGCTTCATGGACAAGGTGGCCGCGGACACCCGCAATGTGGCCGCTGCCGATATCGAGGCGCTGCAAGCGGCGGGTGTATCGGATGCCGATATCGTCAGGCTGGCCGAGTTGAACGCCTTTCTGGCCTATCAGATCCGGGTGATCGCCGGGATACGGCTGATGAGTGGGGCAGGGGCGTGAGCACGGTCATCACGAAATTCACCCGCAATGTGCCGCATTGGCAACCGCGTGTGGTACCCGTTGACCTGGCCGAGGCCAGCGACGCGCAGCTTGAGGCGTTGAAGGTCACGCCATCGAACACGAAGGTGTCTGACTATGTGCTGACTCTGGCTCATGATGTGGAAAGCCTGAAAGTTCGCTCGCCGCTTTTCAACGCGATCATGTATGATGCAGGCGGGATGAGCCGGGCCGAACGCGAGGTTGGGGCGCTCGGGGCCTCGATGGTCAACCATTGCATCTATTGCGCGGCAGTTCACGCCAAGCGCCACGCCGAGCTGGAAAAGTCGACGGGTGTGACGGATGCGTTGTTTCAGAACGGGGCGCAAGCCGAGTTGTCGCCCCGTGATCGGGCGATCTTTGATTTCGCAGTGGCGCTGTCGGATTGCCCGTCAAACGCCGGGCCCGACCATATGGCAGCACTCCGCGCGGCGGGGCTGGACGAGGCCGAAATCCTCGACCTGATTTTGTCATCATCGCTGTTTGGATGGGCAAACCGATTGATGCATGTGCTGGGGGACCCGGTACGGAAGGACGACGCGGCCTAGACTTATGCCTGAATTGCGAGAGGGGCCGCGGAAGGGATATAAATTCAATGTATTCATTGATTTGGTGGTGGCCCGAGGGGCCGTGAAAAGAACGAAGTGACGACGGGAAGAAGGGTGCAATCGGGGATGAAAGTCGGACTGGCGGGTGCGGGCTCTATCGCCTTCGGAACGGCGGCGGTGCTGCATGACAATGGTCATGACCCGATGCTGTGGTCGCCTTCTGGTCAAGGCACGGAAGCGCTGCGAAGCGGGCAACTCCTGGTCGCCACCGGTGCGCTTGAGGCCGAGTTTGCACCGCGGGTTGCGAGCAGCGCCGCGGAGTTGGCGAGTGACAACGACGTGCTGATCGTGGCTCTGCCGGGGTATGGGCATAAGGCGGTTCTTGACGCGTTGGCACCGCATATTGAAGCGCGCCACCAGGTGATCATCTCCTCCCATGCGTCGCTGGGTGCGATATACCTGGCGCAGCTTCTGGCGGCGCGGGGTGTGACTGTGCCGATCACGGCCTGGGGCACGACCATCTGCACCGGACGGCGTAGCGCGGGCACAGAGATGAAGCTCAACACCGTACGCAGCCGTGTGGATCTCTGCACCGTGCCAGCGGAGCGGTCAGAGGAGGCTCTGGCGCTCTGCGAGGCGCTTTTCGGGGACCGGTTTCAGCCGCGCGATGGTCTGCTCGCGATCTCGTTGTCCAACCTCAACCCGCAGAACCACATGGGCATCGCCCTGGGCAACATCACCCGGATGGAGCGGGGCGAGAGTTGGAGCCAAGGCCAGAATGTCACCCCGACGGTCGGGCGCCTTTTGGAGAAGCTCGATGAGGAGCGGCTGGCCATCGCCGCGGCCCTTGGGCTGGAGGTCAAGACGATCTTTGAGCACTTTCATTTGTCATTTCATGTGCCGATCGCGTCGATTTCAGAGATGAACCAGCAGATGCACGCGCAGGGAAATGGCGGCACAGGCCCGGCCACGGCAGACAGCCGTTACGTGACGGAAGACGTGCCTTATGGTCTGGTTCTGACAGCGGCCCTTGGGCGGTTGTCAGGCCATCCGGCGGTTTTGCACGAGGCTGGTATCCAGATTTTTTCCGCCATGTACGACCGTGAATTCGACACTGAAAACCAGATCCTCGATGCGCTTGAGCTTGACCGCCACAGCCTTGAGGATCTCAAGACGGCGGCCCGGACGGGTATCCTGGCCGCGCCTGTTTATAACCAGTAATAAATTGAAAAACAAAGAAAACACTAGACAGCAAGGAGAGAACGAATGACCAAACTTATCTATAACCGACGTCGTTTCCTGGGAACTGCCGCTGCCGCGAGCACTGTGTTGGCATCCCCGGCGTACCTGCGCCGCGCCGCCGCGCAGTCCGGTGGCGAGGTCAATATCTGGACGTACAACGATTTCGTGCCAGAAGCGTTCAAGGACCAGTTCGAAGCGGAGACTGGCATCAAGGTCAACATCCGCCTCGTCGACGACCAGGGCAAACAGTTCAACCTGCTGGCCGCCGAGCAGCCCAACCCGACGGTCGACATCATGACGGTCGCCGGCCACCGGTTCCTGCAGTTTATCGACAGTGATCTGCTCGCGCCGCTGGACATCGACCGGCTCAGCAATTGGGGCAACATCAACCCGACCTTCTCGGAGTCCGACTGGTCGACGATCAATGGCAGCAAATGGGGCGCGCCGATCCTGTCGGGCATGGAGGTGTTGTCGTATAATTCCGAGGTCGTCAGAGAAGAAGAAGCGCTGACCTGGGAGACGCTCTTTAGCGAGAAATACAGCGGTCAGACCGCCTATATCATCCAGGATATGATGTCGATCATCATGCTGAAGATGGGCTATGACGGCAATATGGTTGCCTATATGGACGACCCGGAGAAAGCCGCATCCATCGTTGAAGAGGCCAAGGCCTTCCTGATCGACAAAAAGCCGCTGGTGCGCAAGTATTACGACAGCGGCGCCGAATTCCAACAGATGATGATCAACCAGGACATCGTCCTTGGGCATTCGTGGAACGGGCCGGCGGCGGCACTGATCAACGATGGGTTCCCGCTTGGCATGACGATCCCGCGCGAAGGCTCCTATGGGTTTGTCTATACCTACAACGTGGCGAACAACGCGCCGAATGTGGACAACGCCTATACCTTCCTCGATGCGATCCTCGCGTCGCCGGAAATCGGGGCGGCGATGACGAAGGCGTCCGGGTTCATCTCGACCTACAAGGATTCGACACAGTATCTGACCGATCTGGAGAAACAGTCGACGTCCTTCCCGGAAGAGCAGCTGGCCAATCTGCAGTTCTTCCGCGCAGAGGCGAATGAGATGAAATACAGCCTCGTTGACCCGGCAGTCGAGGCGATCAAGGCGGCTTGATTTTGATAACACCACGGTCTGCCTCGCACCCAACGCGGGGCAGACGCCATGGGCTGCTGCAAAGCAATCACATGATCAACACTTCAGTTTTGTGACGGGGCCAGCAGGATATGGCAGATAACACTTCGCGCGCGACCTTCTGGGGTCGGCTGGCCTTATGGGCGCCGTATCATGCGCTGATGCGGCTGGCGACCTCCTCGCCGCGCCGCCAGTTCGTGATCCTCGCGGCCTTTCCGATCCTCTGGGTGCTGACACAGCATCTCGGCCCCATGATCATGATGCTGCGCGTCTCGCTGACCGATGCCTATCCGGTCGCACCAGGGGTCACGCAAAGCTTTACGCTGGAGAATTACGGGCGGTTCTTTGGTGACAGCATCTTTTGGATGCCGTTCTTCAGAACGCTGACCTTCGCCGCCGTCTTCACGTTCTGCACGCTGATCATCACCTATCCGGTCGCCTATTTCCTCGCGCGCCATGTCAGCCGCAAGAACCAGATGCTGTTCTTGCTGCTGTTGCTCATCCCGTTCTGGGTCGGTGAGATTGTGCGGACCTATGCGATCATGATCCTGCTCGGCAACACGGGAGCGGTGAACCTTGTGCTGAAATGGCTGGGCCTGATCGATCGGCCCATTCCGTTCATGTACACGAGTTTTTCGATGGGTGTGGGGATCGTCTATCTCACTGCGCTTTACATGCTGCTGCCGCTCTATTCGGCGCTGGAGAAGCTGCCGCAAAGCATGAATGAAGCCGCAGCAGATCTCGGGGCAGGGGCCTGGACTCGCTTCCGCCGCATCTCATTGCCGCTGACGCTCGAAGGGATCTCCTCGGGATGCACGCTCGTCTTCCTGATCTCCACCGGGTTCTACGCAACGCCGGTGCTGTTGGGCGGGCCGTCAACGACCGTCTTTGCCGAAACCATCGCGGGCTTTTTCCATGTCGCGGGCGATGAATGGCCCACGGGAGCCGCCTTTGCCACGATCATGTTCGCGGCGGCCTTGCTGATCACCACCACCTTCCAAAGGCTGATGACCATGCTCCGCAAGGGAGACACGAAATGAACCACCGCGTGGAGCTGAACAGAGGCAACCGGATTTTCCTCACCTGTGTTTACTGGGCCTTTGTTCTCTATGTTTTTGTGCCGCTGATCCTGATGGTCATGATGGGGTTCAAGGATTCTAAGTTCATCGGGTTCCCGATCCGGTCCTGGACCCTGGATTGGTACACAGGCGTTTTTGCCGATACCGAAGTGCTGTTCATCTTTGGGTATTCCATCGCCATCGCCGTGCTGTCGACGCTGATCTCGGTGATCGTCGGCACCTGGATCGCGGTCTTGCTAGAAGGGCGCAAATTCGTCGGACGGGCCTTCATCTTTGGGCTGACCGTGTTGCCCGCCCTGGTGCCGGGGGTCATTTCGGCCATCGCGTTCCGCATCTATGCGCGCTGGCTGGGGATCGAGCCGGGGATGGGCGCCATCATCTGGGCGCATGCCGTGCACAATGTGCCCTTCGTGGTTCTGGTGGTCATGGCGCGTCTGTCGACCTTGCCGAAAAGCCAGATTGAAGCGGCGCGCGACCTTGGCGCCGATCCTTTCATCGCGTTTTCGCGGATCACCTTGCCCTATCTCGTGCCGGCGATCCTCGGTGCCTCGATCTTTTGCCTGCTGCTCAGCTTTGATGACTTCGTGCGCTCATTCTTCCTCGGAGGATATCAGCCGACGCTACCGGTCTACATCTTCGCCATGTTGCGCTCGGGCATGAGCCCCGAGATCAACGCCATCGCGACCTTCGCTCTGATCCTGACCGCCGCAATTGGCCTTTGGGCCGAACGCTTCACCCGTCGCATGAAAAAGGAGTCCGATGCATGACGACCGATACGACACCTCTGGTCCGCATTGACGGGATCTCCAAGCGGTTCGGCGAGACGGTGGCCCTTGAACAACTTGACCTCGACATCGCGCAGGGAGAGTTCGTGACATTCCTTGGCCCGTCGGGCTGCGGCAAGTCCACGACCTTGCGCATTCTAGGTGGGTTTGAACGGCCCGATACGGGGCAGATCATTCTGGACGGCGAGGATGTGACGGGCCAACCGCCAGAGAAACGTCATGTGAATATGGTGTTCCAGGATTATGCGCTGTTTCCGCATATGACCGTGGCGCAGAACATCTCGTTTGGCTTGGAACTGAAAGGTATGGCGCAGGGACAGATCAAAAGCAGATCGGACGAGATCATGTCGTTTCTCGAGCTGGGCGCCTTCGCGGGCCGCTATCCGGGTCAACTCTCTGGAGGCCAACGTCAGCGAGTTGCCCTTGCCCGTGCCTTGGCACCTGATCCCGCGCTGCTTTTGCTGGACGAACCTCTGGGCGCGCTTGATGCGAAGCTGCGCGGCCAGGTTCAGCAGGAGCTGAAGTCGATCCAGCGGCGGACCCACAAGACGTTCTTTTTCGTCACTCACGATCAGGAAGAGGCGTTGACGATGTCGGACCGGATCGTGGTGATGAACAAGGGCCGCGTTGAACAAGATGGAACGCCGGAAGAACTCTACTTCCGCCCGGCGAGCCGTTTCGTCGCGGAGTTCATCGGCGAGACGAACCTGCTCTCCGCGCAGGTGCGCGGTACGGACGGCGACACGGTCATGATGGACTGGAATGGTCAGATGTTGCAGGGCTTGGCTGCTCATGCGACGCCGCGCGCGGGCGCGCAAATCACCGCCTCGGTGCGGCTGGAAAAGCTTGGCTTCCATGCAACGCGGCCAGAGACCGTCAACGCGGTGCAAGGGCGCGTGATTGGCAAGACATTCCTCGGCTCACGTATGACGATGGAGGTCGCCGTGGGAGATGACGATCCGGTTGTGCTGAAGGCCTATGTCGATGCTGAGACGGGCCAGTCGGTCGGCACTGAGCCGATTTGGGTGGGCTGGGAGGCTGACAGCATGGCCGTGCTTGCCGATTGAGACCACGGCACCGCGGACACTAAAGTCGGTGGCTTTCACACACATGCTGTGATGCGTTCGGAGCAGATCCGAGATTATGGTACATAGCCAGAAAACGGCTGGCACCAAATGCGATTGTAATTGAGTTTATGTTAATTCAGCGCCTTGCGGCGTGTGCTGCAGGCGGAGGATGCGACTGGCCAGCCTGTCGGCCTCGCGCATGTCATGTGTGACGAAAAGCGTTGCGGGCCGGTGGTCAGAGATCAGCTGCTCGGTCAGCTCAAGCATTCGGTCCGCTGTTTCTTCGTCCAGCGAGACAAATGGCTCATCCATGATCAGCAAATCCGGTGCCTCGGCGAAGGCCCGCGCGAGGGACAGCCGTCGCTGCTGACCGAGCGACAGCTGTTTCGGGAAGAGTGCTTCTTTACCTTCCAGGCCGCTGCGGGCCAGCATGTCCTTGGCCTGTTGCTCCGTAAGCTGGGGATGCGGGAGCAGGATGTTCTGCAAAACCGATCGCCACGGCAGCAGTGTCGGTTCCTGAAACACGAAGGCGAGGGTGCCGGGTCGCTCGATGGTGCCGTCGAAATCCGTGTCGATCCCGGCCAGAATGCGGAGCAGGGTCGATTTTCCGATGCCCGAGGGGCCTACCAGTGCAAGGGTTTCACCCGGGTCGATCTGAAAGCGGATTGGGCCGAGAACGGGCGTCTCGCTGAAATGCTTCGACGTGATATCGACCCGGATCACGCGTCTCTCCAGCGTCGGGCGTGACGCTCAAAAGGCTGAAGCAGCAGCCATTCGACCAGCAGCATCACGCAGATGAACGAGAACGCATAGACCAGTACCATGGCCACGTCGAAGAGCTGGAAATACAGATGGATCTGAAAGCCGATGCCGGAGGACCGCCCCAGAAACTCGACCACGAGTACGATTTTCCAGATGACGGCAACGCCCGAGCGGGCAGCGGCGGCGATGAAAGGTGCAAGCTGCGGGAAGATCACGTGCCGCATCCGCGCAAACCACGACATCTTGTAGACCTTCGCCATGGCGTCGAGGTCCGGATCAAGCGCGCGGGCGCCTTCGCGGATCACCACGGCCACATTGGGCACCTTGTTGAGTGTCACCGCGGTGATGGCGGCGGCCTCAGTGAGGCCAATCCAGAGATAGCAGAGTACGATCAACACAAGTGCAGGCAGGTTCAGGAAGACAACCAGCCACGGATCAAGCCAAGCGTTGGTGCGCGGGGATCGCCCCATGATCAGGCCGAGCACCGTGCCGAGTGTCATCGCAAGGCCGAAGGCCCAGAGCACGCGGATGATGGTTGCAAAGAGATGGCTCCACAACTCGCCCGAGCTGGCCTCCTGCAGAAACAGCGGCCCAAGCTGCCAAGGTGTTGGCAGGATCTGCGCATCGCCCGTCAGGGTCGCGGCGACAACCCAGAGCGAGAGCAGCCCTGCAAGAGACAAAAGAGGTGTGAGCCGCGCAGCCTGCATCCGGCGATGTTACTTTACATCGGCAAAAAGACCAGCAGGCACGGAGGTGGCGTCGCCAACGAGCTCCGGGCCCCCCAAATCGCTCATCAGGCTCAGCATCTTGTCGGCGGCCTCCGCATCGATGGGCGCGCGGTCGGGGATGCCAGCGATCCAGTCGGATTTGAGCTGGTCGTATTGCGCGTCGGTCGCGGCATTCATACGGGGGCGTATGGCGTCCCAAGCCTCCTCCGAGCTGGCCAGCTTGTCCTTGGCAGCGCGGCTGGCCTCGAAGAAGCCTTGCGCCAGGTCTGGGTGCTCGGCAAGGAAGCTTTCCTTCATGTAGTAACCCAGCAGCGGCGTATTGGTGTCGAGGCCAAGGGCCAGGCCCGCTTCTTCCACCGAGATCAGCTGCCGCATGCCGGCGGCCTTGTTCTTGGCCAGAAAGTGCCAGAAGTTGATCGCGCCTGCGTATTCGTCGCCCATGGCGGATTTGAAGATCAGGGGCGGCGCGCCATAGACCTGTTCGGTCTCGGCCTTTAGGTCCATCTCGTATTGCTGTTGGGCATAAGCGCGCAGGATCAGCCAGGACTTATCGAGCGGCCCGCCCGCGATCCCGATCTTACCGCCCGCCAGATCGGCGAGCGTCTCGGCGCTGCTGCTGGCCGGGACGACAACGCCGCCCACGGCCTTGGAATAGGGGATGAAGACATAGTCCTTGCCCGCCGCACGCTGCCGCGCGACCCAGATCCAATCGGCCACAGCCATGTCGGCCTGGCCTCCTTCCACGGCGATGCGCGTGCCGCTGTTGTCGGCAAAGGGCTGCACGTCGAGCACGAAGCCGTTCGCCCGGTCGAGCCCGTTTTCAGTGATCGTCGCAAGCTCCCAGTTCACCGTGCCGATCTTCAGCACGGCGGCGCGGATGGTCGGGAGGTCACTGGCGAACACCGGGGCTGCACATGACATCAGCACCATCGAGATCACATGGATGAGACGCATCGTGCTGGCCCTCCCCTAGCCGTGGCGTTACTCCGCCCGGCGGCTGACCTCGTTCAGGTCCTTGTCGAGTTTGATGTCGAACTGGTTGCCGCCTTTGCAGATCACATCGTCTAGGTCATAGCCGTCGTCTTCCACCTCAATATCATCCGGGTCCATCTGGCATTCGATCGAGGCGAGCATCGCTTCGATCTTTTCAACCGTTTCAGCATCGAGGTGACCGTCCGCGAAGGCGGGGCCAGAGATCAGGGCGGCGGTGGTCAGGGTCAGAACGTATTTCATTGTGTGCTCCGGGGTTATTGGATCGAAATGGTCATGGATTGCGTCTCTCCGGTCGAGCCGGGGATTTTTATGGTATGGCTGCCAGGCTTGATCGCGATGAAGGACAGCTCGGCCACTCCGGCCTTGTCGAATTCGATACTGTCGATGGCCATGGGGCGGATCTCGATCTTGTTGATGACAATCTCGTTCATCCAGATGGCCCGGAAGAAACTTGGCCCTTCGATCGCCAGCTCCGCCGAGCCGTCCGCCGTGACCACCAGCGTGTAGTAAGCGCCGGACTGCAGGACCACATCCTCTCCGAGCGGCTGACCGGACGCGAGGGTCAACGGGATGTCTTCACCGCGATTGCACTTGGCGAGAAGGCCCGCGAAGCCAAGATCGTCGCACAGGGGTGCGGCGGCAACGGGGCTGCACATCATCGCAAGCGCCGCAGCTGTCATCAGTTTTTTCATCCGTTCTCTCTCCGATTGTCTTTGAGTGTCTCAGTCGATCGCCACAACGCCCCAGGGCTGTTGTCCGACCTGAATGGATTTGATGGCCTGTTCCTTTTCCACATCGATCACGGTGATGTCGTTGGAGTTGCCGTTTGTCGTCAAAAGGTACTTCTCATCCGGCGTGAAATCGAGCTGCCAGACGCGTTGGCCCACGAGGATGTAGTCAAGCACCTCAAGGCTCTGCGCGTCGATTACGGCCACGCGGTTCGCGGGCCCCAGCGCCACGAAAAGCCGCTTCCCATCGGCCGTTACCCGTGCGCCCACCGGTTGCAGCCACTCCGGCTGCACGCCTGCCACTTCAAAGCTGATCTTGCCGACCACCGTGGGGCTGCCGTCTTCGGCGATGTCCATCACTGACACGGTGCCGCCGATTTCAGAGGTTACGAACAGTCGCTTGCCATCGGCGGTGTAATGCGCATACCGCGGGCGCTGATCGACGAGGATGTTGTGCTTGATCTTATAGTCTTCGGTAGAGATGAAATGCGCCATGTTGGTGGTCTCAGAAGTGTTGACCACGAACTTGGCGTCTGGGCTCATGCCCATGCCTTCCGGTTCCACACCAACAGGTACTTCGGCCAGCACCATGCGGGTCTCGGTGTCGACAACCGTCACCAGGTTGTCGTCCTCATTGGCGATGTAGAGCCGCTTGCCGGAGGGCTCCAAGATGAAGAGCTCCGGGTCCGGGCCCGAGGGCAGGCTGGGAAGTTCCTCATAGGTGTTGGCGTCGAAGACCCGCACCAGATTGTCGTCTGAGGCGCAGACATAGATGATGCTGCCGTCGGGGCTCGTGGTGATCCCGCGCGGTCGATTGCCCGCAAAGAACTCGGTCTCCACCTCCCAGGTCTCGGTGTTCACGACTGTGATCGTGTTGCCGCGCTCGTTCGAGATGAACGCCTTGCCCGCATAAGCCGGGGCAGCGATGAGGGCGGTCAGCGCCGTCGAGAGTAAAAATGATTTCATTTCGTATCTCCGGTTAGTCAAAGGCGGTGCAACTGGATTCAGGCCGGTCAAGACCCATGGTGTCCAGCGGCGAGCTCTGGTGCAGGAAACCTTCCTGCGGGCTGACGCTCACTGTGATCACCCCATCGTAGAGCAGGATTGGCTGACGCAGCTGGCCGTTCCAATCGCGGAAGGTGACCTTCTGGCCCTTGAAAGCGGCCAGTTCGAAGGCATCCGAGATGGCATAGTCGCGTACCCCGTCCGGGTCGGCGGTGTTGGCCCGTGTCACGGCCTCGCCGACGACACGTAGAGCCAGCCAGACGTTGTAGTCTTCGGGCTTGGCGTACCGTCCTGTCAGGGCTTCGAAGCGGGTCTGATACTGCGTCGCGCCATAGGCTTCGTGGGCGCCGTGGAAACTGGTCGGGACCAACCCGCCAGAGCCCATGACCGGTCGTGGCGTCCAGAGGTGATAGCTCAGGTAGCGGGCGAAATAGTCGGTCTCGTCCGCGGCGATGACGACATCATGAGCATCCGTGTCCTGCGTGAAGGCGGGCAACTGCCGCTGGACCATCACATGACCGGAGTCGGTGCGCCGGGACCCGCCCGTGTCTTCAAAGGTGCGATCCTCGACAATCTCGGCGCCGAATTTGCGAGCGGCCTTGCGATAGGCTTCGGCCAGCGCGACGTCCTCAGGATTGGACCCTGCAATGAGGAACCACCCCGTCCATTTCTTCCAGACGGCGAACTGTGCCACCGCGTCGGCTTTCATGCCATGCGACGGCGCAGTGTGCAGCAGGTTGCCCCGGCACGATCCATCGCGCAGATCATTGTCCGCGGCGCGCGCATTGAACACCAGCGCACCGGCCTCCGCCGCCTGATCCGCGAGGCGCAGAAGATCATCCTTGCGTGACTGCACGACGATCAACTTGATCCCGTCTGCCAGGATTTGTGCCATCGCTGCATCGGCCTCTTCCGGTGGAACGGCCATGGTGGTTGTCTCGTAGGTATGTCCAAGGAACCCACCCGTCGTGCCGTTGTCCTCATCCGCCAGCGCAGCCCCGGCAAAGCCGAGATCGTCAGGGGGGAGGTCATAGCGGCTGATCGGCAGCAGCGTGGGATAGTCGATGCGCAAGACCGCCGCCTTGACGTCGATTGCCCAAGCGGATCCGGCAGAGAAAATGATGACAAAAGCCGCCAACAGCGACCTGTGCAGGCAATGCACGTGAACCTCCCCTGCCCGGCCGTTTTGCCGGGCCTCCCGTTTATTCCCGTCCGTCGCAATCGCGTGAACCGATACTTTTGGCCGGGTTGTGAGGATCAGCCTAACAGCCGCACGATAAAGGACGATTCTTATTTTTTAAGAACAGGCACATGCGATTGACCGTCCTTGCCCTGCTTGCCGCCACTGGCGTTCACGCACAGGAGAGCGTGGCGTTTTTCGGCCTGACTTTACTGGACACATCGCTGCAGACCAGTGCGTCTGGAGAGAACACGGTGGAGCAGGATCGGCTTGCCGTTCTGGAGGAGATGGTGGCCGAGCGGTTTGTGCGCGAAGGTTACGAGTTGGTCGATCTCGAACCTGCGCGCAAAGAGATCGACCGGGTGGTCAATCTGGCGAAGTGCTACGGCTGTGACACCCGGATCGCAACCCAGCTGGGCGCCGACTATTCGCTGGTCGGCGAGGTCCAGAAAGTCTCGGACCTGATCCTCGCGATCAACCTGCAACTGCGTGCGGCCAAGACTGGCGAGATGGTGAAAGGCGGGGTCGTCGATATCCGCGGCAACACTGACGAAAGCTGGCAGCGCGGCATGCGCTATATCCTGAAGAACCGATTTTTCGTGGAGGAGAAATGATGAGAAAACGTGCATTCCTGGCCGCTTGTGTTGCTGCGGCGGTCACACCGGGGCTGGTTCTGGCGCATGGGCCGACACGGCAGAAGGTGACCCTCACGACCGAAGTTGCCGCTGATCCGGCAGAGGTCTGGGCCACGGTCGGCGATTTCCAAGACATGTCCTGGCACCCGGCTGTGCATGACACGGCGGGTGAGAATGGCAACGAGATCGACGCCACGCGGGTGCTGACCCTGGGTGCCGCAGATGGGCCCACGATCTCGGAAATTCTCTACAAGTTCAGCGATGAGAAGATGAGCTATTCCTATCGGATTACCGATGTGAAGGTCGAGGTGCTGCCGGTCACGAATTACTCTTCGCACCTGACCGTGATGCCGCGCGATGGCGGCGGGTCGATCGTCGAATGGCGCGGCGCGTTTTATCGCGGTTATCCCAACAATGACCCGCCTGAAGAGCTGAACGATGAAGCCGCGATTGCTGCGGTCACCGGGGTCTATCAGGCGGGGCTTGATGCCCTGACCGAGCGCTTTGGTGCGCCGGGCTCTTAATCTCGCCACTGCGCTGATCGTCGCTGGCACCTTGTGTTCCGCGCGCGATCTGGCCTTTGTCACCTGCCAGACCGGGGACGCGGTGAGCGTTCTGGACATTGAGGCAGGCGACGAGATCGCCCGTTGGTCGGTACCCGGCAAGCCCGCCGGGGTCGCGGTGTCGGGTGGAGCGGTGTTCACGGTCGCCGCGGACAGCAAGACAGTGCGCAAACATGACCCGCTGTCGGGTCAGGTGCTGGTGGCGGCAGAACTCGACGGCGGCCCTATCGGAATTGCCCATGATGCGGCGCGCGGGCGTCTCTTTGTCTCGGATTGGTACAGCGCCCGCATTTGGGTTCTGGATCACAGCTCTTTGCAGGTTGTGGCGGAGCTTGCCGTTGGCGCGGCCCCGGCGGGGCTCGCACTGTCGGACGACGGGCGTCATCTGGCTTCTGCGGATCGCGATGCGGATCAGGTTTCGATCTTTGACGCCGAGACCCTGCGACTGCGCACGCGTCTTGATGTTGGTAGCCGCCCGTTTGGTCTGCGCTTTGCGCCTGATGGGCGGCTCTTCGTTGGGAATGTGGGCAGCAACGATGTGACGGTGATCGACGCTCTGAACAGCGAGGTTCTGGCAACAGTCCCTGTTGGAGACCGACCCTATGGCGTGGCCTTTGCCCGAGATCGCGCCTTTGTGACCAACCAATACGAAGACAGCCTGAGCGTGATAGACCTCGCGGCACTCGAGCCAATGGCCAAGCTGGAAACGGGCGAATATCCCGAAGGTGTTGATGCCACCGCGGATGGCACCCGCATCGTCGTCGCGAACTGGTTCGACAATAAGGTCACTATTTTCGACGCAGAAAGCCTTTCTGTGATACAAGAGATCGACACGTGCGATGGCCCCCGCGCCTTTGGTGCGTTTTTGCTGGAGGAGGCAAAATGAAACATCTGGCACTGGCAGCCGCGGTGCTGTCGTGGACCGCCTTGCCCGCGTTTGCGAGCAACGAGGCCTGGGACTCTGTGAAAGAACAGCTCTATGGCGATCGGGTCATGCTCAATGGCGACAGTCTCATCGCAATCGACGCGCCCTATCGCACTTTCGATGACGCGCGCACCGACCTTGCGGCGCAGATCGTCGCCCCGCCAGGCGCCCAGATCGCCAAGGTCACCGTGGTGCTCGATGAGAACCCGATGCCGGTCTCGGCCGTGTTTGACCTCGAAACCCCGCAGCCCGGGTTTTACTTCGACATCACGATGCGCGTGAATGGTCCGACGCCGATGCACGTGATCGCCGAGACCTCGGACGGTCGCCTGTTTGTCTCCGAGACCTTCGTGAAAACCTCTGGGCAAGGGGCGTGCGCCGCTCCGCCCGGAACGGACCCGGAGCTTGCGCTCGCGACGTTGGGTCAGATGAACATCGATGTGCTGGGCACCGTGCCGGGTGTGGACAGTGGCAAGCTGACCAGCCTTGCCTCACGCCTCAGCAAGATGGACGTGGATATCTCGCATCCCTCGCATTCTGGCATGCAGATGGACCAGATCTCGCTGTTGTTCATCCCGATGCGCTATGTCGAAACGGTCGAGATTGATCTCGATGGTGCGGGGTTTGTCGATCTGACGGGTTCGATCTCGTTGTCCGAAAACCCGCGTCTCGGCCTCGCTGTGCCGCGCAGCACGCGGTCTGTCGATGTGACCATGACGGATACGGATGGGACAGTCAGCCACGCGCATAAGGATCTGGCGGGCTTCTGACTAGTTGGTCTGGGGCTGGCCGGCTTCCGGCGTCACCTTTTCAAGCGGGTAGCCCCAAAGCTGCCAGCCGTCCGTGCCTTCGGGCAGCCAGTAAACGGACGTATATCCCCATTCCAGCGCGCGCTTCGCCGCGTTCCAACTCATCCAGCAGTCTTCTAGGCAGAAGATCACGACCGGGTGTGTCGGATCGCCTTCGGTGATTTTTTCAAGACCGGTTTTGAAGTAATCGGCAGTGATATCCGCAATCGCCCCATACCCGACATTTGGAAGCCAGATCGCGCCCGGAATCGTGTGGCGGGGTTTGTCCCGCCAGATCGTACCCTTGGGTAGATTGGCGGGCTTGGGTGGTTGCGGCATTACGTCGATAAAGGCAGCATCATCCCTTTCCCAGAGCGCATGCGCTTCTTCGGGACCGACGACTGTGGCCCCGAGCAACGTGGCGGGGACAGGCGCGCGATAGTGATCGGTTCGGTAGTCGGATGGCTCGGGAACTGTTTGGGCCGCGCTCGCAAGCGGCAGCGTCAACCACGCGGCCGCCAGAACGGCCCTGATCAATTGGAGATCTCCATGACCTCGGTACCGAGATCCGTCACCAGGGGTACGCCTGCCTCCACGAGCAGCGCGTTGATCTCGTCCTGATTGCGGCGGATCAGCGAGTTGAGCTGGCGCTGCCAGACCTTCTCACCCTGCCGCACGCCCATCGTGATGCGATAGAAGAGGCGCGGCGGCAGCTCTTCCTTGATCAGCGGAATGACTTTGAGATCGGGGTACTCTGTCTTGACCAGTGGCCCCCCGAGTGGGCCCCAGAGCACAGCGGCATCGATCTCACCCGACTGCAGATCATTCAGCATGTCGGTGGCCGGGCTTTCGTGCCGCCGGTCGACGACGAGGTTATAGCCCTTGGACTTCCCGATCAAACCGTTGCGCGCCAAATGCGCGGCAGGCGGGGTGCCCGCGATGATCCCGACCCGCTTGCCCTTCAAGGCGGGATCGGTCAGCGCCTGTACCCCGGCCAGATCGCCATCTTGCGGCACGATCAGGGTGTAGACAGAGGTGAAATAGTGGTTCGTGTTGAGCACCAGCTCGTGGCCCTGGGCATAACCCATCACCACGTCGCATTGCTTGGCTTTCAGCGTGTTTCGGATGAAACCGGTCGCCATCGGATACCAGGTGTATTGCACCGGCAGATCAAGCTTGGCAGCCACAAAATCAGCCAGCTTGTTCTCAAAGCCGCTCTCGTCCTTGGCCGACATGGGATAATTCGCGGGGTCCGCACAGACACGAAAGGCGTTGTTCGACACCAGATCAGAGGTCTGTGCACCTGCGGACCCCGCGAGGGAGAACCCCAGGAAGAGGGGAACGGTCAGGTTTCGAATGGTCTCAGCCCATGCAGGCATCTTCATCCTCTCGGATCACATCGGATTTGGCTTCTTTTTTCGCCGGCCGCCCGCGCGGCACAGCATCGAGGCCACGTGCTTTCAGATAAACATAGATATCATCAAGATAGCACATGACATTCCGGTTGTCGCCGAAGTGGGGCATGACCGAATTGCCGTTCTCGCGCCCGTTCACGACGACCTCGAAAAAGCCATCATAGCCCAGGCTGACGGCGGAATTCTTGACCGCCGGCGCGTAGGTCGAGCCTTCGCCATCTGGGCCGTGGCAGACGTGGCACTCCGCGTGATAGCGGCGGAAGCCGGAGAAAGTCAGCCAGTCAACGGTGCCATCTTCGCCCACATTGAACGTGGGCACATCGTCTTCGTTGAAGTAGCGCCCGTCTTCCTCGTAGGCGACTTCGTAAATCGTTGGATCAACTGGATCTTCTGCTGTGGCCGTCATCGGGAGGCCACCAGCCAGACAGAGCGCCAGGATGCAGTGTGTGGTTTTCATCGTATCTCACCCATTGTATCTGGGGCCGCGTGTCGCTGTCGCCCGATTGTTTGTTGGACGGGCGCGACCCGAAAAGGCCGCGCCGGTCGTTTGCTTAAGGCATCTGCCGTGATCAGTTCGGCAGTGCGAAGACGGTCAGCTGACCGCCCAGGGCTGTGTAGTCGCTCAGCGCGGCATAGCCCCCAACAGCACCAAGGCCGTCATTCGGGTTGGTCAGACCAGCCGCCAGACCGATCCCGGCCCAGCCGCCAACGCCCGACAGAATGCCGATGTACTGGCGCCCGTCGGATTCGTAGGTCATCACGTTGCCGATGATGCCCGACGGTGTCTTGAAGCGGTAAAGCTCCTCGCCCGTGTCGGCATGCACCGCCTTCAGGTGACCTTCGAGCGTGCCATAGAAGACCACGTCACCAGCCGTGGCTAGAGCACCGGACCAGACCGAGAACTTCTCGGGGATGGACCACTTGATCTCACCATTGATGTTGTCCCAGGCGATGAAGTTGCCCATTCCACCATGGCTGTCAGGTGCCGGGTACATCGACAGTGTCGCGCCCACGTATGGCTGACCGGCGGTGTAGCTCACCCGGAACGGCTCATAGTCCATGCAGACGTGGTTCGTCGGCACGTAGAACATTTCCGTTTTCGGCGAGTAGGCCGCTGGCTGCTGGTCCTTGGTTCCGAGCGCCGCCGGGCAGATGCCGGTGGTGTTCACGTCTTCGCCGTTCTGCGCGGTGGAATACTGCGCCACAACCGCCGGACGCCCGTAGGTGTCGGAGTTCGGATCCATATCGACGCCCGTCGTCCAGTTCACAACCGGGTCGTATTTCTCGGCCACCAGTAGCTCGCCGGACACACGGTCCATCGTGTAGGCCAGGCCGTTGCGGTCGAAGTGCGTGAGCAGCTTGCGCTCCTCGCCGTCGATCTCCTGCTCAGACAGGATCATCTCGTTCACGCCGTCATAATCCCACTCGTCATGTGGGGTCATCTGGTAGAACCACTTGGCCATGCCGGTGTCGATGTCACGCGCCATCACGGTCATCGACCAGCGGTTGTCACCGGGACGCTGCGCGGGGTTCCAGGTCGAGGGGTTGCCTGTGCCGTAGTAGAACAGGTTCTCGTCCAGATCCGCCGAGTACCAACCCCATGTGGTGCCGCCACCGATCATCCACTGATCACCTTCCCAGGTGTTTGTCCCTGAGTCCGCACCGACCGGTTGACCGAGATGCGTGGTGTTTTCAGGATCAGCCAGGATGTCGCTGTCTGGCCCCATGGAATAGGCGCGCCAGACTTGCTCGCCTGTCGCCATGTCATAGGCCGTCGTGTGACCGCGCACACCGAACTCACCACCGGAGATGCCGACAATCACCTTGTCCTTGATCGGCAGCACGGTGGCGGTGTTGGTCTCGCCAATCGCCGGGTCGCCGTTCTGGGCTTCCCACTCGACGGCACCGGTTTCCGCGTTCAGCGCAACCACCTTGGTGTCGGCCTGATGCAGGAAGATTTTGCCATCCGCATAAGCCACGCCGCGGTTCACGGTGTCACAGCACATCACCGGAATGACGTCCGGGTCCTGCTTAGGCTCATACTTCCAGATGATCTTGCCCTCATTCTTGAGGTCAAGCGCATAGACGATGTTCGGGAACGGCGTGTGCACATACATCACGTCGCCGATCACCAGCGGCGAGCCCTCATGGCCGCGCAGAACACCGGTCGAGAAGGTCCAGGCCACCTGCAGGTCGCCCACATTCTCCGCGTTGATCTGATCCAGCTGCGAATAGCGCTGGTTCTTGTAGTCACCCGTCTGGATCGCCCATTGGGTTGGGTCATCCATCTGGGCGATGAGATCGTCGTTTGCAAAGGCCATGCTGGCGGCGCAAAGAGCGATCCCAGACGTGAAAAGCTTGAGCTTTTTCATCATAGTACCTCCCTGTGGTGCGGCGGGATTGCCGCGAGAATGACGCGTGGGCCCGAGGTGCGAGCTTGGCATCAGGTTTTTCCTGCCCGACCGGTCTCTCCTCCCGCCGGACAGGAAATTCTTGGTCTTACGAGCCCTCCGCTGGGAAACTCGCAAGATATGAAATCACGTTGGCCCGGTCTTCGTCCTTGCGCAGACCGGCAAAGGACATCTTGGTGCCCTTGAGATAGCTGCGGGGCTTTTGCAGGAAGGCGTCGAGCTCTTCCGGCGTCCAGGCCTTGCCCTCGGCGGCCGCCTCCATCAGGGCATCGGAATAGGAAAAGCCCTCAACCGCGCCGAACGCGCGATCCACCACGCCGTTCAGAACCGGCCCAACCTTGTTTTCGGCGCCCTCACCCACCGCGTGGCAGGCCTTGCACTTGCGGAATACCTTTTCACCCGCGGCAGCATCCCCGGTGACATGACCATCCGCGAACGCTGCCGCGGGAAGCATTGCCAGTGAGAGTGCTGCCAGAAACGATTTTACCATGTTTTACCTTCCTTGGTTTGAGCCTGGGTCGTATCGGGTCAATTCAGCCGTGCCGCATGCCATTGCACGTGATCGCGTGCGAAGCTGTTCACGAAGAAATACGAATGATCGTAGCCTTCCTGCATGCGCACCTGTCCGGGTTGGCGGCGGCGCGCCATCATATCGGCCAGCGCTTCGGGCTTCAGTAGGTCGAGGAACTGGTCACCCGAGCCCTGATCCACCAGCAAGTCACCTTTCCAGCCGTATTCCTGCAGCAGCAGGGTCGCATCATGCTCGGCCCAGCTGCTCTCGTCATCGCCCAGGTAGGCGCTCAGCTGTTTCCGCCCCCAATCCGATTTCGTCGGGTTGGTGATGGGAGCAAAGGCCGACAGCGAATCGAAAAGCCCAGCATTGCGGATTGCGATGGTGATCGCGCCATGCCCACCCATCGAGTGGCCGGTGATGCCGTGCCGGTCGCGCAGTGGCAGGTTGTCCATCACGATCGACCGCAACTCGCTGACGATATAGTCGTACATGCGGTAGTTGTTCTTCCACGGGTTGCGCGTGGCATTCACGTAAAAGCCCGCGCCCTGTCCCAGATCATAGGCCTCGTCATCGCTGACGCTCTCGCCACGGGGCGAGGTGTCGGGGAAAATCACTGCAAGCCCATGCTTGGCTGCGTGTTCCTGAAAGCCGCCCTTGGTCATGGCGTTTTCATGGGTGCAGGTCAGACCCGACAGATACCAAAGCACCGGCACCGGCCCGTAATTGGCTTGCGGCGGCAGGTAAGCGGCGAAGGTCATTTCGCAGCCGCAGGTGTTCGACGGGTGTTTGTACACCTGCTGGCGACCTCCGAAGCTGCGATTTTCCGACACCAGCTCCATCGCTTCAGAACTCCACCACAGCCCTGATGGATTTGCCCTCGTGCATGAGCTCGAACCCGTGGTTGATCTCGTCGAGGGTCAGCTTGTGGGTGATCATCGGGTCGATCTCGATCTTGCCGTCCATGTACCAGTCCACGATCTTCGGCACATCCGTGCGCCCTTTGGCACCGCCGAAGGCCGTGCCGCGCCAGACACGGCCTGTGACCAGCTGGAAGGGCCGTGTCGAGATCTCGGCGCCCGCGGGGGCCACCCCGATGATGATGCTCTCGCCCCAGCCCTTGTGCGCCGCCTCGAGCGCTGTGCGCATAACGTTCACATTGCCCGTGGCGTCAAAGGTGTAGTCCGCCCCACCCTTGGTTAATTCAACCAGATGGGCCACCATATCCCCATCCACTTTCGACGGATTGACAAAATCCGTCATTCCGAACTGTTGTCCCATGGTGGCCTTGTCGTCGTTCAGATCAACGCCCACGATCTGGTCCGCCCCCGCCATGCGCAGGCCCTGGATCACGTTGAGACCGATGCCGCCCAGCCCAAAGACCACGCAGCGCGAGCCGATCTCGACCTTGGCGGTGTTGATCACGGCACCAATGCCCGTGGTCACGCCGCAGCCGATGTAGCAGATCTTGTCGAAGGGCGCGTCCTTGCGCACCTTGGCGAGCGCGATCTCGGGCACCACCGTGTGATTGGCGAAGGTCGAGCAGCCCATGTAGTGGTGGATCGGCGTGCCGTCGAGCATGGAAAACCGCGTCGAGCCATCGGGCAGCAGCCCCTGCCCTTGCGTCGCGCGCACCTTCTGGCAGAGGTTGGTTTTGGGGTTCAGGCAGTATTCGCATTCGCGGCATTCGGGCGTGTAGAGCGGGATCACATGGTCACCCACCTCGAGGCTCGTGACCCCCTCGCCCACCTCGATGACAACACCCGCGCCCTCGTGGCCGAGGATCGCCGGGAAGATGCCCTCGGGGTCATCGCCCGAGCGCGTGAACTCATCCGTATGGCAGAGCCCCGTCGCCTTGATCTCCACCAAAACCTCGCCCGCGCGCGGACCCTCAAGGTTCACCTCCATGATCTCAAGCGGCTGACCAGCAGCAACCGCAACAGCAGCGCGGGTTTTTAGCATTCAATTCCTCCCTCGGATCACATGCTCAAGAAGCCGTGATCTTTCTACCTGAAGTATGCGCGTCGCCCTGCGCTGCGAACAACTAAGACAATGGTGGGTATTTGGCGCTGTGGACAGCTGGCGGGTGCTTGGCCCATAGTTGGACGCATCGCACGGAATGGAGAAACCGGATGTCACAGCGCCTGTCTTCTGCCCTGTTTGCCCTTGGTCTTGCGCTGGCTGTGCCAGTTCAGGCCGCCGACTATTCCGACCCGACCTGGCCGTGCGTTCAGCGCAAGGTTGAGACGCTCTCGCTTGGCCTCATGTGGCCGCACCCGGTTGATCCCGAGGCACAGCCTGCCACCGACGCGCTGCGCCACGACATCACCGAACTTGCCGGATATCTGTCGCTGCGCCGTGTGGAGCTTGAAAGCCTCCAGCCTCGCGTCGATGCGTTTGCTGAAACCTATGGCGGCGATGTGGAGGCTCTTGGTCTCGTCTTTGCCGAGGTTTTTGACACGCTCTCTACCCGCCGGGGGCGAATCATGAAGGGCATCGAGGATTTCTCGCTGAGCCAGATCGCGCTGGCGGACAAGATCGACACAGTGCGTGCCGAGATGGACGCGATCATGGCGAAGGCCGAGCCTGATTTCGACAAGGTGGACGCGCTTGAAGAACGCCTCGACTGGGATCAGGTGATCTACACCGACCGGCAGCGCAACATCACCTATCTCTGCGAAACCCCCACGCTGCTCGAACGGCGCCTCTTCAGCATCGCACAGATGCTGCAGCAATCGGTTCAGGATCAGGGCTAGACGCGCGGCCTAGTCCCACTCCAACTCGGTAAAGGCGACGGTGGCATTGCGCGGGTTGTAGGCCTCGAAGAGCTGCCAATGCTCTGCCTCTTCAGCAGCGATCTCTTCGACCGCTTCGCCCAGCCGTTGGCCTGCGTCGATGGCCGCGTGGGTGTCCGTTTCGAGCACATTCAAGTAACGCTGCATCGGCGCGAGCCCGTCAGGCCAGTCCAGCACCGGCCCTCCATGCCCCGGCACAACCCGGCGGAACGCCTCGGCCCCCAACGTTTCCAGAACCGCACGCCATCCGCGCAACCGGCCATCAAGCGCAGGTGTGTGGATGTCGAAGATCAAATCGCCGGCGAAGAACGTCCCGCTCACCTCATCCAGAACCGTGAGGTCCGTCCCGGTATGCGCCATTTGCCAAGCCTGTACCTCCAGCACCCGCCCGCCCAGATCGATTTCTGCCGTGTTTTCAATAGCAAGATCGACTGGCACGGCGCGTGTTCCCAGCATCACCTCCGGCCCGACAAGCAGGGCGAGGCTTTCGAGGTAGTTCGCCTGCCGGTCCGATAGCGCGCGTGACAGGTTCGCGTGCCCGACAACCTTTGCGCCCGTTTCGGCGAAGGGGCTCGCGCCCAGAACGTGATCAGGATGCATATGCGTGAGGATCACATGGCTGACCGGCTTGGACGTCTCGGCCCGGATCGCGCGCCACAGCGCCTCGCCCATCCACCGCGCAGTTCCGGTGTCGACAACGGCGACGCTGGTCTCACCGATGATGAACCCCAGATTGCTGGTGTCGCCACGGTTGGCCGGGTCCGGCTCTGCAATCGCGCCCATATGCACGAACACGCCGGGCGCTACTTCAGTGACAGCGAGCACGTCACCGGTCGCTTCACAGCGCGGTGCTGCCTGCGCCTCAAGTCCGGGAAAGACCGCAAGATCCGGCACGCGCGCGGCCAATGCCGCCTCACAGGCAGCTATGGTTTCGGCCTCATACCCCGGCAAAAGGTGATCGCGGCAGGAGCCATCGGACAGGCTCGCGCAGAGGGCGATCACAGCTTCGAACATGGTAGCTCCTTCGCCATCGAGCATCCCACACCATGCGCCTCCGTCCAGTCAGCCATAGGTATATGTGTCAATTTGCGGTGTTTTATGCGATACAGAGCGCAATTCTGTGTTGGAGGAGACAGAGATGGCGATGAAACTTGCGCATGCAGCCGCCCTTGCGGCGCTGATGGTGGGCCCGGCGTGGGCCACCGATGCAGTGAAAAATCCCCTGACCGAAAGCGAGACCTGGAACGACCTGCGCGAAGATGTTGTCGGTGACGCCAGCATTGCCTCCGCCGAAGGTCTGCTCAGCATCGACGCGCCCTACCGCGCCCATGACGCGGCGACCGTTCCCATCGTTCTGAAGCAGACAGACGCCTCCGCCACGATCTCGGCCGCCACCGTCGTCATCGATGAAAACCCCGCTCCGGTCGCTGCCGTCTTTGGGTTCTCACCCGCCATGGGAACGCTGGATTTCGAGATGCGGGTTCGCGTCAACCAATATTCCAACGTGCGTGTGATTGCCGAGACACCGGACGGGCTGCATATGACCGGGCGCTACGTGAAAGCGTCGGGCGGATGCTCGGCGCCCGCAACTAAGGACCCGGAGGTTGCGCTCGCCAGCATGGGCAAGATGAAGCTGCGCAGCTTTGACGATGGCGCGCAGATGTCGACGCCCCGCCGCGAAGCACAGATCATGATCCGCCACCCGAATTACTCGGGCCTGCAGCGCGATCAAATCACGCAACTGTTCATCCCTGCGCATTTCATCGACCATCTGGAGGTCTGGCAGGGTGACGAGCTGCTCTTCACCATGGACGGCGGTATCTCGATCTCGGAAAACCCGGTGTTCCGCTTTGCTTACAATGACAATGGCTCTACCGCGCTGACCGTGAAGGCCACGGATACGGACGGCAACAGCTTTGAGAGCAATCTGCCGAAATCAGTCAGCGGGTAACACCGCAAAGCTCAAGCGAAACGGGTCGCGCTCAGTGGGACGCGGCCCTTTTTCGTGACTGGTCTTCAGAAGCAGATGATTTCAGCTTCTGCCTGTGCGCGGCGCAGGTCGGCAACCATATTCTCAGCCATGGCCGCGCTTTGGAAAAACGACATGCGTTCGCCGCCGACCCGGCGCATCGACAGCACGGTCTCAGCCTCCAGATATTTCTCATACGGCAGGATCGAAGCGATCTCGTCGATGGAACAGGCACAGCGGTCGAGCATCTCGCGGGTCTGACCGTTGGTCACCATGCAAGCGAACACATAGTCGGCGCGAGCAGCGGTCGGGTAGTCATTCAGTTGCTCCGCTACGGACTGTGCGAAGGCCGCCGCTGGCAAAACCGCGGCAACCGCAACGGCGACCATCCTCATGGCGTCTCATCCATGCGGTCGAACAGGATTTCGGACTTGTAGACATCGCCGCCCGAGGCCTCCGCCACGAGGCTCGTGTACCAGCCGGGTACCTCCTCCGACATGGTGACGCGCAGTTCCAGATCGCCAAAGCCTTGCATCCGGTCGCGGTTGGGGTCCTCGGCAAAGGGATAGAGGCGGATGGTCTGGGTGCTGACAGTCTTGCCCGCGACCACTGCCTGCCCCTCTTCGATATCCGAGATCTGGATCAGCGCGTCTTTCACCCGGTTGCGAATGTAGAAGGGGCTGCCACCCGCCGCCTCGGCCATGTCACGGACAACGGTTTCGTAGAAATACATGATCATCGGGTTGCCGACACTGGCCGGAAAACTGCCGAGCGCCTTGTGCTTGCCGCCCTGCCGGAACTCGAGCAGCGCCATCGGCGCCTCACCCTCGCGGAAACTCAGCGCAATATCGCCGGTATCGCGGCTCTCGGCGTCAGGTTTCAGCGCACTCGCCACCTCGCGGCGGTACACCAGCTCGGCATCCCGATCGACCTTGTCGAGCGTGCCGGTCCGGAACAGCATATCATAGGTCTTCTCACCCGCCAGCGGGCTCGCGGACACCACACCGGCACAGAGCGCTGCGACAAGTGCAAAAGCCGTCATCCTGATCATCTTATCTCCTCCCGAAAGCAAGTGTGCGCCCGTGCTCCAGAGCTGTCACCGCCGACTTTTGTCGGTGTCCCGATCCGCGCCAGCGCCACGAATTTTCCAATCGATCAAAGGCAGCAGCCGCGACAACTCCGCCGGTTTGGTCAGCACGGACATGTCGTTCTGGGTGCCGAGGCGCCGCACGCTTTCGCTGCGGTCCGCCGTAATCAGGATCGCCGGCACATGGCTGTCCGTGGCCGCGCGAATGTCTTGCGTGGCGCGCACGCCCGTATCTTCGCCATCCAGTTGATAGTCCGCGAGAATGATATCGGGCGGCATCCCCAGATCGCTGACATGGGCCAGCGCTTCGCCGGTCGAGCGCGCAGGCAGCACGCTGGCACCGCGCAGCTCGAGCCATTGCGTCGCGCCATAAAGCACATCCGCGTCGTTCTCGATGACCAGTGCAATACAATCGAGCGCCCCGTCAAAGGTGTCTTCGACCGGTCCAAACGGTGCCGGGTGAGACGCCCGGCGGTCCACCACATCCATTTCGATGCTGAAGACCGAGCCGGTGCCCGGTTTCGAGCGCACGGTCAGATCGTGACCCAAGAGGCGGCAGGCTCGATCCACCACGGACAACCCTAGCCCCACGCCCGACCCGATGGGCACATTGTCAGCCCGGGTAAACTCATCGAAGATCCGCAGCTGGTCTTTCGCAGCGATGCCAATCCCGGTGTCCCAGACCTCCAGCGCCACCCGCACGCCCTTGCGGCGACACCCCAGCAGAACGCGCCCTCCGGGATCGGTGTACTGGATCGCATTGACGACAAGGTTCTGGATCGAGCGCAGCAGATAGACCGGATCGGACCGCACCACGAGGCTGCAGGGGACCACGTCGAGCTGCACCTCTTTCTGCGCGGCCAGCAGCGCCTGATCGGCACGCACGCCATCCATCAGCCCATGCAGGCTGACATCGGTCGCCGTCACGGTGTCGGGATCGGCGCTCTCCAAACGCGAGATATCAAGCAGCGAGTGCAGCAGGTATTCCGCGGAGGCAAAAGCGCCTTGCAACCGCTCGACCATCGGACGGAAGCGTGTCTCGCGCGTGGTTTCCTGCAGCGAAGAGATCAGCAGCTTTGCGGCATTGATCGGTTGCAACAGGTCATGGCTCGCGGCAGCCAGAAACCGCGTCTTGGACGACACCGCCGCTTCCGCACGTTCCTTGGCCACCCGCAATTCTTCCTCGACCCGTGCCTTTTCCTCGTATTGTTCGGTCAGGTTGGCGTTCGCGCGCGTCAGCTCGGCGGTACGCTCGGTCACCCGGTTTTCAAGCAGCTCGGTCGATCGCGTCTCGAGCGTCACGTCCTTGAGTTCAACGATGAACCCGTCATCCGGCAGCACGTTGATCTGCACGTCGAGCACCCGGTCCACCCCATGCGACACGCGGCTGGTGAGCGCGCCTTTGCGTGCAAGCTCCGCGCGCCAAGCATCCTTGCGCGCCAACGCAGCGTCATCGATCAGCCCGCGCGTGCGCATGAAATCCAGCAGGTCCTGCAGCGGCGTGCCCGGCTGGACCAGTGCCAGCGGCACACCAAGGATGTCGCGGAACCGCGCATTGTGCATCATCACTTCGCCCGAAGCCGAGAAGGTGCATACCCCGGCAGTCATGTTCTGGAAAACCGCCTGCAGATAGTCCGACTGACGGTCAATCAAATGCTCTTTTTCACGCCGGTTGTGCCGCACCAGCGCGGTGATCTCGGTCAGCAACAACACCGTGTTCTCATGTGATGTCTGCTGCGCGCTCAGCTGATACCAGCGGTCGCGCGGCACCTCGACGATCACCGAGACGACAGAGCCCGCCGCCTGCCGGCTCTCCAGCGCCCGGCTGAGCTTGGAGAGTTTACGGTCGGTCGATACCAGGTATTTGCTGCCCGCCATCAGCTGGAAATACTGCTCCAGTGTCAGACCGGGCACGATCCTGTCCGAAACGTCCGGCAGCAGGCCAATGAAAAGGTCGTTGCAGATATTCAGCGCACCCTCGGAAAAGAGCGCCAGACCCTCTTCCATTGATGCCAGCGCCTCGGCCAGCGTCTTACGGGTGCGTTCGCGTTCAAATCGCGCGCTTTCCAGCTCGATGGTTTGCGCGGCCACCTTCTGTTGCAGATCGATCGCGGATTGAAACGCGCGATACGCCGAGGGACCTACGTCCTTTTGTCGGCTGGCCCGGCGGATCAGCGCATCAATGATCTTGGCCTGCTTTTCAACCTGCACCTGCGGCGGGTCGTCTGGATCGATCATGCTCAATAGAGGTTCCTCTGATCCGGCCCGAAGAACGCCACACCCACCAGCGTCTGGTTCATATGCACGCCACAATGCTGTTCACCATAGGTGTTGAACCCGACCACATGCGCGGCGCTGAGCACGTCCGAGACGGCCCGCCCCAGCTGCTTCTGTTCGATTTCAAGTTTGCGCAGAACACAATCGAACCCCAGGATGAAGTCCGGACTGCGCCCCTGATCGTCCTGAATGTCCAACCCGCTTTGCAGGGTCCGGATGATCTCCTGCCCCTGGCCCAGCGTCATGATCAAACCATCATCGATGGCCGCCAGAAATGACAGCGCGTCATCCTCGCCCGCATCCGAGATCGCGCGCACATAATGCCGATCCTTGTATTCGATCAGCATCGGGTTTTCAGCAAAGATCTCCGGCGACAAATCCTCGACTGCACAGCCCACCAGCCGCGCATACTCGCGCGCGGCGGGCGCTCCATTGATCTCGAACACCTTGCGTTCATCGGGGTCGGCATCGGTGATGACCACCTGATTGCCACCCGGCAGAAAGTGATCGAACCCGATGCCCCGGAACGGCAAATCCGTCTCCAAAAGGAGCAGCGTCGCGGCGTTGGTGTAACATCGGCCTTGGTGCAGCACATAGGCTTCCTCGAACCGCAGGGCGTCGCCTGCGGAGCCGCCGAACACCGGCAAATCATCCAGCACGGCCTCGAGCGTCGAGATCAGCACGTCTTCCTGTTTCGACAGCCCATCCGCGAAGATCAGCCCGAGGCGGTGCCAGCCTGCGGTATGCGAGAACGTCTTTTCATGACGCTGCGCCGCGGTCGCCACCGCCGTGGTCGAGAGCGGTTTGAGCGGTTCGAACAGGATAGACGAGCAACGGAAATGTGCCTTGGGGAAAGCCAGCAGCAGAAGCGCATCGGTCTCATAGCCATGGGTTGTGATCTGCCCAGCGGTGGAGCAACCGAAGACCGGCACACCTTCCAGCGCCTCTTCAAGCGTGGCGGCGACGAGTGAGCCGTCGAATTCGCCAGGGACGAAGGCCAGCACGAAACAGGTCTCGCTGCAATTGATCTGCGCCGCAGCATTCCGCGCGGCATAAACCTCGCCCACCGCGCGGGACACGGCAACCGAGATGCAAGAGGGGTGGGCGCGCTCATCGAGCATGGCCGCCTCCTACTGCATCAGGAAAGCGCGCGCTTCCGGCTCTCCGCCGCGTTGCGAGGCCATGACCCCTTCGACCATCACCACCGCCTGGGTCCGGTTGTGCACGCCGAGGCGCCGCAAAAGTGCCGTGATGTGGGCCTTCACCGTCGCCTCGGCCAGAGACAGCTCGTAAGCGATCTGCTTGTTCGGCTTGCCCCGACAGATCAGCCGCATGATGCGTTTCTGCTGCGGTGTGAGCTCGGCCAGTTTCGGATGGTCAAACACCTCCGGCACGTCCGAGCAATAGTCGGGCGTCTGGTAGTCTTTCGGCACATAGGTCCGCCCCTGAACGATATCGGCGAGCGCTGTCCGCAATCCGCTGGCCGAGGTGTCTTTCGGCAAAAAGCCGCAGGCCCCCCGTTTCAGAAGCGATTGCACAAGGTCGAACGAGGCCAGCGAGGACACCACCAAAATCTTCGCATCCGGCAACTGTTCGCGCAGGCTTTCGAACCCCGAAATCCCGCTCACGTCCGGCAGTTTCAGATCGAACATGACCAGCTCGGGGTCAAATCCGCTTTTTGCCTCGTTCAGCGCGTCGGTCAGATTCCGGGCTTTGCGAATGGTCGGCTCTTCAAACACGATCTCCAGGGCCGATTCCAGCGCATCACTATACAACGGGTGATCATCAACAATCAAAATGTCCGAAACCACATCCTGAACAGCAGGCGCACTTGCATGTTCCATTAAGGTTCCTCCCAGCGCCGATGCTACCCGCACTGGTCCCATTTTCAACCGATAGTGAGCGATTGGCTGCAAATCCGCCGCAAAACTCCGAAACAACAGGGGTTTCGAGCGGCCTAGACGGTTGTTTTGTCACTATTTTGCATCTTTTCGCCGCTGCGCGTGTCGGTTTGCAGAATCATGCACTGGCTAGGAACGACTTCGTGAACGGTACCAGGGGACAGGGGTGTTCTTTAGAGCCAAATACGGTGCGATCCAATTGCCGCAACAATTCCGCCCGCCTCGCGGTAGGCCCATCCCGTCGCAGTATCGCGTCCGCCGCGCGGCGCACATCCTGCACCCGGCCTTGTCGCGCGGCCCGTCGCATCTGCCGGGCCAGCGGGTCGAAGGGGCCAAATCGTTGTAACGCGCGCAGCCCTGTCAGTTGCCGACCACTACATCCGTAAACCGTGCCAACGACGATCACGATGCCCGCCAAAATGGCCAAACCCCAGCCAGGCAGCCGTGCGGGCGCTGGGGTGGCGATCGGCACTGGGCCCGCGGCGTCCGGTACCACCGCACCATAGGCCACGCGCTGCGCGCTGATGGTTACACTGCGCGCCACCCGGTTCGCGGTGTCAAAATACTCGAAGCTCAGCGGTTCCACGATGGTCGAAGTGTCGTTGCTGGGCCGGATGGTCCAGCGCCAGAATGCGAAAGACTGCGGCCCATTGGGTGAAAGCTCCACGAACCGTTTTTCGGGATGCGGAAAGATCATCGCCGACGGCGAGGTCAGTTCCGGCATCGGCGGCAGCATCTCGGGCGTGACCCCCAAAGCTTCAATACGCACGACACGCAAGACGCCCTCCCCCGGTTTCAACTGGTCCGGCGCATTCGACCACTGGTCCGAGATTTTCAACTCCCGGACCGGGAACCACCAATCACTGACCTCGGGTGCAGGGGCCACTTCAATAGTCACCGGGTCCGACAACACAGCATGTTCAAACCAGTCATCCCGCTCATCCGTCAGGGTCAGCTGATGGGTAAAGGCTCCGATGGTCAGCGGCCCCGCGCGGTCCGGATAGATCGCCATGCGGCGGCGAAAGGTCTTGACCTTCTCACCGTTCAGCCGTTCCTCGCGCCAGTCATCATTGCCCAGCTGCGTCCAGCTGAACCCGTCGAAATCCGGCTGCACCAGTTTCTCCCGCGTGATGTGGCGGCGGTAAATGCCCCGAATGGTGATCAGCACCATCTCCTTGACCACCGGCGCATGCGCCATGTCCTCGACCTCGATCCAAAGGGTCAGCTCAGAGGGCAGCACCGTCTTCGACTGCGCAAAAACGCCCGTTGGCAGCACCAGCAGCAAAAGACCGATGAGCATCCTCATCGCGGGTCCTCCGGCGGCGGTGGGGAGAGGCCCGCCTTCACCCGCCGCTTGTGCTCCTGCGCAATACGCGCGGCCATGTATTCGCCTGGTACGTCGGCCAGCTGTTCCAACCACCGCTCATCCGCGACCATGAACTTGTCATCGAACACCCGACGCACGCCAAGCTGGCCCCGGCTTTGCAGCTCCGCCAGGCCCAGCATCGTGTTGTTGTTTGTCACCTCGCTGCCGGTGCCTGCGGCGCGGCCATCGCCCCGCGCCACAAAGCTCTCCTTGGTCGGCCCCTCCTTGCGCTCGGGGAACAGCCCCAGCGCCTCCGGATCGATCCCCAGCCCAGCATAGTAAGCCGCGACCACATCGAAATTGGCCTGCGCATCGCTATGCCCACGCGCCTCTGCCAGATCGAAGGCCTCGAGGGCTGCGGCATGGCGGCCCCTATGCGCCTCCGCATTGCCGAGGTTGAACGGGTCATCAGCCGCCGCAAACTGCTCCGCTGCCGCATCGTACCGACCCGCGCGGTAGAGCGCCGCGCCCTGCCAGTCCGGCTCTGCAAAGAACGGAACCGCAAGCCCGGGCAGACCTGCCGCCATTAGGACCCGCCCGAAAGGCGCCGCCCCGCCGAGCACCAAGGCCAGCACCAGGGCGAGACCGGATATCACCGCCAAAACCCTCATGCCGCCTGCCTGCGAAAGAGAAATAGCATGGGAAAGAGCGCCAGCAGCAGCAGATACCGGCCCATGTCGTGCCAGAACAGCAACGGATAATCTTGCTGCTCCAACCGGGTGCGCGCCGCGGCTGACAGCCAGTCGGCCAGCGCCTCGGTCTGGTCGAGTGTAAACACCCGGCCCTGACCAGCCGCCGCATGGGTCTCAAACGCGGCAGGCGGCGCATCAAGCGAGATCAGCGACAGGCGCGCGCCTTGCCCGGCAATCGCCCCCGCCGCCTGCAAGGATGCGGGCCCTAGCCCCGCACCGTCAGTCATCAGAACCACGTCGCCAGCCACAACATCCGCCTCTGCAAGAAGCTCAACCGCCTTCTGCAAACCCCGTTCGGGCCGCGACCCGGGGTCCGGCACGGTGTCCGCACCAATCAGCGAAAACGTCTGCCCCAGCTGCAGATGATCGAGCGTCATATCCGTCGCCACATAGGCATCCCCCGCATAAACGACCAACCCGCCGGGCCGCGTGCCCAGCGAGGCCAGCCCGAACCGCCCCATGGTCAGCATCTGGGGCCAGCGCGCATGTTCGGTGACGCTGGGCGAGGCGTCGATCACGAAGACCACCGCATCGAGATTGCGAAACGACAACGTGTCACGCCGTTCGATGGCTGGGCCGGCAAGACCAATCACGATCAATCCAAGCGCGCCCAGCAAGGCCAGCAGCGGCGCCCCGCTCGCACTCTTGTCCACCCGCCCCAGTGCCGCCATCGCGCGCAGCAGCGCCGGATCAGTCGCCTTTTGCCAATCGCCCAAGCCGCCCCGGCGGGTGTAAAGCCACCAGCCAAACACAAGCAGCACAGGCAAGGCCAGAAGCCATGCAGGCCGCAGCAGGGTGATCTCCGCCCCGATCATGACAGCTCTCTCCACCCCAGCCACAGCCCAAGACAGACCGCAAAGCCTGCAGGCCAAATCCAGTAGTCGCGGAACGCCTCGGCGGCCAGCCCATCACTGTCCGTAGCCTCCAGCCGATCAAGCGCTTCGGCCACAGCGGCCAGATCATCCGTTGTCTTCACCCGAAAGCTCTCGCCCCCCGAAATCTCGGCAATCGCGCGCAGGGTGGCGGCGTCGACCACACCGCGCTCCCCCACCTCGGCAGTGCTCAAATCCTTCGGCCCCATGGCAATCGTGTGCACCCGAATGCCGTTGCGCGCGGCCAGCTCGGCCACGCCGCGCGGGTTGGTTGCGCCGGCATTGTTCACCCCGTCAGAGAGCAGGATCACCACCCGGCTCGCCGCCTCACTCTCGGCCATGCGTTTGATCGCCAGGCCCAGCCCGTCGGAGATGTTCGTCGCCCGCCCCGAAATCCCGATGGTGGCACCTTCGATCCGCTTGGCAATCGCCTCCACGTCAAAGGTGAAGGGCGCGGCGTAGTAGGCCTCCGACCCAAAGACGATCAGCGCCACCCGGTCGCCGCCCCGCCGCCGGGCGAAATCCGCACCCACCGTGGTGACCGCCTCCAGCCGCGTGATCTGGCGGTCGTCGAGGTAGAAATCATCGCGCACCATCGAGCCTGAGAGATCGAGCACGATGGCCAGGTCACGCCCGGTCACCTTCAACGCAGACATGGGGGCCAGGTCGCGCGGACCCGCCGCTGCCAGCAACAGCAATCCCCAGATCGTCCAGAGCACGCCCTGTCGCACATCGATGCCAGCGGATCTAGCCCGCCCTTGTCCAGCAGTGATCAACGCCCCACCGATCCGGTCTGGCACAACGATGGCCCCACCGACCATCTGCTCGGCCCCAAGAAACCGCATCGCGAGCAAGGGCAGCGGCAAAAGCAGCAGCATCCAGGGATCGGCCAGCTCAAGCATGGGCGCGTACCTCGGCCTCCAGCGTGGCCAGATCGATCCCGCCACCGGGCTCATAGATCGCGCCCCGGATCGCTGCATAGCGCGCGGGCGCTGCCTGCCGCAGCAGATGCAGCAAGGCGACCCGCCGCTCTGCCTCCGGCAAAGCCTGTAGATCATCCAAGGGACTTCTCACCGGCGACACACGCACCTTCAGGCTCAGCAAACGGACCAAGCTCACCAGCAACAGCGCGGCAAGGCTCGCCAGCCCAAGGACCACCGCGACATCTGCAGCCAGGCCTCCGGCTGCCTCGGCAGGCAGGTGAATGTCCCGCAGGCTCGCCAGCATCGCCTCTTCGCTGAGCGCCCGGTCCGTCATGCCGCGCGCTCTGCTGGAAAGCCCGCCACGATGCGCCGCGCGGCCTGTTCGACGCTTTCGCCCGCATCCAGCACCAGCGCAGCACGCCCGGCAATCTGGCGCATGGGGTCCTCCGATGGGGTTGTGCCGCCGCCCAGCGTCAGCCGGACGCGGCGTCCATCCGCCATGCGGACCGGATAGCGCCCCTGCGGCATCCGCCCAATCTGCGCATCCGTTATCATCAGCAGTCGTGGCAACCGCCGCCGCGCCAGCGCATCCAGCCGGTCGGGCAACCCCGCCCCCGGCACGTCGAATCCTGAGGCGATTACCAGTTCCGCGCCAGAGGGCACCAGCCGGTCCGCCCGCGACAACCCCTGGTCCAACGCCGGATCGGCCCCCTGCCCCGCTGCCATGGCAGCAAGTCCCGATTGATGCGCCTGCACCATGCCGCCGATCACGTCGAGCATCCCCCGGGTCCGCCCACGCGCAGGCACGATCACCGGGTCGGACCCGGTCAGCGCCAGCAAGCCCACGCGCCCGCCGCTTTCCACCACGGTCCAGCCGACAAGGCTCAGCGCCTCGGCGACACAAACCGATCGGAACGCGCGCCGCAGGCCCCAGAACATCGCCGGTCGGAAATCGGCGACCAGCAGGCTCACGCGGTCGCGCTCCTCTTGGAACTGGCGCACGTGCAGCCGCCCGGTGCGCGCGGTGGTGCCCCGGTCCAGATGCCGCAAATCATCGCCCGCCACATATTCGCGCATGTCCGCCACTTCGAGCCCGTGGCCCTTGCGGCGGGTCGCAAACCCGCCGGGCAGAGCGGCCAGCACCGGCGCGGATTGCGCGGCAAGAGCCACGCGGCGCAGGGCGATCAGGGCGTCAGAGCGCAACGAGACGCCCGGGACGTCCAGCGCCGCCATCATAAGGGGGGCGTAGCGTTCAAGATATCCGCCACCACGTCGCGCGGCTTGCGCCCGTCAGCCACCGCGCGCCAGCTCAACACCATCCGATGCGCCAGCGCATCCCCGGCCAATTCCGCCACATCCTCTGGCATCGCATAATCACGCCCCTTCAGATAGGCACGCGCGCGGGCCGCAGCGGCCAGTGCCAGCGACCCACGCGGCGAAACCGCATGTTCGATATCCGCCGACTGTGGCCCCTCGCGCGTGGCATGAACCAACCGCACGATGAAATCGCGCAGCTCCGGGGCCAGATGCACCACCCGCACCGCTGCCCGCGCCGCGGTCAAATCCTCCAGCGTGAAGACTTGCGCCTGCGGCACACCTCCTTGGCTCTCCGCCTCGACCAGGTCGAGGATCCGCCGTTCGGTCTCCAGCCCCGGCAGCTCCAGGACCACGTGCAGCAGGAATCGGTCCAGTTGCGCCTCGGGCAGCGGGAAGGTGCCATCGTGTTCAATCGGGTTCTGCGTCGCCACCACGAGAAACGGATCCGGCAGCGCGTGGGTCTCATTGCCGGCGGTCACCTGATGCTCGGCCATCGCTTCCAGCAGCGCCGATTGCACCTTGGGCGGCGCACGGTTGATCTCATCCACCAGCACGAGGTTGTTGAAGACCGGGCCAGGCACGAACTCGAAACTGCCGTCCTGCGGTTTATAGACCGGCGTGCCAGTGAGATCCGAGGGCATCAGGTCCGGCGTGCATTGAATGCGGGCAAAGCTGCCCTCCACCGCATCCGACAACCATTTGACCGCACGGGTCTTGGCCAGCCCGGGTGGCCCTTCGACCAGCAGATGTCCATCCGCAAGCAGCGCCACCAGCAGCCGTTCAATCAGGACCTCATGGCCCACCAGACCGTGCGCCAGAAACGACGACAGGGCCGCCACACCATGCTCCGAAGGCTCGGGCCGTGTATCCATATCTCCTCCCGACCGCTCAACAGAGCGACCTTGCGAGATCACGCTACCCGGGGACGGCGCTTGCGCAAATACACCCGAAAGTATGAGACGCTCAGATCGGGGCGCGCTGACACCGGGGTGCGATCAGCCCCGCAAACCGCTCGTCCGCCATGGTTTCCGCGGCCTGGGCGGCCAGCGTATCATAGGCCGTGTCCACATAATCGATGAACCCTGGCTCCGTCGTCTCATCCACGGGGGCTTCGGCCACCGCGTGCATCATGAAGACGTCAAAGGCGCAGAGCCCCACCGGGTTCGACTGCAAGAGCGCCCGCATGAAGCCGCGCGACTCCCACGGCAGCCGCTCCAGGTTCAGCGGCGTCTCCTGCAGCTTGGATTGAAACGCTGCAGCGCGGTCGAACATCAGTATATCCATGCCGAATGTGAAGGACTGAAACAGCTCCTCCACCAGGATCGAGGTGTAGAACGACCGCTCCAGTGTGCCGAGTGTATCGCCACGCGGCTGTTTGACCATAATGTGGGTGCCCTGCCCCCGCCGACCAAAAAACGTCTGCGCCATCGCGGGTGATGTGGCGGCAAAGAACCGGCGCGCGGGCAGACCCAGCTGATAGACCCCGTTCATCCAGCTGAGATCATCCGACAGCGCCTGATTGGGCGGATGCCCGGAATAGAGCCGCAGCACCACCGTCCGCCCCGATCCGCAATTGCGCGCGCCCTCCCCGGCATACCGCATGGGCAGCGGCTTGCCGAAGACATGCCGCGCCAGATCGCGGAACGCGTTGATCACATCGAGCGAGTTTGGATGCGGCCGCTCGCCCACGATACACAGGCTCGCACCGGCCAGATCCCGGCCGTTGATATGCACCGGGATCGACATGTCGCGCCCGATCATCGTGGTGCGCAGCTGATAGTTCCAGCCCTTGCGCGCCAGCTCGACATAGGCGGCCCGATCCGCAACCGCCTGGCTCGCCGATACCAGCATCAGACACAGGCACAACAGGATACGACACATGGGCAGACTTCCTCCGGTGCCCCCGAACCTAGGTCGCGGGCACGGGTCCGTCCACGGATTTGTCCCAACGGCCTCACGCAGATGCGCTCCGCCTGTGTCCGTCGAGAACATGCCCGTGGCGATTCTGGCCTACCGCCTCCGGATGTCTCACAGGTCAGGCGTCACAGCTCCGCCTAACTCTGATCTGCATCGCAGCTCGGACGTGGTCACGTGACCGCGATGGCCTTGCTGTCGGTGTAGACCGCCCCGTCATCGTCATACCAGGTGAAGTTGAAGACCCCACTGCGCTCCACGCGCGCCCGGAATTCGAAGAACGGGTTGGTTGAAACGCCAGGGTGCACCTGCACATCGACGACCGGCGCACCCTCGAAATCGCAGGTGAACCGGTGGATAATTGACCGAGGGATGATCACGCCCGCCGCATCCCTACGCTGACCACTTTCCATCCGGTGGGTGATCAGCGTCTTGATCGTGATCACCTCTCCCGCGGCGGCGGTCTTGGGCAGCTTCACCCGTGATTTGACCCCGGTCGCCATACGCCTAAGCCCCGCAACCGCCGACAACAACATCCACATGCTGGCTTACCTGCCGCACCGTGCCATCCGGCATCCGGGCCAGCGCCAGTACGTCTTGCGTGCGGGCCAGCCTAATCCGTGTCGCCAGTTGCGGCTCGACCGCCTGCGGACCAAATTCGGCGAGTGCAATCGGCGGCACCGGGTTTTGCGGCGCCACGATCAGCAGTGCCTCGGCCCCTTCGGCCGCCACCCTGATCGGAACGCGAAACCCGTCCTCGGCCACCGCCTCCATGGTCAGCACCACACCGCCCGGTGAGATTTCGGCGCCCTTGGCGAAGGCCGCGATCGCCGCCTCGGTGCTGATCTCTTCGGCCAGGAGATGCCCAGGAAAGCCAAGCGCCACCAGCGTCGCCGAGCCGGACGCCAGCATGTTGCGCCGCGTGAGTCCAACGATGTCGCTTCCTTGTGGCATGGCGCAAGGCTATGTCATCCGCCGAAAAGCCCGCAATGACAACTTCGTGATACCCTGGCCGACGGCATACTGACCCGCGACCAAAGGCTATGCCGCAGCGCTTGTCGCCCCTCGGCTTTCAGGGCAAGCTGCACGGACGGGCCGGGCTGACTGGGGAGGACGCGTGACCAGACCGATGACAGCGTTTCAAGCAAAGCGGCAGGCGGCAACCGCGCGGTGCACCCGGATCGCGGCGTGTTTTCAGGCCGGATCACCGCAATGACCGATGGCCTGAGCGTCCGTGAGCTGAGCTTCAACTATGGGCCCAAGACAGCCCTTGATGCGGTCTCGCTCGACGTGGCGCCGGGGCGGTTCTGCGCGCTGTTGGGACCGAACGGGGCGGGCAAATCCACGCTGGTCTCCCTGCTCACCCGCCTGCTGGTGGCACCGTCGGGCGACATCCACATCGCCGGGCATGACCTGCGCCGTTCGCCACGCAAGGCGCTCGCGGCGCTCGGCGTCGTCTTCCAGCAGCCAACGCTCGATCTTAACCTGACCGTACGGCAAAACCTCAGCTATTTCGCGGCCCTACACGGGTTGCCGCGCAGCGAAGTGCCGGGCCGCATCGACGCAGCGCTCGACCGGCTCGACATGCGCCCCCGCGCCGATGAAAAGGCGCGCGCGCTCAATGGCGGTCACCGTCGCCGGATGGAGCTGGCCCGCGCCCTGTTGCATGATCCGAAGGTGCTGCTGCTGGATGAGCCCACCGTGGGCCTCGATGCCGCCGCCCGCGCCGCGATCACCGCCCATGTGCACGATCTGGCCGATCAGGGCCTCTGCGTGCTCTGGACCACGCATCTGACCGACGAGGTGCGCGACAGCGATGCGTTGCTGGTGCTGCACCGCGGGCAGATTCTGCATGAGGGCATCACCGGCGACATCCGCGGTGATACGCCCCTCTCAGACTGGTTTCTGGCCCAGACCGGGGCTCCGGCATGAGCGGCTTCTGGGGCGTCACCCGCGCCATCGTGGGCCGCGAATTCCTGCGCTTCATTCACCAGCGCGAACGCTTCATCGCCGCGCTCGTGCGCCCGCTGGTGTGGCTTTTGATCTTCGCGGCGGGCTTCCGCGCGGCCTTGGGTCTCTCGATCATCCCGCCCTATCAGACCTACATCACCTATGAGACCTATATCGTGCCCGGCCTCTGCGCGATGGTGCTCCTGTTCAACGGGATGCAAAGCTCGCTCAGCCTCGTCTATGATCGCGAAATGGGCTCCATGCGGCTCCTGCTCACCTCGCCTTTCCCGCGCTGGTGGCTGCTCTTCTGCCGGCTTTTCGGCTCCACCGCGATCTCGATCCTGCAGGTCTATGCCTTCCTTGCCATCGCCGCCGCCTTCGGGATCACGCTGCCCACGCTGGGCTACATTGCGGTGCTGCCGGGGTTGATCCTGGGCGGGCTGATGCTGGGTGCTCTGGGGCTCGTGCTCTCCAGCTTCATCTCGCAGCTGGAGAACTTTGCGGGCGTGATGAACTTCGTCATCTTCCCGATGTTCTTTCTCTCGTCCGCCCTCTACCCGTTGTGGAAGATGGCCGAAAGCTCACCGCTCCTGCGCGACATCTGCGCGCTCAACCCTTTCACCCATGTGGTCGAGCTCATTCGCTTCCTGCTCTATCTCCAGCTCAACCTGCATGCGCTGGTATGGGTGGTGCTCAGCACCATCCTGCTCACCCTGCTCGCCGTCTGGGGCTATGACCCCGCGCGCGGATTGATGAAGCGCAAGGGTTGAGCCGGTGGCCTCAGGCGTCCTTTTCCGCGAAGGAGACAGTGCGGCAGCGCCAGCTCTTGATCTGAAGGTTCGGATGCGTTGCCGACCACTTGGCCAGTTCCGGCTGCGCACCCATCAGGCACTGCATCGGCGAGATATCGGTGAAGACAAGGCTGCGCTCGCGGCACTCATCCGGCGCCGTCGCCAGACAGGCAACAAACAAGAGTTCGATCATGGTGCGGGTGTTCCTGTAACTGTTCTCTGCTCATGCGCACGGCCAAAACCTATACTAAAGTCGGTAAAATTCTCCTTAACCCGACCGTTCCGGGGCAATTTTGGGACAAAATGGCGCGTTTTTTGCCGCTATTTCGTGCATCCGCCTCTTTTTCGAGACCCGAACACATGAGCGCGGCCCCCGCACAACCCGCGCTGTCGCTCAAGCTGCGTCTGACCATCGGCGCGGCCCTGCTGGGCGCGGGCACGATTCTGACAGCGCTGATCCTGTATCTCGGCCTGAACGAGGTGGCCGAGCGGCTCGACGAGGCGCTGGCTTCGGAAAACCGCATGGCGCGCTATGCCAGCCTCTCGACCCAGGCCTCCACCTTCCTTGTGGTCGCGACAGAGGCCGTGCAGACCGGCCAGCCAACTGACAGCCGCATGGAGCGTCTCACCCCCGTGATGGACCAGATGCGCCGCACCTTCGTCCAGCTGCACGCCGATGTGGAGGAGGCGGTGCAAGCCGCCGAGGCCCTCGGGCTCGACGAACAATCGCGCTATGGCACGCAATCTCTGGGCATCGCCCGGATGCAGGCAGCGCTTGACAGTACCGAAACCGGCCTTGCCGAAGATGAGAGCAGCGCCCGCTTGCGCGCGCATCTCGACGGTTTTGCGTCGCGGTTCGACCAGTTGCTGAGCCAGGCTGTGAACACGGAAGTGCTCTTTCGCAATAACATCCTCGCGGGCATCGACGCGCTGCGCGAGCGGCTCACGCTGATCGCGCTCGGCATCGCTGCCGCAACGGCACTCGCCGTCGCAGCCTTCTATTTCGGCCTGATCCGACCCCAATTCAACCGCCTCGACGGGCTGCGCGCCGCCGCGCATCAGATCGGGACGGGCGATTTCTCCGTGCACCTACCGGTGACCCGGTCGGACGAGATCGGGCAGCTCTCCAGTGAGACCAACCGCATGGCCGCGGCCCTGCTCGCCCGACAAGACGAGGTGCAAACCGAATGGGCGCGCCTGAACGAGACCATCGCAGACCGCACCGAAGCGCTGCGCACGGCCAACGCGCAGCTGGCCGAGATCGACGACAAGCGCCGCCGTTTCTTTGCCGACATCAGCCACGAGTTGCGCACGCCGCTGACCGTGATCCTGATGGAGGCGCAGATCGGCACGCGCGGCAGCCCGGACCCGAAAGCCGCCTTTGCCACCATCGAATCCCGCGCCGCACGGCTCAATCGCCGGATCGATGATCTGCTGCGACTGGCTCGCTCCGACACCGGCGAGCTGGCGCTTGACCCGCAAGAGGTCTCGCTGTCCGAGCTGATGCAGGAGATCCAGCGCGAAAGCCAGGCCGAGATCGACAGCGCCGGGATGGAGGTAAGCTTCGCCAAGGCCCCAGATACCACGCTGATTTGCGATCCGAATTGGGTACGGCAGGTGATCGTCAGCCTGATTCGCAACGCGATCCGCCATGCGCGGGGGGGCAAGACGCTGCGGGTCAGCGCCGAAGTGAACGACAATACCGCACTTTTGTCGGTCTGCGACAATGGTCCCGGCGTGCCGAAGGCAGATCAGCCGCGGATCTTCGACCGCTTTGAACAGGGGGCCTCCGCCACCACCAATGCCGGGTTCGGCGTGGGGCTGGCACTGGCGAAATGGGTGATCGAGGCGCAGGGCGGCGAGATCATTCTGCTCAGCCCCCTTCCCCGGGATGACGCGCTCGGTTCAGAACCCGGGACAAAAATCTCGGTTCGCCTGCCGCGCAAGACCGACTAGGCTGCGCTTGTGAACACGCTCCTGATCATAGACGACGACCCCGAGATCACCTCGGCGCTTGCGCGTGGGCTGGCGCTGCACGGCTATGACACTGAAACGGAAAACCGCGCCGACCGGGCGCTGGAGCGGCTCAACACCGGGCAGCACGTGGGCGCGATTGTCGATGTGATGCTGGGTGCCGACAGCGGCATCGACCTCGTGCGGACCGCGCGCGCTGCGGGGGCCACCCTGCCGATCCTGATGCTCTCCGCGCTCTCCGAGGTCGAGCACCGCACCGCCGGTCTGGAAGCCGGGGCCGATGACTACGTGGTCAAACCCTTCAGCTTTGACGAGCTTGTCGCGCGACTGCGGGTCCAGGAGCACCGCGCAGGCACGCAGCGACCGCAACCCGCCCGCCTGCTCACCGCGGACCGCAGGCTGGAAAACGCCCGCGACAGCGTCACGCTCACCGAACGTGAATTCGACCTGCTCGAGCTGCTGATGCAATCTCCCGAAACCCCGGTGTCCCGGATCGACATTTTCGAAGCCCTTTGGGCGGCGGAGGGCTCCGGTAACGAAAACGTGGTCGATGTCTATATCGGCTATCTGCGGAAGAAGCTTGCGACGTCTGATTTCAATTTTGAAATCAAGACGTTACGGAACAAGGGCTTCTGCCTGACCGGGCAGGTGCCAGTCCGAGTGGACCCGTGATCGGTTCTGGCAGCAGCACCCTTCTTATAAATTAAGAGTCGCTCAACGCGCGCTGCTCTGTCACGGTCGCTATGAACCCGCCACACCCACTTTCGAGGAGACCACCATGGCTTGGACAAAACCCAAACTGCGCGAAATCGCCTGCGGCATGGAAATCAACATGTACGGACCAGGCGAGGACGATGAGCGCGAAACGCTGATCTGATCCATCGACCCGTGACCCCCTGGAGGGGTCACACCTGGGCTTTTGATCACCGTTCCGGGCCCGGTACTTTAAGGCGCTTCCCGCGCAAGAACTCTTTCTCCCTGACCGCTTCGGCGGACCTGATGCAGAGCGTTGCGCGCCATGCATCTTAAAATCTTTGTTGCCGCAAGCCCCATCTCTCAAACCCACGGGCTTGCGACAACACCTCATTCAAATTCATCGAAACTGAGCGCGCTCTGGCATTGAGGCTGGAGGCTGCGCCATCCTAGTACGTTGATTCGAAAAGATATTATCTTTGATCGGCAGGCTCAAGGACGGTTACCCGTGGGTAACCCACCGCTGCCCATTTAGACCAAACACACCAGTTACCCACGGGTAACCCCTCGACCTCACCGGATGCGCGGACCACCCTGCAGCGCTTCTTCGAAGGCCTTCACCGCCTCCTCCAATCGCGCCTTCGGGATCGTTGCAAAGTCGCGCTCGCTGACGATGCGGCACTCGCCCTCGCGCGCCGTGATCTTTGTCTTCCCGACGAAGAACTCAAACTTCTGCTTGGGTGTAGAGGCGTCGCGCGCCATCCCCTGCCCTGCCCGCGCGCCTTCGAGGAAAGCTGCAAGCACCCGGGTTTGCGCCTCCGCCGATGTGCACTCCAACAGCTGGGCCCGCAGCCTCTCCGCCTGATCAGGCGTCTTGATCGCCCGCGCCACATCCACGCCGAGGTTGCGCGCCACCTCCTTGGGCCATTGCAGCGCGTCCCCCAGCACGCTCAGCAGGAAGACGAAGTTCCGGATGTACGACCGCTTCGTCTTGTGCAGCGCCCCGTAGAGCCGGTTGACCAGCTCCGACGGATCGATCTCGTCAATCCCCTCGTCCTGCGCGGCGGTGATCGCCACTTGCGCCATCTCGGCAAAGGTCAGATCTTCGCGCACCACATTCTCTTCGACCATATCGACATAACGCGCGATCCGGTCCGCCTGCCCCGGCTCGACCCGCGCGGTGATCGTGGCAAACGCGTCCTCGCCGGTCTCGCTCAGCAGCTGTGAGAGCGCCGTGAAGCGCCGCCAGCCCTTCTTGAGCTGGTAGCGCCCGTCCGGTCCCACATAGACCTCGACGGGCTCCTTCTGGCCGCGCTCGCGAATGGACGCCTTGAGCTCCTCCATCTCGTCCGAGGCGGCCACCACTTCGAGCTCCAACCGGTCGCGCGGCAGATCGTCAGTGGAGATGTCCCCAAGCGCAAGGCGGACCAGCACCCGGCCCTCCTCCTGTGCCGCACGAAACGCCTTGGCGTCTTCGGCGTTCTGACGCCGCTGCGCCACCTTTGCCTCGGTGGTTTCCTGCAGGTTATCAGCAACGTCGCGCACTGCTGCACCCATGGGCCCCGGGTTGCGATCCCGCCGTTGCGGCACCGATTTTGTCTCGATGGGCGCAAAGCCAAATTTGTTCTTACTGCTCATTCCGCAGCCTCCTTCCGGCTGTCATTTTCTTTCCAGGCAGTCATGACCGTCTTGAGAAACTCGTCATAGGCGCGGTCGAAACTCTGCCGCGCGCGCTTCCAGGTCTCGCGGGTCATCTGGCGGTAGTCCTGCTCGTAGACCGACATTTGGAACCGCCCCGACTGCTCGACCGCGCGTGTCATCTCGATCGGGTTGGCGCAGACATCGGCGCCGAACACATTCTGAAACGCCTCCATCATCGCGGCATGCAGCGGGTTGGCGCCCTCGAACCGCGTCATCAAGAGGCGGATATCGGAGAAGCGTTTCGGAAGCGTGATCCCGGCGTCCGCCGCCAGATCGCGGAACCCTTCAGAGATATCCGCCATGGCATCGCCGAGCTGGCCCAGATAGCTCGTCGTGCTGTCGTATTCCCAATAGCCGGGCCCGGAGGGGATGTAGAGGATATCGGCGGCAAAGGCCGCGTTCAGAGACTGATATCCGATGGCTGGCGGGCAATCGAAGATGATGATGTCGTATTGATCGTCCGGCAGCTCATCGAGATAGCGCGCCACGCAGCCAAAGAAGCTCCAGGCTTTATGCACCGAGCGGTACTGCGCGCTGGCAAACTCCACGAAAGCCGCGTTGGCACAGGAGGGGATGATGTCGATGGTCGGCCAGCAGGTGGGCTGGATGAAGTCCTGGAACCGCTGCGAGCCGATAGAACGCACATCCTCGGGCAGCTCATCGGAGGCGGGGTAGGGGCAGTCGTCGGGGTCGTCGTAGCCTTCCATGATCCGGTCCGCCTCGCGGCAGAGATCGCGGCACATGATGCCCCAGACCGTGTTCCATTCCTTTACCTCGGTGATGCCCATGGAGTGCGTCAGAGTGGCCTGCGGGTCAAAGTCGATGCAGAGCACGCGGTAGCCGTCCAGCGCCGCGGCATTCGCCAGATGCTGCGCCACCACGGTCTTGCCGACACCGCCCTTGAAGTTCGACACCGCGACGCGCATCGCGCGGCCCTTCGGGCGCTCAGGCTGCAAGGTCCGGCCGCGAAACCGCATCCGACGGCGCAGTTCGTTGATCTCTTCGAGTGAGAACCAACGCTGTCGGCCATCCTCTTCCGTAAGACCCTGGGGCAGGGAGGGGTCTTCTGCGAGCTTCTTGCGCAGGGTGTCAGCGGGGACATAGAACATGAACTGGCTGATCTCCCAGATCGAGAAGGGTCGCAGCTCCTTCACTTCCCCCGGTGAAAAGGTCGCCTTGCGTACAGCGGCCTGCTGGGCGAGGCTGCGTTCATTCATATTCAGAAGGTCGTTGTGGTCTCTCATGGCGCCGCTCGTGTTTTTTCCTGCGCGTTTACGAATAACGGGATTTTGGACATTGAGCAAAAGGAAATTTCTGGATTGGCGGAACCTGGGTTTCGGCAGACGCAGCGATGGCAGGCGATCTTTGCACCTCATGTCATATATATTTGGTGACAACCGTCGGTCGATCTGGATAGATATGGTGTCAGCAGATCACGAATAAGGTGACAGCGAGACGTCACCCTTATCCCACATACCTTTGATTTTGAATATTCTTGGGAATTGCATAAAATTCCCGCTATTCGCTTTCTGTTGACAAAATACGGGATGTTGAGGTCTTCTGAGACCAGAGCAGAATCGGTCCACAAGAGATTGATCTGCGAGGCAGACAGATGACAGGACACAGGATTATCATCGAGA
>NZ_JBTBYJ010000007.1:0-48747 GCF_054226325.1 Roseobacter cerffii
GTGCCCGGGCGCACACAGGATTTTTTCGTCTGCGATTTCTTTGGTGTCAGCCCCAAGCATGATCTGGCCAGCATGGAACATCCGATCTTTTCGCTCTCGACCCGGCCGGACCGTCGGGTGCTGAGCTATGTGCACAACGACGCGGAGATCACCATCACCCCCAGTGTGAAGGGGCGGGCGACGATCTTCGATGCGGACATTCTGATCTTCTGTATCAGCCAGCTGATGGCGGCGCTGAATGCGGGCAAGACGGTGTCGCGCCGGTTGACGCTGACGGCGCATGATCTGTTGCAGGCAACCCAGCGCGAAACCTCCGGTGACAGCTATCGCCGTCTGCGCGATGCCTTCGAGCGGCTGGCGGGCACGCGCATCACCACCAACATCGCCACCGGTGATGCGGAGGACCCCGTCGAGACCACCACCGGCTTCGGCCTGATCGAAAGCTGGGAGATCGTGCGGCGCACGCGGGCGGGGCGGATGGTGAGCGTCTCGGTGACGCTGTCGGAGTGGCTTTACCGCGCGGTGCTGTCGAAATCGGTGCTGACGCTGAGCCGCGACTATTTCTCATTGCGCAAACCGCTGGAGCGGCGGCTTTACGAGCTAGCGCGCAAACACTGCGGACGCCAGCCGGAATGGCGTGTCTCGGTGGAGGTGCTGCTGAAGAAATCCGGCTCGGCCAGCCCGCGCCGGGTGTTCCGCGCCATGCTGCGCGAGATCATCAAGGCCGATACCCTGCCGGACTACGAACTGACCGAAGCGCCTGGCGATCTCATCGTGGTGACCCGGCGTGGCCAGGTGGTGGAGCGCAGCGAGGGCCCGGTGCTGTCGCCCGAGGCGCTGGCGGAGGCCCGCGCCCGGATGCCGGGGGCGGATGTCTACGCGCTGGAGGCGCGCTGGCGCAGTTTCTGGGCCGAGACCGGCCGCAAACCCCTGCGCAGCGCGGACCAGGCCTTCCTGGGCTGGCTGAAGCGGCTGGAGGGGCGTTAGTACCCCAGGGCCGTCAGCGCATGCCGGGCGACCCAGCCGCTCTGATCGGAGGGATCCTCGAGGAAGAGATCGACCAGCGCCTGCCACTCCAGCCCTACGGGCAGCGCCTGCAGGGCGGCTTCGGAGCGGGCCGAGAGGGTGGCGTAGAGATCAGGCTCTGTGACGAGGGTTTTCACGGCCCGGGCGAGGTCTGCCGCATCGCCTGCGCGGAATTGCAGCATGTCCTGTCCCGCCGTGAGCCGCCCGGCAAAAGCCGGATGATCCGAGAGGATCAGCGGGCTGCGCGAGGCGAGCCCCTCGTAGATCACATTCGGCAGCCCCTCGGGGTAGCTGTGGCGCGAGGGCACGAGCACGATGTCACTGGCGGCCATCTGGCTGCGCACCGCGTCATTGGAAATGCGCCCGAGGAAGCGGACATGCGTGGCCACGCCTTGCCGGTCTGCTTCGGCCCGCCAGTGGTCCAGATCGCCCGGCCCGGCAAACTGCATCCTGAGGCCGGGGTAGGCATCGCTCAGCAGCGCGAGTGCTGCCAGCACATCGCCCACGCCTTTGTCCGCGCTGAGCGCCCCGGCATAGAAGAGCCGGGGCTGGGCCGGGTCCTGCAGGGTGGTGCGGGCGGGGCCCTGCACGGGCAGCGGCGCCCAGTCCCAGGGCACCACGCGGCTCGCGGGCAGGCCCAGGTCCTGCACGGCGGAGCGCGAGGCGTTGAGGCTGTGGTTGGCCACGCAGGGCAGATGCGGGCCGCTCAGCAGCTGGCGCAGCCGCCGGGTGCGCCACCAGTGCTTGAGGCCCTGCCCGGAAAAGAGATCGGCAAAGCAGGGCAGGGTGGGCAGCCCGCGCTGTGCCACGGCTCCGAGGATCGCCGGATGCGGGGCGCGGGCGATCACAATATCAGGCTCTAATTTGGCAAAATGTGCCACCAGTTCGGCCCCAGCCCGCGGGCCACGCAGCACGCCGACAGAGCGCAGGGTGGGCGTCAGCACCCTGTCATGCGCCTCGGGGCAGAGCGCCAGCGTAGTGACCCGGTAGCGGGCGGAAAGCCCTTCCACATAGGCCACCGAAGCGCGCTGTTCGCGGTAGGTCTCGGGCTCACCGGCGGCAAAGCGGGCGTGCGCCTCGGCGTAGCTGCCGTTCTGGAAGATGAGCAGATGGCGCATCTCAGCCCGCGCCCGCATAGCCATAGTCAACCAGTGGCAGGCCGGTCAGCGCCGCAAGCCGCTGATTGCCTGCGTCAAAGACCCCGTCGTAGCGCGCGGCGATCTGCGCCTTCAGCGCCGCCTCGGCGCGGGCGGTGAGCGCGGGTGGGGTGAGCCGGTTGACCCCGCTCACCAGCTTATCCTTCAGGGCCCAGCCCAGGCCCACGTCGCGGCTGAGCGGGGAGCGCCGCACCAGGTGGTTGAGGCGGCGGTTCAGCCCCATCGCCACGGCGCCGCGGCCACGGTTGTCGCCGCCCGCCGCGGCTGGCACCGCGATCTCGCGGCCCAGAAACCGGCCCAGATGGGCGAAATAGGCGCCGGGGTCGCGCTGCAGCATCTCCTGTGGCAGCACCAGCACCTGATCCGTGCCAAAGAGCCCCTGCACGAAGCCGACGGCGCGGTCGAACTGCAAGACCTCTTCGCGCAGATGCGGGCGGAAGGCGGGCGCCTCCTGCCCGGTGCCGATCACGTCGCGCAAGGGCGCCGTGCCGCCCTGCTTGATGTATTCGCGGTAGATCGACAGCGCCATGGCCTTCTGTTCGCGGATGGTGATGAGGATGCGCGCCTGCGGCAGGGTGGCGGCGAGCTTTTCCAGATTGCGCGCGCCGTCATAGCGCCCGGCGATGGGATCGCCCAGGAGCACCTCCTCGGACCAGACGGGCAGGAGGCCCGCCGCGCGCCGCGGCGCTTCCAGCTCGGCAAAGCGCGCGGCCTGGGCGGCGGCATCGAAGGTGTAATCGTCACAGACGATCAGCCCCGAAACGATATGCCCCCGGCTGAGCGCGCCGCCGGCCAGCGCAAAGCCCTGATCTTCCGCGCGAAAGAGGTGCCGCTGCAGGTAGGTGGTGGCCGTCTTCACGTAGCCGATGTGCACCAGGGGCGGGTCGGTCACGGGGTCTGTCATGACGCCTCCGCGGGCAGCAGACCCTCAAGCCCGGCGGCGCGCAGGGCGTCAAAGAGCGCGGGCTTGTTCTCGACCACTGTGCGGTCGCCGGTTTTCTGCAGATCTGCCGTGACCGGGCTGGCGGGCAGCCCGAGAGCGGCACAGATGCGATCGACCGTGGCCTGATGGCTCGCAGACCCGCGCAGATCCGCCTCATATTCGACCCTAATATGGGGCAATGCGGCAAAGAGCTGGTCTTCGTAGTCCAGCATCAGGCGGTTCCATTCCACCTGCCGCAGGAAGGCCTGGGGGTCGATCTCGACACGACGCTCGGCCACGGGACCGCTGGATTTGATGTGGTAATGCTGCAGGCTCTGGGCCACCGAGAGCGACAGCGATTGCGCGAAGGTCTCGCGGCGCAGATGCACCAGCGTGAACCCATCGGCGATCAGGTCTTGGAAGAAGCGCGGCGGCTCGGCGATCTTCTGGACCTCGAACATCTGGTAGGAGATGAGCTTGGCGCCATAGGCCCGGGCGGGTTTGATGCTGGCCAGCCGGTTGAGAAAGGCCCGGGGGGCCAGCACCGCATGATGCAGCACCTCGCCGTCGCAGTGTACGCCCTGCACCTGGTTGAGCAGCCGTGCCAGCAGCGTGGTGCCCGAGCGCGGGCGCCCCACCATCAGGAACTTGCGCAGATCGCGCCGCCCCAGCAGCCCCTTGGCATGCACCCGTGCCTCGAAGGCATAGCCCTTCCACGAGGCGCGGTCCTTGTGCCAGCGCCCCAGCACGTATGGGTCGCCCACGGGCGGCAGGGCGTGGACGGGATGGGCGCGCAGGGCCGCGTGCCAGTCTTCTGTCGGTGGGGCGGTCATGGGCCGCGCCTTCTGCGGGGGCCCGTCACGGCAGCGGTTTCGTGAAAGCCACGGCGATGTTGAAGGATTTCTCGCCGAAATCCTGACCGTATTCGGTGGTGCAGGCCTGGGCGATCCGCGCCGCGCCGGGGGCAAAGCCCAGCTTGCGTTGCAGCCCGTCGGCCCAGCTGGCCAGCGGGTCGTAGAGATAGCCCCAGCGCCGGGTCTCGGTCAGCTCCAGCGGCGCAAAGGCCGCGCGCAGCTCGGCTTCGGTGTAATGCTTGTGGCCCTTGCGGATGTCGCAGAACCCGTTGTGCATCTGCGGGTGCATGCCGAGGTGATGCTGGACTCGGTTCCAGAAGGGTTTGACCTCGAAAGGGTCGAGCCAGGCATAGGTGCCCGCGTGCGGCACGCTTACCACCAGCGTGCCTCCGGGCTTGAGAAACCGGGCACAGCCGGCGGCAAAGCTGGCTTCCTGCTCGAGCGCCACGTGCTCGAAGACATCGGCGCAGAGCACCGCATCAAAGGCGCCCTCTTCGAAGTCCATCTCCAGGAAATCGCCCGAGCGCACTTCGATCTGGTCCGGCACCGGTTCGATGATCCGGGGGTTCCAGTCGACGCAGGTGATGCGCGCAGCGTGATCGAGATAGGGGTAATCCGGGCTGACCCGGCCACAGCCCACATCCAGCATCGTCTCCAGGCCCGTGGGCAACAGCTCCTTGACCATCGCAACCCGCTGCTGGCCGGGGGTGACATTCACATTCGTATCCAAAGCCAAATCTCTACTCGCACTCTCTTGCGTCACTTTGCACATCCTCCGGCGCGGAAACAGGCAGGCCGGATCCTCGCTCTCGCCCTACACGATGTTGCAGGCCAAGTCACCTGATCCACGCGCTTTGCCTTGCGGGAGGGAGTTGCTAAGAACGCGCTGACTTCGATCCGCAACAGAAAGATCAATGCATGGGCGCTGCAGACCGGTTTTCAGCCAATACCTTCCTGATGGGCGCGCAGAAATCGGGCACCACCTGGCTGGCCGCCTTGCTGGAGCAGAGCGCGGAGGTCTGTGTCTCGGATCCCAAGGAGCCGCAGTTCTTCACCAACAACTTCGACAAGGGCGAGGCCTTTTACAGAGCCTGTTTTGCACGTCCCGAGGCGCGGGTGCGGCTCGATGCCTCGACTAGCTATACCTTCCTGCGGCCCGCGGCTCAGCTCGATGTGGCGGATGCCCCGGGGATCGCCGAACCCATCCCGCAGCGCATCGCGGAGTGGTCCCCCGAGGCGCGGTTCATCTACATCATGCGTGACCCGGTGAAACGCGCGGCCTCGGCCTATCGGCACAACATCCGCATGCAGGCGCCGCCCAAGGGGCCGGTGTCGCTGGTGGCCTGTCTGCAGGAGCGCCCGATGCTGCAGCTGATCAGCAGCTATGCGGATCAGATCGAGCGCTATCTGGAGGTCTTCCCGCGCGAGCGGTTCCTCTTCGTGGATTTCCGCGACCTGACCCGGGATCCGCTGGCGGTGGTGGCCCAGGTCTGCGTGCATCTGGGGATCTCGGCGCAGGGCATCGTGCTGGAAGAGGCCGAGGGCGGCAAGCACACCGGGCATCGGCTGACCGGGGCAGGGCTGGCGGTGCATCACCTGCGCCAGCGGTTTCCGGGGCTTGCGCGCGGGCTGCGGGCGATGCTGCCGGGCCCGGTCGAGCAGGTCCTCTCCCAGCGGGTGGCCAAGGCGCCCGCCGATATCCGGTTTCACGACGAGGAGGCCGCTGCTGCGCTCTTTGAGGAGGACCGGGCGCGGGTTTTCGCGCTGACCGGTCTGAAGATCTAATCCGGGCAAACGCAAGAGGCCGCCCCGGGGTGGGACGGCCTCTTGCCTTTGAAGTGTGGGATGGGGCGGGTCAGCCGCCGTCCGGCATGAAGCGCGGCAGCACCGGGACAACCTCGCGCAGCACTTCCATCAGGCGCGCTTCGGCATCCGCCTCGGTCTCTTCCTGGGTGATCGGCGTGGTCAGACGCACCAGCCCGCCGTCGGTCCGGCCTGTCGCGATCCCGTCGAGCATCAGGTAGTATTTCGCGGCAAAATCCCAGGCGATGCGGCGGCCCTTCTGTTCGAACCAGTAGAACACCATCATCCGGGTCTCCCCCTTCTGGATCACCGCGCGGTTGATGTTGAAGGGCATTTCGGTGCCCATCTTGGCGGTGATGTCGGTGCGCTCCAGCCAGGCGATTTCCCAGCCCGCGCCGGGCAGGCAGATCTCGGGCGAGTGCACGCCACCTTGGCTTTGGTCGTCATACCAGGCGGTGAAGAGGCCGACACTGGCCGCAGCCCCCGGTTTGACCAGGCTGATCGAGTGATAGTCATCGGCCGCCAGCGAGCGCACGACGCTCTTGCCCAGCACCTCTGCCGGACCGTTCTGCTGCCATTCGCCCAAGGTGCGCGGGAAGAGCGCATAGCGGTCGCGGGTCAGCTCGTAGCTGTCGTTGCGGCTGGGCGCGGTGTGCCAGGCGGTCACGGCCACGACCATGATCAGCGCGCCGGTGATCATCGCGCGCGACGGCTGGACCAGGCGCAGGCGCGCGGCCTGCGGCATCAGCCCGTCGGTGTCGAGGTCGAGCGCGTCCACCAGGCTCATCTTTTCGCGGTTGAAGAACAGCATGATGCGCGCCAGCAGGAACAGGATCACGATACAGGCCAGGAAGATCACCCAGCCTTCGAAGAAATGCGAGAACCCTTCGACCCATTCGATGCCATAGGTGTTCACGATGTAGCCCGCGATCGCGATGCGCACCGAGTTCATCAGGATGGTGATCGGAGCCGCCGAGATCAGCAGCACCGCCTTGTGCCACATCGGCCCGCGGTAAAGCACCGCGAAGATGTAGGAGAAGCTGAGGATCGGGAAGAGGTAGCGCAGGCCCGAGCAGGCCTCGGCCACATGCAGCTTCATCACGCCCAGGTCGATGATATTGCCTTCCAGAAAGACCGGCACCGACATCAGCTGCAGGAACCACACGCCCAGCTCGGACGAGATGAACTGCAGCGAGGTCGACATCTTGTAGTACAGCACGCCGGGCAGCGGCAGCATGTAGACCAGGTGCAGCACCGGCGGCCAGAAATGCTTGCCCGTGTTCCAGCCAAAGCTGATCAGCAGGATGCCCCCGACCCAGATGATGGTCGCATAGGCCACGATATCGGAGATATTGGCCAGCTTGCCCAGGGTGCCGAACATCACCGCCAGCAGCAGCACGCAGACACCGACCCAGCGGTGGCGTTTGGGGCCGGGATCTGGCGGGTATTCCTTGAGCTGGCGCAGGAACAGCAGGCCCGAGAGCACCGGGATCAGCGGCCCGTGGCTGTATTCGGGGGTCTGCCAGGCCACGAGCAGCGCATCGAGGCCGTCGATGAAGAAGATACCTGCCGCGATGCTGGCAACCAGGAGCCAGAACATGCCCCATGTCATGAAACCGCCTAATGGTTTGGCGTGTTGTTCAAAATCACTCGTCGCTGACATCAAGCTGACCCTTAATTACCAAAACAAAAAACCCGAACCCGGGCACTGCATATCAGTTATCGCAAATTTGCTACAGAGTATATTCACCAATACGTCAGGACGATGGCGATCCAGGGCGATTTGGCCTGTAGAGACACCGTAGACAAGACCGGGTGCTGCGGTGCAGAAGGTCGGTGTCGAAAAAATGGGCGATCAGAGGGTTTGAAGCCGGATATGGCGGAACAGACAGAATCAGTTAACGCCGCGCCGCTGCCCCTCGACATCGGGATTTTCGCGCATAACGAGGCGGCCAGCATCGCCGTGCTGATCGCCGATCTGGGCGCGCAGTCGCTGCTCAGCGACCCGGCGGCGGACGTGCGTGTCACCCTGCTGGCCAATGGCTGCACCGATGACACGGTGGCGGTGGCGCGCGAGGCGCTTGCGGCGCTGCCCGCCGAGGTCGCGGCCCGGATCACCCTGCTGGATCTGGCGCAGGGGGGCAAATCGCGCACGGTGCATCATTTCATCCACGCGGTCTCGCGCCCCGAGGCGGCGATCCTGGGCTTCATGGATGCCGATATCCGCCTGCCGGAGGCGGACACGCTCGCCCGCATGGTCGCGCAGATGCGCGCGCGCCCGGAACTGCATGTCTTCACCAGCCGACCTGTCAAGGATGTGACCTATTACAAGCTCGATGCGGGCCTCATCGCCAAGGTGATCGCCGCGGGCGGTGACGGGCTGACCAATTTTCGCAAGTCCATCTGCGGCCAGCTCTTCATGATGCGCAGCACCACCGCGCGCCAGATCGGCCTGCCTGCGGGTCTGCCGGTGGAGGATGGGTTCATCCGGGCGATGAGCCTGACCGACCTGCTCTCGGCGCCGCAGGATCTGAGCCGCATCGACGGGGATGAGGAGATTTTCCATGTCTACGAGTCGATCCGGGGGCTGGGCGAGCTGATCCGTCATCAGACCCGGATCGTCGTCGGCAGTGCCGTAAATGCGGCTCTATTTGGGAAGATCAGGCGCGAAACCACCGATCTGGAGGGGGCGCATGCGCTGCTGATGCAGGCCGCGCAGGATGAGACATGGCTGGCCCGCGCGCTGCGCGAGGAACTGCCGCGTGCGCCCCATGGCTATGTGCCCTTCGATTTCCTGACCAAGCGGCTGGCGAACGCGGGCAGGCGTAGCCTGAAGGGCTGGGTGGTGCTGATCCTGGGGCTGGGGCTCGATGCGGTGGTCTATGTGCTGGCCAGCATCCGGCTGATGCGCCGCCAGGGGGCAGGCCATTGGTAGGAGGCTGCGCAATTGCCCCATCCGGGCCTGTTTTCGTGCACGATTCTGGTGTAGGCCGCGCGCAGATCCTGCTGATCCCTGTTCTGTACCCCTGTGATGTAACGAGAGAGACCTGATCCATGAGCCTTGTGTCCCAGGCCTATCTGGAAGCGGAAGAGACCCTGAAAATTCCCCCCGTGGCTGAGCGTGGCCGCACCAATCAGAACCCCGAAGGCATCGGCTTCTGGGCGCTGGTGGCCGAGGATTTCGCCACCCATGAGCGCAAGCTTTTCGAACAGGGGTTCTGGGCGATCTTCGTGCACCGCTTTGGCAATTGGCGCATGGGCCAGCCCAAGATGATCCGCGCGCCCGCGACTCTGATCTACCGGGTGCTCTTCAAGCTGGTGGAATGGATTTGCGGGATTTCGCTGTGGTACACGGTGAAACTGGGGCGCCGGGTGCGCATCTGGCACCATTCCGGTATGAGCCTCGGTGCGCGCGCCATCGGCGATGACACCCATATCCGCCAGAACACCACGCTGGGGATTGCCCGCACCGGGCACAATGACGAGCTGCCCATCATCGGGGCAGGGGCGGATATCGGCGCAGGCGCCTGTGTGGCCGGGGCGGTTTACGTGGGCCGCAACGCCAAGATCGGCGCCAATGCGCTGGTGATCACCGATGTGCCTGACGAGGCCACCGCCATGGGCAACCCCGCGCAAATCCTCGGAGCCGCAGCCCCGGCTGCCCCGGCAGAGGCGCCGCCGGCTGTAGCGGCCCCGACCCCAGCAGCGATACAGGACGAACCGATGCGTGGCGCCCCGCGCGACATGGGCGTCATTGCCCTTCTGGGCTCGGCCAACCTCGATTACCTGGCGATGAGCTTTGCCGAGCAGGCCAAGCGCTATTCCCTCGTGTTAGAGACATATGTGCCGCCCTTCGGGCAGGCCCGGATGGAGCTTCTGCAGGAGGCCTCGCCGCTTTTGCAGGCGATGGACCGCGCGCAGGCCGCCACGCTGATCGTGGAGCGCGCCGAGGATCTGCTGGGCGAGGTCTATGGCGCGCCCTTGACGCTGGCGCCCGAGGATCGGGCCGCCTATCTGGCCGAGGCGCTGGAGCCGATGTTGGCGCTGATCCGCGATGCGCGCGCCAAGCTCAAGGGGCCGGTCTTCGTGCTCGGCCTCTTTCAACTCACCCGCTCCAGCCTGGGGCAGGGCGACGGGGGCAGCGACCGGGGTCTCACCGCTCTCCTGGCAGAGGCCAATCGCCTGATCGCCGAAGAGGTCGCCAAGCTTGCGGATGTGCACCTGCTCGACGGGGCCGCGATGCTGGGGGAGGTGGGGCAGAAAGCAGCGGATCCCGGGCAATATTGGCACATGGGGCGCGTGCCCTTCGGGCTGCCTTTTGGCGATCACCTGGCGCGGCGCACCCTCGGCGGGCTGCTGGCCCTGCGCGGGGCGTCGGCGCGCATCCTGGTGCTGGATCTCGACAACACGCTCTGGGGCGGGGTGTTGGGCGAGGACGGGATGGAGGGCCTGGAGATCGGCGGCGCCTATCCCGGATCGGCCTTCCGCGCGTTCCAGGAGGCGCTGAAGGCGCTGAACCAGCGCGGCATCGCCCTTGCTGTTGCCAGCAAGAACGACGAGGACCTTGCGCTGCAGATGATCGGCACCCATCCGGAGATGGCGCTGCGCGAGGCGGATATCGTCACCCACCGCATCGGCTGGACGGAAAAGGCTCTGGGCATTCAGGAGATGCTCGACGAGGTCGGGCTGGGCCCGGCCAACGCCATGTTCATCGATGACAACCCGGTAGAGCGCGAGAAGGTGCGCAAGAATATCCCCGAGTGCATCGTGCCCGCCTTTCCTGACGCCCCCGAGGATCTGGTGGGCTGGCTGCTCGATAACCCTTATCTCGACTGTCTGGAGCTCACGGGGTCGGATCTGAAGCGCTCGGCCCAGTACAAGGCCCGCGCGCGGGAGACCACGGCCAAGCGCGCCTTCGAGACCATCGAGGACTTCTACCGCGATCTCGACATGACGCTGACCTTCGAGCCCTACGGGCCCGCAAACCAGAAGCGCGTGCTGCAGCTCTTCGTGAAGACCAACCAGTTCAACAGCACCCTGCGGCGGCATGATGCGGGGGCGGTGCAGCAGATCCTCGACAGCGGCGGTGAGGTCTATGCCATCGGCGTGGCCGACCGGCACAGCGGGTATGAGCTGATGGGGGTGATCGTGCTGCGCCCCGATGCGGCGATGAAGGCGGCCTATCCCGAGGAGGTGGCGGTGCAGCAGACCGACGCGCCGGAGGCCTGGTGGGTCGACAGTTTCCTGCTGAGCTGCCGCATCCTGGGCCGCACGGTGGAGAACGCCATTGTCGCCTGGGCTACGGAACGGGCGGCCGAGAAGGGGGCCGCGCGGCTGATCGGGCATGTGATCGAGGCGCCACGCAACACGCCGGTGCGGGATGTCTTTGCCAAATCCGGCATGGTGGCCCTTGAGAGCCCCGTCGATCTGGGGGCAGGCGGGCTCTACGGGCATGATCTGGCCGCCGGTGCGCTGCCGGTGCCGGAGTATTTCACCGTTGGCGACACGCCCCCGGAGATCGCGGCACCTCCCAAGGCGGCCATACCGCGCCCGCCGAAAGCAGCGTCAGTGCCGCAGATGCCTGCCATGGGCGGCGCACAGCCCGTCCCGCAGGGTGTGGCGCTCGATGCCGGGACGGAAGCCCGGCTGGCCGAGACCTTCCGGCGCCTGTTCCAGCTTGATGGCAGCTTCGATCTGGAGACCGCCACGATGGACACCGTGCCGCAATGGGATTCGCTGGCCCATCTGAAACTGGCAATGGAGATCGACCAGTCCCTGGGCATCCGCCTTGCAGGCGCGCATCTGAGCACCATCGCCAGCTACCCCGCGCTGAAGGCTGCCGTGAGCGCACAGCGATGAGCGGGCCGGATTTCATCGTGATCGGGGCCATGAAATGCGGCACCTCCACCGTCTGCGCCTATCTGGAGGATCACCCGGAGGTCTTCATGGTGCCCGGGGCCGAGCCGAATTTCTTCAGCCATGACGAAAACCACGCCAAGGGCACCGCCTGGTACGAGGCCGAATATTTCGCAGACCGGGGGGGCGCGCGGCTGGCCGGGGAAGGCTCCAACAACTACGCCTCGCTGGCGCGGTTTCCGCAGACGGTGACACGCATGGCGGCCTATAAGCCTGATCTGAAGATCATCTATATCGTGCGCCACCCGCTCGACCGCATCGTCTCGGCCTGGATCCAGCGCCGCCGCGACGCGCAGGACAATGTGCCGCCCACGCTCGACCGTGCGGTCACCGAGATGCCCGAGATGTTCGTGGATCAGAGCCTCTACTGGAAGACGGTCGAGACCTATCGCGCGGCCTTCGGGCCTGACCGGGTGTTCGTGGGCTTCATGGAGGATCTGAAGGCCGATCCCGAGACATTCTTCACCGCGCTCTGCGATTTCTTGCAGATTGCCCCGGTGGCCCAGGCCAAGCGCGGGCATCTCAATAAATCCGCGGGCAAGAGCATCCCCTCGCCGCTTTACACGCGGGTCAACCAGCTGCCGGGGATGCGGGCGCTCAAGAGGCTTTCGCCCACACCGCTGCGCCACTGGCTGAAGGAGCGGTTCCTGACCCAGAAGATCACCGACCGACCGGCGTTTTCAGAGCCTGTATTGGCGCAATTGCAGGCGCAGCTCGACCCGGACAGTGCCGCGCTGCTGGCCGCTTACGGCAAATCGGCGGATTTCTGGAAGCCGAGAAGCGGGCGCAGCGCGTAAGTGGTGAAATCCCCGAAGAACCGGTGCGGAGAGGCGCGCGGCTGACCGCGCAGGCGCGCCAGCACGAGGTTGAGCGCGGCGCCCGTCATCCAGGCCAGCGCCACCCAGAGCGCATAGGCGCGCCCGTGGTTCTTGCGGAAGTAATACTGCCAGGAATGATACCAGTAGGGCGGGCGGCGGCGCGGCCCGTTGTGCGCGCCCTTCACCTCGGTGGAGGCGCCTTCCACATGCAGGATCTCGGCTTCGCGCACATGCCAGCACTCCCAGCCCGCGCGCTGCGTGCGCAGCATCAGGTCGACCTCTTCGTAATAGAGGAAATATTCCGGATCGAAGAAATCCAGCGTCTCCCAGACCGCCCGGCGCACCAGCACCGCGGCCCCCGAGACCCAATCCACCCGCCGGGTCGGCAGATCGGCCCCGATGGGCACCTGCCAGCGCGCAAACGCCCGTGCGACGGGGCCGAAGTTCAGGGCTGCGACGAAGGTGCTGATCGCACCGGGAAAGCGGAAGGCGGCGGTCACCGGTTCGGGGTCGCCGGGGTTATAGGCCCGAGTTCCGGCCATCGCGGCCTTGGGGTGGGCCTCGAGAAACGTCACCAGCCGCGCCAGCGTGTGCTCGGTGATCTGCGCATCGGGATTGAGCAGGAAGATGAACTCGGGCGGCTCTGCCTGCGCTGAAACCGCGCGCAGAGCGATGTTGTTGCCGCGGCCAAAGCCGTGATTGACCGTCTCGGGGTAGAGCACGACGCGGTCGCCCCAGCCCTGGGTATGGGCAGCCTCGGCCAGCACCGCCGCATCGCCCTCGGGCGAGGCGTTGTCGATGAGATGGATGGTGACGTCATGGCCGTCCGCGGGGCGGTCGAGAACGCTTTTCACACCGGCCAGAACAAGTGCGGCGGCGTTGTAGTTGACGATGATCACCGCGATGCTGGCCATAGGTCTGTCCCGGAATGCACGCGGCTCTCCTAGCAACCTGTGCCTTGGGATACCAGCGGCAGCACCCAGCGCACGCTGGCTTTAATCCTTCGAAACGGTTTGACGCCTAAATTCCGGCTCAGATTTTTGGATTTCGGGCGCGAACCGCCTCATACGCACATCCCCCGTACAGGAGAGATCACATGCCCATGGATAAATACTCGAGCTTCGTCCGCACACCTTCGCTGCCCGCTTACGGGGTGCAGGAGATCACGCCGAGCGACACCGCCGACCTGGCCGAGGCGACGCTGGCGCTGAACGTGGCGAGCGTGGGCACCGTGCGGGTCACGACGCTCGACGGTACGGTCAGCGATGTGACGATTGCGCCCGGTGAAGCCTTTCCGCTGCGGGTGTCCCGTGTCTGGGAAACCGGCACCACGGCCACCGGCATCCGCGGTCTCTACTGAGGGGTCAGCTTTTGGGGGTCAGGTCCGGCTCGGCCGTCCCACCGCGCCACCGGCTCCAGACCCCCAGAACCTGCTTTTGCACCCATTCATAGACGTGCCAGCAGAAAATCCCGCCCACCAGGGCCAGCAGCACCGGCATATAGGGGTTTTCACCAAAGAAGATGCGCGCCACCGAGGCCCATTGGAAATGGGTCAGGTAGATGAAGAGCGAGGCCGCCGCGATGCGCCGGATCACGCTGGCTGCCCAGCGTGAGACTTCCACCCGCGGCACCCACAGCAGGATCATCATGCCGATGAAGTACCACTTCAGGAAATTCTGGAGCCATTTCTCGGTAAAGAGCATCAGCGCGACACAGGCCAGTGCCGTCACGATGATCTTGCGACTGGTCCGGTCGGCATAAGCCGCGGCCATCCCCAGCGCAAAGAGCCACAACAGCATATGCGGCAGCCGCCTAAAGAGGTGGTGCGTGTCCCAGAATTCATGGGCGATGCTGAAAAGGGCAATCGAGAACACGCAAAACCCCACGGCGGCCCTGAACCCATCCACAGCAAAGGCGCGGCGTATCGGGGGCAGCAGGAACACCAGCCCCATGATCAACAAAAGCTGCACGTAGACGTCGATGAACCAGGCGGCGTAATTGCCGTGCATCTGCGGATCGATCCAGTTGGAGAACAGGAACACCACGCGCAGATCGAAGGGGAAGAAGACCTGCCCCAGCAGCGTCAGGTAGAGCATCGCCGGGATTGCCACGCGCGCCAGCTGGGACCAGACGCTGATCACCGATCCGGTGCGCTGGATCGCGGGGATCTGGTAGAGCGCAAAGCTGTATCCGGCGAGGCTGAAAAGCAGCATCGCCCCGCCGCCGTTATAGCCGACCAGCTTCAGATGCGCGGAGATGATGAAGAAGATCGACAAACAACGCAGGAAGGTGGCGGTGTCGATATAGGTGGGGCCTGCGTGCACCGGGGCGCCCTGCAGCGCGTGCAGCGGGGTCTTGTCCCAGTTGTCGGGCAGGTGGCCCAGCTCCTTTTCCAGATCCAGCGCCACGCCGAGATAGCGCAGGGAATCGCCCTGCAGCTGGTCAAAGGAGCTGTCGGGCGTGATCGTGGCGCCGGGGAAATGGCTGCGGAAGATCGCCTCGATACTGCCGGAGGCAGGCGCGCCGCTGTCCTGGGTCTTTCCGGCAAGGCGCTGCCAGCCGGCGCGGACCTGCGCAAAGAGCGCGTCCCCCCAATCGGCCTGTGCCGTGGCGGGGGCACTGTCCTCGGCGGCGATGATCTCGGTCACCGCGCGCCCGTCCACCTTGCCATTGGCGCGCAGCGGCAGCTCTGCAACCTCGACGGTGCTGATCTCGCTGGCGGGGATGGTGAGCCAGCCCGCCACGGCCTGGCGCAGGGCGCCGGCGTCTTCCCCGGGGGTGACCAGCAGCCACAGCCGCTCGCCCCGGCCCGGCCCGCTCAGGGCCGCGTGGCCTTGTGCCGAGAGCCAGGCATCGACCTCATCAAGGCTGATGCGCAGCCCGAAGGGTTTGATGAAGCGGCTCTTGCGGCCAACGATCTTGTAGAACCCCTCCGCCGTGCGCAGCGCCATATCGCCGGTGTGCAGCGCATCGAGCTCGGGCCCGCGGGCCAGATCCGCGGGGCCTGTCGCATAGCCCATCATCACGTTGGGGCCGCGATAGACCAGCTCGCCCGTCACCTCCGGTTCGGTGATCTCGGTGCCATCAGCATCGATCAGGGCAAACGCCCCGCCGGGGATCGGCAGGCCGATGCAATCGGGGTGGGTGGCAGCCTCATGGGGCGGCAGATAGGCCATGCGCGGCGCCGCCTCGGTCTGGCCGTACATCACGAAGAAGTCCCAGCCTTCCTGCTGCGCACGGGCGGCGATCTCGGCCACGCGGGCCGGGGCCAGCTTGCCGCCCGCCTGCGTGGCATAGCGTAAGGCGGGGCGGTCCGCGGTGCGATGCGGGCTTTTCTCCAGCATGTCGATGACATGGGGCACCGCGGCGAAACTGGTGCAGCGCTGCGCATCGAAGGCGGCCCAGAATTCTGCCTCGAGCACGGTGCGCCCGGTGAACATCAGCGAGGCGCCCGCGGCCAGATGCGAGGTGATCACCGAAAGCCCGTAGGAGTAATAGGGCGGCAGGTTGGTGGGCGCGCGATCCTCGGGTGTCAGCCCCAGGTAATCCGCAATGGCGGCAGCGTTGGAGGCGATGTTGCCGTGTGACAGCCGGATGCTCTTGGCCGCCCCGGTGGAGCCCGAGGTCGAGAGCATCAGCGCCAGATCCGGGTGCAACTCCACGTCCGCGCCACCCTCGAAGACTTCCAGAGCGTCCGTCTGCGGATCATAGCCGTAGCGGAACGGGAAGCTGTCCATCAGCCCCGCGTCCTCCTCCGGCTTGTCGGGCGCGGTCAGCAGCACCGGCACCGCCGATTGCAGCGCCGCGAGCAGGGCGATCACCGTCTCGGGCAGGGGTGCGGCGCGCAGCAACATCAGGCCTTGTCCGGCGCTCAGACGCGCCTGGAACGCATCCGTTTTCTCCACCAGATCGCGATAGGACAGGGCCGTGCCGTCTTCCAGAACACAGAAGGTTCTGTCGGCGTGCTGCATCAAATGGCTGCGCTCGAAAAACATGGGGCCATCCCTAGCGCGGGTGCGGAAACTTTGAAAGTCACAAGCCCGCGGTGGTGGCAGAAACCGGCAGGCCCGCCGCCCTCCGGCAGAGCCTTGCCATGCAGGCCAATCTCGGACTGGCCTGAAATCACCGGGGGCGATATGACAGGACAGGTTGGGGTCGTGGGTGACGTCATGTGTGACATCGGATCAGAAAGCCTGGGCGATGGGTGAGCTGTCCTGGGGGCTGGTGGTTTCCACCAAGGACCGCCTTGATGCGCTCACCGTCTGCGTGGAGCTGGCGCTGGCCCAGACCCGGCCACCGTCGGAGGTGGTGGTGGTTGATGCCAGCGCGGACTGGCAGGACCACGCCCGGATCATCAAAGAGGCCTGCGCCGTGATCCCGGGGCTGCCGGTGACCTACCTGCAGGCCGACCAGCCCTCGCTCACCGTGCAGCGCAATCAGGGGGTGGCGGTGGCGCGCGCCGATATCCTCTTCATGATCGACGATGACAGCTTCATGCACCCCGATTGCGCCGAGAAGATCATGGCGCTTTACGAAAAGGACACCGAGACCGCGGTTGCGGGCATTCAGGCCGCGCCCACCTCCGAAGTGCCGCCACAGGTTCAGCGGGGCGGGGCGCCGCAGGCGGGCGCGCGCAAGGACGTGGGCGCGCTGAACTTTCGGCAAAAGGCGAAATCGGGCCACCACCCGGTGCGTCAGTGGATCATGCGCAAACTGTTCCTGATGAATGCCGAGGAGATGTTCATCCCCTATGACGGGGCATTCCACCGCCATCCGCTGCCCGCGACGCTGCAGGGCGAGGCGGTCACCTCGGCCATTCTCTTTGTCGGGTTTCGCATGACCTTCCGCCGCGACGCGGTCCAGACAGAGCCGTTTGACGGGCTGTTGCGCTATTACTGCCCGGGCGAGGATGCGGATGTGAGCTACCGGATCTCGCGCCACCGGGCGATCCTCTCTGCGCGCGAGGCCCGGCTGCACCATTTCACCTCGGCCTCGGGGCGGATCAACCGGCGGGCCACCACCGTGCTCTCCTCGCTGAACCAGGCGGTGCTGCTGCACCGGCATGCGGCAGATCGCACCGCCGCGCGCAGGCGCTATTTCGCGCTGATGCGGCGGCGGTTGCTGGCCGAGACGTTTAAGGATCTGCTGTCGCGGCGCCTGCGCCTGCCGCAGGCGCGCGGCGTGCTGCAGGCCTGGGCCAGCGCGCGGGCGATTTTCGAGATGTCGCCCGAGGACCTGGTGGCCTGGTATCCCGGCGCGCAGGAGCGTGTCGTGAAAGGGCAATCTCCGGGCAGGGGCTCTTAAAATTTAAGCTGACCACCGCCCCGGCCTTGGCCTATAGGACGGTCAGACAGGATTTGAGTGACGAAGGTATAGGGTTCAAAGATGAAGTATCGTCCCGAGATCGATGGTTTGCGCTCCATCGCCGTTTTGCCAGTGATCCTGTTCCACGGCGGCCTGGCGCTGTTTTCAGGCGGGTTCGTGGGCGTTGACGTGTTTTTCGTCATCTCCGGTTACCTGATCACCACGATCATCGCGGGCAACCTCGATGAGGGGCGGTTCTCGCTGCTGGATTTCTATTCCCGCCGGGCGCGGCGCATCCTGCCGGCGCTGGTGCTGGTGGTGGCCTGCACGATTCCCTTTGCCTGGGCCTGGATGCTGCCCACGGATTTCAAGGATTTCGGGCAGAGCGTCTCGGCGGTCAGCCTGTTTTCGTCGAATTTCCTGTTCTGGCTCGAAAGTGACTACTTCGCCGCCGCCGCCGAGCGCAAACCGCTCCTGCACACCTGGAGCCTCGCGGTCGAGGAGCAGTATTATATCTTCTTCCCGCTGCTGCTGATGGCCTTCTGGCGCCGGGCGGCGCGGGGGACGGTCGGGCTCTTGTGTGTGATCTTCCTGGCCAGCCTCGCGGCGAGCGAGGTGCTCTGGCGGATTGCGCCGGATGCCAATTTCTACCTGCTGCCAAGCCGTATCTGGGAGCTGATGGCCGGATCGCTGGTGGCGATCTGGATGCTGCGGCGCGGGCCTTTGCCCAGCAACATTGGCGCGGCGATCGGGCTCGGGCTGATCCTTGCCTCGATCTTTCTCTATGACAAGACCACGCCCTTCCCGTCGCTTTACGCGCTGGCCCCGGTCATGGGCACGGTGCTGGTGATCCTCTGCGGCGTGCAGGGCACATGGGTGGCGCGCATCCTGTCGCTGCGCGCGCCGGTGGCCATCGGGCTGATCAGCTATTCCGCCTATCTCTGGCACCAGCCGCTCTTTGCCCTGGCGCGCATCCGGCTGGGTCATCCGGATATCGCGATCATGATGAGCCTTGCGGGGCTGTCGCTGGTGCTGGCCTGGATCAGCTGGCGGTTCGTCGAACAGCCCTTCCGCACCATGCCGGGGCGGGCCTGGAAGGTTGTCTCGGGCACGGCCGTGGGTTCGCTCGCGGTGTTCGCGCTGGGGGTGGGGCTGGGCTATTCCGGCCTGCAGGAGCGCTATTTCGTGGCCTCCCTCAGCCCGCAGAACCAGGTGCTGCTGACCCGGATCAACCGGATGCAGACGATGAACCACTATGTGGCCAAAGACGCGGGCGATTGCCGGTTCTTCGTCACCGACTATGGCGCCGATCTGGATGCGCGCTTTGCGGCCTGTGCCGCCACGCATGGTCCGGCGCTGGTGGTCTTCGGCGACAGCCATGCCATCGACGTCTACAAGGCGCTTGTGGCCAATTGGGACAGGCCCTTCCTGGTGGGGCTGCCGCAAAAGGCCTGCCGCCCGCATATCGAGGATGCGCCCTGCCTGCCATCGGAGCTCTCCACCTTCTTCGAGACCCATGAAGACCAGATCGCCCATGCGGTCTATGTGCAGGCGGGATTCTGGCTCTTTACCGATGCCGACGGGGTGCGGCGTGACCGCAGGCTCTTCGCCGATGGCGGGGAGATTGATGCGCAGCTCTATACCGCTGCGATCGACCGGGCGCTGGATGTGCTGCAGGCCTTCGATGCGGAGGTGCCCGTGACCTGGCTGGGCCCCCGGATCGAGCCGCATGTGAGCATGGAAACCATGCTGGGCATCGAATGCGACGTGGCCGCAGACAACCTGTCACTGCGGCCTGCTCACCGCGCCGCCTTTGACGCGCTCGATGCCCATCTGGCGCGGGCCACGGCAGCGGTGGGTCTGGGATATATCTCGGAAATCGAGGCGGTGCAGTTCGATATCAGCCAGGAGCTTTTCAACTGCGAAGCGCTTTACTGGTCGGATGGGGATCACTGGGGCCCGGCGGGCGAAAAGCTCTTCGGGGCCCGGCTGGCCCCTGCATTCCAGGCGCTGGAGGCCACTGACCAGGCCACCAACTGAGCCCTGCGATCCGTTGGATTTTCACCCCCGCATCCGCTATAGGCTCCGGCGGGGGGCATTGGAACGAGAAGGACAAATTATGTCTTCATCCACCACCGATCCGCGCAGCTATGTGCTGATCTCGCCCTGCCGCAACGAGGCCGATTACATGCGCCGGACGCTCGATTCGGTGGTGGCGCAGAGCCTGACGCCGACGCTCTGGGTGATCGTGGATGACGGCTCTACCGATGCCACGCCGGAGATCCTTGCCGAATATGCCGCCGCCCATGACTGGATCCGCGTGGTGCAAAAGCCCGACCGCGGGCACCGGGCGGTGGGCCCGGGCGTGGTGGAGGCCTTCTATGTGGGCTACGAGACCATCGATCCGGCGCAGTTTGCCTATTCCTGCAAGCTTGATCTCGATCTCGACCTGCCGCCGCGATATTTCGAGATCCTGATCGACCGGATGGAGGCCGACCCGCGCATCGGCACCTGTTCAGGCAAGCCCTATGTGCGCCAGAACGGGCAGCTCATCTCCGAGCGGCGCGGCGACGAGATGTCGGTGGGCATGACGAAATTCTATCGTAGAGACTGTTTTGAAGCCATCGGCGGCTATGTGCGCGAGGTCATGTGGGACGCGCTCGACTGTCACAAGGCGCGGCAGCTGGGCTGGCGCGCGGTGAGCTGGGACGATCCCGATCTGCGGTTCGAACACTTGCGGCCCATGGGCTCCAGCCAGACCTCGATCTATACCGGGCGCCGCCGCCACGGGTTCGGACAGTATTACATGGGGTCCGACCTGCTGTTTTTTGCCGCCACCTGCATCTTTCGCATGGCCGAGCCGCCCTATGTGCTGGGCGGGCTGGCGATGATGCAGGGGTATCTGGGGGCCTGGTGGCGCGGCGAGGCACAGCATGAGGATGCGGAGCTGCGCGCCTTTATCCGCGCCTACCAGCGCCGCGCGCTGCGGGTCGGAAAGGCGAAGGCGGTGGCTGAAATTGAAGCATCCCGGGCCGAGGCCGCCGTCTGGCAGCCACAGGCGCTTACGAAATGAGTGACAGGCCGCGAAAGCGGCAGGACGCAGTGGTATGAGTGATTGAAGGGCTCATTGAAAACCAACTACAGGTAGTATGAGCCCGCCAGAAAAAGGTATTTTATCCATGACCTACGTCATGAGATCGACACAGGCTGCAAAAGACGCCCGCACCGTCTATCCCATCGAGACGATGCGCGGCATTGCCGTGCTCATGCTGGTCAGCTTTCACGTGATCGGGGCCTCGGGCGGCTCGGGGCTGGAGCTGCGCTATCCCAGCCCGTTCCGGATGTTTGCCGATTATCTCGTCGATGTGCGCATGCCGCTTTTTGCCTTCATCGCGGGCTATGTCTACGGGCTGCGCCCGGTCACGCTGGATGGGTTCGAGAAATTCCTCAGTGGCAAGTTTTATCGGCTGGTGGTGCCCGGGGTGATTGCGATCACGCTCTTTGCCGCGCTGGCCACGGCCGTGGGCACGGTCTTTGCGGTGACGCCCGCAACGCTTTGGGAAATCTACCTTTTTCCTTACGCGCATTACTGGTTCCTCCAGGCGATCCTGCTGATCTTCCTGGTCTACGGGCTCTGCGACGCGCTGTTGAAGAACCGCGGCGTGCTGGTGTTTCTGCTGCTGGCCTGCTGGCTCTTTCTGGAACCCAAGCTTCCGGTCAATTTCTTCTCGGTCAACTCGGCTGTGCTGCTGGCGCCCTTCTTCCTGCTGGGCCTGGCGATGATCCGCTATGCCGATCACATTGCGCGCCGCTGGCCGGCCTATGTGGCGCTCAGCCTGATCGTCGTGGTCATCGGCACCTGGCAGCATTGCATTGACCTGATCGAACACGGGTCGTTTTCCCGGCAGCGCCGTGACTTTCACAGTCTCTATTACGGGCTTTCGGTCTGTATGCTGCTGGCGCTGGTGCTGCCGCGCATCCGGGTGCTGGAATGGATCGGCCCCTTTGCCTTCACCATCTACCTCTACCATGTGTTCGGCACCGCCGCGATCCGCCGGGTGCTTTATGCGCTCGATGTCACCTCGATCCCGCTGCACTACGTGATCGGGCTTGCGGCGGGCATTCTATTGCCAGTCGCGCTGCATCTGATGGTGGATCGCTCGGCGCTGCTGCGCCGGTACATGCTGGGGCTGCGCCGACCGCGCAGCACCTAATCCGGGAAGGCTTCTGCCCCTGCGGTCCAGAGCCCGCGCAGCTCGGGATACCGGGCAAAACAGTCTCTATACACCGGTTCCAGACGCTGCATGGCCGCCTGACGCACCTCGGCGGGAAGATCGGCGCCCTGTTTGGTGGTGTTGAACTTGCGCTCCAGGAACTCCGGGGCAGGCGGCAGGTCGAAAAAGCTGTTTAGCCGGTCGAAGGCCTCCGCGCCGAACATGCTTTCGTAAAAGCCGATATAGGTCTTGGCGGGCTCGAACACCGCGGCGATGGCCTCCAGCGTATGGGTATAGTCGCTGCGCATCTGCCCGTTTGGGGTGCCCAGATAGGCCAGAAGCGCCTGCGGATCGGGCAGGGAGATATCGACCCCTTCCTGTGACACACCAGCCCGGCGGAACATGCGAATGGCCGAGAGGCACCTGTCGACCGGTTCGCGCAGCAGGAAGACCACGTGCACCGGGATGTCGCGGGCCGCAAACCCGTCTTTGACAAAGGCCAGGTGGTCGGCCTCCAGCCCGCAATAGGCGGGCGTGATATCGCCGGTGATCGCAATCCCGTCCCGGGACAGGATCGACTGGAAATAGTCGAAATAGCGTGCGGGCGCGCGCTGAAAGCTCTGCCGGATATAGAAGGGGTCGCGCGGGCCGCCGCGCAGGGGCTGCAGCAGGTGGCGCAGGTGGCGGCGCCACGGCTGGCGCAGCGGGCGGGTGTCCCAGCCGCGATCCGCCCCCAGATAGAGCCCGTCCCAGATGTGGTATTCCTTGATCTCGCCGAAATCCGACCGTGCGAAATGATCAAGGTAAGCATGCAGCCAGGTGGTGCCCGCTTTCTGCGCGCCCAGCCCCAGCACAAAGACCGGCGGCGGTGAAGGGGGTGTGCTGCTCACGTAGGCATCTCCATCACGGGATGTGCGTTTCATCCATTTCCCAGGCCGTCCGCGGGGACAAGGGCGTTTATCGGATCGCTCGGGTCTGTTGCGGCTGAGCGACATCTGCTAAGGGGTCGCCCGGCACGACCGTTCGCCGCGGACTGTAAAAGGAAGTTTTCGTTTGGCCATCCCCTCGTTTTTCATCATCGGTGCGGCCAAGGCCGGCACGACCAGCATGTACGGGCTCCTGGATCTGCATCCCGGGATTTTCATGCCGCGTGTGAAAGAGCCGGAGTATTTCGCCCGCGAAGATCTCTTTGCCGAAGGGCCCGAGCGCTATACCGCGCTGTTCGACGACGCCCGCCCTGACCAGATCATCGGCGAGGCCTCGACGCTCTATTCGCTTTCGCCATTCTTTCCCGACACCGCCGCGCGCATCAAGGCGGCAGCCCCGGAGGCCAAGATCATCTACGTGATGCGCCAGCCGGTCGCCCGGGCCTATTCCTTCTATATCCAGCTCATCAAGAACTATCAGAACGCCACGGGCGACAACGCGGTGCACCGCAGCTTCGAGGATTTCGTGATCCCGGAACGGCATGCCCATGCCGCCCCGAAAGAGAAGGTCTTTGCCACCTTCAATGCGCATCTGCCCGATGATCCGGAGCTGTGCCTCGCGGGCAGCGATTACCTGATGCAGGCGCGGCCCTATATCGAGACCTTCGGGCGCGAGAACATCCTGTTCCTGGCCTTCGAAGACTTTCGCGCCGACCGGGAGGCGGTGATGCGGAAGATCACCGATTTCATCGGTGCCGACCCTTTGCCCGCAAGCGCCTTCGAGGCGGCCAGCGGCACGCGCAATATCTCGCGCGATTATTTCGACAAGCGCGGCACCACATTGCAGATGCAGCAGATGAAGGACCGGATGGGGCCGCTGTGGATTCTGCGGCGCCTGCTGCCGGAAGGTCTGCGCGACAGCCTGCGCAAATCGGTGGCCGACCGGGCCGGTGGCCCGACCCCGGCGCATGAGCCCGCCCCGATGCTGCCGGACACCCGGGCCCGGCTGGAGGCGCGCTTTGCCCCGCAGGTGGCGCCACTGCAGGCGCTCACAGGGCTTGATCTGAGCATCTGGGAGCTGGGCTAGATGGCCGGGGCCGACGCCCTGCCACGGGTCACCCTGCCTGTGCATTTCTCCTGTCCGCAGGCCGCGATCTGGCCCGAGCTGCGCGATCTGGCGCCTGGCGCGCGGCTGCCCGAAGACGTGCTGGCGGCACGGTCCTCCTTTGCCGGGGTCTGGATCACGCGCGGCTATTACGAGCTGCGCGACTACATCGACAGCTGCACCATCGGCCCGGGGCTGAAGCGGGATGCAATCAATATCTCGCACGCGGCGATGATCGGGCTGCGCGGGCGCGGCTTTCGCGAGTTCCTGGTAACGATCCGTGCCGACTGGCACGCGCCGGGCTTTGCCAATTTCGTGATCCTGCAGAACACGCTGGCCCCAGAGACCCTCGCCAGCGGCAATGTCAGCTTCTGGACCCAGCCGGGTATCCGCCCGCGCGATCCCGCACGCGGCACCCGGATCGAGGTGATCTGTTTCAAGGGCATGCCGCAGCATGTGGCGGGCGCCTTTCGCAGCGAGGCCTTTCATGGCGCCCTGGCCGATCTGGGGGTTACCCTGCGCTTTGACGAGGCGGTGCGCTCCGAGGATGGCGGTCTGGCCTGGGCCGATTACAGCGATGTGGATCTGACGCTCGCGGTGCGCGGTATGAGCTGGGACCGGTTGCATCACAAGCCCGCCAACAAGCTCTTCAACGCCTGGGAAGGGCGGACGCCTGCGCTTCTGGGGCCGGAGCCTGCCTATCAGGCGCTGCGAACCTCGCCGCTCGATTACATCGAGGTGGAGACGCCCGAGGCGGTGCTGGCGGCGGTGCGCAAGCTCAAGGATGACCCGGATCTTTACACGCAGATGGTCGAGCATGGGGCCGCGCGCAGTGCAGCGTTCTCCAACACCGCGCTCGTGCGCAAATGGCTCAAGCTGTTGACCGGCCCGATTGCCGAGGCCCATGCGGCATGGCAGGGCCGCTCGGCACTGTCCCGTGCCCTCTGGATCTCGGCCGGGCTGGTGCGGGAACGGCGCAACAAGAAGCAATACTGGGGGCGGCCCGAAACGGTGCTGGGCGAGACTGCCGCGACGGGCAAGACGACCTGACCTCAGGTGCTGTCCGAGGGGGGCCGTAGTGCTGTGCCGGCCTCACCGTCGATGTCACCGACATCCCGACCGCCGACTACCCCACACCCGCGAAACGCCCGCTGAATTCCCGGCTCGACTGCAGCACAACCGAGGCCGCCTTCGGCGTGGCGCGCCCGGACTGGCGCGCGGGCCTTACCGAAGTGCTGGCGGATCTGAACAGAGCCTAACAAGGACGATTTTCATGACCAAACGCAAAGGCATCATTCTGGCGGGCGGCTCGGGCACGCGGCTCTACCCGATCACGCTGGGGGTCTCGAAACAGCTGCTGCCGATCTATGACAAGCCGATGATCTATTATCCGCTCTCGGTGCTGATGCTCGCGGATATTCGCGAGATCGCCGTGATCACCACGCCGCAGGACCAGGCGCAGTTCCAGCGGATGCTGGGAGATGGCTCCCAATGGGGGATTCATCTCACCTATATCGAACAGCCCTCGCCGGACGGGCTGGCCCAGGCGTTCATCCTCGCCGAAGATTTCCTCGCAGGCAGCCCTTCGGCGCTGGTGCTGGGCGACAATATCTTCTTTGGTCACGGGTTGCCGGAGCTGATGGCCCAAGCGGACCGCCAAGACACCGGTGCCACGGTCTTCGGCTATCAGGTGGCCGACCCGCAACGCTATGGCGTGGTGGATTTCGACGACAGCGGTACCGTGCGCGGCATCATCGAAAAACCCGACGTGCCGCCGTCGAACTTCGCCGTCACCGGGCTTTACTTCGTCGATGGCACAGCACCCGCCAAGGCACGCAGCGTGAAGCCCTCGGCCCGCGGCGAGGTGGAGATCACCACGCTCCTGGAGATGTATCTCACGGAGCAGACCCTCACCGTGCAGCGCATGGGCCGCGGCTATGCCTGGCTCGACACCGGCACACACGGCAGCCTGCTCGATGCGGGCAACTTCGTACGCACCATCGAGAAGCGGCAAGGCCAGCAGATCGGCTGCCCCGAAGAGATCGCCTTTCAGCTCGGCTGGATCAGCCGCGAGGATCTCGCCCGCGAGGCGGAGAAATATGCCAAGAATGACTATGGCACCTATCTGGATGGTCTCTAACAGGGGAGTTTCCCCAAAGATGGAGGGCGGCCCATGTCCGTGAAATTCGGCACCAGCGGGCTCAGGGGTCTGGTCACATCCATGACGCCGGAGCTGATCACCGCCCATGTGCAGGCGTTTCTCGCGGCCTGCGACACCGGCGGCGTGCTCTGTGTCGGGCGCGATCTGCGGCCCTCTTCGCCGCGCATCGCCGAGGATGTGATCAACGCCGCCCGCGCCATGGGATGTCGCGTGATCAACTGTGGCGAAGTCCCGACACCTGCGCTGGCGCTCGCGGCACAAGCCGTGGATGGCGGGGCGGTGATGGTCACCGGCAGCCATATCCCCGCCGACCGCAACGGGCTGAAGTTCTATGTGCGCACGGGCGAGATCAGCAAGGCGGATGAGGCCGCGATCCTCGCGCATCTGGGCCAGGAGTCGGATGGCATCCTTGGCCCGCTGGAGCAGGACGCGGAGGCGGGTGCCCGCTATATCGCCCGCTATGTGGATGCCTTTGGGGCTGAGGCGCTTACGGGCCAGCGGATCGGGCTTTACGCCCATAGTGCCGTGGGCCGCGATGCGCTGGCCACGATCCTGAGCGGGTTGGGCGCCGAGGTGATCGAACTGGGCCGGTCCGAGAGTTTCATTCCCGTCGACACCGAAGCGGTGGACCCGGACGTGCGCACCCAGATCACGGCCTGGGTGGCCGAGCATAAGCTCGACGCGCTGGTCTCGACCGATGGAGATTCCGACCGTCCGCTTCTCGCGGATGAGACGGGCCGCGTGATCCCGGGCGACATTCTCGGCCAGATCACCGCCGAGACGCTGGGCGCCGAGGTGATCGCCACGCCGATTTCGTCGAACAGCGGTGTGACCCTGAAGGCCTTCGAGGACGTGCGGCTGACGCAGATCGGCTCGCCATATGTGATCGCCGCGATGGAAGGGGGCGGGAAGGTCGTGGGCTATGAGGCCAATGGCGGATTTCTTCTGGGCTTTGAGGCGCAGGGGCCTGCGGGGCCGCTCGCACCGCTGGTCACCCGCGACTGTACCCTGCCGCTGCTCGCGGTGCTCTATGCCAGCCGCGCAGGTGGCATCGCCGCGCGCGTGGCGCAGGAGCCCCCCGTCGTGACGGTCGCCGACCGGTTGCAGGAGGTGGAGCAGAGCCAGAGCCGCCCACTGCTGGAGGCTTGGCAGGCGGATGCGGAGGCGCGCGCTGCGTTTCTGACCCCTCTGGGCAAGGAAGAGGCGCGGCTCGATCTGACGGATGGGCTGCGCATGGTGCTCACGGATGGCGATGTGATTCATGTGCGTCCGTCCGGCAATGCGCCGGAATTGCGGCTCTATATCGAGACAAAGGACCAGGCCTCGGCAGAGGCGCTGCTGTCACAGGCGTTGGTGCAGCTCAAATCAGCACTCTGAACTTGACACGACGATCATAGGGCAGCGCCTGTCCGCGGGCGTCGCGCTGAAAGCGCCCGCCCAGGGGGGCGGACGGGCGCTGCCCGGCGGTGCCGCCGGGCGATCCAGTTGAACTGGTCGCGTCTGAGCCCGCCGACCTACTCCGCCGCGTTGAACTGCCGATCGTAGAGCGATTTGAAAAGCCCGTCGCGCGACAAAAGCTCAGCCTGCGAGCCTTCTTCCACCACTTGACCCTCCTTGATCACCACGATCCGGTCGGCACTCAAAATGGTCGACAGCCGGTGCGCAATCACGATCGCCGTGCGCCCTTCGGAGAGCTTCTGCAGCGCCTCGTTCACCAGGTATTCGGATTCGGAATCGAGCGCGCTGGTGGCCTCATCCATGATCAGGATCGGGCTGTCGCGCAGGATCGCGCGGGCAATGGCAATGCGCTGACGCTGCCCGCCCGAGAGGTTCGCACCATTCTCGCCCACATCCGTGTCATACCCCTGCGGCATCGCCGAAATGAAGTCATGGGCATTGGCGGCTTGGGCCGCGGCGATGATCTCGTCATCGCTGGCATTCTCCCGCCCCATGGCGATGTTCTCTTTCAGGCTGCCGTCAAAGAGAAACGTCTCCTGACCCACAAAGGCGATCTTGTCGCGCAGCGAGGCAAATGTGGCCTGCCGCACGTCAAACCCGTCGATCTCGACCCGACCTTCCCCGGGATCATAGAGCCGCAGAATGAGGTTGATGATGGTCGATTTGCCCCCACCCGACGGCCCCACCAGCGCCGTGGTCTTGCCTGCCGCGAAGGTCACATCGAGCCCTCGCAACAGCGGCGCCTTGGCCTCATAGCCAAAGGTGACATCGGCAAAGCGCACCTGACCTGGCCCATCGGGCAGGGGGGTCGCATCCGGTTCCTCGCTGACCGCAATGGGTGTGTCGAGGATCTGGTACATCAGGCCCACGCCCACCAGCCCTTCTTCGATCACCACCCGCATGCGCGCCAGCCGCTTGGCCGGATCATAAGCCATCAACAAGGCGGTCACGAAGGACATGAGCTCCCCCGGAGAGGTGGCGTCATCGCCAAAGATGCTGACCGTGCTGAGCGCCACGACGGATGCGATGGCAAAGCCCGAGAGCGTCTCCATCAGCGGGCTGGTCGCGCCCTGCAGCCGTGCCATGGCGTTGGAGCGGCTCTCGACAGTGGTCACCGCGGCATTCATCCGCGCCGCCATCAGCTTTTCCAGCGCAAAGGCCTTGACCACGCGAATGCCGGTCGAGGTCTCCTGCACCACTTTGATGATCTCGGCGGTCGACGCCATATTCGCCTCGACGATGCTCTGCACCCGGCGGAGGATCTGCCGCACGCCCAGCACCGCGAGCGGGCCGAAGACCAGTGAAAAGAACGACAGGGTGGGCTGCTGATAGACCATCACGATGATGAGCCCGATCAGGGTCAGCAAATCCCGTACGAAGCCCATGATCAGCGTGTCGATCACCACCCGCGCCGCCTGCGCCGAGGTGGTGACCCGCATCAGGATGTTGGAGCTTTCCAGCGTGTTGAAGAAGGAGACCCCATGCTTCAAGAGCCGGTCATAGAGCTTGCGCTGCTGATCGGCGACAATCCGGTTGCCCGCGCGGCTCAGCGCCACCACCTGCACGTAAGAGGCAATGCCCTTCACCGTGAAGATCGCCGCCACCGCCGCCGCCACCGAAAAGACCGCCGCGCGATTGCCGGAATCGACCATGGAATCGATGATGTCCCGCATGATCCAGGCGGTCAGCGCGGTCATGATCGCAATCACGATCATCGCCACGATGGCGACGCCGTAGTTGAAGGCCTGAAGGCGCAAGTTCTCCCGCAAAAGCCGCCCGAGCATGTCGCCTTGGATGTTGGCTTGAACGCGCTTGATCATTGCTGCACTGCCTGACCCCCGATAAGGCTCCCTACGTAGGTGGGATCGCATGGCCTGTAAAGGACCGCGCTTTTTGGACTGGATGCAACCGGGCCGGGTTGCCATAAGACGCGTGCAGAAACCGCGATGAGTAGAGTGATGAACAAAAATGTCTTGGTGATCGGGGGCGCGGGCTACATCGGCTCTCACACGGTGTTGGCCCTGCAAGAGGCAGGCTTCACGCCTGTCGTTTATGACAATTTCTCCTCCGGGCACCGCGATGCGGTCTTCTCCGACCAGGTGGTCGAGGGGGAGCTCGCCGACCGCGCCCGGCTCGCACAGGCGATGCGCGATCACCAGATCGGCAGCGTGGTGCATTTCGCCGCCCTCATCGAGGCAGGCCAGTCCGTGGTCGAACCCTTGCTGTTCTATCGCAACAACGTGGCCTCCACCGTCTCGCTGCTGGAGGCGATGCAGGATGCAGGCGTCGACCGGCTGGTGTTTTCCTCGACCGCCGCGGTCTATGGCAACCAGACCGAGGCCGACCTGCTGCACGAAGAGCTGCCGGTGCAGCCGATCAACCCCTATGGCCAGACCAAGGCCGCGGTCGAGGCAATGCTGCGCGACACCGCCGCCGCCTCCGGGCTCAAATCCATCGCGCTACGCTATTTCAACGCCTCAGGCGCCGATGCCCGCGCCCGCACGGGCGAGCGGCATGACCCTGAAACCCACCTCATCCCGCTGGTGCTGCAAACCGCCGCCGGGCAGCGCGCACAGATCACCGTCTTCGGCACCGATTACCCCACCGAGGACGGCAGCTGCATCCGCGACTATATCCACGTGAGCGATCTGGCGCGGGGCCATGTGGCCGCCCTCGAAAAGCTGCTGGCGACGGAGGGGGACGCCGGGTCCTTCACCCCGATCAACCTCGGCACCGGGCAGGGCTATTCCGTGAGCGCGGTGATCGAGACCGCCAAGCGGGTGACCAACCGCTCCTTCACCGTGGTCGAAAGCGACCGCCGGCCCGGTGACCCGGCGACGCTGGTCTCAGACCCCTCCCGCGCGCATGAGCTGCTGGGCTGGCGGGCCGAGCACTCCTCGCTGGAGAACATCATCACCGATGCCTGGAACTTCATGAACCGCGGGATGTCCTGAGGCATCGATATAAGGTTGATTATGTAAATTTAAGCCCTGGTATCAGGCTCTAAACAGTCAAATCAGACTGTCCTGCAATGCCTTCAGAGCTGATAGTAGTCGCGGAACCACTCCACGAAATCCGCGATCCCGTCGCGCACATTGGTCTGCGGCTTGTAGCCCGTGAGCGCCTTCAACAGATCCGCATTGGCCCAGGTCGCGAAGACATCACCCGGTTGCATGGGCATCATGTTGCGAATTGCCTTCTGGCCTAAACAGCGTTCAATCTCGTCCACGAAGTCCAGCAGACGGACCTTGTCGGAATTGCCGATGTTCACGATGCGGAACGGCGCTGCAGGACTGAGGCTGTCGCCGGGGACCTCTGCTACCCCGGCATCGGGCGCAGGCGGCACCGCGTCGATCAGCAGGCGGATCCCGCGCACCAGATCGGTTACATAGGTGAAATCGCGGTACATCTCGCCGTGATTGTAGATGTCGATGGGCTCCCCCCGCAGGATCGCATTGGTGAACTTGATCGGCGCCATATCGGGCCGCCCCCAGGGGCCGTAGACAGTGAAGAAACGGAACATCGTCACAGGAAGGCCATGCAGATAGGCATAGGAATGCCCCATCGCCTCATTCGCCTTCTTGGTGGCGGCATAGATGGTCAGCGGCGTGTCAGCCTTATCCGTCTCTGCAAAGGGCATTTCCTCGTTGGCGCCGTAAACGGAAGAGGTCGAGGCCATCAGCAGGTGCTGGACCTCATGGACCCGTGCGGCCTCCATCACGTTGAAGGTGCCCACCACGTTGCTGTCGATATAGGCGCGCGGGTTTTCCAGCGAGTAGCGCACCCCTGCCTGCCCCGCCAGATGCACGATCACATCCGGCGCAAAGCGGTCGGCCATGGCGGCAAACCCGTCGGCGTCCTCCAGCAGGCCTTCCGTGGCGCTGAAGCCTTCGGTCTGGTGCAGCATCTGATGGCGCCGCTCTTTCAGGCGCACATCGTAGTAATCGGTCATCCCGTCAAAGCCGTGCACGGTGAAACCCTCATCGAGCAACAGGCGGCTGAGGTGAAACCCGATGAACCCGGCGGACCCGGTCACAAGAACTTTGGTCATGGGAGTCTTCCTGACGTGGGCCAGCCCGAACGGGGCCTGCGATCAGCTGTAATCGCCGTAGTAATCCTCTTCCGCGCCCATGTGGCGGCAGTTGTTCAGCACCACGCCCAACACATTGGTATGCTCGCTCACCTCGCGCTCGCAGACATCGAGCTGCGACATCCGGGTCTGCTCGGCCCGGGCCACGATCAGCGCGCAATCGACGTTCTTCAGCTTGGCGCGCGCATCGTCGGTGACCAGCATCGGCGGCAGATCAAAGATCATCACATCCGGCTCGAACCGCCCCTGAATGTCCTCGAAGGTCTGTGCAGTCTTCTGCGACAACAGCAACTGCGCGGGGTCGCTGACCGGGCGCTGCGCGGCAGAGATGGCCACATTGCTGCGCAGCCGGACCATCTGGTCTTCCGGCGCCATATTGCCCAGCAAGACCTCGCAGATGTCATGCTCGGGCCGGTGGCCGAGCATCCGCGCCACGCTGGGCCGCCGCAGGTCGAGATCGAAGAGCATCGATTTCACCTCGGTCTGGCGCGAGAACCCGACGGCCAGGTTGCAGGCGGTGGTGGTCTTGCCACAGCTCTTGTTCGGTGAGGTGATGGCCAGCCGGGTCCAGCCATTCTGCCGCATCAGCAGGAAAACCTTGGTGCGCAGCACGTCAAAGGGGTTGGCCTCGGGGTGGGCGTCCAGCGTCATGACCCGGTTGGCCAGCAGGTGCTGCGGGTCCGGATCAAACGGGCTCAGCCGGTCCCAGACATCCGGGAAGGTGTTGGGCGCCTCGACCGCGGGGGCCGCGCTGCGCGGGCGCCGGTCGCGGGCGGGCTTGGCCACCGCAGACGCGCTCTTGCGCTCCTTGCGCGCCTTTTGCAGTGCCTTTTGAAGTTTTTCCATGACGTACCCGTTCCCGGCAACTCTAACAGAAAGACGGTCCGGTCAGACCGCGATGACAACTTAAAGCAGACGCTCCACGACCTTTTCAAAGAGCTGGTCCAACGGCATGTACCGGGTGTCGACGACCCAGAGCGAGGCGGGCACCAGGATCACCACGACACACATGGAGGCCAGTTGCAGCACGCGCCGTTTGCGGCGGTCGGCCGCGGTCTCGAACCGTGGCACCACGGCCAGCGGCGTGATCTCGAGCGCCCGGGTGATCTCGGTCGGGCGCCGGATGGTCTGGTTCAGCAGCTCCAGCAGCACAAAGAGCCCGCCCGCAAGGCCCAGCCCGGCAGCAACCCCCATCCCCATGATCGAGGCGCGGTTCGGACCCGAGGGCGAGTTGGGCACATTCGCTGGCTCCAGCACCGAGATCCGCTCGCCCTTGGCCGACAGCTCGATCCGCTCGCCCATCCGGGCCTGCGACACGCGCTGCACCGCCGCGGAATAGAGCGCCTGCATGTTCTGCTGGTCGCGCAGCATCGCGTTCAGCACGATGCCGTTGGCGGGTGTTCTGTCGATGGAATCCTCCAGCTTCACAAGCTCGCCCGAGGTGCTCTCGATCTCCTCGCGGATGGTCTCGGCCCGGGCGTCCAGCTCAGCCAGGCTGATGTCGAGCGCGGTGGCCCCGGCGCTGGCGCCTTCCTCGGCGTCACCGGCCCCGCCGCTGGCGGCGATCTGCTCCTGCAGCGTCGCGATCTGGTTGCGCAGCAGGCGCACCTTCGGGTTGGTCTCCGAATAGATGCTCAACGACACCCGCAGCTGCCCTTCGAGCGCGCGCATGCGCTCCTGCTCGGGGCTCAGTGGCACATTGCGCGCCGCTTCCAGGCGACCGGTGCTTTCATAGATGCGCTGGATGTTCTCGCGCTGGCTTTCCATGGTTTCCAGGTCCCGCTCGGCGCGGGCCAGACGTTCCTGCAGCAGCGACTGGCGCCCCAGCCGGTAATCGAGGTTCTCGGGCAGCGCATCGGCGTTCTGGCGCTTGAACTCGACGATCTGGGCGCTCTGCTCGTCCAGGCTCTCCGACAGGGTTTCGACCTCCTGCTCGAAGAATTCCAGCGTGCCTTCGACGCGGGCGGTGCGGAAATCGCTGTTGGCCTCCAGCGCGATGTTCACATACTGGCTGACCACCGAAGCCACCTTGCGCGGGTTGGTGCCTTCGAACTGGATCGTCATCAGCGTGGCCTGGTTGCGCCCCGTGGCGCGCCGGATCTTGGTCTTGGCGCGCATATGGGTGACGACTTCATCGGGGTTCATGCTGTTCTGGTTCGGGAACAGCCGCGCAGTGCGCGCGATCTCGAGCAGGTTGGCACGTGTCAGCAGGCGCTGCTGGATCACCTCCAGCTGCTGGGTGGCGTTCACCTGCATCGCCCGGCCCACCATGTCGCTGGAAATCTGCGCCGATTCCACCAGCAGCTTGGCATTGCTCTGATAGGTGGTGGGCAGGCGCAGCGCGATCACCACCCCCACGCAGGAGCACAGCAGGAACAGGGCCGCCATGGCCGGGAACCGGCGTGACAGAAGCTTGAAATAAAAGGCGAGATCCGTTGTCATTCCGCTGCCTTATTCAAATCCAAAGGGTCCTTGACCGGGTTTTCCAGAACATAGACGCCGTGATCACGGGTCTTGATGAACAGCCCATCCGCCACCAGCTCGCGCATCACGTTGATGCCCACCACGCGGCTTTCGCTGCTGGCGGCATAGACCAGGGCGAGGTCACAGAGCTTGTTGACCATGCGCGGCACGCCACCGCTTTCCTCGAAGATGCTCTTGATCGCATAGACCGAAAACTCGTTGCCGGTGCCGCCGACATGCAGCAGCCGATGCTGGATATACGCCTTGGTCTGTTTGAAATCGAGCGGGCGCAGATGGTAGGTGGCGGTGACCCGCTGAGCGAATTGCGCCAGCGCCGGGCTTGCCACGATATCGCGCAGCTCGGGCTGGCCCACGAGGATGAGCTGCAACAGCTCGTCCTTGTTGGAGTTGATGTTGGTGAACATGCGCAGCTCTTCCAGCGCCTCGATCGAGAGGTTCTGCGCCTCGTCGATCACCAGCACCACGTGGCGGCCTTCGGCATATTCGTCGATGACGAAATCCTGGAACTTCTTGAAGAGTGTGATGTAGTCGTCCTGCGCCGCGGCATCGATCCCCAGCGCATAGAGCACCCAGCGCAACAGATCCCCCCTGCCCCCTTGGGCGTTGGAGATCAACCCGATGGTGACGTCTTCCTCGATGGCCCCCAGCAGCTGCTGGATCAGCGTGGTCTTGCCCGCGCCGATCTCGCCGGTCACCACCGTCAGCGGCGCGCGCGTGGCAATGCCGTACTCCAGCACCGAATAGGCGCGCGCGTGGCTGTCCGACCAGAACAGGAAGTCCGGGTCCGGCAGCAGCGTGAACGGCCGCTCGGTGAACCCGAAGAAGGATGTGTAAAGCTCAGCCGCCATAGAAGAATGCAATCCTATTCCATCGACCGGCAGTTCGCGTCGTGACCATCTGCGCTCATGAAACCCAACTCACCACTTAATCAACATATTCAACAGGTCTTACGGGACCGTTATATACGACCCCGGGCCCAACAGCGACAGCCCTTCGCACGGCCCAATGGCCTGAAATCTCTGTTATGGCACCCGTTATATAAGGATTGAGGCACTATTAGGGAACTCCCGCGATATCAGCACGCACCGGGATGTGAGCCCGCCTGTGGACAACGATTCGCGCAAGCTGTCCCGATTTCGTCGACAAAGCGCTGAAATTCGCTTGAATTATGCAAACCAGCCACACGCCCAGATTGAATTTCCCGTTTTGCGACTGCAGCATTTTTGGGCGTGGCGGGCGCCCTTCGCTTGATATTCCAGCCATTCTGGGCGTTTGCAGCAACCATAAACTTAGGATGACTCGCAATTTAATAAATTTTCTTTAAAGTGACACATGGCTCCCGTATGGAGAGCGTGCGCTCATTTTTTCGGCGCTTGGGGCATCCCGCCTCGACTGTGAGTAACGAAGTAACCGACCAATCATCGGAGTTGTTTGATGCCATTTGATTCACAGGACGCCCAGTTGAAACTTAAAGTGGGCGCTGAAGCCGCCGCTTTCGGGCAAACTGTTCCTTCTCCTCTTTCGCAACCGCTCTATGACAAGGGCGTGAAGCGGTTTTTTGATATTACCCTTGTTTTACTGAGTGCTGTCGTCGTTGTCCCGCTGATCGCCGTGATGGCGCTGCTGGTGGCGCTCGACGGGCACATGCCGTTCTACACCCAGAAACGGATCGGCCGGAACGGCAAGATCTTCCGCATCATCAAGATGCGCACCATGGTGCATAACGCCGATGCGCTGCTCAAGGAGCACCTGGGCCGCAACCCCTCGCTGCAGGCGGAGTGGGATGCCACCCAGAAGCTCAAGCATGATATCCGCATCACCCGGATCGGTCGGATCCTGCGCAAGACCTCCCTGGATGAGCTGCCGCAGCTGATCAACGTGCTGACCGGTGCGATGTCGCTGGTGGGCCCGCGCCCGATGATGGTCTCGCAGCAGGACCTCTACCCGGGCCAGAGCTACTACCGCATGCGCCCCGGGATCACCGGCTTCTGGCAGATCTCCGATCGCAACCACTGCCAGTTCCGCGACCGCGCCAAGTTCGACAGCACCTACGAGCACTCCATGTCGCTGATGACCGACATGAAGGTCTTGTGGAAAACCGTGGCTGTCGTGGTGCGTGGCACCGGCTACTGATCACATCACGATCACGTGTGAGGGCGGGACGCGCAAGCGCCCTGCCTGTACACATGTCTGAATGGCATTTCCTCTGCCAACATCGACATGCTATATTTTTACCAAACTTCTCTGAATAGAACCCCTGACCACATATAAACGATATAAGCCCTTGTGCGCCCAACGTTCGTCGGGGGCCGCAAAATGAACCCAGAAATGAAAGTCTGAGTGCCGTGCGTTTAAAAAAGATTGTCCCGCTTGCCCTGATCTGCCTGAGCCTTGCCGCGTGTAAGACGCCTGAAGAAAAAGCGCAGGAATTCTACGAACGTGGCCTTGCGCTGATCGAAGAAGGCGATCCGGCACGCGCGCAGATCGAGTTCAAGAACGCGGTCCGCGAATCCAACACCATGCTCGATGCGCATCTGGCGCTGGCCCGGCTCTACGAGGCCGACGGGCGCCAGCGCCCCGCCTTCCGCAGCTACCTGCGGGTGATCGAACAGGACCCCAGCAATGTCGAGGCGATGATCTCGCTCAGCGAAATCGCCTTCATGAGCCAGGAATGGGAAGTCTTCGAACGCTACAGCACCCCGGCCATCGAGGCGGCCTTGAACGATCCCGCGGTGCAGGCGCTCGACATCGCCACCCGGTATCGCCAGGCGGTGCTGGATGACGACACGCCCGCGCGCAGCGCCCTGATCGAGGAAGCCGCGGCCCTGGCCGAACAGCTGCCCGAGAACGAGCTGCTGCGGCAGGTGCTGATCGACGGCTACATCTTCCAGGAGGAGCTGGGCAAGGCCCTGTCCGAGCTCGACAAGGCCATTGACGAGCGCCCCAAGGACCGCAACTTCTACACCGCCAAGATCCAGATTCTCGGGCGTTTACAAGATGTTGACGGGCTCGAGGCCGAACTGCGCCGTATGGTCGAGGTCTTCCCCAAGGACACCGCGGTCCAGGCCAACCTGATGCGCTTCCTGATCTCGCAGAACAAGATCGACGAGGCCGAGGGCTTCCTGCGCGACCGCGTCGCCGCCGATGTGGGCAATGACGAAAAGCTGGTCGACCTGGTGCGCTTCCTGCTCTCCGTGCGCGGCACGGACGAGGCGCTGAAAGAGCTCGATGCGGCAATCGCCGACCAGCCCGATGCGCTCACCCTGCGGGCGCTGCGCGCCTCGCTCGACTATGACACCGGGCGCACCGGCGAGGCCATCGCCGAGATGGAGCGCATCCTCGCCTCCGCGGGCGATGACAACGTCACGCCCGAAGTGCTCAACATCAAGGTCACGCTGGCCACGATGCTGCTGAGCGACGGCAATGAGGTCGGCGCGCGCCGGCTGGTCGAGGAGGTGCTGCAGACCGATCCGAACTCGGTGGGCGCGCTCAAGATGCAGGCCCGCTGGCTGATCGAGGAAGACGACACCGATGCCGCCATCAGCGCGATGCGCACAGCGCTCGCCTCTGCCGAACAGGATGCCGAGGCCATGACCATCATGGCCGAAGCCTACCAGCGCGCGGGCAAGTCCGACCTGATGATGAACTTCCTGTCGCTCGCCGCCGAGGCCACGAACAACGCGCCCCCCGAAGCGCTGCGCCTGGCCTCCGCCCTGCGCGCCGACCGCAAGCTGCTGCAGGCCGAGGCCGCGCTGATCTCCGCGCTGCGCCAGCAGCCCTCGAACCTCGAGGTGCTGGTCTTCCTGGGCCAGATCTACTTCGAGCTCGACGATCTCGCCCGTGCCCGGCAGGTGGCCGAGACGCTCGAGCGGCTCGAGGCGCCCGAGGCCGAGGCCGCAGCGACGCAGATCCGCCTGCAGCTGCTCGAAGCCGAGGCGGGCACCGACGAGGTGCTGGAATATCTCAACACGCTTGCGGATGAGAACGACGAGGATGACCGCTTCAAGCTGGCCCTGATCCAGACCAAGCTGCGCAATGACGAGACCGAAGAGGCGCTCGCCCTGTCGGCGGAGCTGGTGGCCGAGAACCCCGAGAACCCCTCCTTTGCCTATTTCAACGCGCTGGCGCTGGCCTCCGCGGGGCAGTTCGACACCGCCACCGCCGAGCTGACCGCGCTCACCGAGCGCGCGCCGCAGTTCGAGACGGCCTGGATGCAGCTGATCCGGCTGACCGCCGCGCAGAGCTCGCCCGATGACACGCTGCAGCTCATCGACAGGGCGCTGGAGAACAATCCGCAGTCGGGCATGCTGCTCTGGGCGAAGGCCTCGTCGCTGCAGAACAGCAACGACATCGAGGGCGCGATCGAGATCTACGAGACGCTCTACGAGCAGAACTCCTCCTCGATCATCGTGGCCAACAACCTCGCCAGCCTGCTGGCCACCTTCCGCACCGATGAGGAAAGCCTCACCCGCGCCGAGGTGATCGCCCGCCGCCTCAGCGGCACCGATGTGCCCGCCTTCCAGGACACCTATGGCTGGATCCTGTTCCGCAACGGCAAACCCGCCGAGGCGCTGCAGTATCTTGAACCGGCAGCCGCCGCGCTGACCGAGGATGCCTCGGTGCAATACCACCTCGGCATGGCCTATGACGCCCTGGGGCGCAAAGAGGACGCGCTGACCCAGATGCGCAAGGCCATCGAAAAGGTCGGCCCGCTGGGCTCGGCGTCGCTGTCGGACAGCATCAGCGCCAAGATCAGCGAGCTGGAAGCCGCCTCGGACAACTGAGGCAGAGCCCGTCAGCGGGCACTTGCAGCCTGCGTGGCAGCAACAGCACAGATCAGCCCGCAGCACCCTGCTGCGGGGCTTTGGCCTTTCCGTTCAGATCATCTTGAGGCAATAATGCCTTGAAATTGGTTGGCGAAAGCCGGCCCGGACATCCGAGGCCCGACATGAAATATATCCTGATTGCCCTTTGGGGGCTGATGCTGACGGTCACCTCCGTCAGCGCGCAGAGCAACTACCGGATTCAACCCGGAGACACGATTTCCATCGAAGTTCTGGAAGACACCAGCCTGAACCGCTCCCTGCTGGTGCTGCCTGATGGCACGGTGGATTTCCCCTTTGCAGGCTCGATCCGCGTCGGTGGGCAGAGCACCTCGCAGGTCCAGCAGACCCTGACGGCCAACCTGGCCAGCAACTTCGCCACACCGCCCACGGTCTTCGTCTCGGTGAACTCGGTCTTCACCGATCCGCTGGACGCCTTGGGCGCCGGGGTGCCCAGTGACGCGATCAACGTCTATTTCACCGGTGAAATCAACGCGCCGGGGCTGCGGCCGATGGCGTCGCGCACCACCTTCCTGCAGGCGATTGCCCAAAGCGGCGGCTTCACCCGCTTTGCCGCGACCAAACGCGTGCAGCTGCGCCGCACCGACAGCAGCGGCAAGCACACCGTCTACACGATCAATTACAAGGCCCTCGCCAACGGTGCCGGCTTCGAAAATGATATCATTTTGCAGGACGGTGACGTAATCTTGGTGCCGGAGCGCAGACTCTTCGAGTAATAAGAACAAAAAAGCAGGTTGAGCAGGGTGGCGGTGACCTCGAAAACAGCGAAATGGATTGGGGTATGCGCGTGCATCCCCGTCGTTCTTCCGCTCACCGGTTGGGCGGAAGAAGGTCTTCGGGCCACGCTTGGCGTATCCGGGCGGCTGGAGTCGGTGAACAAGGACGGCTTCACCACCGAACAGGACGAGGAAGGCACGCGGTTCCTGACCCGGCTCAACTTCGGGCTGACCTCGGAAGCCCGCTTCCAGCGACTTGAATTCAGCGCCGGCACGAGCCTGGCGCAGAACTTCTCGAACGGCGAGTTCGAGGGCGAAGACCCCACGCTGCGGCTGAATTACAACCTGGAAAATCGTGGCAGCGTGCTGACCTTCGGCTCATCTTTTCAACGGCGCGACGTCGACCAGTCGAACTTCGACCTCGAAGACGAGGATGTGGAAGTGGGTGATGGCGAGCGTACCATCCGCAGCTTCAACACCGGGCTGACCATCGGGCGGGACGGGCCGGTGCGGTTCGATCTGTCGCAGCGCTACTCGCGCTCGACCTTCTCCGACACCGTCGATCCGGACCTGTCGGACAGCACCCGCGAGAACTACAGCGCGCGGGTGACCTTCCGGATCAGCCCGGTGCTCAGCACCAATATCTTTGCCACCCGTGACACGGTGGACCGCGACAATGCGGGCGAGACGGACACGGAAGACGACTCCTTCGGTGTCGGGGCCTCCTACGAGATCTCCCCGGTGCTGACGGTCAACGGGCAGGTCTCTTACGACAGCTCGGAAAGCACATCGGCCACCAGCCAGGATTCAGACGGTCTCGGCTACCGCCTCGATCTCAGCCGCGCCCTGGCCAACGGGGCGCTCACCGCCGGGTTCACCAGCACCGAGACCATCAACGGCACCCGCTACCAGATCCGGGCCGGGCGCTCGCTGTCCCTGCCCCGCGGCAGCATCTCCTTCTCGCTGGGCGCCACCAAGCTCGACGGCACCTCGGCCGAGCCGCTGGTCAACCTCGGGCTCGACTACGCGCTCACTGATGCCAGCCAGATCAGCGTGTCGCTGTCGCAGTCCAGCACCGTCAACCAGGATGACGATGAAAGTGTGCGCACCCGTCTCGGCATCAACTACACCCATACGCTGAGCGAGATTTCCTCGATCTCCGCCGGGGCGCAGCTCGCCAGCTCCAACGATCTGAGCGACGGCGGGATCGACCGCAGCTCGCTCTCGGCGGATCTGACCTACCGGCGCGCGGTGGGCGGCGACTGGAACATGGTCACCGGCTACAGCTATTCCACCAGCCGCCGCGACGGCCAGGAAGATCGCAACACGAGCACGGTGTTCCTCGGGCTGGAGAAGTCGTTCGACTTCCGTCCGTGATGCGTGATCCGCACGCGCCTGTCCGACCGCTGGGGCCCCGTCCCGGCGCAGGGCGGGCCGCATGAGCCCCCCTGCCCCCCCTGACCGGACCGCGCCGGCCACCCCGTGGATCATCCTCACCCTCATTGCGCTCTGCACCGGGGTCGAGCTGCTGCTGTCGCTGGGCGACTTTGGCCTGCTGCAGACGCCACGGCTGCGGCTGACGGCCTATGAATACGGCGGCTTCTGGCCCGGGCTGCTGGGCTCCTGGCAGGCCAACTACCCGACCCAGCCCTACCTGATGTTTCTCACCTACGCCTTCTTCCACAGCGGGCCGGTGCATCTGATCGTGAACATGATCACCCTCTACAGCCTGGGGCGGATCATCCATGACCGTGTCGGCGCCTGGGGCTTTGGCGTGGTCTATGCGGCCGCCGTGCTGGGTGGTGGCTTGGGCTTTGGACTGCTGGCGCAGACCACGCAGCCCATGGTGGGCGCCTCTGGCGGGCTCTTCGGGCTGGCGGGCGCGGTGCTGGCCTGGAACTACGTCGACCGCTTCACCGCGGCCCAGCATCTGTGGCCCGTGGCCCAGGCCGCGCTGGGGCTTTTGCTGCTCAATCTGGTGATGTGGTGGCTCATGGATGGGCTGCTGGCCTGGCAAACACACCTGGGCGGATTCATCGCTGGTTGGATTACCGCTCTTTTGGTCGATCCGCGTGGGCAATCGGATGCCGATCCCGATGCGCCCTCTGACTGAACCATACGCCTGCGCCGGGTTTGTGCACCCCTGACCGGAACTGGTCGGAGGAAATCCGCCGAAAAAGAGCCGCTTTCCCCACATGCGCGAGGTTTCACCGGGATACGCCGGATCCCGCCTGCCCGGCGCCACAAAGCCGCCACGCCGCCGGGCCGCCATCCTGTTTTTAAGTTGAATCCTAGAGGCTTAGTATACCTACGGTTGCGTCTGTTTCGATTTTTACCGCCAATCGATCCGACCCCGAACCACAGTTTTGCTACAATTTCTTGATGCTCGCCTGACCCGAAAAAATAAACGCAGGAGAATTCCCGCTGACGCATCGGAGGCTTCTTGCCGATCTCGGCCTTGCCGCGTTGGCCTCTCAGACACCCGGAAATAGGTAGGGTCACCAAGCGGCTGATGAACGCGGGCGAGCAGGATGCACCAGACATATTTTCGCCATGAAGAAATCAGCGCGCGGTCACTTCGTTAACCAATAATTACCATACTGGGTTTGGATGGATTGTTAACGAGGAATTCATCTCTCTTAACGCGGCGAGCACTCTGACATGTCTTTAAATCCTGACGTGTTTCTAGCAAGATCGAGCTATGAAACAGGCACCCCCCTTTGTCGTCCTTCCACGCTGGGACACCCTCTCACGGGGGATCCGAATTAGTATGCTTGCCTTCCTTCTGAGCTTCATGGGAGTGGCTGGTGTTGCTGGCCTCTCCGGTACCAACGACGACGAACAGCTGAAAGAAGCGGCCCCTGCCCCGCCGACCACGCTGAAAAAGGACACCAAGGCAGATCAGGTCAAATACGAGGCCCCAGAGGCCGACCTGGCACCCGCTCCGGCCCCGGCTCCAGCCCCTGCACCGGCACCGGCACCGGTCGAAACCAAAGCCCCCGCGCCTGCCCCCGCACCCGCCCCGGCACCGGCTCCAGCCCCGGCTCCCGCGCCCGCTCCGGCCCCAGAGCCTGTCGCAGAGACCGATCCCGAGCCTGCCCCGGCCCCCGCGCCTGCACCTGCACCGGCTCCAGCCCCTGCGCCCGCACCCGCGCCAACCCCCGTATCATCGGACGACAACGAGACCCCGGGCATCCAGCTCGGCAACGACATGTCCGCGGATGTGATGACCGGCCGCGTCACCACCCTGCACCTGCCCGATGATGACATCGCGGCGGTCCGCGTGATCAGCAACATCAGCAACGGCAATGTCACCGTGAACCCGGACAATTCGCTGGCCGTGGTGCTCACCGAGACCTCCAAGACCGCCGATCAGTCCTTCTCGGTCAAGGTCACGCATAAGGACGGCAGCACCTCGGATCACACCATTGATCTCGACGTCAGCGCCGGGGTGCAGCAAGGCGGCTGGGGCACCGGCGATTTCTACATGCTGGAGACCGATGCGAACGACGATGTGATCATCGAAACCGGTGAAAACCACCGCGAAATCTATATCTCCGGCAGCGATGACGCGCTGACCTTCAAGGATATCGCCGCGCTCGAAGGCATCGCGGCCAACAAGGTCAACGCCAAATGGCTGGCCGAGCACCCCGAATACGGCAGCAGCCCGGATATGGCGCTGGCCGAAGGTGCCGGCATGTCGCTGTGGAAATACACCACATCACCCAAGTTCGAGCCCACCTCGAACTGGCTGAAGTTCGAAGCCGGCTATGAATACACCAACACGGGCCAGCTGCTGCAGCCCGAGACGCTCGGCGAATCCGAGCTGCACCCGATGGTCATCACCTCTTATGGCTCGGGCGCACAGCCGATCATCGGCAGTGCCCAGAACAGCTATCCGGGCGGCAATATCGTCATCCAGGGGCTGACCTTCACCGAAGGGGCGAAAATCCAGGCCGGCAAGAACATCCTCGCCGAAGATATCAGCATCACCGGGGATACGCTCACCGCCAAGAACATCGATGGCTTCACCCTGCGCAACTCCGACATCATCGATGTCTTCCGCGAGCAGAGCGAATCCAACAACCAGAAGAACGGCGAGTGGGGCACCCACAACGACCGGATCAGCGGCTTCTTTGCCAATGATGTCGATGGGCTGCTGATCGAGAGCATTCTCGTCGATCACACCGGCTGGGCGGATGATTACCGCGAGGACCTGTCCTACAAGGGCGGCCAGCCGCCCAGCATCTACAGCCAGAACCTCTATCTGAGCTGGGGCAACGAGGATGTCACCCTGCGCGACAGCATCCTGATGCGCGGCGCCTCCTTCGGCGCCCAGGTCCGCTCGGGCGGCTTCATCGAGGACAACGTCTTTCTCGACAACAACGCCGCGCTCAACTCGCTGGGCGGGCGCGACAAGGGCTCCTACAACGAGGGCCAGTATTCGCTGTTCTCCAACAACCTGATCACCTCCGGCGCACACCGCGATGCCGAAGGGCCGGGCGGCGCGCTGACCATGGGGCTCGATAACAGCGGGCGCATGAGCACGCTGGTCGACAACATCGTCACGCATCTGGCCGATCCGAACAATCCCAAGGAGCTGCAGGAGAAATACGCCTCGCACAAGGCGGCGAACTCGAAATACGATCCCTATTACGACGATACCATCATCCACAACTGGTTCGGCGGGCGCGCGCTTGAGCGCAACTGGGACACTTCGGGTCAGAACAAGGACGGGCTGAACGAGAACGTGCTCGATCAGACCACGATCCAGAACTTTGCCGCGGATCTGCTGGGCAAGAACAGCGCCACGATCAACGATCTGGCCAACTACCTGCGGGCGCAGGCCGAGGGCGCGCTCGATGACGTGGTGGATGCAGATGTGATCATCGCCTTCTTCCAGCAGGGGTTTGGCCTCTCGACCGACCTGCGGGCCAATGACACGACCCTGCGCTTCGTGCCCAACGACCTGGGCGAAGGTGTGCGCTGGGACAACCGCCTGAACTGGGACACCGGCGATCTGCCGGGCACGCAGGATGGCGACAGCGTCGATCTGGGCGGCAACTGGGTGCAATACGGCGGCACCACCACGCTGGAGGATCTGACCTTCGGCGCCGGGGGCAAGCTCTATATCACCCACGGCTACCTGGAGATCGAGGACTACATCTTTGTCAACGACAAGGGCGCCACGGTCGAGATCGACCGCGCGGGCCAGTTCTGGATCGACGGCTACACCGACAAGGACACGCTGACCGTAACCGTCGATGGCGGCCGCTTTGCCAACACCGGTCTCTTCACCGGCACCGCCGATGTGACCGTGTCGGACAATGCCCAGATGATCCTGGGCACCGATGGCGCGGATTTCGTGCTGGGCGACGACAGCAGCCTCGACATTGTCGGGGGCAACGTGCGCGTGGGCTTTGACGGCGAGGCCGGCGGCACGGGCGTTCTGCTGCTCTCGGACGACGCCTCCCTCTCCTTCTCGGCCAAGGGCGGCGAACTCGGCACGATCGAGGAATTCCGCAGCGGGCATTTCGACAAGAGCGCCCCCGACATCCAGTCCGGCATCAACCTCGGCGGCAGCACCCTGTCGCTGGATCTGACCGGCATCGCGGGTGGCCAGGCGCAATCGCATGTGCTGGCCGACGTGGATGAGATCATCGGGCGCTTTGACGCGCTGGATCTGTCGGGCATCGGCACCAAGCAGGATGCCAGCGTGATCATTGATTATGAGGCCGATACCATCGTGCTGAACCTCGGTGTGTCCGGCAAGGGCTCAGGTGTGCGCAACATCTACACCAACGGCAATGAGGATGACGCCAAGGGCAACCGGGACCTCTGGGATGCGCTGACCAACGGGCATGGCATCTACCCCGATGATCCGCCCAAGGACATCCCCGTCGAAGAAGCGCCCGGGGTCGACATCTGACCGCAGATTTTCGCATGCGAAAACCCGGACCATGACATGCAAAACGCCCCGACAGCGGGGCGTTTTCCTTTTCTGGGCGTTCTGCCTGTGAGTGCCCCGTCAACGGGCCCGTTTTCGCATGCGAAACCTCAGCGCGCCGCCAGCCAGGCCAGAAGATCGCGCTGCAGCTCAGGCGTCACACCGCCGCCAGAGAGCACCAGACGCCCCTGACGGGCCTCCAGGGCGATCCCGGGGGCCACCTCCTGCCGAACCGGCGCTGTGGACGCCCCAGGGCGCTTCAGGGCGCGGTCCAGCACCTGCCGCTCCGCCTCCGCCGTCTCAGGGGCCGCCTTGCGCAGCTGCGCCGTGAGGCGGCTGGCAAAGCCCGCGTCCGCCTCCAGCGCCGAGACCAGCGCCAGACCGACCTTCTCCGGGATCGCCTCGGGAAAGCGCAGCGCGGCGCCAAGGCCCTGGTGCAGCTTCACGAAGGACAGGATCTTGGAGCGCCGCGCCGCGGGCGCATTGGCAAAGAGCGTCTTCACCGCCTCCGCCGCCGAGGCATAAACCCCCAGCCGCACCGCCTCACAGGCCAGATGCGCACGCTCGTAAAAGCTCAAGGGTGCGCGGATTTCGTTTTCCTCCACCATCGCCACATAGCTGTCGGAAACCGTGTCGATGGGCTTGATCAGAGCCGCGATGGTGGCAAACCGCGCCTCACCCGTCTCGGCATGCAGGGCGCGCAGGGCATGCAGGCGCCGCCAGCCAGAGATCAGGCCAAAGCCACCGGGCTGTTCCACCACCTCGATCGGAGTTTGCTGGCCACGGGCGCGCAGGCTGTTCTTGAGCGTCTCCATCTCCCCGGCATCAAGCGCGATCCGGTCGCGCACCAGGTGGTCCTCGGTGATGGCCTCCAAGGGCAGCGATTGCACCAGCCGCCCCGTGGACCGTGCGCTGCGCATTTCATCCGCGAGCTCCTCCAGCGCCGACTGAGCGGCGGCCTCTCCGGCCACCTGGGCAATCGGGGCGCGGGTCTGCGCGGCGGGGGCCACGCCCATCGGATAGCGCGGGAAGACCGATTTGGTCTCCGGCGCGCCTTCGGCAGCCTCGGACCGCGGGGCCGGGGGGGTCAGTCGTTTGCGCTTGGCCATCGGGGCCTCCTTGTCCTGTGATCCGGTCCCGCAGATAGGAGCAGAGCCTTGCCAAAGCGCAAAGCCTGCGCGCGGCTCATTCCGCGGCCTGCTGGGCAGAGATCTCATCGCGCCGCCAGACCCCCAGCAGCAGGGTCTTGAACGCGGCATAGGTCTCATCAAAGGTCGCGCGCCCGCGCACATAGGTCTCGCGGTTGAAATCGCGGTAATCGGCCTCGTAGATGCCATTCACGCTTTCCCCCGCCTGCCCGATCAGCGCGGTGAAATCCTGCCGGTAGGGCGAGAGGGTGGGGCCCAGATAGGCCTGGATCAGCCCGGCCATCTCGGCCTGCTGTCCGCCGTCATAGCGGGTGATGATGGCGCGCACCGCATCCCATTCAAAGGCCATCTCGGGTCGGCCCAGGGCGCGGGCGGCCACGTTCTCGCCCTCCTCGATCGACGAGAAGGTCGAGTGCAGCATGTCAAAAAACCGCCCCGTAGAGTCGAATTCGAGGAAAGACGCGCCCAAAGGCACCAGCAGGATATCCGCCGCCGACAACCCGTTGATCGTCAGATACCCGAGGGCAGGGGGGGTATCGAGGAAGATCAGATCATAGTCGTCGAGCACCCCGTCCGCCGCGAGCACATCCCCCAGCGCATCCCAGAGCTTCCAGCTGCGCGACTGCATGCGCCAGACCGGGATCTGGAACTCCGACCAGTAGAGGTTGAGCTGCGCGCCGATGAGATCGATGTTGGGCCAATGGGTGCTCTGGATCACGTCCCGGCAGGTCACCTTCAGCGCCTCCGAGAGTGTTTCATCCAGCGGCTGGGGCGCTTCACCCCGGTCGAGGCGGCGCTGGTTGTCGGCCTGCAGTGTCTGCGCGTAATGCCGCGCGATCAGCGGGAAGGCGGTGGCCCATTCATCCTCGACCTGCGCCCCGAAGATCGAGGACATGGAGCCCTGGCTGTCGAGATCGATCATCAGCACCTTGTAGCCATCAAGGGCCGCGGACATCGCCAGATGCGCGCAGGTGGAGGTCTTGCCGACCCCGCCCTTGAAATTCGCCACGGCTACGATTTTCGCAGGCTGATTGTCCGGCCGGTAGGGGGTGTAGTCCTTTGCCTTGGAGCCTTCCGCCCCGAAATGCGCGCGCAGCTTCAGCACCTCATCGAGGGTGAACCACTTGGCGCCGCCCTCGGTCTCAGACCGGCCTTGCGGCAAATCGGGGTTCTGGCGCAGCACCCGCCGGAAATGTGCAGGTGCCACCGGCAGCAGGTATTTGGTGATTTCCCAGGTGGAGAACAGCCGCAGGTTTTTGCGCCCCGTCTCGTTCAATCCACGCTGTGCCAGATCGTCCCGCCCCTGCAGGCAGGCCGCTGCAATCTGCGAAAACCCTGCTGTGTCGGTGGGCGCTTGCAGCTGGTCCAGCGCCTTGTCTGGCGAGATATTGAAATAGGGAGGTGGTATGTCACTGCTCATGACGACCCTCGATGTTCTATGTTTTCCTCAAAGTACCACGAAACATGTAACATGCAAAGGGTTGTGTCTCACACCCGTCTTTTCTTAGCCATTTCAAGGAGGTTGATCCTGTTTGATGCGCCAGGATCATGGCGTCTGCACAAAATCTTGGTTAATTAGAGGTTATTGTTTGTTACAGGGCAAGCTGCTTTCCCGCTTTTCCTTGGAAATCAGAGGATTGCCGACTTTTTTCAGAAGCAGGGCGACTCTGATCCCACGATAAAACGACTCTGATCCCCCGTTGATCCGATTCCGAACCCCCGATGCGGCGCTGGACGCACCCCCTGTGGATAACTAATGTGGGTGTCAATGAAACGACGAATCCCGACAACGGGATCGCGCAGGCAAATGGCAGGACAGTCGGCATGGTCAGCACGGCAGTAGGGGGCGCAGAA